>NZ_JBJNME010000004.1:0-419896 GCF_052168715.1 Serratia sp. CY44782
GCAATAGCGCGGTGGTCCCACCTGACCCCATGCCGAACTCAGAAGTGAAACGCCGTAGCGCCGATGGTAGTGTGGGGTCTCCCCATGCGAGAGTAGGACACTGCCAGGCATCAAATAAACGTTATCAGTGTGACGACTGGTAATGCGCAAATCGCAGAGCGCGATTTTGCCGGCATCGAGAGATGCAACGTAAAAGAATCGGTGGAGCGGTAGTTCAGTTGGTTAGAATACCTGCCTGTCACGCAGGGGGTCGCGGGTTCGAGCCCCGTCCGTTCCGCCACTTAATTGATAAGCCCTGAGTCTCTGACTCAGGGCTTTTTCATATGCAAAATTCACGGAATATCGTCGAATTTGCCACCGTTCCTGCCGCTTTTCCTCAATATTGTTGCCCGTTGGTCAAAAGTCTTATGCCGAACCTGGCGTTTTTGATCACTAAAAATATTGCCATACTCTCTCGCATCGCTATTTATCCACTAATGAGAGAGTAAACATTGTGAGCATTCCTGCATTTGGTTTAGGTACTTTCCGCCTTCAGGATCAGGTCGTTATCGACTCGGTGAGCACGGCGCTGGAACTGGGCTATCGGGCTATCGATACCGCACAGATCTATGAAAACGAAGCGGCCGTCGGCCAGGCTATCGCCGCCAGCGGTGTGCCGCGTGACGAGCTGTTCATCACGACCAAAATCTGGATTGCGAATCTGGCCAAGGGGTCATTAATTCCCAGCCTGCGAGACAGCTTGGTCAAACTGCAGACCTCGTATGTCGATCTGACATTGATTCACTGGCCATCGCCAAATGATGAAGTGTCGGTCGCCGAGTTTATGGCTGAATTGCTGGAAGCCAAGCGATTGGGGCTAACCCGTCAGATAGGGGTATCCAATTTCACGGTCGATCTGATGCAGCAGGCGATTGACGCGGTCGGTGCCGATCAGATCGCAACCAACCAGATCGAACTGTCGCCGTTCTTGCAGAATGAGAAAGTGGTGGCGTTCGCACGGCAGCATGGCATTGCCATCACCTCTTATATGACGCTGGCGTATGGCAAAGCGTTGCAGGAGGAGACGATCAAGCGTATCGCGGCGCGGCACAATGCGACGCCGGCACAGGTGGTCCTGGCCTGGGCGCTGAAGCTCGGCTACGCGGTGATCCCTTCCTCGACCAAGCGTGAAAACCTGGAAAGCAACCTGTTAGCGCAGCAGCTACAGCTGAGTGATGAAGATATGGCACAGATTGCCGCGCTGGAAAGCAACGGCCGATTGGTCAGCCCGGAAGGTCTGGCACCCAACTGGGACTAATCTTCAGATATGATGACCTCAGGCGCTCGAGAGAGCGCCTTTTTTATCACTTTAACCGCTCGCTGATAAAATCGATAAAGCTGCGCAGGCGGTTACTGACGGCGCTATCGCTGTAGTACACCGCGTTGATCGGCATTTCGAGTGGCAGCGTGTCCCCCACCAGGAGAGGGACCAGATCCCCGCGTTTGACGTCTTCATCACTCATAAAGTCCGACAGGCAGGCGATGCCGTTGCCGTGCAGGCACAGGTGGCGCTGGGTTTCGCCGCTGTTGGTGGTCAGCCCTGGAACGATCTCCAGTTGGCGACCATCGGCACAGGCCAGCGGCCAGCGGTTTAGGTTAGGCAGGTCGTTAAAGCCGATGCAGCAATGGTGTTCCAGATCGGCCACCGTCTTTGGCGCGCCATACTGCGCCAGGTAGGCGGGGGAGGCCAGGATGCGCCGATAGCTGGCCATTAGCTTGCGCGCTTTCAGCGTAGAGTCCGTCAGCTCGCCGACGCGGATTGCGATATCCACTTTCCGTTCGATCAAATTGATGAAGTTTTCCGAAGAGACCAACGACAGCGACATTTCCGGATAGCGTTCACGAAACTCGGCGACCAGCGGCGTCAACAGATGCAAGACGACCGGCGTTGCGGCATCGACGCGCAGCAGCCCCTGCGGGCGTTGGCGGCTTTCCAGCAACGCATTTTCCGCTGCGGCCATATCGCTCAACACCTTTTGCACCTGCCGAAAGTAGTTTTCGCCTTCCTGTGTCAGGCTGATTTGGCGTGTCGTACGGTTGAGCAGGGTCACGCCCAGCTTGCTCTCCAGTTTTTTTACCGTACGGCTAACCACGGAGTTGGCCTGCTGCAGGCGCTCTGCCGCCCGGCTGAAGCTGCCGCTCTCCACTACGGTGACGAAGGTGATAAGCTCGTCCGAATTCGCTTTCATTTTTGCTCCACGGGCAAACATCGTTTGAAATTTTGAGCGATTTCGTCATTTAATCACGTCGGAGCATCGCCGTCACCCACTTGAGCGCGAACCTGTACATTCCGATATCCCGTGCGCACTTTGCTGGCCTTTTCGCATTTTTCACCTCTGATGCGTCACCTTTACACAGCTATACCCTCAGAATATTGAAATCACCGCAGACGGCCCCTATAACTGAGAAGGTTATGCCTGTAAAAGCCATGCCCTCTGTGCGGGGCAGGCGTATAATCAATTCACCGTTGGCGAAGTCTCCATCGCCAGTTTCATGCTAATGGGTAATAGGCGAATCGCGTGCCGAAACGAACTTATGCAATGAGGTATGTTGCAGGCCAGCCAGTCGAACGAATTTTTCCTGGCGCCGTTAACCAGCCGTTGCCGCCAGGGGCTGCGCTGCCGACGACCGGCGCTTTGCGCGTCATGGTATGGAATATTTTCAAACAGCAACGAGCCGACTGGCTTTCGGTGCTGAAAAATCATGGCAAAGATGCGCAGCTGGTGTTGTTGCAAGAGGCGCAAACCACGCCGGAGCTGGTGAGCTACGCTACCGCCAACTATCTGGCGGCCGATCAGGTGCCGGCCTTTGTGTTGCCGCAACATCCTTCCGGCGTGATGACGCTGGCAGCTGCTCATCCGGTTTACTGCTGCCCGCTGCGTGAACGTGAGCCGCTGCTGCGGCTGTCCAAGTCGGCCTTGATCACCGTTTACCCGCTGTACAATGGCGAGCTGTTGATGGTGGTGAATATCCATGCGGTGAATTTTAGCCTGGGAGTCGACGTCTACAGCAAGCAGCTGGGGCCGATTGGCGAGCAGATCGCCAGCCACCGGGGGCCGGTGATCATGGCGGGGGACTTCAACGCCTGGAGCCGTAAACGTATCAATGCGCTGTATGACTTTGCCGGCGAAATGGCGCTGCGTGAGGTTAGCTTCACCGACGATCACCGTCGCAAGGCCTTTGGCCGTCCGCTGGATTTCGTGTTTTACCGTAACCTGGGGGTCGTGGAGGCGTCGGTGCTGGTGACCAGCGCGTCGGATCACAATCCGTTGTTGGTGGAGTTCCACCCGGAAAAAGATTCCCCCGTCTGGTGAATCACAGGTAATAAAAAAGCACCCCGAGGGGTGCTTTTTTTGTGCCGGAAATTTAGGTATCCGGCGTTAGCTTGTTGCCGACAAACAGGGTCAACTTCAGACCGGGTTGCAGACTGCCTTTGGCGAGCGTTGAATTCCAACGCATCACGTCGTTAATATCGACGCCGTGACGACGTGCAATACTGGCGAGCGAATCACCTTTACGAACCTGATAGGTGATACTGCTGTTACTGCCCGTATTGCTGGCCACTTGCAGGGTTTGCCCAACTTTTAGGGCGCTCTTGGCGCGCAAGTTGTTCCAACTCTGCAAATCGCTGGTTTTAACGTTCAGCCGCTTGGCAATGCCCGATAAAGTGTCGCCGGAGCGTACTTTATACGAACTGCCACCGGACAAACCGCTGTTCTTCGCCAACTGCGTCGTTGGCTGAGTCACGGCGATCTGGCCATCGGCCAGCGAGTCTTTCAGCTGATCGGCGTGCCCTTTGGGAACCATGATGTAATGGGGCCCGTTAGGTGCCGTAACGCCTTTTTTGTAGCCTGGGTTATACGCTTTCATCTTGGTGACCGAAAGCCCTGCCATCTCAGCCGCCTGAGTCAGCTGGATCTGCTGTCCGACATCGATACGCGCCAGCGCACGGGTTTCATCCGTTTTCGGGAGTTTCACGCCGTACTTCTTGCTGTTCTTGATGATGTCGCTCAGCGCCAGCATTTTCGGGACATAGATTGACGTTTCACGCGGAAGCGATAGTGCCCAGAAATTGGTTGGCTTACCCTGGCGTTTGTTTGCCTTCACCGCTTGCATCACGCGGCCTTCACCACTGTTATAGGCGGCTACGGTCAGTAACCAGTCGCCGTTAAACATGCGGTTCAAGCGTTGCATCATGTTAAGCGCAGCGGTTGTCGAGGCGACGACATCGCGTCGACCGTCATACCACTGATTGTTTTTCAAACCATAATTACGACCCGTTTGCGGCACGATTTGCCATAGCCCTGCGGCGTTGGCACTTGACGTGGCGTGTGGGTCAAAAGCGCTCTCCACTATGGGTAGCAGTACCAGTTCCATCGGCATATTACGTTTCTTAATCTGCCCGACTATCCAGTACATGTACGGCTCTGCCCGTAATGTTACATCGTGGAGATAGCTCTTACTTTTTAAGTACTTTCTTTTCTGATCACGGATCCGGGAATTTTCCGGAACCTCCATCTTCAGCTCGTCGCTAATGAAGTTCCACAGGTCCTGTTGCGCGGCGGGACTGTTGTTATCCAACCACCGCGCCGAGCTCGCTCGGCCATTTGCTGTGTACTCTCCTGCTTCACCATCTTGACCAGCCGAAGACAAACTCTGTGCATGCTGTTCTGGCGCCGGTGCGTCCTGCCTGGACGACTGGCAACCCACTAGCAAGACTGAGGCGAGAAATATCGCTTTAGCCTTCATGTGTGTGTCAATGTAGTTGCTTAAAAGACGAGCAATAATACTTTGCTTCGCCAAATAACACAACTAAAAGCTTAGAAGTTATCTTTCCGCAGGCGTAATTCGGAAAAAACTGAATGAAGGCTTTCCGGTGGTGAATTAAAGCCTAATTTCTTTTGTAAATCAGTGTCATGGCAACGTAAAAACAGGTTAATTTTGCGCTCTAATTGCAATGTGGTCGGCACGCTGGCTTGGCCTTTTGCCCTTAACGCTTCAACATGTTGTTGATATGTTTCAATCTCTCGATCTTCCGGCAAAATAGCCCGCGCAAACTTAAGATTTGAAAGAGTATATTCATGCGCGCAGCAAATTAAGGTGTTATCGGGAAGTTGCGCGAGTTGTTGAAATGAGTCGTACATTTGTTTGGCGGTGCCTTCAAACAGCCTGCCGCAGCCGGCAGAGAACATTGTGTCGCCGCAGAACAGATAAGGAGCACTATAGAATGCCACATGGCCTAACGTATGGCCGGGGACGGCGAACGTCCTGTACTGGCGCCCATCGATGTCAAAGGTGTCGCCGTCGCGGACGATGTGATTGGCGCCTTTGTCTGCGGTTTCTTGCGGCCCATAGACGGCCAGGCCGGGATACTGAGCCACGATCTGCGCCACGCCGCCGACGTGATCGTGATGGTGGTGGGTCAGCAGGATCGCCGCCGGCACCAGCTGCAGGCGCTGCAGCGCTTCGAGCACCGGCTGCGCCTCACCTGGATCGACGATAATGCAGCGTCCCTGCCGGTCATCCAATAACCAAATGTAATTGTCCTGGAAGGCGGGAATGCTGATAAGATTCATGGTGTACCTCTCGTTGGCAACGGCTTGAAAGAAGATAATAAATCATGAAACCAGCCCATACTCTACAAAAGCTCACCGGCCCGCAGTCCTGGGCGGAGCTGCCGTGGGGGGAGTACTATCGTGAAGCGCTCGAGCGGCAGTTGCAACCCTGGTGGCCGAAGCTGTTCGGTTTCCATCTGCTGAAGATGGGCATGCTCAGCGCCGAGTTGGCCACGGACAAATGCGCGATTTCCCATCAGGTCAACGTAGGGCTGGAGGGCGAAGGGCTGCAGGTGATCGCCGATGCTTATCAACTACCGTTTGCCGCCAAGTCGGTGGATGCCTGCCTGTTGGCGCATACGCTGTCCTACGCGGACGATCCGCACCGCATGTTGCGCGAGGTGGACAGGGTATTGATCGACGACGGCTGGTTGGTTATCAGCAGCTTCAATCCGTTTAGCCTGTTGGGATTGGGCAAGCTGGTGCCCGGATTGCGTCGCCGTCAGCCCTATGTCAGCCGCATGTTTACCCAGATGCGGCTGCTGGATTGGCTTAGCCTGCTGAATTATGAGGTGCTGCACCAGGCGCGTTTTCACGTGCTGCCGTGGCATCGCCAGGGCGGAAAATTTTTATGCACCCATTTGCCGGCGCTGGGCTGCATGAGCGTGATTGTGGCGCGCAAACGCACCTTGCCGCTGACGCCCACGCCGATGAAACTGGGGGCGAGAAAGCCTTCTCTCAGCCGCGCGGTGGGCGCGACCAAGAGTTACCGCAAACTGCCTTAGGCTTCCGGCTGGTAACCGACGTCTTCCTGCGTCGGTTTGCCGGCCGCTTCGCGCGCCAGCACGTCACAACGTTCGTTCTCCGGGTGGCCGGCGTGGCCCTTGACCCATTCCCATTTTACCTCGTGGCGCTGAATGGCCAGATCCAACCGCTGCCACAGATCGACATTCTTGACCGGCTTTTTGTCGGCGGTTTTCCAGCCGCGCTTCTTCCAGTTATGGATCCAACTGGTGATGCCCTGGCGCACATACTGGCTGTCGGTGCTGAGCGTCACGGCGCAGGGTACGGTCAGCGCTTCCAGCGCCACGATCGCCGCCATCATTTCCATGCGGTTATTGGTCGTCAGACGAAAACCCTCGCTGAAGGTTTTTTCCGTCTGCTTATAGCGTAATATCGCACCGTAACCCCCAGGGCCGGGATTGCCAAGGCAGGAGCCATCGGTGAAAATTTCTACCTGTTTGAGCATCTCTGGTAGACTCTTCCTATCAGTTTTATAAAAGCCAAGTCTGACATAAACGAGCGCTGTGAGCACTGCAATATGATCTCTACAACCACCAGACAGATTGTCCTCGATACCGAAACCACCGGTATGAACAAGCTTGGGGTGCACTACGAAGGGCACCGCATCATCGAAATCGGTGCGGTGGAGGTGATTAACCGCCGCCTGACCGGGCGCAATTTCCACGTTTACATCAAGCCGGATCGGCTGGTGGATCCGGAAGCTTACGGCGTACACGGTATCAGCGACGATTTCCTGGCCGACAAGCCGACCTTCGATCAGGTTGCCGACGAATTCCTCGACTTTATCCGCGGCGGCGAGTTGGTGATCCATAACGCGGCGTTCGACATCGGCTTTATGGATCACGAATTCCGCATGTTGCAGCAGGGCATCCCGAAGACCGAGACCTTCTGCACCATCACCGACAGCCTGCTGATGGCGCGCCGCCTGTTCCCGGGCAAGCGCAACAACCTCGATGCCTTGTGCAGCCGTTATGAGATAGACAACAGCAAGCGTACGCTGCACGGCGCATTGCTCGATGCCGAGATCCTGGCGGAAGTCTATCTGGCGATGACCGGCGGTCAGACCTCGATAGCGTTCCAGATGGAGGGTGATACCCAGCAAAACGACGCTGCGCAAGAAATTCAGCGCATTGTCCGCCCGGCGACCGCGATGAAAGTGGTCTACGCCAGCGACGAAGAAGTGAAGGCGCACGAGGCGCGTCTGGATCTGGTGGCGAAAAAGGGCGGCAGCTGCCTGTGGCGCGGTGCGCCGGCCGAGTAACGGCATTGTTGCACGAAAAAAACGCACCGGATGAACCTTCGTTGAAAAACTGTGCAAACGGTTCATTTGGTGAGAAAAAGGCGTTGACGGAACCGAGAGGCGTCCGTAATATGCGCCTCGTTCCCCCGCAAGAGGGAATGGCGCGGAGCGGTAGTTCAGTTGGTTAGAATACCTGCCTGTCACGCAGGGGGTCGCGGGTTCGAGCCCCGTCCGTTCCGCCACTATTCAGAAGCCCTGAGTTAGCGATAACTCAGGGCTTCGTCGTTTCTGCTCTCTGCAAAACGGTACAGCCCAATAAACGGGGCCGGCAGACCGGCCCCTTATCCTCAGAACAACACCGAATAGTTCAAGCCGAAGGTGCGTCCGCGGCCTTTATAACTATACAGCTCAGGCGAGCCGTAGGTCGGGCTGTACAGGATCGGCGCGCGTTGGCCCCAAACGGTGGTGTACTCCTTGTCCAGCAGGTTTTCCATGCTGAAGCTGATTTTCCCCACCGGCAGGCTATAGCTGCCGAGGAAGTCGAGGGTGTTGTAGCCATCGATCTTGCGGCCCTGGGTGGAATTGGCCTTGGTGTAATCGCCGTCGTCCGACACGTCGAAGGTTTGCTGCGACTGTAAGCGCAGATTCCAGTCGCCCGGCGCCCAGCCGACATAGGCGGTGACTTTCGATGGGCTGGCGGTATCGACTACCAGCTTCTTCCATTCGCCGTTGACCTTGGTTTCGGAACGGATAACGTTGAAGTTGGTACCGGCGCTCCAGTCGCTGTCTTCAAAGAAATAATCTACCGCGCCTTCCACCCCGTAGATGCGGCGCTTATCCGCATTGACGTTGATGGTCATGTCGGTTTTGTTGATGGCGATGCTCTTGTCGGACAGCGAATAGTAGGCGGCGATTTGCGTGCGCAGGTTATCGCCGGTATAGCGCCAACCCAGCTCGTAGGCATTGACCTTGATGCCTTCCAGCTTGGAATCACCGACGTTGACGCTCTTCAGCAATTGGTAATGGCCGCCGTTCAACGCGTAGGTGCCGTTGCCGTAATACTTGCCAGGATCCGGGATCTCGAAGCCCTGAGAGAAGTTGAACCAGGTTTGCTGACGATCGGTCAGGTGCGCCAGCAGGCCGGCGTTGAACAGCGCGTTGTTGTAGTCGGTTTTCCCTCCCGGTATCGCGTCGGCAGAAGTCGCGGCGCCGGTGGCGATCGCCTGCTGCTGGTTATAGCCGACGAAGTCGTCAATCTTGTTTTCGGTGTACTGGTAACGCACGCCACCGCTCAGGGTGAAGATCGGGTTGATGTCGTAGCTGGCCTGCAGGAACGACGCCAGGTTGCTGGTGGTATAGCTCGGGTAGCGGCCGGTATTGTAGGCGTTCTCCAGCGTCATGCCGCCGGACTGTTGCGCCTTCGCCAGGTTGAAGAACTGTTGGTTGGCGTTGAAGCTCTCATGCTCGGCGTCGATGCCGTAAGTCAGCGTCAGCGCATCGACAGGCTTGCTGTTTAACGTCAACTTGCCGCCGTAGAAATCGGTTTTTTGCTGCGAAGCGCCAATGCTGCTGACGTAATAGTTCGGCGCTTTGCCCGCCAGCGTCGGGAACGGGTAGAAGGTCAGGGTTTCGTCGCGGTAGTAGACCTGCGCCACCAAATCCTGGCCGAGGAAATCGGTGTTGGAATACTGCAGGTTGATCAGATGGCGTTCGGTGCCGGGGATACGGTCGGAATTTAAGTTACCGCTGTTGTATGCCTTGGCGTTACCGGTCACCGCCGTAAAGTTCTCTCCCAGGAACAGGCCGTGATCGCCGTCGGATTGGCTTTTATAGTATTGAGTGGTCAGCTGCAGCTGTTGGTGTTCGTCGATGTTGAGGGTACCGGTGCCCATCACGTCAAGGCGATCGGAATACTGCAGGCCGGTTTGGGTATTGTCGATCAGCACCTCGTTGCCTTTGCCGTCATACCAGCCGCCGTAGCGTTGGTAAGAAACGGACAGGCGTCCCGAGGCGTTGTCGTTGCCACCGCTGACCGCCGCCGCCACATTTTCGTCGTGATCGTTATGGCCGCCAAAGCCGGTTTTACCGCCGATCTGTAATTCGACCTGCTGTTCTCGTTGCCCCTTTTTGGTGACGATGTTGATCAGGCCGCCGGTGCTGCCGCCGCCGTACAGCGAGGTCGCGCCGGAAATCACCTCAATATGATCGATATTGAACGGATCGATCGAATCCAATTGGCGGCTGTCGCTGCGCGATGAATTCAGGCGTACGCCGTCGATCATCACCATCATCGAACGGCCGCGCATATTCATGCCATAGTTGGTGCGGCCCTGGCCGCTGACGTCCATGCCGGGGATCATCTGCGCCAACATGTCCTTGATCTCTTTACCGCCCTGAACCTGCTGTTCGATCTCCTGGCTTTCAATGATCCAGGTCGTCTGCGCCATTTCCGCCGCGCTACGGTGCGAACGGCTGGCGGAGACCACCAACTGTTCTTCGTTGCCGGCTTTCTGATCCTCTGCCCAAGCCGCTGGCGCAAGCATTGCCAGCAGACAAGGGTTCAATACCCAAAGGTGTTTGCGTTTCATCGTTATTTCCCAGGTGATATTGTTATTACGTTATTTTTGAGAATGATTCTTTTATCAATAACGTTTCTTGTTATCAATAAAATCATGATATGATTTTTTGCGATACATTAACGTAATTAATTAGTTTTATTAACATTTTACCCGCTGCACGATCGCGCACTCCACGCCGTCAAACGGTAGCCGATCGGCCATACGTATAAGCGACAGCCGTTGCCGGAGAATCGAGAACATGTCCGCCAGCTACAGAATTTTTGATATCACCTTGAAAAGCAAAACGCTGATTTCACCTTCGCTGGTGCGCTGCGTGTTTGAAGGTGCGGATATTCATCGGATGAAGCTGGAAGCGCCGGATCAGCGCATCAAACTGTTGTTCCCGGCGGCGGACGGCAAGATCCCGCAGTTGGTCAACGGCCCGGACTGGTACGGCGATTACATGGCGATCCCCAAAGAACAGCGTCCGGTGATGCGCACCTATACGCTGCGTGCGCTGCGCCGTGAGCAGAATCAGATGGATGTCGAATTCGTGCTGCATGGCGTGAACGGCCCGGCCTCCGCCTGGGCGACCCACGCCGAGCCGGGTGACGCCCTTCAGACGGTCGCCCCCAACGCTGACTTCGACGGCGACAGCGGCGGCTATGAATGGGCGCCGCCGGCGCAGTTGCAGCAGGCGTTGTTGATCGCCGATGAGACGGCGGTGCCGGCGGCGATGGGTATTCTGGAGCAGCTGGCGCAGCAGGCCAATCCGCCGCGGGTGCAGGCATTTTTCGAGGTGCCGGTGGCGGGGGATTGCCTGGATTTGGCCCGTTTCCCGTTCGCCGAGGTTTACTGGCTGCCGCGTGACGTGGGCCGCCAACTGGCGCATGGCACGCTGCTGGTGGAGGCGGTGCGCCAGCGGGTCGATATCCCCGCGTCGGCGTGTGCGCAGGCGCAGTCCCTGGCGGAAAGCAGCCTGAGTGATGAGGTGTTGTGGGAGCGGGCGGCCGGCGGTAACGCTTTTTATGCCTGGGTGGCGGCCGAGTCTTCCACGGTGAAAACGCTGCGGCGTTATCTGATCGGCGAACGCGATCTGGATCGCGCTACCGTCAACTTCATGGCCTACTGGTGCTGAATGCGTAGCCCTTTTCCAACATCGGCGCTGGAGAAGGGCATGCCGTTGCCATTTCCGATCAACGAATAATCGCTAGCGTGCCAGCGTTCGACTGCTATGCCGCCAAAGGCGGCAACGCATTCATCACGTCGCCGAACTGTTGCAGGCGCTGCACGAATTGGAGCTGCGTTAAACGCGGCAGATCATTTCCTTTCCTTCACCCACCTTCCGTTGTTTAAGGCGGATCGGTCATCTCATTGTATTATTTTGGTTTCATTAAATCTTCGTAAGAACCTTTTGTTTCAACAGAGTCCTTATCGAGAGTAGGCTGTTGGGCAGCAAACAAACGTCGTTTCGACGCTGAAGGCATAACTCAATAACTTACTAAGCTGACAGGGAATGAACATGTTGGATATCTCGCAATTCGATCAGATTAACCCGCCGGCGCGTTTGCTGATGGGGCCGGGGCCGATCAATGCCGATCCGCGCGTGCTGCGAGCCATGTCGAGCCAACTGATCGGTCAGTATGATCCGGCGATGACCGGTTACATGAATCAGGTCATGGCGCTGTATCGCGCGCTGTTCCGCACCGAGAATCGCTGGACGATGCTGGTGGACGGCACCTCACGCGCCGGTATCGAGGCGCTGCTGATTTCCGCCATTCGTCCGGGCGATAAGGTGCTGGTGCCGGTATTCGGCCGCTTTGGGCATCTGCTGTGCGAGATCGCCCGCCGCTGCCGCGCCGAAGTGCACACGATCGAGATGCCGTGGGGCGAGGTGTTCAGCGCCGATCTCATCGAGGACGCGATTAAGCGAGCGCGCCCGCGCCTGCTGCTGACGGTACAAGGCGACACCTCCACCACCATGCTGCAGCCGCTGCATGAACTGGGCGATATCTGCCGTCGCCACGGCGTGTTGTTTTACACCGATGCGACCGCCTCCTTCGGCGGTAACCCGTTGGAAACCGATGCCTGGGGGCTGGATGCGGTCTCCGCCGGGCTGCAGAAGTGCTTGGGCGGCCCCCCCGGCAGTTCGCCGGTCACTCTTGGTCCGCAGTTTGAAGAAATCGTGCGCCGCCGTAAATGCGTGGAGCAGGGGATCCGTATCGCCGAGCATGTCGACGGCGACGACGAGATGATCTACTCCAACTATTTCGATATCGGCATGATCATGGATTATTGGGGCCCGGAGCGTCTGAATCACCATACCGAAGCCACCAGCATGCTGTTCGCGGCGCGAGAATGCGCGCGGGTGATCCTAGAAGAAGGGCTGGATCACACCATCGCCCGCCACCGGCTGCACGGCGCGGCGATGCTGGCGGGCATTCGGGGTATGGGGCTGGCGGTGTTCGGCGATCCCGAGCACCGCATGAACAACGTGCTCGGCGTGGTGATCCCGCCGCAGGTGCATGGCGAACAGGTGCGGCAGATGATGCTGAACGACTTCGCCATTGAAATCGGCACTTCGTTTGGCCCGCTACAGGGCAAGATCTGGCGCATCGGCACCATGGGCTACAACGCGCGCAAGGATTGTGTGCTGCAAACCCTGGCGGCGCTGGAGGCCGTGCTGAACCGGCTCGGTTTCGCCGGCAAGCAGGGCGAAGCGTTGCAGGCCGCCTGGAACGTCTATGATGCAGAACAGCATCCCTAAGACGACGCGTTGCGGCGATAGAGGCTCAGGGCGACGGCCAATCCGGCCAGCAGCCCTTTGGGATTGGAAAGTGCGACCAACAGCGAGCGCATAAACGCAGTGCGGCCGTTACGGGCGCCGGGCATGGTGTCCTGCACCGCCTGCGAGGCACGCCACAGTTGGTAGGCGAGATAGAATAAATAAGCGGCGCCGGCCCATTTGACCTGCGTGAAAAGTTGTTCGGAAGCTTGCAATATCGCCCCCAGGCCGCAGCCGACGGCGCCAATCAACAGCAGGTCGGACAGCGCCGCGCCTGCAATACCGCAGGCGGCGCTTTGGTGGCGTCGTGATTGAGCGCCAACAGCATGGTTGGGCCCGGTATGATGGTGACCGCCGCGACGGCCACGGTATAGAGCAAGAGCGTCGTCATATCCATATCACTTCTCCTTGTGTTATCGGCTTGGGGCCGGGAATCAGTCTAAACGCAGAAAGCTGTCGGCATCGCGCCAGGCCGGGAAGGCGCTGCGGTAACTCTGCAGGGTTTCCAGCGACAGCTCGGCGTCCAGCCGCGTGGCCGCGCCGGGCTCCGCATCCGCCAGGATCTCGCCCTGAGGGCTGATGATTAAACTATCCCCGCTGTAGCTCAGGCCGTTGGGATCGTCGCCCACCCGGTTGCAGCCCGCCACGTACACCTGGTTTTCAATCGCCCGCGCCGCCAGCAACGTTTGCCAATGGCTGCTGCGCGGCGCCGGCCAGTTGGCGACGTACAGCGCCAGATCGTAATCCTGCTGATAGCGCGCCCAGACCGGGAAACGCAGGTCGTAGCAGATCTGCGGCAGGATGCGCCAGCCGCGCCACTCGAAGATTTCACGTCGGTTGCCGGCCTGGTAGTGCAGATGTTCGCCGGCCATGCGGAACAGGTGGCGTTTGTCATAGGCGTGCACCTGGCCGCCCGGCTCGACCAGCAGGAAGCGGTTGACCGCACCTTCGTCAGTTTTCAGCGCCACGCTGCCGCCGATTAACGCGTGGCTTTTCACCGCCCAACCGTGCAGCCAGTCGATCACCTGCTGTTCGGGCAGGGCGCTCTCGCCGGCATCCATGGCGAAACCGGTGGTGAACATCTCCGGCAAGACGATGAGATCTCGGCCGACGATCGGCGCCAGCAACGCATCGAAAGCCGCCAGGTTGGCGGGGCCGTCGCGCCAGACCAGCGGTTGCTGCAACAGGGTAATTTTTAAA
Source organism: Serratia sp. CY44782 (assembly GCF_052168715.1). Classification (NCBI taxonomy): domain Bacteria; kingdom Pseudomonadati; phylum Pseudomonadota; class Gammaproteobacteria; order Enterobacterales; family Yersiniaceae; genus Serratia; species Serratia sp. CY44782. The sequence goes on from NZ_JBJNME010000004.1 coordinate 14,182, forward strand.
GTCGACATAACCGCTCCGCAGCTGCATCCAGCGTGGCGTCCTGTTTAGCGAAGCACAGCCGGATCAATTTATGGGGGAAAGGATCGGCACAGAAGACCGACAGCGGAATGGCCGCCACGCCCACGTGCTCGGTTAACCAATGGCAGAATGCCACATCGTCCAGATCGGAGATGGCGCTGTAGTCCGCCAGCAAGAAGTATGTACCCGTGCAGGGTAAAATTTCCAGTCGGCTGCTCGTCAGCGCCTGCACAAAGCGGTCGCGTTTGGCGCGATAGAACGCCGGCAGCTGTCGCCAGTGCTCCGGCTCGGTGCGCAGGCTATCCGCCAGCGCCAGCTGGGCCGGGGTATTGACCGAAAAGGTCAGGTATTGATGCACTTTGCGCACCTCGGCGCTCAGCGCGGCGGGTGCCACGCAATAGCCCACTTTCCAGCCGGTCATGTGGAAGGTTTTGCCGAAAGAGGACACCGCGATCGCGCGTTGGCGCAGCTGCGGGTGTGCCAGCACGCTGGCGTGCCCGCCTTTGGCAAAGCAGATGTGCTCGTAAACCTCGTCGCTGAGCACGTAGATTTCGCGTTCGGCGATAGCATGCCACAACTGCTGCATGTCTTCCGCCTGCCAGGTGGTGGCGGACGGGTTGTGCGGCGTGTTGACGATCACCAGGCGGGTGCGCGGCGACAGCGCGGCGGCGAACTTTGGCCAATCCACGGCAAACGCGGGCGGCTGCAGGGCGATGCGTTTGAGTACGCCGCCGGCCAACGTGACCGCCGGCGCATAGCTGTCGTAGCTGGGATCGAAACAGACCACCTCATCGCCGGGGCGCACCAGCGCGCTGATGGCGGCGAACAGCGCTTCGGTGGCGCCGGCGGTGACGGTTACTTCGGCGGTGGCGTCCGGCTGCCAGCCATACAGCTCGGCGGTTTTGTCGGCGATGGCTTCGCGCAACGGCGCCACGCCGGTCATCGGCGCATATTGGTTGGCGCCCTGGGCGACGTGCCAGGCCAGACGCTCTTTCAGGTAGTCCGGGCCGTCGAAATCGGGGAAACCCTGCGACAGGTTGATCGCCTGGTGCTGCTGCGACAGTGCGCTCATCTGAGTAAAGATGGTAGTGCCCAATGAGGGCAGTTTACTTTCGGGAATCAATGCGGAAGTGCTCATAGCAGGTGAATACTCCAGGCGCTTATATTGCCGTCAATATAACACGATGCTAGTATTTGGCAATCAAGACGCTTAGATGGCTAAATGCGAAAAGGTGCTTAGCCCGCCATGCGGCAGGCTAAGTTTCATCTGCCGCCCGCCTTACCGAATGGGAAACGATAATAATGACGGAGAATCAGCAACTTACCGAATTGCTGGCGGCCTGCCACTGGATTGGCGATAAAGGCTGGTGCCCGGCGACCGGCGGCAACATGTCGCTGCGCCTGGATGAACGTCAGTGCCTGGTTACCGAGTCCGGCAAAGACAAGGGCAGCCTGAGCGCCGCCGATTTTCTGCTGGTAGATATCGCCGACAATCATGTGCCGAGCGGCCGCACGCCGTCGGCGGAGACCGGATTGCACACGCTGCTCTACCGCCTGTCTGCGCATACCGGCGCGGTGCTGCATACCCATTCCGTCAACGCTACCGTCCTGTCGCGGGTGGAGCGCGGCGATGCGCTGGTACTACAGGGGTACGAAATGCAGAAGTCGCTGGCCGGCCAGCGCAGCCACCTGGACAGCGTGGCGATCCCCATTTTTGATAACGATCAGGACATCCCCCGGTTGGCGGCGCGCGTGGCGGCCTATGCCGAGGCCACGCCGCTGCAATACGGCTTTCTGGTACGCGGCCACGGCCTGTATTGCTGGGGGAGCCAGGTGGCGGAAGCCCGCCGCCATCTCGAAGGGCTGGAATTCCTGTTCCAGTGTGAACTGCAACGCCGCTTACTGGAGGCGAAATGATCCGCGCTATCGTGACCGACATTGAGGGCACCACCAGCGATATTCGCTTTGTGCATCAGGTACTGTTTCCTTACGCTCGCGAACGGCTGGCGGATTTTGTGCGCCGCCATGCCGCTGAGAGCGAAGTCGCCGCGCCGCTGGCGGCGCTGCGCGCTGAAATTGACCAGCCGCAGGCAGATCTCGACGCGCTGATCGCCGCCCTGTACCGCTTTATGGATGAAGATCGCAAATCCACCGCGCTCAAGGCGTTGCAGGGCATCATCTGGCGCAGCGGTTACCGCGAAGGGGATTTCCGCGGGCATCTTTACCCGGAAGTCGCGGGGCAGTTGGCCGCCTGGCAGCGGCAGGGAGTGAAGCTCTACGTCTATTCCTCCGGTTCGGTGGAGGCGCAGAAGCTGCTGTTCGGCCACAGCGACGCGGGCGATCTGCAGCCGCTGTTCAGCGGCTATTTCGATACGCACGTCGGCGCCAAGCGTGAAACCGCGTCGTACCGCAACATCGCGCAGGCTATCGGCATCGCGCCCAACGAGCTGCTGTTTTTGTCCGATATCCGTCAGGAGCTGGATGCGGCGCAGGCCGCCGGCTGGCATACCTGCCAGCTGATCCGCGATGACGCGGACAACCAGAGCCGGCATCCGCAGGTTAACCGTTTTGATCGTATCGATTTAGGGGAGTTCGTCTCATGAGTGGATTGACCATTTTCAGCGATAAAGCGCCGCAGCAGCCGCTGTGGCAGAGCCGCGATGCGCAGGAGATCCAGCGCCAGCTGGCGCAAATCGGCGTGCGCTTTGAGCGCTGGCAGGCGGATCGCGAGCTGGGCGACAACCCGCAGCCGGAGGCGGTGATCGCCGCCTACCAGCATGAGATAGACCGGCTGGTGGCGGAAAAGGGTTACCAGAGCTGGGACGTGATCAGCATGCGGCCGGACCATGAGCAGCGCCAGGCGCTGCGTGAAAAATTTCTGTCCGAACATACGCACGGCGAAGATGAAGTACGCTTTTTCGTCGAAGGCGCAGGGCTGTTTTGCCTGCATCTGGACGGCAAGATCTTCCAGATCCTGTGCGAAAAGAACGATCTGATCTCGGTGCCGGCCAACACCCGGCACTGGTTCGATATGGGATCGGCCCCGCATTTCACCGCGATCCGGGTGTTCGACAATCCGGAAGGCTGGGTGGCGCATTTCACCGGTGACAAGATCGCCGATGACTATCCACGTCTGGACTGAGCGTCAATCCGCGGGCGTTACCCCAGCGCCCGCCGGAAAATCCCCGCTTCAACCTGCTGCGGCGTAATCACGCCGCTGTCGAATACCCAGCCGCTGATGAGCTTGGCCGGCGTAACGTCGAACGCCGGATTGTAGACCGGTGCCTCGTTCGGCGCCCACTGGCAGGTGCCAAAACTGCCTGAAACGCCGGTGACTTCGGCCGCCGCGCGCTGCTCGATCGGAATGGCTGCGCCGTCCGGGCAGTGTGGATCATGAGTGGTGTGCGGGGCGGCCACGTAGAACGGGATGCCGTGATAGTGCGCCAGCACCGCCAGGCTGTAGGTGCCGATTTTGTTGGCGACGTCGCCGTTGGCGGCGATGCGATCCGCGCCGACCCACACCGCATCGACCTGGCCCTGTGCCATCAGGCTGGCGGCCATCGAATCGCAGATCAGGCGATAGGGAATGCCCAGCTCGCCCAGCTCCCAGGCGGTCAGGCGGCCGCCCTGCAGCAGCGGCCGGGTTTCATCGACCCACACCTGTTGCACCTTGCCTTGCCGGTGAGCGTGCAGCAGCACGCCGATGGCGGTGCCGACGCCGGCGGTGGCCAACCCGCCGGTATTGCAGTGGGTTAGCAGGCGGCTGCCGGGCTTGACCAGCCCAGCGCCGTGATCGGCAATGCGATCGCACAATTGGCGATCTTCTTCCACCAACCGCAGCGCTTCGTTCACCATCGCCGGCACCCAATCAGGCTCCGCCAGCGCCAGCTTCATGCGATCCAGATTATTCATCAGGTTGACCGCCGTCGGGCGGGCGGCGCGCAGCGTGTGCAGCGCCTGCTCCAGCTCGGCGCGCGGCAGACCGCGTTCCGCGAGCAGCGCCAACAGCAGGCTGGCAGACAGCCCGATCAGCGGCGCGCCGCGCACCCGCAGGCTGTGAATGTGCCCGACCAATTCCTCCACGCTGTCGCAGGCGCGCCACCGCTTTTCCTGCGGCAGGGCTTGCTGATCGAGGATCCAAAGGCGGTTGTCCTGCAGGGTCAAACTGGTGGTGTTAAGCGCTTGCATCGGCGGTTAATTCCTTGTTGCGTGGTTATTGCATCTGAAACGCTATTCTGCCAACATGACTTCCAGATGTATAGACGTCCAAATGCTTTTACGTCTAAATAAACAGAATCGCTGGGATCGGTGAGAGAGAACAGAGGGGTTGGGGAATGTCGCTTTATCGTACGTTTACGGCTACCGACGCCGTTGAATACGCCCGCCAATACGGTCGGGTGTCTGAACCGCAGGCACTGGTCAGCGCCGACGAGATCGGTGACGGCAACCTGAATCTGGTGTTCAAGATCTGCGATCGCGAAGGGGTGAGCCGGGTGATCGTCAAACAGGCGCTGCCTTACGTACGTTGCGTGGGCGAATCCTGGCCGTTGACGCTGGATCGGGCGCGCATCGAAGCGGAAACGCTGCTGGTCCACGGCGGCTTCTGCCCGCGGCATACGGTAAAAGTCTTGCATCACGATCCCGAATTGGCGGTGATGGTGCAGGAAGACCTTTCCGACCATCGCATCTGGCGCAGCGAGCTGGTGCAGGGCAACTATCACCCGCTGGCGGCCGGGCAGCTGGCGGAATACCTGGCGCAGACGCTGTTCCACACCTCCGATTTTTATCAGTCGGCGCAGCAGAAGAAGGCGGAAGTCAGCCGTTTCACCAATCCCGAGCTGTGCCAGATCACCGAAGATCTGTTCTTTACCGATCCTTATATCGACCATGAGCGCAATCGCTTCGAGGCGGCGCTGTTGCCGCAGGTGCAGGCGCTGCGTGAGGATACGCCGCTGAAGTTGGCCGTCGCCGGCCTGAAACATCGCTTTCTCAGCAAGGCGGAGGCGCTGCTGCACGGGGATATTCACAGCGGTTCGATCTTCGTGGCGGAAGGACGGTTGAAAGCGATTGACGCCGAATTCGGTTTCTACGGCCCGATCGGTTTCGATATCGGCACCGCATTGGGCAATCTGCTGCTCAACTATTGCGGGCTGCCGGGGCTGTTCGGGCCGCGCGACGCCGCCGCCGGGCGCGAGCAGCGCTTGCAGGATGTGCGCGAGCTGTGGCTGATCTTTGCCGATCGCTTCCTGGCGCTGTGCCATCAGCAAAGCCGGGATGCGGCGCTGGCAACGCCGGGTTACGCCGAGCAGTTCCTGCAACAGGTCTGGGCCGATGCGGTCGGGTACTGCGGTACCGAATTGATTCGGCGCACCATCGGCCTGGCGCACGTCGCCGATCTGGACAGCATCGCCGACGCCGACATGCGCCTCGACTGCCAGCGTCATGCGCTGGGACTGGGGCGCACGCTGATCGTCAATGCGCCGCAGATCGAGCATATTGACGCGCTGTTGGCGCGCATTCGTCAGCAAGGCTGAATAACTCGGCAATGAGGCAAACCCGGCTGCGGCCGGGTTTTTTATTTTTAAGAACTTATTGGTATCAGCAATAGAATAGATAAATTGTTTTTAACTAAAAATGTATTTTTGTTCGTGTCTTATTTGTAAATTTAATTATATTTTCTGACCGTTGGTTACATGTCTTTAATATTGGTGGTTTGGTGCCTGAGGAGGGTATTTTTCTGGGTTTTATTGAGGTGGTGAAAACAAAGCAGAGTGGGCTGTGCTTTTTTTGATCGTTTTATTGTGGAAACAGAAAGAGAAAAAAAGAAATTTTATCGATAAAAACTATCATGTCACCGTTACTTTTTTATGGCGTGGGATAACTCATGCTCTAACGTGAATAAAGTTGTGGGTTGATCATCTCAATATTACCTCCTAGATTGTTCGAGGGTCAGATAAACGCAAATAAATAACGCAAGGTTATTAACTATTAATCACCTTTGGCCTCGTTTTGTCTGATTATTCCTATCGAGATCGGAGTGCCCCATGCAATTAACGCCAAGAGAAATTGAAAAGTTGATGGTCTATACCCTGGCCGACGTCGCATTAAAGCGAAAGTCCAGAGGGATAAAGCTGAATTACCCCGAGGCGGTGGCGATTATTACCACCGCAGCGCTGGAAGGCGCCCGCGAGGGAAAAACGCTGGAAGAAGTCATGAACGACACGCGGCAGGTATTGAGCCGCGATGACGTGATGGACGGCGTGGCGGATCTGATCCCGCACGTGCAGGTCGAAGCGATATTCAGCGACGGCAGCCGCCTGGTGACGGTGCACGATCCGATTCAGTAAGTGCGGTGTGCGTTCCTGATTGCCACGGATAAACCTTATCAGCACAGGTATTTCGATGAAAAAGCATGACCCAGAAAAGCACGTGCCGCCCGGCGGCTATATCCTGTCCGAAAACCCCATTACCTTTAATGAAGATCGCGAAAGCCTTATTTTAACGGTGCGTAACACCGGCGACAGGCCTATTCAGGTCGGTTCGCATTTTCATTTCTTTGAGGCCAACAAAGCCTTGCAATTCGATCGCGCTGCCGCCTTTGGCAAGCGTTTGAATATCATTGCCACGACGGCGATCCGTTTTGAACCCGGTGACGAGATTGAGGTGGCGCTTATTGCCATCGGCGGCAAACAAACGGTCTACGGTTTTAATAATCTGGTGGACGGTTGGGCGGGGGACAGCCCGGTAGCGGCCGGTGAAAGAGTAAAGAAAACGATAGATGTAAAGCGAGCTATTGAGCTGGGTTATAAAAACCTCGATCAGGCGCCGACGAAAACGAGCGAGGAATAACGCATGCCAACTCTCTCCAGGCAAGAATATGCCGGGCTGTTCGGCCCAACCACCGGCGATAAAATTCGTTTGGGCGATACGCAACTGTTTATTGAAATAGAGAAAGACCTGCGCGGCTACGGCGAGGAATCGGTCTACGGCGGCGGCAAGTCGCTGCGTGACGGCATGGGCGCCGACAACCGATTAACCAGCGATAACGTGCTGGATCTGGTGATTACCAACGTAACGATTTTGGACGCCCGGCAAGGGGTGATCAAGGCGGACGTCGGCATCAAAAACGGCCTGATCGCCGGCATCGGCAAAAGCGGCAACCCGGCGATGATGAACGGCGTCACGCCCGGCATGGTGGTGGGCGTCAGCACCGACGCCATCTCGGGCGAGCACCTGATCCTGACCGCCGCCGGCATCGATACGCATATCCACTTCATTTCGCCGCAGCAGGCGGCGCATGCGCTCTCCAACGGCGTGACGACGTTCTTCGGCGGCGGCGTCGGGCCGACCGACGGCTCCAACGGCACCACCGTGACCGCCGGGCCCTGGCATATCCACCGCATGCTGCGCGCCTTCGAGACGATGCCGGTCAACGTGGGGATGCTCGGCAAGGGGCACGCTTCGCACGCTGCGCCGCTGGTCGAACAAATCGCCGCCGGCGTGGCGGGGCTGAAAGTGCATGAGGACTGGGGCGCCACCAATTCCGCGCTGCGCCACGCGTTGCGCGTGGCCGACGACATGGATATTCAGGTGGCGGTGCACACCGACAGCCTGAATGAAGGCGGTTACGTCGAGGACACCATCGACGCCTTTGAAGGGCGCACCATCCACACCTTCCACACCGAAGGCGCCGGCGGCGGGCACTCGCCGGATATCATCAAGGTTGCCGCGCAGATGAACGTGTTGCCGAGCTCCACCAACCCCACGCTGCCGTTCGGCATCAACAGCCAGGCCGAATTGTTCGACATGATCATGGTGTGCCACAACCTCAATCCCAATGTGCCGGCCGACGTGGCGTTCTCCGAAAGCCGGGTGCGGCCGGAAACCATCGCGGCGGAAAACGTGCTGCACGACATGGGCGTGCTGTCGATGTTTTCCAGCGATTCCCAGGCGATGGGGCGGGTCGGCGAAAACTGGCTGCGGGTAATGCAGACGGCACATGCGATGAAAGTCGCGCGCGGCAAGCTGCCGGAAGACGCGGCGGAGCACGACAACTTCCGCGTGTTGCGCTACGTGGCGAAGATCACCATCAATCCGGCGATTGCGCAGGGCATCAGCCACGTGCTGGGTTCGGTCGAGGTCGGCAAGATGGCCGATCTGGTGCTGTGGGAGCCGCGCTTCTTCGGCGCCAAGCCGAAGCTGGTGATCAAGGGCGGGATGATCAACTGGGCGGTGATGGGCGATCCCAACGCGTCGTTGCCGACGCCGCAGCCCACGTTCTACCGCCCGATGTTCGGCGCCATGGGCAAATCGCTGCAGGAAACCTGCGTCACCTTCGTCTCCGGCGCCGCGTTGCACGACGGCATCAAAGAGAAACTGGGGCTGGAGCGACAGGTGATGGCGGTGCATAACTGCCGGGCGATCTCCAAGCAGGACATGGTGCGCAATGCGGAAACGCCGAACATCGAGGTGGATCCCGAAACCTTCGCGGTCAAGGTCAACGGCGAACACGCCACGGTGAAGCCCATCTCCACCGCCGTGCTTAATCAACGCTATTTCTTCAGCTAGGAACCGCCGCTCATGATCGTGATTGAAAAGATACTCGGCAATATTAAACGGGATGCCGACTGGCGCGAACGCTTGCAACACGCCTCGCTGGACGTGCTGCCGCTTTCGCAGTGGGAGGCGCAGAAAAGTCGCTGCCGCAAGACGACTCGCGACGGCCAGGATCTTGGCATCTCCCTCGATCGTCATCAGGTGCTGGCCGACGGCGACGTGTTGCTTTGGGACGAAGCGAACCGCAGCGCGGTGGTGGTGCAGATGAACCTGCGCGACGTGATGGTCATCCATCTTGAGTCGTTGCTGGCGACCGATATGGCGACGGTGCTGAAGACCGCGTTCGAACTGGGGCATGCGCTGGGCAATCAGCACTGGAAATCGGTCATCAAAGGGAATCGCATCTTTATTCCGCTGACGGTGGCGACCAAGGTGATGGATTCGGTGATGAAAACTCACGGTTTCCACGCGTTGCCTTATTCGTTCGTAAAGGGCGAAACCATTTTGCCGCATTTGACCCAGCCCGAAGCGCGCTTGCTGTTCGGCGGCGCGGAGGATTCCGCCACCCATGTGCATGTCGACAGCCCCTTCCTCGGCCAGCATGTGATCAAACTGAAATGAACGCCGTCCAGTTGATTCGCATTCTGCAGTTTGCCGACTCGGTGCTGCCGGTGGGGGCGTTCGCCTTTTCCAACGGCGTCGAGTCGGCGATCCAGGCCGGCATCGTGCGCGATGCCGACACGCTGCAGTCGTTCACCCGCACCGCCTTGCAACAGGCGGCGGGCGGCGACGGCCGAGCGGTGACGGCGGCCTGCCGGGCGCTGCAGGCGGGCGATCGCGAGGCGGCGATGGGGCACGACTGGGCGCTGTTCAACCGCAAGCTGAACGAAGAGGGCCGCAACATGGTGGTGCGGATGGGAAAAAAGCTGGCGGAAATGGCGGCGGCCATCTGCGACGAACCTCAGGTGGTCTGGTGGCTTGAGCAGATCAAAACCGGCCGCGCCGCCGGCACCTATCCGGTGACGCAGGCGGTGGTGATGACGGCGCTGGGCGCCGGCCCGCGCGAGGTGGCGGTGATGCATCAGTACGGCGTGGCGATGACCATTCTCAGCGCCGCCATGCGCCTGATGCGCGTCACCCATATCGACACCCAACGCATCCTGTTTCAACTCAACCGGGACATCGACGTTTGTTGCGACGAAGCCGAACGCGGCGGCGTTGAACAAATGGCCTCTTACGCGCCGGTGACCGATGTCCTGGCCGCACTGCACGTCGGCGCGTTTACCCGACTGTTCAGCAACTGATAATAAGGAACGATCAGAGTGAAAAAAATTACCCGCATCGGTATCGGCGGCCCGGTAGGCTCGGGCAAGACCGCGATCATTGAAGTTATCACGCCGCGCTTGATCGAGCGGGGCATCAGCCCGCTGATCATCACCAACGACATCGTCACCACCGAAGACGCCAAACAGGTCAAGCGCACGCTCAAGGGGATCCTGGACGAGGAGAAAATTTTGGGCGTGGAAACCGGCGCTTGCCCGCATACCGCCGTGCGGGAGGATCCGAGCATGAATATCGCGGCGGTAGAGGAGATGGAGGCCCGCTTCCCGGAAAGCGACGTGGTGATGATCGAGAGCGGCGGCGATAACCTGACGCTGACCTTCAGCCCGGCACTGGCGGACTTTTACATCTATGTCATCGACGTCGCCGAAGGGGAAAAGATCCCGCGTAAAAACGGGCCGGGCCTGGTGCAGGCCGACATCCTGGTGATCAACAAAATCGATCTGGCCCCCTATGTCGGCGCCAGCCTGGCGGTGATGGAACACGACACCCGCGTGGTGCGCGGCGAGCGGCCTTATATTCTCACCAACTGCAAAACCGGCGAAGGCATCGACGAGCTGGTGGACATGATCATGCGTGATTTCCTGTTCACCCATGCGCCGTCGGCGGCGGTATGACTGCGGTCAGCGAAGCCGCGAGGCGCGTCGCGCAGCTTGGCGCCGACGCGCCGGAGCTGGCCGATTATCAGGATGAGCCGCCGCAAATGGCCAGCGGCGGCGTGGGCAAAACCGGCTATCTGCGGCTGGGGTTTGCGCTAAGCGGGCATCGCAGCGTGCTGCGGCAGATGGAGCGGCGCGTACCGTTTCTGGTGCAGCGGGCGCTGTATTGGGATGAAGCGCTGCCGCAGATGCCGTGCGTGTTCGTCATCTCCACCTCGGGATGCATCTTGCAGGGCGATCGCCTGACGCTCGAGGTGCAGGTCGCCCCCCAGGCCTGCGGGCATGTCACCACCCAGTCGGCGACCAAGATCCACGCCATGGAAAATAATTACGCGGCGCAGATGCAGACGCTGACGCTCGAAGAGGGCAGCTATCTGGAGATGATGCCCGATCCGGTGATCCCCCACTGCGGCTCGCGCTTCATTACCGATACCCGCATTACGCTGCACCCGACGGCGACGCTGCTCTACGGCGAGATCCTGATGTCGGGGCGCAAACACCATCAGGCGGATCGCGGGTTCAGATTCGACGTGTACTCCTCGCGCATCAGCGCCTGCCGCCCCGAGGGCAAGACGCTGTTTGTCGAACGCTATGTGCTGGAGCCGCATAAACACCCGCTGAACGGGGTCGGCGTGATGGGGCCGTTTGACGTGTTCGGCAATGTGATCCTGCTGACGCCGCCCGAGCACCATCAGCGGATCCTCGATCGCATCGCACCCCAGTATGACGAGGTTGAGGGGATCGCCAGCGGCGTCAGCCGGTTGCCCAACGAGTGTGGGCTGATCTTTAAGGCCCTGGGCAAAGAGGCGCGCCAGGTGAAGGCGGCCATTCGCGTTTTCTGGCGCGTCGCCCGGGAAGAGATCCTGGGCGTGACGCTGCCGGAGCCCTTTATCTGGCGCTAATCTGCAGCGGGAAGCGGTCATGACGACAAGGTGGAGTTGGGGCGGGCTGTGTGCCCACAGCCGGATAGCGGCGGCGGCGGATGCGGTGCTGCGCGGCTGTTCGCAGGTGATGTTTCAAAATAACCCGTTGACCGGATTACTGTTTTTTATCGCCATTTTTGTGGGCGCCTATGAGGAAGGGTTGCCGCAGGTGGCCTTCGGCTGTCTGCTGGGCACCGCGTCGGCGACGCTGAGCGCGGCGTGGCTGGTGGACGATCGCACGGCGTTGCGCTCTGGGCTGTATGGCTACAACGGCTGCCTGGTCGGTGCCGCGCTGCCGACCTTTTTACTGCCCTCGGCCTGGCTGTGGATCGGCGTGATGTTCAGCAGCACGATCTCGGTGATCGTCACCGTTGGCCTCAATCGGCTGTTGCGCACCTGGAAGATCGCGGCGCTGACGGCGCCTTTCGTGCTGACCACCTGGACGGTGCTGTTGGCCAGCTACCCGTTCAGCCATCTGCGGCATGTACGGTTGCCGGCGGCGGCCATCCCGGCCGACGGGGCGGTGTTCTACGCGCATCCCGGCGTCGCAGAGATGCTGAGCGGCGCGCTGCACGGCGTTTCTCAGGTCTTTTTGTGCAGCAGCGTGAGCGGTGGCGTACTGCTGTTGCTCGGGCTGGCGGTGTCGTCGCCGCGCGCGATGCTGCTGGGTTTTTTCGGCGCGTTGCTGGCGGTGGCCACATCGCTGGCGATCGGCGCCGATCCGCAGGCGGTTTTCGCCGGGCTGTACGCCTTCAGCGCAGTGCTGACGGCGGTGGCGCTGGGATCCGTCTTCAACCCGCCCGGCCAGCGAGTGCTGATCTATACGCTGCTCGGCGTGATTTTTACGGTGCTGGTGCAGGGCGCGTTCAATACCCTGCTGGCCCCGCTGGGCATGCCGTCGTTGACCATGCCGTTCGTGATCGCGTCCTGGCTGTTTTTGAGCGCCAATCCGGCGGTGATCGCGGCGCGGCGCTAATCCATTGATTTGAACATAACGATAAAACAGGAGTGTGGGTATGGCGGTAGTTTCCGAAGGATTGCATGGCGCGGCCCGGCGACGGGCGGTATCCCTGTTGCTGGGGCTGGTGGCGGTCAACGTCATCGTCTGGCTGCTGGCGCTGGCGGTGTTCAAAGACAATGCCGCGCTGATGGGCACCGCCTTGCTGGCCTACAGTTTTGGTCTGCGCCATGCGGTGGATGCCGATCACATTGCCGCGATCGACAACGTGACCCGCAAGCTGATGCAGCAGGGCAAAACGCCGGTGGCGGTCGGTACCTTCTTCTCGCTCGGCCACTCGACCATCGTGGTGCTGGCCTCGGCCGCGATTGCCGCGACGGCGATGATGTTCAGCCGTCAGATGGGCTGGTTTCACGAAACCGGCGGCCTGATCGGCACGCTGGTGTCCTCGTTGTTCTTGCTGACGGTCGCCTTTATCAATCTGCTGGTGCTGATCTCCGTGTGGCGAGCGTTCCGGCAGGTGAAGGCGGGCGAGCTGCCAGCGCATCAATCGCTGGATCTGCTGATGAGCGGCGGCGGTGTGCTGGCGCGCTGTTTCCGCCCGCTGTTCAGGCTGGTGAACCAGAGCTGGCACATGTACCTGGTGGGTTTCTTGTTTGGCCTGGGCTTCGACACCGCCACCGAGGTCGGGCTGCTGGGGATTTCGGCCGCCGGTGCGGGCCACGGCATGAATCTGTGGAGCATCATGCTGTTTCCGGCGCTGTTCGCCGCCGGGATGGCGCTGATCGACTCCATCGACAACTTCGTGATGATTGGCGCTTACGGTTGGGCGTTCTCCAAACCGATCCGCAAGCTGTACTACAACATGACCATCACGGCGGCGTCGGTGATCATCGCGGTGTTTATCGGCGGCATCGAAGCGCTCGGGCTTATCGCCGACAAGCTGGCGCTGTCCGGCCCGCTGTGGGACGCCGTCGCACGGCTCAACGATCATCTGGGGGAGATGGGCTATTGGGTGATCGCCGTGTTCATCTTCTGCTGGTTGGTGTCGGTGGTGAATTACCGCCTGCGCGGCTACGACAAACTGACGGTCAGCGGTTGAAAAGACGGGTGCTCGTGGATCCTGCCTGACACCATCGGCCAACGGGCGGGGCGAACCCCGCCGTTGGGTTGCCTTACCGTTCGGATTCGTAAGCCAAAGTGGCCGCAACCTCCGAGTCTCCCAGCCTGATGCGCAGTTCGCACAGCGAACCGCGGGTTAGCCAGATGAACGCGATCGGCGTCATACAGACGATCACCAGCTTAAGTACGACCCGTTTTTGCTGCATTTTTGACCTCCCTATCCTTGCCTTGCGGCGGGTAAGAGGCTAAGCTGATGTTGCTAGGCATCAGAGTGGCCTCGGGTTGATAATATCGACTCGGGGCCTTTCTCTTTCTCTCCTTTGCCAAGGCTACGGACAGAAAGATCCAGAGCACCCGCCGCGCAGTCTACTCGAACTTCCTTCCCGTGAAATCCGCCGTTGCGCCAACCTGCGGCGCGGTGCGCAGTTCGTGATGCAAGAAAAGAAAAAGGGGCGATGATGATCGCCCCTTGGATGCGTGAAGTTCGAATTGGCGTTAAGCCGCTTCGGTCTGCTGTTGGCGCTTAGACTGCGCCGCCGGCTTTTCCGGCTTGGCGGCCGCCAGCGCATCCGGCGCAAAGTCGTCCACGTTGATGGAGCGCAGACGGCTCTCTTCGGCTTTCACCAGGATCTTCGCTTCGTCGGCGTTGATCTTGCCTTCTTCCAGCGCGCGTTCCGCCAAACGATCCAGACGGGTGAACGGCAGGTTTTTGCCGGCTGCCTTGCACAGACGTTCGTGAATCGGCTCGGCGGCCATCACGTCGGCCAGCGCCGCTTCCAGCAGGCCGATTGGGTTATGTTCGCTCGGCGTCAGGTACTGGCCGCGCCCCAGACGGCTGCGGGTGGCGGAAGGCACCTGCAGGATCTTGGCCAGCTGGTGATCCAGACGATCGGACGGTGCGGTATGCACACGGCCGAGCGGGAAGACCACGAAGCGCATCGCGCCGGCGATAAAGCGGTTCGGGAAGTTACGCAGCAGGTCATCCAGCGCCTGTTCGGCTTTATGCAGGCTGTCTTGCACGCCCCAATGCACCAGCGGCAGATCTTCTTTCTGACGGCCTTCGTCGTCAAAGCGTTTCAGCACGGCGGAAGCCAAATACATCTGGCTGAGGATGTCCCCCAGGCGAGCGGAGATGCGCTCGCGGCGCTTCAGGCTACCGCCCAGCACGCCCATGGAAACGTCCGACAGCAACGCCAGGTTGGCGCTCAGGCGGTTCAACTGCTGATAGTAACGGCGGGTCGCATCCTTGGTCGGCGTGGCGCTGGTGCGGCCGTTGGTCAGGCCCAGCCAGAAGCTGCGTACCTTGTTGCTGCCGACGTGGCCCAGATGGCCGAACAGCGATTTATCGAAGGCGTTCAGATCGTTGCTCTGCGCCGCCGCCATTTCATCCAGCACATAAGGATGGCAGCGGATCGCGCCTTGACCGAAGATCATCATGGTGCGGGTCAAGATGTTCGCGCCTTCCACCGTGATGGCGATCGGTGCGCCCTGATAGGCGCGTGCCAGGAAGTTGGATTCGCCGAGCATGATGCCTTTACCGCCGGCGATGTCCATGGCGTCAACGATCGACTGCTGGCCGCGGTGCGTACAGTGGTATTTGACGATGGCCGACAGCACGGCCGGCTTCTCGCCCTGCACCAGCGCATAGGTGATCAGCGAAGCGGCGGCGTCCATCACATAGGTGTTGCCGGCGATGCGCGCCAACGGCTCTTCGATCCCTTCCATCTTGCCGATGGAGATTTTGAACTGACGGCGAATGTGCGCGTAGGCACCGGTCGCCAGGGCGATGGATTTCAGGCTGCCGGTAGAGTTGGACGGCAGGGTGATGCCGCGACCGACCGACAGACACTCAACCAGCATACGCCAGCCCTGGCCGGCCATTTTCGGGCCGCCGATGATGTAATCGATCGGGACGAACACGTCGGTGCCGCGGGTCGGGCCGTTTTGGAACGGCACGTTCAGCGGGAAGTGGCGGTTGCCGATTTCCACGCCCGGCGTGCTGGTCGGGATCAGCGCACAGGTGATGCCCGGGGATTCGTTGTCGCTCAGCAGGCGGTTCGGGTCATGCAGTTTGAACGCCAGGCCCAGTACGGTGGCGACCGGCGCCAGCGTGATGTAGCGCTTGTTCCAGGTCAGGCGCATGCCCAGCACCTGCTTGCCCTGCCAGTCGCCCATGCACACGGTGCCGACGTCCGGAATGGCACCGGCATCGGAGCCCGCTTCCGGGCTGGTCAGGGCGAAGCAAGGGATCTCGTCGCCGCGCGCCAGGCCCGGCAGATAGTGGTTTTTCTGTTCTTCGGTACCGTAGTGTTGCAGCAGTTCGCCCGGGCCGAGGGAGTTCGGCACGCCGACGGTGATCGCCAGGATGCCGGAAACGCCGGCCAGTTTTTGCAGCACCATCGCTTGAGCATAAGGAGAGAACTCCAGACCGCCGTACTCTTTCTTGATGATCATCGCGAAGAAACGGTGTTCTTTCAGGTACGCCCAGAGTTCAGGCGGCAGATCGGCCAGTTCATGGGTGATCTGGAAGTCGTTGGCCATGCGGCAGGCTTCTTCCACCGGGCCGTCGATAAACGCCTGCTCTTCTTCCGTAAGGCGCGGTTTCGGGTAGCTGTGCAGCTTGTTCCAGTCCGGCGCGCCGCGGAACAGATCGCCTTCCCACCAGGTGGTGCCGGCGTCGATCGCCTCCTTCTCGGTGGTGGACATCGGCGGCATCACCTTGCGGAAGGCGCGCAACGCCGGTGCGGAGAGCAGGGAACGGCGCAGGGAGGAAAGGTTCAGCGGCAGCAGCACGATTGCCAGCGGCAGCAACAGCCAGAAGCTCCACAGGCCGATCGCGCCCATGGCGGCGGTGTACGCCACCAGGATCAGGCTGCTGAGGGTAAGGTTCACTCGGTGGTAGAACACCACGCCGAGGAGAGCCAGTAAAACGACAATACTAAGAACCATCATAAGAAGCTCCGAAGTAGTAAGAGGTCTGACCTGTTGTGTGTATGTAATAGGTTTTAGTACAAGGCAGAATTTTTATCAATGCGTTTACAGTTTAATTACAACTCAGGTCACAAACTGACAGCACCAATCATCAAAAACCTCTCCGCTTCCTTAACCGGCGCGCTGTTTGGCTGAGAATGCTTCTCGCTGTTTCCGCGATCCGGTACACTGCGGAGCGGAAGATTTGACGATAACAAGAGGTTCCTCATGTACCACGACCTTATTCGCAGTGAACTGAACGAAGCGGCTGATACCCTGGCGAAATTTATCAATGACGACGCCAACATCGACGCCATCCAACGTGCGGCGGTGCTGCTGGCGGATTCTTTCAAAGCCGGCGGTAAAGTGATTTCCTGCGGCAACGGCGGTTCCCATTGCGACGCGATGCACTTCGCCGAAGAGCTGACCGGCCGCTACCGTGAAAATCGCCCGGGCTACCCGGCGATTGCCATCTCGGACGTGAGCCACCTGTCCTGCGTCAGCAACGACTTCGGCTATGAGTACGTCTTCTCTCGCTATGTGGAAGCGGTAGGCCGCGAAGGCGATGTGCTGCTGGGCATTTCCACCTCCGGCAACTCCGGCAACATCATCAAGGCCATCGACGCGGCGCGCGCCAAGGGGATGAAAGTGATCACCCTGACCGGCAAGGACGGCGGCAAGATGGCGGGTTCCGCCGATGTGGAAATTCGCGTGCCGCACTTCGGTTACGCCGACCGCATTCAGGAAATCCACATCAAAGCGATTCACATCTTGATTCAGCTGATCGAAAAAGAGATGGTTAAGGCTTGATAGCCTGCGGGGAGCTGCGGCTCCCCCAAGAATAAGACCGCGGACGCCGCATGGTGCGCCCGCACAGCCTGTGTCAGTGTGGTTAAGGAGTGCTGGCGATGTGTGAACTGCTCGGGATGAGCGCAAACGTACCGACCGATATCTGCTTCAGCTTTACCGGCCTGGTACAGCGCGGCGGCCGCACCGGGCCGCATAAGGATGGCTGGGGCATTACCTTCTATGAAGGGAATGGCTGCCGCACATTCAAGGATCCGCAGCCGAGCTTCAACTCGCCGATCGCCCGCCTGGTGCAGGACTACCCGATCAAGTCCTGTGCGGTGGTGTCCCATATTCGCCAGGCCAACCGCGGCGAAGTGGCGCTGGAAAACACCCACCCGTTCACCCGCGAACTGTGGGGCCGCAACTGGACCTACGCGCACAACGGCCAATTGAAAGGCTACCGTCAGCTGGATACCGGCACGTTTCGCCCGGTCGGCCAGACCGACAGCGAATACGCGTTCTGCTGGTTGCTGCATCAGCTGGCGCTGAAATACCCGCGCACCCCGAGCCAGTGGCCGGCGGTTTTCCGCTACATCGGCCTGTTGGCGAGCCAGCTGCGCAAGAAAGGGGTATTCAACATGCTGTTGTCGGACGGGCGCTTCGTGATGGCCTATTGCTCCACCAACCTGTATTGGATCACGCGCCGCGCGCCGTTCGGCAAGGCGACGTTGCTCGATCAGGATGTGGAAATCGATTTTCAGCAGCAGACCACACCGAACGATGTGGTCACGGTGATCGCCACCCAACCGCTGACCGCCAACGAAACCTGGCACAAGATTGAGCCAGGCGAGTTCGCGTTATTTCACTTCGGTGAGCGGCTTGTTCTGAGCGAAGGGGTTGGTGTTGGGCGTCGGGCTGGCTGACGCGTACTGCGTCATCTGGCCGCTGCTCATCAACGGTTGACCCAGCACATACTGGCCGTTGTCCACGGTCATCATCGGCGGCTGGTGGTTCTTCGCGAAGTAATCGTAGCCCGGCTTCAGCTGGCGCCAGAAGGCGATATAGCTGGATGACGCATGGCGCTTGAGGTTTTGCTCGGTCATGCGGAACGGGTAGATGCTGATGTCGACGCGGCTTTGGCCATAGGCGAAGGCGGCTTCGACATAGCGATAGATCTCATCCATATAGGTGTTGGTCATCGCGTAACAGCCGATCGATTTACATTCACCGTGGATCATCAGATAAGCGCCGGAATAGCCCTGCGATTTATCGTAATCATTAGGGAAACCGATATTGATCGCCCGATAATACTTGCTGTCGGGTTTCAGATGGCGCGCGTCAACGCTATAAAAGCCTTCCGGACTTTTAAAGTCGCCTTCACGACGTTTAGGACCCAGCCCGCCGGAGAAATTACAGATCGGGAACGTGTTGACCAGGCGGAATTCATTGCCCATTCTGGCATACAATTCCAGCTTGCGTTCCTCTTTGAAGATCTGAATATAGACCGGCGAACCCAATAATTGCTGTTTAACTACCGGCGTTTCCGGTACCTGCTCGCTGGCGCTGCAGGCCGTGATCATCGGCATAGAAACAAGCATCGCAAACAACAGCGCGATTTTGCTCATTATTATTCCTGCTTATATTTATCTGCCGGCGCAATGACGTTGGTCGGCATGCCACTGATTATTGTTTTTACTGCTGCAAAACACCGCCAGATTACCAGCGCGTTTATTTTTAGCAATACGTGATATGTATAAAAAAACGACAAAGCTCGATAAAAGTGAAATGACCGGCAGATTTTAACGATAAGTAGTGAAAAACACGCGAAATTTAATTGCGTTTGCTTGACCCAAGTCACGACGGAACGCAGAACAATGTTGCGAACAATGTTAATATTCCCTCTTCAATTTAACGCGCTGTGGCGATTGAAGCGGCAGGGGTTATGGCATATAACCCGGCCGTTTTGATGGTTATTTGGCTACAGGCCGTTAACACATCGACTGTCGAGCAAACAACGGAAAGGGGGAATCAAGGGAATGCGCGTTACCCCAATTTTTCACTGCGAGAAAGTTCATGTTGGGCGTGCCGCCATGCGCACTGTCCGGCAATCCTGGCATCGTCAGCACCCGCCTCTGGGGCCGGGCAGACGTGTAAACCAAACTACATCGTATAAATCCTATGATTAAGATCAGAAAAGGGTTAGATCTGCCGATAGCCGGGGCTCCGGTTCAGGCGATCCAAGACGGCCCGAACATTCAGCATGTCGCCCTGCTTGGGGAAGAGTATGTCGGAATGCGTCCCTCCATGCTGGTGCAGGAAGGCGATACCGTTAAGAAAGGCCAGGCGTTGTTCGAAGATAAGAAAAACCCCGGGGTTTTCTTCACGGCTCCCGCCAGCGGCCGCATCGCCGCGATTAACCGCGGCGAACGGCGCGTATTGCAATCGGTGGTGATTGCGCTGGAAAACGGCGGCGACGATCAGCTCGAGTTTGCGCATTACCCGCTGGGGGAGTTGGCCCAGCTGCCGCGCGAACAGGTCGAGAGTGAACTGATCGCCAGCGGCCTGTGGACCGCGCTGCGCACCCGTCCGTTCAGCAAAACGCCGAGCCCCGGCAGCGAAGCGCGCGCCATTTTCGTCACCGCGATGGATACCCAGCCGTTGGCCGCCGATCCGCAGGTGATCATCGCCGAACAGCAGGCGGCGTTCAACGCCGGGCTGCTGGTGTTGGCGCGGCTGACGACGGGCAAGGTACACGTATGCCACGCCGCCGGTGCCTCCGTTGGCCAGCAGAGCAGCTCGCAGATCGCCTACAGCGAATTTGCCGGCCCGCACCCCGCCGGGCTGGTGGGTACGCATATTCACTTCCTGGAACCGGTCAGCCTGAAGAAAACCGTTTGGCACATCGGCTACCAGGACGTCATCGCCATCGGCACGCTGTTCACCACCGGTAAGCTCGATACCCGCCGGGTCGTGGCGCTGGCCGGGCCGCAGGTGGCGCAGCCGGCGCTGCTGCGCACCCGCCTGGGGGCCAGCCTCGAGGAGCTGACCGCCGGCCGCCTGAAAGACGGCGAGAACCGGGTGATCTCCGGTTCGGTGCTGAACGGCATGCACGCCGCCGGCCCGAACGCCTGGCTCGGCCGTTTCCACTCGCAGGTGTCGGTGCTGGAAGAAGGGCGCGACAAAGAGCTGTTCGGTTGGATCGTGCCTTCGCCGAACAAGTTCTCGATTACCCGCACCACGCTGGGCCACTTCCTGAAGAACAAACTGTTCGCCTTCTCGACCACCACCCACGGCGGTGAGCGCGCCATGGTGCCGATCGGCAACTACGAGCGGGTGATGCCGCTGGATATTTTGCCGACGCTGCTGCTGCGCGATCTGCTGGCGGGCGACAGCGACAGCGCGCAGGCGCTGGGCTGTCTGGAGCTGGACGAGGAAGATCTGGCGCTGTGCACCTTCGTTTGCCCCGGCAAGTATGAGTACGCGCCGGTGCTGCGTGAGGTGCTGACCAAGATTGAGCAGGAAGGATAACCGATGGGCCTGAAGAATTATTTTGAGAAGATAGAGCATCACTTCACGCCGGGCGGCAAACTGGAAAAGTGGTACCCGCTGTATGAAGCGACCACCACGGTGTTTTATACCCCCGGCACGGTGACGCGCGGCGCTTCGCACGTGCGCGACGCCATCGATTTGAAACGCATGATGATACTGGTGTGGCTGGCGGTATTCCCGGCGATGTTCTGGGGCATGTACAACGTCGGCCAGCAGGCAATCCCGGCGCTGCACCATCTGTACAGCGGCGACGAGCTGCAACAGGTGCTGGCGGGCGACTGGCATTATCGCCTGGCGCAGTGGCTCGGCGCCTCGCTGGCGGCCGACGCCGGCTGGGTCAGCAAAATGGTGCTGGGCGCCTGTTACTTCCTGCCGATCTACGCCGTGGTGTTTGTCGTCGGCGGCTTCTGGGAAGTGCTGTTCGCCATTATCCGCAAGCATGAGGTCAACGAAGGCTTCTTCGTCACCTCTATCCTGTTCGCGCTGATCGTGCCGCCGACCCTGCCGCTGTGGCAGGCCGCGCTGGGCATCACCTTCGGCGTGGTGGTGGCCAAAGAGATCTTCGGCGGCACCGGGCGCAACTTCCTCAACCCGGCGTTGGCCGGCCGCGCCTTCCTGTTCTTCGCCTATCCGGCGCAGATCTCCGGCGATCTGGTGTGGACCTCTGCGGACGGTTTCTCCGGCGCGACGCCGCTGGCGCAGTGGAGCGCAGGCGGGGCGCACAGCCTGAGCAACGTGGCCACCGGCCAGTCCATCAGCTGGATGGACGCCTTCCTCGGCAACATTCCCGGCTCCATCGGTGAAGTCTCCACGCTGATGATCCTGATCGGCGGGGCGATTATCCTGTTCGGCCGCGTGGCCTCCTGGCGCATCGTCGCCGGCGTAATGCTCGGCATGGTGGCTTCCGCCCTGTTGTTCAACGCCATCGGTTCCGATACCAACCCGATGTTCGCCATGCCGTGGTACTGGCATCTGGTGCTGGGCGGTTTCGCCTTCGGCATGATCTTTATGGCGACCGACCCGGTTTCCGCCTCCTTCACCAACAAGGGGAAATGGTGGTACGGCATTCTGATCGGCGTGATGTGCGTGCTGATCCGGGTGGTCAACCCCGCCTATCCGGAAGGCATGATGCTGGCGATCCTGTTCGCCAACCTGTTCGCACCGCTGTTCGATTATCTGGTGGTGCAGGCCAACATCAAGCGGAGAAAAGCCCGTGGCGAATGAAGCGAAAAACGACGGCATCGGTAAAACGCTGCTGGTAGTGCTGCTGCTGTGTCTGGTGTGTTCAGTGGTGGTGGCGGGCTCCGCCGTCGGCCTGAAGTCCAAACAGCAGGAGCAAAAGCTGCTCGATAAGCAGCGCAATATTCTCGACGTAGCCGGCCTGTTGCAGCCGAAAATGGAGAGCGAGCAGGTCAAGCGCCTGTACAGCGAGCGCATCGAGCCGCGCCTGGTGGATCTGAACAGCGGCGAGTTTGTCGCCGGCAAGGCGGCGGCGTTCGATCTGGGCGCCGCGCTGCGCGACGACGCCAAAAGCGTGGCGCTGGCGGCGGGCGACGATCCGGCCGGCATCAAGCGCCGCAGCAATCAGGCGGAAATCTACCTGGTGCGCGATGAAAGCGGCCAGGTGAACAAGATTGTGCTGCCGGTATACGGCACCGGCCTGTGGTCGATGATGTACGCCTTCGTGGCGCTGGATAACGACGGCAACACGGTCAAGGGCATCACCTACTACGACCAGGGGGAAACCCCGGGGCTGGGCGGCGAGGTCGAGAACCCGTCCTGGCGCCAGCAGTGGGTCGGCAAACAGCTGTTCGACGACAACGGCCAGCCGGCAATCCGCGTGGTGAAAGGTGGTGCGCGTCAGGGGGATGTGCACGGGGTGGACGGTCTGTCCGGCGCCACGCTGACCTCCAACGGCGTGCAGCATACGTTTGATTTCTGGTTGGGCGAGCACGGCTTCGGCCCGTTCCTGAAAAAAGTTCGTGAAGGAGCGCTGAAAAATGGCTGATTCCAAAGAGATAAAGCGGGTCCTGCTGGGGCCGCTGTTCGACAATAACCCGATCGCCCTGCAGGTGCTGGGCGTCTGTTCTGCGTTGGCGGTGACCACCAAGCTGGAGACGGCGGTGGTGATGACCATTGCGGTGACGCTGGTCACGGCGTTCTCCAGCTTCTTCATCTCGCTGATCCGTCACCATATTCCCAACAGCGTGCGCATCATCGTGCAGATGGCGATCATCGCCTCGCTGGTGATCGTGGTCGATCAGCTGTTGCGCGCCTACGCGTTCGAGATCTCCAAGCAGCTGTCGGTGTTCGTCGGCCTTATCATCACCAACTGTATCGTGATGGGGCGCGCCGAGGCTTACGCCATGAAGTCGCCGCCGATCGAGAGCTTTATGGACGGCATCGGCAACGGGCTGGGCTACGGGGTGATCCTGGTGCTGGTCGGTTTCCTGCGCGAGCTGATTGGCTCCGGCAAGCTGTTCGGCGTCCCGGTGCTGGAAACGGTGCAGAACGGCGGCTGGTACCAGCCGAACGGCCTGTTCCTGCTGGCGCCGAGCGCGTTCTTCATCATCGGCCTGCTGATCTGGGTGCTGCGCACCCTGAAGCCGGCGCAGATCGAAAAGGAGTAAAGGCCGATGGAACACTATATCAGCCTGTTTGTGCGCGCGGTGTTCGTCGAGAACATGGCGCTGGCGTTCTTCCTCGGGATGTGTACCTTCCTGGCGGTGTCGAAGAAGGTCTCGACCGCCTTTGGCCTGGGCATCGCGGTGACCATCGTGCTCGGCATTTCGGTGCCGGTGAACAACCTGGTCTACAACCTGATCCTGCGCGACGGCGCGCTGGTGGAAGGCGTCGATCTGAGCTTCCTCAACTTCATCACCTTCATCGGCGTGATTGCAGCGCTGGTGCAGATTTTGGAGATGATCCTCGATCGCTTCTTCCCGTCGCTGTATAACGCGCTCGGCATCTTCCTGCCGCTCATCACCGTGAACTGCGCCATCTTCGGCGGCGTGTCCTTCATGGTGCAGCGCGACTACAACTTCGCCGAATCGGTGGTGTACGGCATCGGCTCCGGCATCGGCTGGATGCTGGCGATCGTCGCCATGGCGGGGATCCGCGAAAAACTCAAGTATGCCAACGTGCCGGCGGGACTGCGCGGCCTGGGCATTACCTTTATCACCACCGGACTGATGGCGCTGGGCTTCATGTCCTTCTCCGGTGTTCAGTTGTAAAGGCGGGAAGAATTTATGGAAATTATTTTAGGCGTAGCAATGTTCACCACCATCGTGATGGTGCTGGTATTGCTGATCCTGTTCGCCAAATCGAAGCTGGTGAACACCGGCGACATCGCGGTGGAGATCAACGGCGATTTGGATAAGAGCTTCCATGCGCCGGCGGGCGACAAGCTGCTCAACGTGCTCTCCAGCCAGGGAATTTTCGTCTCCTCGGCCTGCGGCGGCGGCGGTTCCTGCGGCCAGTGCCGGGTGGTGATCAAAGAGGGCGGCGGCGATATCCTGCCGACCGAGCTCTCGCACATCAACAAGCGCGAAGCAAAAGAGGGTTGCCGCCTGGCGTGCCAGGTGAACGTGAAGCAGAACCTGAAGATCGAGCTGCCGGAAGAGATCTTCGGCGTGAAGAAATGGGAGTGCGAGGTTATCTCCAACGATAACAAAGCCACCTTTATCAAAGAGCTGAAGCTGAAGATCCCCGATGGCGAAGACGTGCCGTTCCGCGCGGGCGGTTTCATCCAGATCGAAGCCCCGGCGCACGACATCAGCTACGCCGACTTCGACGTGCCGCAGGAGTATCGCGGCGACTGGGACAAGTTCAACCTGTTCCGCTACCGCTCGACGGTGAACGACACCACGGTGCGCGCCTACTCGATGGCCAACTACCCGGAAGAGAAGGGCATCATCATGCTCAACGTGCGTATCGCCACGCCGCCGCCAAACAACCCGGACGTGCCGCCGGGCATCATGTCTTCCTATATCTGGTCGTTGAAGGCGGGTGACAAGGTGACGATCTCCGGGCCGTTCGGCGAGTTCTTCGCCAAGGAAACCGACGCCGAAATGATCTTCATCGGCGGCGGCGCGGGCATGGCGCCGATGCGTTCGCACATCTTCGATCAGCTCAAGCGCCTGAACTCGAAGCGCAAGATCACCTTCTGGTACGGCGCGCGTTCGCTGCGCGAGATGTTCTATGAAGACGACTTCAACCAGCTGCAGGCGGAGAACGACAACTTCACCTGGCACGTGGCGCTGTCGGATCCGCAGCCGGAAGATAACTGGACCGGCTACACCGGCTTTATCCATAATGTTCTGCTGGAGAACTACCTGAGGAATCACCCGGCGCCGGAGGACTGCGAGTTTTACATGTGCGGGCCGCCGATGATGAACGCTGCGGTGATCAAGATGCTGAAAGATCTGGGCGTCGAAGACGAAAACATCATGCTGGATGACTTTGGTGGCTAAATGCGCGCATTGGCGATGAAGAACTGGCTGACGGGTGTGGCGCTGAGCGCCACCCTGCTGCTGACCGGCTGCGGGCCGGAACAGGTGAACCTGACGGGTAAAACCATGGGCACCTCGTATTCGATCCGTTACGTGACCGGCGACGATACGCCGTCGGCGCGCGAGATGCAGGTGGAGATCGATAAACGGCTGGAGCAGGTGAACGACCAGATGTCCACCTACCGGCCGGACTCCGAGCTGAGCCGCTTCAACGCCAGCCGCGACATTGACCGGCCGTTCCCGGTTTCGCCGGCGACCGCCGAGGTGGTGCGCGAAGCGCTGCGCATCAACCGCGTGACCGATGGCGCGCTGGACGTGACCGTCGGGCCGCTGGTCAACCTGTGGGGCTTCGGCCCGGAAGGGCGGCCGGATAAAGTGCCGAGCGAGGCGGAGCTGGCGCACCGCCGCGCCTGGACCGGTGCCGATAAACTGACGGTGCAGGGCAGCGCGCTGGTGAAAAGCATCCCCGAGCTGTATGTCGACCTGTCGTCGATCGCCAAAGGATACGGCGTGGACGTGGTGGCGGAGTATCTGCAATCGCAACACGTGCAAAACTACATGGTGGATATCGGCGGTGAGGTGCGCACGCGCGGGCGCAACGGCGAGCAAAAGCCGTGGCGCATCGCCATCGAGCGCCCGACCGCCGGCGCGCAGCAGCAGGCGCAGTTGGTGATCCAGCCGGGGGAGATGTCGATCGCCACCTCGGGTGACTATCGCAACTACTTCGAGCAGGACGGGGTGCGCTATTCGCACACCATCGATCCGATCACCGGCCGGCCGATCAACCACCGCCTGGTGTCGATCACCGTGCTGAGCCCGACCTGTATGACCGCCGACGGCCTGTCCACCGGCCTGAACGTGATGGGGCCGGAGCGCGGCCTGGCGCTGGCCAATCTGCTCGGTATCCCGGTGTTCATGATCGTGAAAACCGCCGACGGGTTTGAGGAGCGTTATTCGGACGCGTTCAAACCCTACCTGAAAAAGAGTTCGTGAGGTTGCTATGCTGACGGTATTCGCCGCCACCTTCGTGTTGTTCCTGCTGATCGTCGGCGGGATGTCGCTGGGCTACGTGTTCAAACGCAAAAGCCTGCAGGGCAGCTGCGGCGGCATCACCGCATTGGGGATGGAGAAAGTCTGCGACTGCCCGGAACCTTGCGATGCGCGCAAAAAGCGCGAAGCCAAAGCGGCGCAGCGGCGCGAGCAGTTGGACAAGCACCGCATTCTGTAGCTATAGCGAAAACCCGGCCTTGGCCGGGTTTTTTATTTGGGCCTTGTCGAAAGGCGTATGAAAGTCTGGCTAGGCGCGATTAACAATGGCGTGAATTTTCAGGGTGTAACGGATAAAACGATCGCCAGAAAATACGAATATGCGCTTTCTCAGTTTTTTAAGCAGAGGTAACAGGATGAACCGCATTATTTTGGCTGGAACGCTGACTTTGCTGCTCGCCGGCTGTATGCACATGAACGATCCGAGGCCAAAGAACTACGCGGCCAGCGTCACTGTCGTTGATAACCACGTTTGCGTGCGGGTTCAACCGGAAGGGGACGAGCGGTTGGCCGGCGTCATTATCGAAGAAATCGGCAACGCCAACGCTATCTTCGGCAAGAATTTCGCGGATAACGAGATGCCTGCGGTCACCGCGGCTACGTGCATTTCTGACGATAACTATAAATTCGAGGGCGGGAGGTCTTACGGGGTTTCGGTAACGCTGTTGTCGCGGGATAAACGAAGTAAAGGTATTGAGCCTGCTGCCCGGCTATTTGGGGCGGGGTTTAGCGTACGCAATGAAAATGGCATCATCCAGGTGGTTCCTGCTCACTAACGGATGTTGAAAGCCGGGGGGCATAAGGTGGGTTTGTCGAACCGCCTTATGCCCTTGGCCGATGATTTATTTCGCCTTGCGGAAGCTTTTCGCTTCGGCCGGTGAGTTGACCATCACGCCGTCGGCGCCCAGCGCCAGCGCCTGCTGATACTCCTGTGGCGAGTTGACGCCGAACAGGATGATGTGCGCCGGGCCCTGCGAGCGGAAGCAGTCCATCGACTCTTTATCCCAGGTCAGAAACGCCTTCGAACGCCCTTCGCCGAGGGTATATTTCTCCACCACTTCCACCTCGCGCTTCAGCTCCAGCCCGTACCAGCGCGGCTGCCGGTTATCCGGTTTGACGTCGCACTGGTGCGCCATGGTGACGTTGGCCAGCAGCGTGCGGGTCTCGTCGCGGCTTTCGAAGCGCGGGATGGCCGGCGGCAGCGCCTGCAGGTATTTGGCGTCGGTGGAGTAGACGCGGATGCGGTTCAGGCTGTCGGTGCTCTCCAGCGTCGCCAGCAGCGCCTGGCCAAACTGCGCCGGATCGGCGTCCGGGGATTTGATGTCCAGATAGAAGGTGACGTGCGGAAACGCTTTAAGCACGTCGTCCAGCCGCGGAATGCCGATGCCCTGGCCGCGGAACGGGTGCGCATCTCCCCTGGCGAAGGCCCAGCCGGCGTCGGTCTCGGCCAGCTGCGCGGCGGTATAGGCAGAGACCGGGCCCTGCCGGTTGGTCAACGCTTTCAGATCCGAAGGGCGATACAGCACGATGACGCCGTCTTTGGATTCTTGCAGGGTGATCCAGATGGCGTCGGCGCCGTTTTTCAGCGCGGTTTCGATGGCGATGCGGGTGTTTTCCGGCGCATCGGCGGTGCCGCCGCGGTGGGCGACGATCGCCGGCGCGTGACCGGCAGCGCTGGCCGCCAGCGCGCTCAGCGACAGCGCGGAAGCCAGCAGCAAATAAGAAAATCTGATCATGTAGGGTACCTTGTCGTTATCGTTGTGGTGAGCCGCACGGGATGGCGGAAATCATACTATTGAAAAATTAAGCTTTTTTAACAACGCGGAAATATCTGGCGGAAACGGTGCTTTCGTCGAATCCTGCGGCCTTGAGCTTTCGGTATCTGACTGTATACTTATACAGTGTTTCTGGGGGGTGCGATGCGTAAAATCATTCATGTCGATATGGACTGCTTCTTCGCGGCGGTGGAAATGCGCGACGATCCCAGCCTGCGCGATATCCCGCTGGCGATTGGCGGCAGCGCCGATCGCCGCGGGGTGATCAGCACCGCCAACTACCCGGCGCGTCGCTACGGCGTACACAGCGCCATGTCCACGGCGATGGCGCTCAAGCTGTGCCCGCACCTCACCCTGTTGCCGGGGCGCATGGCGGCCTACAAAGAGGCCTCGCTGCACATCCGCGAAATCTTCGCCCGCTATACCCCGCTGATCGAGCCGCTGTCGCTCGATGAAGCCTATCTCGACGTGACCGACAGCCCGCAATGCAATGGCTCGGCGACGCTGATCGCCCAGGAGATCCGCCAGGCGATCGCCGACGAACTGAACCTCACCGCCTCGGCTGGCGTCGCGCCGATCAAGTTTCTCGCCAAAATCGCCTCCGAGATGAACAAGCCGAACGGGCAATACGTGATCACGCCGGCGCAGGTGCCGGCGTTTTTGCAACAGCTGCCGCTCAGCAAGATCCCCGGCGTCGGCAAGGTGACCGCCAAGCGGCTGGAAGAGGTGGGGCTTATCACCTGCGCCGACGTGCAGCAATACGATTTGGCGCAGCTGCTCAAGCGTTTCGGCAAGTTCGGCCGGGTGCTGTGGGAGCGGTGCCAGGGCATCGATCGGCGCGAAATCTCGTCGGAGCGGCTGCGCAAATCGGTGGGGGTGGAACGCACGCTGGCGGAAGACATTCACGACTGGGAAGACTGCGAAACGCTGATTATCGACAAACTCTATCCCGAGCTGGAAATGCGGCTGCGCAAGGTGAAGCCGGATCTGCACATCGCCCGGCAGGGCGTGAAGCTGAAGTTTCAGGATTTTCAGCAAACCACCCAGGAGCACGTGTTCCCGGTGTTGAACCGGCAGGATTTGCTGGAGGTGGCGCGGCAGGCGTGGCGCGAGCGGCGCGAAGGGCGCGGCGTGCGGCTGGTGGGGCTGCATGTGACGCTGCTCGATCCGCAGCTGGAGCGGCAGCTGGCGCTGCCTTGGGAATAAAAAAGCCGGCGGTCGCCGGCTTTTTGCGTTAAGCGCGCAGCTTACGCGCGCTCAGGGATCGCTTTCAACAGCGAAGTCAGCAGCTTCCAGTACAGGCCGACGCTTTCGATATGCACCTGCTCATCCGGCGAGTGTGGGCCGGTGATGGTTGGCCCGATCGATACCATGTCCATGTCTGGATACGGCTTTTTGAACAGACCGCATTCCAGACCGGCGTGGATCACCATGATGTTCGGCGTCTTGTCGAACAGGTCCTGATACAGTTCGCGCACCAGGTGCATCACCGGCGAGTCGGCGTCCGGCTGCCAGCCCGGGTAGCCGCCCTTCGGCGCCACCTTGGCGCCGGCCAGCTGGCCCAGCGCGGTCAGCATCTCGACCACGTAGTCTTTGCCGCTGTCGATCAGGGAGCGGATCAGGCAGATGATTTCCGCTTCGTTTTCGCTGGTGGTGACCACCCCGACGTTCAGCGAGGTTTCCACCACGCCTTTTACCGCGTCGCTCATGCGGATCACGCCGTTCGGCGTGCCGTTCAGCAGCGCCAGGAAACGCTGCTGGCTGTCGGCGCTCAGCGCCTGCGAAGCGCTGGTGGTCGGCTCCAGCAGCACGGTGATGTTCTTCTCTTTGACGGAGAGTTCGTTCTGCAGCACCGCCAGGAACTCCTGGCTCAGGACTTTCAGCGCGTCGGCCTTGTCCGCCGGCACCGCAACCACCGCGGAGGCTTCACGCGGGATGGCGTTGCGCAGGGTGCCGCCGTTCAGATCCAGCACGCGCAGGTTCAGCGCCGCCGCATGGGCGAACAGGAAGCGCGCCAGCAGCTTGTTGGCGTTGCCCAGCCCGACGTGGATCTCGGCGCCGGAGTGGCCGCCTTTCAGGCCCTTGAGCGTCAGCTTCAGGGTTTGGTAACCGGCCGGTACCGCTTCGCGCTGCAGCGGCAGGGTAGTGATGAAGTCGATACCGCCGGCGCAACCCATATAGATTTCGCCTTCCTCTTCGGAATCGGTATTGATCAGGATGTCCGCCTGCAGCCAGTTCGGCTGCAGCCCGAAGGCGCCGTCCATGCCCGCTTCTTCGGTCATGGTCAGCAGCACTTCCAGCGGGCCGTGCTCAACGCTGTCGTCGGCCAGCACCGCCAGGGCGGAGGCCATGCCGATGCCGTTGTCGGCGCCCAGCGTGGTGCCGCGCGCTTTCACCCACTCGCCGGCGATATAAGGCTGGATCGGATCCTTGGCAAAGTCGTGCACGGTATCGTTATTCTTTTGCGGCACCATGTCCAAATGCGCCTGCAGCGCGACCGGCTTGCGGTTTTCCATGCCTTTGGTGGCCGGCTTGCGCAGCAGGATATTGCCGACCCGATCGCGCTCGGCGTGCAGGTTCTTTTCTTTGGCCCAGGTGAGGATGTGCTGCGCCAGCGCTTCTTCATGATAAGAAGGGTGCGGGATAGAACAGATCTTGGCGAAAATATCCCACAGCGGCTGTGGCGAAAGCTGAGACAATTCAGACACTATAAGTCTCCTGTGACGGCAGGCTCCGACAGGACGGGCGTGCCGCGCGGTTAAGGTGAGTGGGCATCTGTGCGTCGTGGCACGATCATCAGAGAATATCACTTTATTTCCGGCGGTGCGCGCCCCGTATTGTGCGGTTTAAGCGCTTGATCACACGGCTTCGCTGCGGGAACGTTCGTTTTTTCAGCATCAATCACCGGAAAGCCGCGCGGCGGAAATCGCGAGGTTTTCCTCGGTACAGCTGGAATTCAATGCGGCCAGTCTCTATAATCTCGCGCAACCTTTTTTCCCCTGAACTATAAAATAAGCCGCTTCACCGCCGGCTGGGACACGATTCTATGAGCGAAAAATACGTTGTTACCTGGGATATGCTGCAAATGCACGCACGCAAGCTGGCGCATCGCCTGCTGCCTGCCGACAAATGGACAGGCATCATTGCCGTAAGCCGCGGCGGTCTGGTACCGGCGGGCCTGCTGGCGCGCGAACTGGGCATCCGCTATGTGGATACCGTCTGCATTTCCAGCTATGACCATGACAACCAACGCGAAATGAAAGTGCTCAAGCGCGCCGAAGGCGACGGTGAAGGCTTCATCGTCGTGGACGATCTGGTGGATACCGGGGGCACCGCGAAAGCGATCCGCGACATGTACCCGAAAGCGCATTTCGTCACCATCTTCGCCAAACCGGCGGGCCGTCCGCTGGTGGACGACTACGAGGTCGACATCCCGCAGGATACCTGGATCGAACAGCCGTGGGACATGGGCGTCAGCTTCGTTCCCCCTATCGGCGGCCGCTAAGCCCAGCCAGTTCTAAGTCAACGCCCGGTTATGCCGGGCGTTTGCGTTATCTTGGTTTATCCCGCCAGAGTTAGGTACACTACCTCCAGTTAAGTAGGCCTTTTGCGGCCTATCGCCAGATTTACGGAGGCTGTTGTTACCATGGCACAGGCCAACCTTTCTGAAATTCTTTTCAAGCCTAAATTCAAACACCCTGAAACCTCGACGCTGGTGCTGCGCGCGCGCAACAAAGTGAGCGCCGCCATGCATTCCGCGTTGGAAGGCGACACCACCGGCAGCTGGTACCGCATGCTGAATCCGCTGCTGTGGGCCTGGCGCGGCGTCAGCCCGATCGAAATCCACGAAGTGCTGGCGCGCATCGCCGCCTCGGACGCCGAGCGCAGCAATCCGCAGCGGCTGGATACCGTGGTGGGCTACCGCAACGGCAACTGGATCTACGAGTGGATCCATCAGGGCATGCAGTGGCAGCAGCGGGCGACGGAGCAGCAGGATCCGCTGCTCGGCGGCGAATACTGGCTGAAGGCCGCGAGCCTGTACAGCATCGCCGGTTACCCGCACCTGAAGGGCGACGAGCTGGCCGAACAGGCGGAGATGCTCGCCAACCGCGCTTACGAAGAGGCAGCGCTGCTGCTGCCGTATCAGTTGAAAGAGCTGGAGTTTCGCATCGAGGGCGGCGGCAGCGTCACCGGTTTCCTGCACATGCCGGAGAAGGGCGAAGCGCCGTTCCCGACGGTGCTGATGTGCGGCAGCCTCGACACGCTGCAGACCGACTACCACCGCCTGTTCCGCGATTACCTGGCGCCGCACGGCATCGCCATGCTGACGCTCGACATGCCGTCGATCGGCTCCTCCTGCAAATGGAAGCTGACGCAGGACTCCAGCTACCTGCACCAACAGGTGCTGATCCAGCTGGCCTCGGTGCCGTGGGTGGACCATCAGCGGGTGAGCGCCTTTGGCTTCCGCTTTGGCGCCAACGTGGCGGTGCGGCTGGCCTACCTGGAGCCGCAGCGGCTGCGCGGCGTGGCCTGCCTGGGGCCAGTGGTGCATCGCCTGCTGTGTGACAGCAGCACCCAGTTGAACGTGCCGGACATGTATATGGACGTGCTGGCCAGTCGCATGGGCATGGCTAACGCCTCGGACAACGTGCTGAAGGTGGAACTGAACAGCTACTCGCTGAAAATGCAGGGGCTGCTGGGGCGCCGCTGCCCGACGCCGATGATCTCCGGCTACTGGGAGCGCGATACGCTCAGCCCGAAAGAAGAGTCGCAGCTGATCGTCACCTCTTCGGTGAGCGGCAAGCTGGTCGCCATCCCGCGCACCCCGGTTTACGACAGCTTCCATCGGGCGCTGCTGCAGATGTCCGGCTGGCTGAAGGACAAAATGCGTTAATTAGTTGCTAAATTTTAACAGTTTGTTAAAAAGAGTGGTCTACATTGAGGAGGTTAGAGAATGACGTTACCGAGTGGTCACCCTAAAAGCCGACTAATGAAACGTTTTGCCAGCTTGGGGCCGTACCTGCGTGAAGGGCAATGTGAAAACGACCGTTTTTTCTTTGATTGTTTGGCCGTCTGCGTCAATGTAAAGCCCGCTCCGGAGAAACGCGAGTTCTGGGGCTGGTGGATGGAGCTGCAGGCGGAAGAGGCGCGCTTCACCTATTCGTACCAATTCGGCCTGTTCGACAAGGAAGGCGACTGGACGGCGCAAAACATTAAGGATGATGAAGTGAGCGCCAAGCTGGAAGACACCCTGCGTGACTTCCATCGCCGCCTGGGCGAGCTGCTGGCGACCATGGAACTGGGGCTGGAACCCGCCGACGATTTCAAAGAAAAACTGATCAAACTCTCCGCCTGACCCCGTTTGACCACGTATTGTGCTGATTTCGCGTTGTGCCTGTTGGCATAACGCGTCTCTCCTGTTACAAAGACCTTTGCACTCTTCTTCTCATCATTACACACGGCAGAAATACTATGAACGGCAGCCAGACATTGGTTGTGAAATTGGGCACCAGCGTGTTGACCGGCGGATCGCTGCGTCTGAACCGCGCCCACATCGTCGAATTGGTGCGCCAGTGCGCGCAGCAACACGCCGCGGGCCACCGCATCGTCATCGTCACCTCCGGCGCCATCGCCGCCGGGCGCGAACACCTGGGCTACCCCGAACTGCCCGCCACTATCGCTTCCAAGCAGCTGCTGGCAGCGGTGGGGCAGAGCCGGCTGATCCAGCTGTGGGAACAGCTGTTCTCCATTTACGGCATCCACGTCGGGCAGATGCTGCTGACTCGCGCCGATCTGGAAGACCGCGAGCGCTTCCTCAACGCGCGCGACACCATGACGGCGCTGCTGGACAACCGCATCGTGCCGGTAATCAATGAGAACGACGCCGTCGCCACCGCCGAAATCAAGGTGGGCGACAACGATAACCTGTCGGCGCTGGCGGCCATTCTGGCCGGGGCCGACAAACTGCTGCTGCTGACCGATCAGCAGGGCCTCTACACCGCCGATCCGCGCAACAACCCGCAGGCCGAACTGATCCGTGAAGTGCACGGCATCGACGACGCGCTGCGCGCCATCGCCGGCGACAGCGTCTCCGGCCTGGGCACGGGCGGCATGGGCACCAAGCTGCAGGCGGCCGACGTGGCCTGCCGCGCCGGCATCGACGTGGTGATCGCCGCGGGCAGCAAGCCGGGCGTGGTGGCGGACGTGATCGAAGGCAAACCGGTGGGCACCCGTTTCCACGCGCTGGAAACCCCGCTGGAAAACCGCAAGCGCTGGATCTTTGGCGCGCCGCCGGCCGGTGAGATCACCGTCGACGACGGCGCGGTGGAAGCGATGATGGCGCGCGGCAGCTCGCTGCTGCCGAAGGGCATTCGCGAAGTGAAGGGCGACTTCTCGCGCGGCGAAGTGATCCGCATCCGCAACCTGGCGGGGCGCGATCTGGCGCATGGCGTCAGCCGCTACAACAGTGACGCAATGCGCATGATCGCCGGGCACCACTCGCAGGAAATCACTGAAATCCTCGGTTATGAATACGGTCCGGTGGCAGTGCACCGCGACGATATGATTGTCAGTTAAGGAGTGAGCATGCTGGAGCAGATGGGGAAGGCCGCCAAGCAGGCTTCCTGGCAGCTGGCGGTGCTGAGCACGGCGAAGAAGAATCAGGTGCTGTCGGTGATGGCCGATAGGCTGGAAGCCAACAGCGAAGCGATCCTGCTGGCGAACGAACAAGACATGGCGCAAGCGCGCGCCACCGGCATGAGCGAAGCGCTGCTCGATCGCCTGCTGTTGACCCCGGCGCGGCTGGCGGCGATCGCTAACGACGTGCGCCAGGTGTGCCGCCTGAACGATCCGGTCGGCCACGTGCTGGACGGCAACCTGCTGGACAGCGGGCTGAAGCTGGAGCGCCGCCGGGTGCCGCTCGGCGTGATCGGCGTGATTTACGAGGCGCGGCCGAACGTCACCATCGACGTCGCCAGCCTGTGCCTGAAAACCGGCAACGCGGTGATCCTGCGCGGCGGTAAAGAGACGCACAATACCAACCAGGCAACGGTGAAAGTGATCCAGCAGGCGCTGGAACAGTGCGGCCTGCCGGCGGCGGCGGTGCAGGCGATCGACAGTCCGGATCGTGCGCTGGTGAACGAACTGCTGCGCCTGGATCGCTATGTCGACATGCTGATCCCGCGCGGCGGCGCCGGCCTGCACAAGCTGTGCCGCGAGCAATCGACCATCCCGGTGATCACCGGCGGCATCGGCGTGTGCCACACCTACGTGGATGCCGACGTCGATTTCGACAAGGCGCTGACGGTGATTGAAAACGCCAAGATCCAGCGCCCGAGCGCCTGTAACTCGCTGGAGACGCTGCTGGTGAACCGCAGCATTGCCACCGAGTTCCTGCCGGCGCTGAGCGCCAAAATGGCGGCAGTGGGCGTGACGCTGCACGCGGCGGAAAACGCGCTGCCGCTGCTGCAGGGCGGCCCGGCGACGGTGGTGCCGGTGAACGCGGAAGATTACGACGACGAATGGCTGTCGCTGGATCTGAACGTGCTGCTGGTGGACGATATCGATCAGGCCATCGACCACATCCGCACCCACGGCACCAACCACTCCGACGCGATCCTCACCCGTTCGCTGAGCAGCGCCGAGCACTTCGTGCGCGCGGTGGACTCCTCGGCGGTGTACGTCAACGCCAGCACCCGCTTCACCGACGGCGGCCAGTTCGGCCTGGGCGCGGAAGTGGCGGTAAGCACCCAGAAACTGCACGCCCGCGGCCCGATGGGCCTGGACGCGCTGACCACCTACAAGTGGATCGGCTACGGCGACGATCTGGTGCGCAGCTAAGGCCGCATTGCGGTAGTAAAGACGTCAGGGCGCAGCAGGCTGCGCCCTGTTTTTTTGGAAGGGCCAACGCGCGGCAGTATAGCTGCTTGCAAAACAACCAAACGCCCCGGCGGCTATTGACTCATTTCGTGCACAGGTCTACCTTGTTCAACGCACTTCCGGCTTGCCCCGCAGGCCCGGCTCGATGCCGATATAGCTCAGTTGGTAGAGCAGCGCATTCGTAATGCGAAGGTCGTAGGTTCGACTCCTATTATCGGCACCACCTCTCCTTCAGATTCCCTTTGCTTACCTTTTCGCCGGTTAAACAACCGTTTAATCATCTGCTGTTATAATTACCCCTGTTGAGTCTTGATGGATGAATGTTTTCTCCTCAAGCATTGCGATGCGGCGCTCTGGGGAGCGGCATCCGTTTTTGGACATGCCGGTGGTTCGGTGAGAAGTAAGGAGAAGTGCACTATGAGCAGAAAAGACAAGCTCGCGGCGGCCCTGCTGGCCATCTTCCTGGGTGGGTTGGGCATTCACAAGTTTTACCTGGGGATGAAGTGGTGGGGGCTGTTCTACCTGCTGTTCTGCTGGACGGGGATCCCGGCGATTGTCGGCTTTATCGAAGGCATTATTTATCTGTTCCAGTCGGAAGAGAAATTCAACCAGAAATACAATCCGGGTCTGATTTAACGCGTTTTCTGGCGGCGCTTCCTGTTAAGGGGAGCGCCGCTTTTCATTCCGCTACTGTTTTTTCATCATCATCTTGCCACGCATCTCTTTGCTCATCATTTTATTCGAGCTGGAGATTACGCAGTTATATTGCTTGCCTTGGTTGATGATCATAAAGGTGCTGACCGGATTTTTAAAATCCTTGTCGATGGTGAAATAAATATAGGCCTGCGGCAACGCGGCCGGTTTAAAGGCGCCGAAGGCATACACATCCGCCAGGCCCAACGCGGAGAGATCGACCGTCAGCTCCATGGGTTTCATGGAATCCGGCGATGGGAACATCGATTTGGCCGACATCATCATGGTGCTGCTGTTGATGGTGTAATCGGTTTTAACCTTCATGCCCATATATTTCGATTCCGGCATGGAAAGTTCTTTTTTGCAGGCGGCGTCGTGCTGTGGCGCCGGGCTGCCGTTTTCCATCACGGCGTGCACGTGTTCCAGCGTCACCGCCGCGCTGCCGGTGGTAGGCTGCGCATCGGCCGCGTAAGCCGCGCCGCTGAAGGCGGCTACAGAGGTAAGGATAATGCCTGTAACGATTTTCATTGTCGCTCTCCGGAATGCTAATAATGATATTAATTGCGGTGTGTAGCCTATTGGCTTGATAAAACGCAAGGTTACCCGTTCCGTGGAAATAAAATTCCCTCGGAATATTGCTATAAAATGGTTTTTCACCCTCGCGGATAACGGGGTTGATTTAACTTCCTAAACGCCTTTCTCTTTTTTATTCGGCGTTTTACCTGCATATAAATAGTATGTCTAAACATAGTCAATGTTTAGAATATACACAAATTATTGCGATTTTTTTCCCCTTTTATCGTTTGGGTTTTAATAGGGTTTCGAATATTGCATTGATATACAGAGGGTTATCTTTTTATGTTGAAATTACTCTGTGAAGCGTTATTTATGTGATCTCTGTAGTCACAGAAATAACGCTGAAATTATTACCTTTCTATTGAATGGCTAATTATCCATGGCATAGGCTTCAACCCCTTGCGTTTCCTGCGCTAGAATCAGGCGGTTTTCTCGTGGAAAAGGATATCGCCATGGCCGCCTGGGCCCTTTTGATCGTCGGTTGGTTGTTGATTTGGCAGGATCACCCGGTTTTCGGCGTGCTGTGCATCGCGCTGTTTGCCGTGCTGCAATGGGCGAAGTACGCCGCTAAAAGCGCGCAAGACCCCGCAGAGGCGGCAGAATGGCGCAAGACCGACTGGCGCTCGCAGCCGATTGAGATGGCGCACGCCGGCGACAGCGATCGGCAGATTGGCGGCGTGGGGGAGCTGGGCATGGGCGGCCCCAATTTTTGGACGCTGCTGCTGCGTGACGGGGCGATTGTGCATAGCGCCTGTGCCGCGCCGCAGGACGTGGACGGCGGCAAGCTGCGCCTGATCCCGACCCGCAGCCGCGAGGGTGAGGGGTTGGCGGTGTACGAACCTGCCGCCCGAGTGATGTACGCGCTGCCTGCATTGACCGATCGGGAGCAGGACGCGTTGGCCGCCGGTTCCGCTGATGCGCTGGCAAGGCTGCGGGCGAGGTGTCGGCAGGCGGAGGCTACGCCGCTGCGTCAGCTGCGCGGTCTGTGGGTGCCTCAGTGGACTGAGGATCCGGCGGATCGTCTGGCGATCGCCTTACCCAGTGGGCGGGCGCTGGCGGCGCGCTCGATGTTGCCGGCGGATCTGCGCCAGGCGGACGATCCGGCCGCGTTGCTGCACGCGCCCCCTTATGAGCTGTTGCTGGATAACCGGCCGACGGATCGTTTTGTGCGCGATCTCGAACGCGTGGCGGAATCCCCGGCGGGTGACGGCTTGAGCGTCGGCGGCTGCCAGTTCCACGGCGAGCATATTGTCGATGGTCTGTACCATCTGTACTTCGCCGGCGAGTGGTTCAGCCTGCTCTCTCACGCGCACAAACCGGCGGGCGGGCGCGGTTCGGACACCACTTTTTTCGTCGAGCGGGTCGAGCCGCAAGACGGCGGCGTGTTCGTGATTGAATGGGATGCCTACGGCGTGGGGCCCGACGGGCGTGCGCCGCGCGTAGCGGCGCCGCCGGTCTTGGTTATCGCGGTGAGCTGGCAGGAAGCGCCGCTGCAGCTGCCCACGGCCAATAACCGCGTGACCGTGCGCTTGCCCAACGCCACGGCGTAAGGCTTAAGGCAGCACCCTGACTTCGCCGTTGTGCAAGGTCAGTACGGCGATCGGGCTGCCGGAGAAGCACTCCCTAAAGGCCCAACTGCTGGGCCGAAACGCTGCCGCAGGCAGCCCGGCCTGCCACTCCTCCCATTGCGGAGCCGGCCGATCCGGCGGCAACAAGAAGGTGACCAGCCAACCGGCTTCGCAGCGCACCCTTTGGCCGCTCGGGCGGGTAAAGGTGCGCGCGCTCGCCAGCTCCATCACCGGCGGTAAAACCTCAAAGGCGATGATCGGCACGCCGGCCACGCTCTGTGGCTGAGGAAAACGCACGGCGGTCACGCCGTCCATCGTGATAGGGCTGTCTTCGGTGCCGGGCAGGCGTGGCTCCTGGCGATTTACCCAGCTTCCCTTCGGCAGCGTGATTTCACCAAACGGTTTTGCCTCGTCGAGCGTCAGGTAGCTGCGTTGATTCCAGCGTTCTTCCGCCCGCTGGCTCTTGATGTCCTGGATGGCCATGCCGATCAGCATCAGCGCGCACGCCACCGGGTAGACCGCCAGCGCCGAGGCCAGCAGATAGCCGCCCCAGGAGAGCGGCGGTCGCGGGCGGCCGCAGCGGGCAGAAGCGTAGCGCCAGCCCCACCAGGTGAGCAGGATACCGGTGAGCAGCAGGGCCAACAACAGCGCCAGCAATCCTGCGGCGCCGGCGCCATAACCTAACAGCATGGCAAGTTCCTTATGTTCACGGCGTGGTGGAACGATAGCGGACGAAGTAGGGCAGTGGCGGGGTCTCCCCGTCATCGCCATAGTGGCTTTCCGGTTCGATCACGGTCTGACGTGCGTCGTCGCGCCCGTTGTAGCGGTACTCCAACGGCTGCCGGTAGCGCACGTCGGATGAGCGCAGATCGAAAATCAGCGAAAGGCGCGCATCGCCGTTATCCGTTTGGGCGACCAGCTTGTCGTTGCCCGCCCACAGCTGATACAGCGATTTATCGCCGTTTTCCAACAGCACCGTCAGTTGCCCGTCGGATTGATAACGCAGGAGCTGATACAGCCCCCTGTCCAGCGTTTGCGCGATCAGGTAGATGCCGCCATCCGGGGCCTGGGCGCTTTCCTTCACGCGCACCGTTAGCCAATGCAGTTCGGCCACCTCGCCGGTTTTGCCGTTAACGGCAATGTGCAAGGCGCCGGAGCCGAGCACCGGGTTCATCCAGAACAGCACGCGTTCGCCATCAACGGCGGTAAAGATCTCGGGCATGGATTTGCGCTTACCGGAGGCGTTAGCCGTCGGTGAGTCCTCCTCGCCGCGCTCAAAGCCCAGCAGCTGCCGCGCTTCCAGCTGTGCCGGCAGATCCAGCGTTTGCCGCCAATGGGCGCCAAAGTCCGGGCTGTAGAATACGCCTTCGGTGCTGATGAAATACAGCGCGCGTTTCCCCGGCAGCGCCACCAGTTTGCCGCCGATAAAGGAAGGCAGGCTATCGTCGCCCTCGGGCCAGGGGATCAGTGGCCCGATGGTTCCCCGTTGCACATCGACCAGCCTGCGCCCCTTGGACAGAAAAAGCACGCACTCCTGCTCGACGCAAACCGCATCGTAGATCAACTCGTCGAGTTGCCCCAGCATCTGCAGCCCCTTAGGGCCGGTGAATAACACCTGGCTGAGGTAGTTGGCCGCCCAGCCGTAAAAGCTATTGTAGGCCCCGCGTTCACTCCTTTTGCTGATGAGCAGCAGAGCGCCGTCCTGCGCCGGGTAGCTGTGGATGAGATCGTAACGGGCTATCGTCGGCAAGGCCTCGTCGCTCTGAGTCCATTGCCACTGTGCATAGCGTTGTTCAGGGGCGAGAAAATAGACGCCCAGCGCGCTGGCCAAAAACAGCGTCAGGATAATAAGGGGTCTTTTATAAAGCGCTAACGTCATCATTTCAGCTCCGTCACCTGCTCTTGCCGCCATAGCCTGCGGCGCAGATTGCGCAGGTATTTGAACGTCTTAAACGTGCGGTGCTGCTCAAAAGCGTAGAGGCGGCAGATCTGGGCGAAGCCCTCGATCAGCAGCGCCAGGCCGCTGATCATCAGCATCATCAGCAGCAGAATCGGCGGCAATTCACTGCCGAGGCGCTTCAGGGTCCAGGCATCCAGGTAAACGCCCGCTGGGGTATCGGCGTTATCCCACACGATCAGGCCGAGCATCAAACACATCATGATCGCGCCGAGGATGAAGACGACGCGCGCGCTCAGGTTTAGGCCGGCTTCGGTGAAGTAGCGGCTGCCGCCGATGAGATAGGTCTGGCGATCGCGATGGTTGATGATCCCACGCACCGTAGGCAACTCGGGGACGGTGTCGTTCTCGCAATACAACACCTGCAGCGGATCGCCTTTGGCGATGAAAAGCGGATGTTGCCGACGAAATACCGGATGCAGTTTGGTATTGGGGACGTTGAGCGCGCGGGTCGTCAACGCGAAGTGCGTCTCCTTCTGGCGCCACGCATAAGTGTCCAAATACTGCACCTGCCGCGGGATCTCATAGTGGCAGAGTTCGTAGCTCAGGGCGTTGACCGTCTCGATGCCGGAGGCCTCGACGCCGTCAGGGAGGGGAAACTCGGTTTGTTGCGATGTGGGCACTGACGTTGCGTCTGCACGGACGGCCCGGTATCTGATGCCGGGGATTTTCAGGCTGAGCGAGCCGGGCGGCGTGACGTCTTGCCCCAGCAGCACGCGATCCAGCGCCCTGAGCAGGCGCCTGCGGCCGCGGTGCGCGATCAACAGGAGCTCCGAACCGACGAACAGCACCAGGCCGATGCCGATAAGGCCGGCGATGATGGCGATAAAGAACAGGACAATAGTCAGCCAGGAATCTTCCCGGTCCATGATGAAAAAGGCCGCCGGGAAACCGCCGGTGAGCGCCGCGCCCAGCAGCAGCAGGGCGAAGTATTTCAGCTTGTATTTCAGCGTTCTGTCTGGCTCCAGCCGGCCTTTAGTGCCGTGCAGCAGCCAGTGCAGCCAATAGCTGCCGTCTTGCAGGCGGTGGGCGCCGATCTTCACCCGATCGCCGGCGGCGAGCCTGGCCAGCAAATTTTCGCTGTCGCTGAAATCGTCACGGTAAAAAAAGAACGTCTGGCCGGAAGCGATGATCCTCACCAGGTTGTCGGGCGCCGTCTGTTGGCTAGCGCATTGCTCGACGGTCACATGAAAAAATTGGGTTTGCATGTCATTCCCTGTCAGCGGGCGTGGCCCGAAAATTCATCCCTGGCGCCGGGTAGTCAGCGCTTTTTCATCAGTGGCAGCATGCGCACCAGCGCATTGTCCTTGACGATATAGTGGTGGAACAGCGCGGCGGCAGCATGCAGGCCGATCAGCCAGTAGCCGAACGACGCCAGCGTTTTGTGCCA
This sequence comes from Serratia sp. CY44782, assembly GCF_052168715.1. Lineage (NCBI taxonomy): Bacteria > Pseudomonadati > Pseudomonadota > Gammaproteobacteria > Enterobacterales > Yersiniaceae > Serratia > Serratia sp. CY44782. Next base: position 56,462 of record NZ_JBJNME010000004.1, read on the forward strand.
GCCGATAATCATCCGCGCCTGCGGCCGATCCGCCACGTCGGCGAACGGCATCGGCAGGCCGAACAGATACCACTCCTTGCCGCCCAGATAGCGCGAGTACACCCCCAGTACCGGCAGCGTTAGCAGCAGCAGGTAAATCAGGGTGTGCGTCAGGTGCGCCAGGCCGGTTTGCCACTTCGGCGGTTTGGGCACGATAGCGGGCGAAGGGTGGCGCCAGCGCAGGAACAGGCGGGCGATCATCAGCGCAAACACCGTTACGCCGCAGCTGAAGTGGGTGACAACCAGCACGTACCAGGGAGCGCTGCCCGGTTCGGCAAAGCCGCGCAGCTCAATGGTGACGCAGGTGATGACCAGCAGGATCGCCACCAGCCAGTGCAGGCGAATTTGCCACGGCATGTAGGTGTTCTGCACCGGGTTACCTTTTGATGTTAAAGGGTCTGTGCGTCGATGGTAACGAAATGTTACAGGTGAGGAAAGCGCCTGTGCGCAGTTTAAGCAAAATGCCAGGGATTAATCCGCTTATTAAGCTATGAATTTAGTGGGTTAAGTGCCTGGCGGCAGGGGGGGTTAGCATCGTAAGTTGTGAAGCTAATGCGCGGTAGGTTCAGAGGCTGGCAGCTTACTAAGCGATGAGGCGGGTAGCGCCGCAGCTCTCGCCGCGGCGCCTGGGATCAGTTTAATTTGGCCTTGGCGAAGTCGCTGCCGTTCACGTCCACCACGTAGCCGCTCAGGTTGCTGCGGGTGGCGTAGAACACTTTGCCGGTGGCCAGCGGTAGCCACGGCGCCTGTTTGGCGAAGATCACCTGTGCCTGTTGATACAGCTTGGCGCGCGTCTGCGGCTGATTCTCCTGAATCGCCTGCTGGATCAGGCTGTCATAATCCTTATCGCACCAGCGCGCCACGTTGGCGCCGCTCTGCACCCCGGCGCAGCCGAGCAGGGTGGCGAAGTTGTCCGGATCGCCGTTGTCCGACACCCAACCGTACAGTGCGCTCTGCTGTTCGCCTTTGCGCAGCCCGGCCAGATACTGGCCCCACTCCCAGGTGACGATCTTGGCTTTCACGCCCACCTTCGCCCAGTCGCTCTGGATCATCTCGGCGATGCGCTTCGAGTTCGGGTTGTAGGGGCGCTGTACCGGCATCGACCAGATGTCGGTCTCAAAGCCCTGCTCCAGCCCGGCCTGCTTCAGCAGCTCGCGCGCCTTCTGCGGATCGTAGGCGTACTCCGGCAGTTTATCGTTGTAGCCCAGCATGCCCGGCGGCAGCAGCGAGTTGGCCGGCGTGCCGCTGTCTTTGAACACTGCGGCGACGATCGCTTTCTTGTCCACCGCATAGCTCAGCGCCTGGCGCACCAGCAGGTTGTCGAACGGTTTTTTCTGGGTGTTGAACGCCAGATAGCCGACGTTCAGCCCGGTGATGTCGTGCAGCTGCAGGTTGCCGTCGGCCTTGATGGCGGCGAACTGTTCCGGTAGCGGCGCGGGGATGATCTGGCATTCGTTGGTCTTTAGCTTGGCCAGCCGGGTTTGCGGATCCGGCGTAATCGAGAAGATCAGATGCTTGCTGGCCACTTCGCCCTGCCAGTAGTGCGGGTTGGCGATGTAGCGGATGAGCGAATCCTGCTTGTACTGCTGCAGCGCGAATGGCCCGGTGCCGAGCGGCCAGTTGTCGACGTATTCCGGCGTGCCCTTTTTCAACATTGCGTCGGCGTATTCGGCGGACAGGATCGAGGCGAAATCCATCGCCCAGTCGGCGACGAAGGCGGCGTTGGGCTGGCTCAGCGTGAAGCGTACGTGATGCTCGTCCACCGCTTCCACCTGGGTGATCAGCTTATCCAGGCCCATGTCGGTGAAGTATTCATAGTTGCCGCCGGAGACCTTGTGATACGGGTTAGCGGGATCCTTCTGCCGCATCACGGTGAACACCACGTCTTCGGCGTTGAAGTCGCGTGTCGGGGTGAAGTATTTGTTGCTGTTGAATTTCACGCCCTGGCGCAGGGTAAAGGTATAGGTCTTGCCGTCCGGGCTGACGTTCCACTCGGTAGCCAGCGACGGGGCGGGCGCTTTATCGCTTTCGCGCAGCGTCACCAAGCGGTTGTACAGCAGCTGCGAGGTGGCGATAAAGGTCGGCCCGGAGCTGGAGAGCTGCGGGTTGAACGATTCCGGCGAGGCGACGGTGCAGTACACCAGCGCATCGGAAGCGGCCAGCGCGCCGCCCGCCGACAGCAGGCCGCAGCCGGCCAGCACCAATCCGGCGATAGGGTGTTTTAAAAACGTCAAGGCAAGATCCTCAGGTGGAGTGGGCCGTTACCGGCGAATTGATTTAACTATAGATAACGGATGGCGAGACGGGGAACAAGCGTCTCAACTGCGCATTCTGTGCGCCCCGCGTTGCTTGCCTTTATGGCGTAGATCTACACTGCGGAACAATCAGTCACTCGCAAGGATTTCCCGATGAGCCACTTTCGCCCTGTCGCCCTCGAACACGCCAGCCGCCTGCTGAACCACGGCCCGACGGTATTGATCACCAGCCGCAGCCGCGACGGCGCCAAACGCAACGTGATGGCCGCCGCCTGGTCGATGCCGGTGGAGTTCAGCCCGCCGCGCATCGCCATCGTGGTGGACAAAGGGGCGCACAGCCGGCAAATGATCGAGGAGAGCGGCGCATTCGGCATTTGCGTGCCGGCGGCCATGTTCATCGACGCCACCTACGCGGTCGGCAGCGTGTCCGGGCTGGATGACGACAAGTTCGCCCGCTTTCACATCGCCGCAGCGCCGAGCGCTACGCTGCAGGTGCCGCTGATCGAACAGGGCTGCGTGGCGTGGCTGGAGTGCCGCTTATTACCGGAAAGCGGCGCGCAGGAAAAATACGACACCTGCTTCGGCGAGGTGCTGAGCGCGGCGGCGGACGAGCGGGTGTTCCAGCAAGGGCGCTGGAACTTCACCGCCGCCAATGCGGATCTGCATACGATTCATCATCTGGGGGCGGGCAACTTCGTGCGCAGCGGCGAGACGCTGCGGGCCAAACCGCTTTAATCGGCCGCGCGCTTGCGGTCGGCATCATAGCGCTCGCGAGCGGCGTCCAGCTCGGGGAAATGGTATTCCGCCCACCTGTCTAGCGCCGTCAGCGTCTCGACCAGCGAGCAGGCGACGGCGCTGAGCCGGTATTCCACATGCGCCTGATTCTTTTCACTTAAATCCAGCCGTTCGAGCAGCCCGTTGCGTTCCAGCTGGCGCAGCGTTTGCGTCAGCACCTTCTGTGAAATGCCGTCGATGCGGCGCAGCAGCTCGCCGTTGCGCATCGGCCGCTGCGCCAGCGCGGGCAGGATCAGCATCACCCACTTGCCGGAAATCAGCGCCAGCGCATCGCGCGCGGAGCATTTACTCGAATAGACGTCGCCGGGATAGGCCATGGGGGTTACCTTCAGGTGCGTAATTGCCAAGGATGCGATAAAGCCACAGCATAGCAGCATCACCTTACCGCGGGAGAAACAGGATGAACGTGCTGATTGTGCTGGCTCACCCCGAGCCGCATTCTTTCAATGCCCATTTGGTCGAACAGGCGCGGCAGGCCTGGCTGGCGCAGGGGCACCAGGTGAAGACGGTCGATCTGTATCAGGAGGGGTTTGATCCGCGCGAAGGCGCCGGCCATTACCCCAGCAGAAAGCAGGCAGACCGGTTCGATGCGATGCAGGAGCAGCGCCATCACTGGACGATCCAGGCGCTGCCGGCGGAGATCCGGCGGCATATCGAGCTGCTGCGCTGGGCGGATACGCTGGTGCTGCAGTTCCCTTTCTGGTGGTTCGGCGCGCCGGCCATCCTCAAAGGCTGGATGGATCGGGTGTTCGTTTACGGCGGGGTGTACGACAGCCGCCACCGCCATGAGAACGGCGTGATGCGCGGCAAACGGGCGCTGCTGACCGTTACCGCCGGCGCTTCCGCTCAGGCCTGCGCGCCGGACGGGCGCGACGGCGATATGCGGCTGATGCTGTGGCCGATCATGCATGCGCTGCACTATATCGGCTTTAGCGTGCTGGAGCCGTTCCTGGTCCATGGCGTGCGCGGCGGGTTGGCGGGCGAGGAGCGGCGGGCGCAGAACGCCGCTTTGGCGCAGGTGACGCAGGCGTATCGGGAAGGCTTAAGCGATCTTGCCGCCTGGCCGGCGGTACCGTTCAACCGCAATGACGATTTTGACGCCGATCTGGCGCTGAAGCCCGGCGCGCCGGTCTACAGCCCGTTCGTACGGCACCGCGATCCGGTTTAGAAACCGGCCTTCAGCAGTTCCTCGCGCAAGTCGTCGATAATCGCCGGTTCGATGTCGGGGAACTGTTGCTGGATATCGGCGATGGCGTCGGCCACGCTCGGGCCGGCGAAGGTGCCGGAGAAGGGCACCAGCGGTAGGTTGGCGTCGCTGTCCGGCAGTTCACCGCGGATGGTGCCGGTGATCATGCCCGCTTTTTTTTCCGCCGTGAGGTCGTACTCCCCCACGTTTTTGTCGATCGGTTTCATTGGCCGCCTCGCTGTCGGTGAGTGTTTACCCTGTTCTGTTAAAGCATAGTGTTTCAGGCAATGAATACCAATCAATGTATATAATATTAATATAAAACAATGTGATGCGATTTTTGTCGTTTGACGTTCACCGGGGGCCGGCGCTATGCTCTTGGCGCTAAAGGACCTTCCTCACTGACAGGGACAGACGACATGAAAAGACTGAAAAGCGCGGCGCTGTTGTTGCCGCTGTTGGCGCTCAGCGCCTGCGCCCACCACCTCAGCAGCGCGGAGCTGCATGCCAAGCATTACGTTTATCAAACGCGCGATGACTTCGATCCGCAATTCCGCACCGATGTGAATGGCAGCATTAAAAACGCCGTGCCGATGTTTGAACAGTTCTACCAGCAGGGGAAAAAGGATCGCGCGGCGGGCGTGGCGCGCAGCGAGGCGCAGAAAAAGGCCGACTATCTGGGCAGCCCGGAATTCCAGCAGAACATGGAACACAAAACCATTTTCATCAATCGCGCCTACAGCGGCTCCGACAATCCTAAACGTCGCCAGGTGCTGTCGCAGGAAGCGGTAGGTGCCTATTGGGACGGCTACGAAGGGCGCTGACTGAATCCCACATAAACAGAAGGTAATAAAAACTGGCCTTCTGCCGGTTATTTGATTATAAAAACCGCCGCTAAGGACGATGTTCATAATCGAAACCAGGAGTGTTTATGTTGGCAAAAGTTAAGCGTTCGTTCGCCGCCGCCGTCGTATTGATGTTGGCGTTGCCCGCGGTTCAGGCCGCGGATTACCGTGCGGGCGAGCAATACACCCGGCTGGATAAGCCGGTGGCCGCCACGCCGGCGGTGGTGGAATTTTTCTCCTTCTACTGCGGCCCTTGCTATCAGTTTGCCGAAACCTACCGCGTAGGCAGTACCGTTGCTCAGGCGCTGCCCGCCGGTGAGAAAGTCACCAAGTATCACGTCAGCCTGATGGGCAAATTGGGCAATGAGCTGACCGAAGCCTGGGCGGTGGCGACGGTGCTGGGCGTGGAGGACAAGATTGAAGGGGCGATGTTCGACGCGGTGCAGAAACAGCGCGCCGTCAACGGCGCCGAAGATATTCAGCGGGTGTTCACGGCGGCCGGCATCGATGCCGCTACCTATGAAAACGCGCGCCACAGCCTGCTGGTCAAAGGATTGATCGCCAAGCAGAACGAAGCGGTGAAAGCGTTCGAGGTGCGCGGCACCCCGTCGTTCTACGTGGCAGGCAAATACAAGATAGACAATGCCGGCATGGCTAGCACCAGCGTTGAAGGTTACGCCAAAGAGTACGCGGCGGTGGTGCGTTACCTGTTGGACAAACAGCCCTAAACCGGGCCGTCAGGGCCCGGTGTTAGCCGCCGGGTCTATTTTTCCGCAGGCAAATCCAGCGCCTGGCGCAGCTCGTCGCGCGCTTGCCGGTACTGCTGCTGGAAATCCTGCTGCTGTGAAAGCTGCTGGCTGATCACGCTGCCGGCGATGCGGCCCATCTCGATATCGGAAGGGTAGTGGATCCCTGCCACCACTCGGTTGTCACCGTATTGCCAGGCGCGCGTCATAATGGCGGCGCGCTTTTCCGGCACCATATTGGCTAAGGTGATGCCCATCAGCGTGCCCAGCGTGGTGTGGCCGGAAGGCCAGGAGCCGGAGCTGGAGCGCTTGACGATCGGCTCGATGCGGCTGTCGAGCATATGCGGGCGCGGGCGCTTCCAGAAATCTTTCGCCGGATCGACCACCGCCGCTTCGGTGGCGACGATGCGATCGAAGAAGGCGCTCACGGCCGGCAACGCTTTGGCGTTGAACTTCGGCCCCATCACGTTGCTGTACACCCAGACGTTCTCTTCCGCATCCGCCTTGGCCTGGCTGGCCATTTCCGGCGTGCGTTTCTGCTGCATGTCGAGCACTTCCCGCAGTTCGCGCTGGGTCTGCGCCGAGTCGTTGGCCGGCGGTGGCGGCAGGATGTGGGTCAGATCCACCTGCTGCGCGGTGGTGAACGGTTGGGCTTCCTCTGCCGCCTGCGCGTGGAACGCGGTCAGGGCGCTGGTGGTAAACAAACACAGCGCTAAAACGGATTTCTGCAACGATTTCATCGGATCATGTCCAGGGTGTCAAAGTGAAAGGGGAGCAGTCTGTATCTTTGGCGAGGCCTGTGACGATGAGATGACGGTTTCGTGGCGGATTGATGACGGGCGCCGGGTGAACTGTGATCGCGGCGCCAAATCCCCCGCTCGCCATTGATTGTGTGTTAACGGATTGTTATGGTGTTTTTCTGTTCAACGGCGCAGCACCGCTGCTGTTTGAAGGGAGAGATCATGACGGCATTGGCAACGCTCCGGGACGTCGGCTTCGAAGAGTGGCTGGGGAAAATCAACACCGCCTGCGGCCGATTCTGCGCGAAAACGCTGGGGCCGGGCTTCAGCGGGGCGATGCAGGAATTCCGCGCCCATGCGCTGCGCCTGAGCGTGGTCGACGTGTCTCAGGCCCGGCTGTACCGCACGCCGCGCGAGATCGCCCGCAGCGACGGCGCGCACTTTTTTACCGTCTTCCAGCTGCGCGGCAGCGCGTTGATGGAGCAGGGCGAGAGCCAGACGGTGCTCTCTCCCGGCGACATCACGCTGATCGACGCCTCACGGCCCAGCAGCTTCACCTTCCAGAGCGATTCACGCCAAATCTCACTGCTGTTGCCGCGCGGCTGCCTGCCGGTGCCGCCGCCTTGTGCCCAGCGTCTCGGAGCAGAGCTCAGCGCGGTGCGCCTCAGCCGCCAGCTGGTGCTGAGCAGCATGCAGGATCCTCAGCTCGCCGCGGCGGAAAGCGAAGCGGTGCTGAATGCGCTGGCGGCGCTGCTGCGCCCGGCGCTGGCGCTCGAACAGGCGCGCCCGGAGGGGCAACAGCCGGTTTTCGACAAGGCGCTGGCGTTGATCGACAGGCATATTCAGTCGGCGCAGCTGCGCCCGGAATGGGTGGCGGCCGAGTTGGGGGTGTCGCTGCGCAGCCTGTATCGGCTGTTCGCCCGCCAGGGGCTGGTGGTGGCGCAGTACATCAGAAATCGCCGGCTGGATCTGTGCGCGCAGGCGCTGCGCAGTGCCGCCGGGCAGGAAAAGCTGGCCGGAGTCGGCCTCGACTGGGGGTTTGCCGATCACAGCCATTTCTCGACCGCTTTCAAGCAGCGTTTCGGCATGTCGCCGAGCGAGTACCGCCGGCAATATCAATAAGTCAGGGCGCGGGCCAGGCCCGCGCCGCCTCACTCAATAGCGGATGCAGACCGATTTGGTTTCGGTGTAGGCATCCAGCCAATCCGGGCCGAAGTCACGGCCGCTGCCCGACTGTTTGAACCCGCCGAACGGCATGTTCGGGTCGATCAGCGTATGGGTGTTGACCCACACGGTGCCGGCCTGGATGCGCGGCGTCAGCGCCATCGCTTTCTGCAGGCTGGTGGTCCACAGGCTGGCGGTCAGCCCGAAGTCGGTGTCGTTGGCCTTGCTCAATGCCTCTTCGGCGCTCGCTACCCGAATCAGGTTAACCACCGGGCCGAACACTTCCTCGCGCGTCAGGTTCAGCCTGTCGTCCGGGTTGATCACCAGCGTTGGCGGGATGTAGAAGCCGTTGGCATCCGGCCCGGCCGTGCCGCCGATAAGCTCGGCGTTTTTCGCCCGGGCATCGTCCAGGTAGGCCGCCACCTTGTTGCGGTGCGCGAGCGACACCAGCGGGTTGATTTGCGCGCCGGTGTCCATGCCAGGCCCGACCGACAGCGATTTCACCGCCTGTTCGAAACCGGCCACCAGTTGGTCATAGATCGGCGCTTCGATATAAATCCGCGAACTGGCGGCGCACACCTGCCCCTGGTTGAGGAAGCTGCCGAGCATCAGGCCTTCGACCACTTGCTGCGGATCGGCGTCTTTCAGCACGATGGCCGGGTTTTTGCCGCCCAGCTCCAGCGTCACCCGGGTCAGGCGATCCGCCGCCGCGCGCGCGATGCTTTTGCCCACCGGCGTGGAGCCGGTAAAGCTGACTTTGGCGATCAGCGGATGTTCGGTCAGCGCCTTGCCGCACACGGTGCCGCGGCCAGTGACCACGTTGAACACGCCCGGCGGCACGCCGGCTTCGCTCGCCAGTTCGGCCATGCGCAGCAGGGTGAGCGGGGTGGTTTCCGACGGCTTGATGACGATGGAGCAGCCTGCCGCCAGCGCCGGCATCACTTTCCACATGCCGATCATCAGCGGGAAGTTCCAGGGCACGATGCCGGCGACCACGCCAATCGGCTCTTTACGGGTATAAACCTGATATTTGGCGCCCGGCGGCATCGGAATGGAGACGTCCAGCGTCTGGCCGGTGATTTTGGTCGCCAGACCGGCGGTGTAGCGCATCCAGTTCAGGGTGCTGCCGACTTCGAAGGCGCGGGCGATGTTGATGGACTTGCCCTGCTCCAGGGTTTCCAGCTGCGCCAGCTCCTCGGCGTGTTGCTCCACCAAATCGGCGTAGCGCAGCAGGATGCGTTCGCGCTCTACCGGCAGGCGCTGCGCCCAGACGCCTTCGCTGAAGGCTTTGTGGGCGGACTGCACCGCCAGCGCGACGTCGTGTTCGTTGGCGTCGGCGGTGGTGGCGATCTGCTGCCCATTGGCGGGGTTATACACCGCCAGGCGGCCTTCCGCGGCGGACGCGCGCCACTGGCCGTCGATGTACAGCCCATGCTGACGATCGAGAAAACGCGACACGCTATCCAGCACGGCTACGGTATTGTCAGACATACATCCTCCGATCAGGCTCATCAGGTTATCGTTAACCCTGCAAGTCTAGATCAGCGGGAAAGCGGCGGCTTTGGTCTGCCTGACATTCGGTTTGCCCTGCGTGTCATTTTGCCGTGACGAACGAGTAAACCGCGGCCGGCGGGTGCCGGCCGGGAGGGATCACGAACTCAGGGTTGCCAGACGGGTGGCGAAGCCGAGGAACAGCAGGCCGATCAGGCCGTTGCCGAGCTTCGCCAAGCCTTTCTTGTGATTGAAGAAATGCGCCAGCATCGCGCCGGAGAAGATCAGCGTGCTCATGTAGATAAAGCTGACGGCTTCGAGGATCAGCGCCAGAATGGTGAACGACAGCCCGGTGTGCGCGTAGTTGAAGTCGATGAACTGCACGAAGAACGACACGTAAAACAGGATAGCTTTCGGGTTGGTCAGGCTCAGCGTCAGCGACTTGCGCAGAATGCTGTGGCCGCCCTCAATCTGCTGTTGTTGCGCCTGTGCCTTCTGCACGAAGGTGGCGTAGAGGATTTTTGCGCCGAGGAACAGCAGGTAAATCGCACCGAGAAAACGCACCAGGGTAAACAGGAACGGCGTGGTGCGGATCAGCGAAGCCACGCCGATATAGGCGCAGAAGATCAGGATCGCATCACCGATGAATACGCCGAGCGCTGCGGTGTAGCCGGCGCGCACGCCGCGCGATACGCCGGTTTTCAGCACGTACAGCGTATTCGGCCCCGGCAGAATGATAATGAAGACCACCCCGGCCAAATAGGTCCATAAATTCAGGACGCCAAAACTCTCTAACACAATAACCTCTCCATGCGCGCAACTAACAGGCAAAAACACTGGCCACGCCCGTGGCCGGCCGCGATCCTAACGCTGTGCAACCGGGTTGGCAACGTAATAAACTTCATGTTGTTGGTTAAAAATTGTCGAAACATTGTCGAAAACGTCGGCGCCGAATTAAAAAGCAAGAGTCGGCGTGTTTCGCCAACGGCCCGTCACTATGCTGGTTAACATCGAAACCGCAGTGAGGAACGGATGATGAAAAACGTAATCGACAGCGCCGATCCGCGCTGGCTGGCGATCGTCAGCCGCGACAAGCACGCCGACGGCCGCTTTATCTACGCGGTGAAAACCACCGGCGTGTATTGCTCACCTTCTTGCCCGTCACGCCAGCCGAACCGGCAAAACGTGGAGCTGTTCGACGACGCCGAGCAGGCGGAGGCAGCGGGTTATCGGCCCTGCAAACGCTGCCGCCAGGGGCTGACGCCGTTGACGGAGCAGCATGCGCGGCAGATAGCTGAGGCCTGCCGCTATATCGAACGGGCGGAGAAAGCGCCGTCGCTGCAGACGCTGGCGCGCCACGTCGGGTTGAGCCAATACCATTTCCACCGGTTGTTCAAAGCGATCACCGGCCTGACGCCGAAAGGCTATGCCGACGCGCAGCGCAGCCAACGGCTGCGCACCGGTCTTACGCAGCAGGAGACGGTGACCGACGCGATCTTCGACGCCGGCTATGGCGCCAACGGCCGCTTCTACCAGCAAGCCAACGCCGCGCTGGGCATGACGCCGAAGGCTTACCGGGCGGGCGGCAAAGGCATGCGCATCCATTTCGCCGTCGGGCGCTGTTCGCTGGGCGAGATCCTGGCGGCACAGAGTGAGGTGGGCATCTGCGCCATTTTGCTGGGGGACGATGCGCAGCGGTTGGTGCAGGATCTGCAGGATAAGTTCCCTAATGCCGAGCTGATCGGCGGCGATGCGCAGTATGAAGCGCTGATGGCGCAGGTGGTGGGGTTGATTGAAGCGCCGGAAAACGGGCTGGCGCTGCCGCTGGATATTCGCGGCACCGCGTTTCAACAGCGGGTTTGGCAGGCGCTGCGGGCGATACCGGTCGGCGAGACCGTCAGCTATGCCGATATCGCCCGGCGCATCGGCGCGCCCAAAGCGGTGCGCGCGGTGGCCGGCGCCTGCGCCGCCAACGTGCTGGCGGTGGCGATCCCCTGTCACCGGGTGGTGCGTAACGACGGCGCCTTGTCCGGCTATCGCTGGGGCGTCGAGCGCAAGCAAGCCTTGTTGGAAAAAGAGGCGCAGCGATGAGCGGCCTGCTGGCGGCGCGGCTGGCCGAATTGGACTGGGCGGCAATCGAACGCGAACTCGATGCGCAGGGCTGCGCGCGGCTGCCTGGCGTGCTCAGCCAAGACCTGTGCAGCGAGCTGGCGGCGCTCTACCCGCACGATGCGCACTTCCGCAGCCGCGTCGTGATGGCGCGGCACGGTTTTGGCCGCGGCGAGTACCGGTATTTCGCCTATCCGCTGCCGCTTCCGGTGGCCGAGGTGCGCAGCCTGATGTATGCACGGCTGGCGCCGGTGGCCAACCGCTGGAATACCTTATTGGGTTTGACGGCGCGCTATCCCGCCGAACACGAGGCCTACCTGGCCGAATGCCACCGGGCCGGCCAACGGCGGCCGACGCCGCTGCTGTTGCGTTACGAAGCGGGGGATTACAACTGCCTGCATCAGGATCTGTACGGCGAGCGGGTGTTTCCGCTGCAGGTGGCGTTTTTACTTTCCGCCCCTGAACGGGACTTCACCGGCGGCGAATTCGTGCTGACCGAACAGCGGCCGCGGATGCAGAGTCGGCCTGAGGTGGTGCCGCTGCAGCAGGGCGACGCGGTAGTGTTCGCCGTGCATCACCGGCCGGTGGCGGGAGTGAAAGGCTACTATCGGGTCAATCTGCGCCACGGCGTCAGCCGGATACACGCCGGCCAACGCCACACGCTGGGGGTTATCTTTCACGACGCGCTATAGCTTGCGCGCCAGCAGGGTGGCGAAGCGCAGCGAGATGCGGTTGCCGGCGGCGTCGGTCTTGTGCAGTTGGCCGACGTCTTCGTTGTATTTGAGGATCTCCCAGCCGCGATAATAATGCTTCAGCTCACCCGGGCTGAAGGTGAACGGGAACGGCAGCGGGCAGGGATAATCCTCGGTATCCATCGCCGCCACGATCAGGTTATGGCCGCCGCGCACGGTGCTGTCCTGCATGTTTTGCACGATAGACGGAATTTGCTGGCGTTCGAGGAACATCATCACCACGGTGGACAGGATGAAGTCGTATTCGCCGCTGAAGCGGTGGGTATTGAGATCCTGCAGGCTGGCGCTCAGGCGGGTCAGTTGCTCGGCGTCGATGATCTGATTGAGGCGGTCTATCGACGGCGCGTGCTTGTCCCAGGCGGTGACGTCGAAACCTTTCAGATTGAGATAGAGCGAATTGCGGCCGCCGCCGCAGCCCAGATCCAGCGCCTTGCCCGGCGCGATGCGCGCCGCCGCCTCGATCACTTCAGAGTGGGTGCGCGTCAGTTCGTATTTCTTGTGGTAGTAATCTTCCGGCGTGCAGTAAAACGCCAGCCGGCAGGTCATGTCGTCCGAGAAGGAAACGATGCGATGCCACTGCTGCGGTGCGATAAACGGCGGCTGGCTTTCGGGGCTGAACTGCCAGGTCTCGGTGGTGGCGCCGTCTTCGGTCATCATGGCGAACGTCAGGCTGCCGCTCAGGACGGTGAGCTTCGCCCAGGTGCCGCTCTGGGTGTTGTGGCGCTGGCGGAAGGCTTCCGGCAGCGTGTCGCTGTTCCATTCCGGCAGGGTTTTATAGCAAAGCAGCTGCTGCTCCATAAGGGGCTCCTCTGGCTGGGCAAGCAAAGTGATTTATATGATGTATATAAAATACATCTTTATGGGGCGTTTGAACATAGCGGCCTGACGGGAAGGCGCGGCGATATCTTTATACTGGATTGTGCGCGGCGGCTGGGCTAATTTCAGTGCTGTTCATGTCATCACGTTCAGGGAAAAGATGCCGATACCTCGTTTATTTCACCCGACGCCCTTCCGTTGGCTGAGCCTGGCCGCGCTGCTGGCGCTGGCGGGCTGTACCAGTAAAACCCCCACCACGGCGCCGGCGGCGCGCCCCGCCGACGTCAAAGCCCGACTGATGACGCTGATCCCGGCCAACGCCGGCGATCGTCAGGGCTGGGCTACCGATATTACCGCCGCCTTCGCCGCGCAGGGCATCGAGCCGAGCGATGAGAACCTGTGTTCGGTGCTGGCGGTGACCGAACAGGAGTCGACGTTCCAGGCCAACCCGCAGGTGCCGGGGCTGCCGAAGATCGCCTGGAAGGAGATCGATCGCCGTGCCGATCAGATGCACATCCCGAACTTTTTGGTGCACACCGCGTTGAAGATCTCGTCGTCGAACGGGAAGAGCTACAGCGAGCGGTTGGATAAGGTGCGTACCGAGAAGGAGCTGAGCGATATCTTCGATGACATGATCGACCGCGTGCCGATGGGGCAGAAGCTGTTCGGGCATTTAAACCCGGTACATACCGGCGGCCCGATGCAGGTGAGCGTCGCCTTCGCCGAGGCGCACGCCAAAGGGTACCCTTATCCGATCGACGGCTCGATTCGCCGCGAAGTCTTCAGCCGGCGCGGCGGCATGTACTTCGGCATTATGCATTTGCTGGGGTATCCGGTCGATTACAGCCGGCCGATTTATCGCTTTGCCGACTTCAACGCCGGCTGGTACGCCAGCCGCAACGCGGCGTTCCAAAACGCGGTCAGCCGGGCGAGCGCGATTCCGCTGGCGCTGGACGGCGACCTGATCGATTTCGGCAGCGACAAGCCCGGCTCGACCGAGCTGGCGGTGCGCACGCTCGGCAAGCGCCTGAACATGAGCGACAGCGCCATTCGCCGGGCGCTCGAGAAAGGCGACACGGCCGGCTTTGCCGACACCGACCTGTATAAGAAGGTCTACGCGCTGGCGGGCGGCAAGCTGCCGCGTGAGATGCTGCCGGGTATCCAGCTGGAGAGCCCGAAAATCACCCGCAAGCTGACCACCGCCTGGTTCGCCAAGCGGGTGGACGAACGCCGCCAGCGTTGCATGGCGCGCGCCGGCGGGTAACGACATAAAAAAATGCCGCCGGTGGCCTGAACCACCGGCGGTGCGATCGCCCCTCAGGCGCTGCGGCGTGGGTTGGTCAGGCCGAAGTTAAAGCTGTTGCAGCGGTTGCAGAACTCTTTCATCACCGGCGGCGTGTCCATCATCGGCACTTTCACCTCGATAAACGCCAGCCGATCCTGCCGCGAGGCGCGTTCCAGGGCCATTTCCAGCTGCTGCGTGGTCTCCACCGCCACGCTGAACGGCTGCGCCTGAGTATTCAGCACCGCTGGCAGTTTGGCGTAGTCCCACGGGCCGATGTCGTTGTAGGACGAGTTTTCGCCGAGGATATACCGTTCGATGGTGTAGCCATCGTTGTTGATCAGGAAGATGATCGGCTTTTGCTCGCAGCGCAGCAGGGTAGACACTTCTTGCGCGGTGAGCTGGAAGGAGCCGTCACCGATAAACAGCAGGTGCCGGCGCTCTGGCGCCGCCATCAGGGTGCCGAGCAGCGCCGGCAGGGTATAGCCGATCGAACCCCAGATCGGTTGGTTGACCACCTTGACACCGCCGGGCATGCGCATGCCGCCAATGGCGGCGCCCGAGGTGCCGTTTTCCACCACCACCACGTCATCTGCCCGGATAAATCGCTGGATCCGTTGCCACAGATAGGCCTGGTCGATGGGGGTATCGCTCGGCGTCGCCAGCTTCTCACGCGGATCGGCCAGCGGCGTCAGGGGCTGTACCGGTGTGTCTTCACTCAGATCCAGCAGCGCCTGCAGCAGATCCGCCGTCGCCACCGCCGGGTAGGAGGTGTTGTCCAGCTTCAGCGAGAACGGCTGGATATCCACCTGAGCGGCGGCGGGAATTTGCTGCGAGAAATAGCCGGTGGTGGAGTCCACCAGACGCACGCCGAAGCTCAGCACGCAGTCCGAGTGGGCCATGCGTTCATACAGTTCGGGGCGCGACAGGTTGCCGCTGTAGCCGCCCATCCAACCGGCGGTATCTTCCGGAATAATGCATTTGGCGGTCGGCATATTGGTCAGCGGAATAGCAAAGCGGTGAGCGACGTCGATAACCTGCTGCTGCAGCTGATAACGATCCACCATTTGGTCGACCAACATGATCGGGCGCTGTGCGCGTTTTATTTTGGTTAACAGCGCCATCGCCGCTAATTGCACATTGTATTTATCGCTGGCCGGCAACTGCGGTGCGGCTGCGGCTGCGGCAACTTCAATTTCGACGTCGCAAATATCGGAAGGCAGCTGTAAATAGACCGGTTTCTTCTCTATCCAGGCACGGGAAATAACGCGCGGAATTTCCTGCGCGGCATTTTCCGGCGTAATCAAGGCTTGAGCAACGGTGAATTGTTTAAAACAGTTCATGACGTTGTCGAAATTTCCGTCGCCCAAAGTATGGTGCAATAGCTGATGATTCTTCATCGCGTGCAGCGGCGGCGTGCCGGCAATGCAGACCACCGGCGAGGATTCGGCATAGGCGCCGGCGATGCCGGACAGCGCGGCCAGATCGCCGACGCCGTAGGTGACGATCAGCGCGCCGGCGCCTTTCATTCGGGCGTAGCCGTCGGCGGCGTAGGAGGCGTTCAATTCATTGCAGTTGCCGATAAACGCCAATCGGTCGTCGCTTTCCAGCAGCTCCAGCAGGCTGAGGTTATAGTCGCCGGGCACGCCGTAAATACGATCGACGTTCAGGGCGTGAAGCTGTTGCAGAATGAATGACCCGATAGTTATTTTCATTGATTGCTCCGGATTATTTATCTTTATTTTGTCAGGCGAAAATCAGCAAAAATAAATTGCTGGCGATGTTGTGTCGTTAGCTTTAACAGTTATTTAAAGCGTCGGCTTGTTCAAGATAGGGTTGGCAGCCGGTAAATGGGCGGTTTGTATTCGGCGCTTTACGCGATTGGGTGATACATAAAAAGTAGGGTTATTGCGTGTTGGCGTGAGGCGGTATTTTTCATTGATGCTATATCGACAGAAAAATGGCGCCGCGTTGGCATTTATCATGATGCAGGGGGAGTTTACCGGTACTTTTTATGCCGCGTTAAATCCTGCCTGGCGGCACCCGGCTGTTAGCCTCGAAAAGAAAAGCCCAAGCTGACGTAAAGGGGGATTTTAGTGATCCGCCGCACGCTTATTTCAAGAAACTATCCTGCAACCAATTAAAAACAAAAAATTAACAACGATCGTTTTTTATTCGTCGGTTTCCGTCAGCTTTACTTTACGGGGGCGGCGGTGCGCGCCACGTCGGGCCGGCGTTAAAATACGCCGCCACGGGCGCTAATATAACGTGGTGGCCATCACATTCCGTGGGAAGTGATACGTAAACTTTTCTCTACGTGCGTGCAGATGGCGTATACCTACCAAAGAGGACGGTGCCCCAGTGGCACTGACCGATGGGGGGAAAGAGCGATGAAAAGCTATCGACACATTCTGGTACTGATTCACGATGAGCGCGATGGGCTGCCGTTGCTGCGTCAAACGGTAGCGATGGTGGGCGGGCTGCCGATCGCCATCACCGTCGGCCACCTTAACGCCGACTATGCGGAGCTGGAGTACGGCAGCGATGCGCTGGTCAAAGATCGCCAGGCGCAGGAGGTGATCGCCGCCAAGGCGATGCTGAGCCGGCTGGTGAGCGCCGTCGAGGCGCCGGTTGCGGTCAAGGAAATCGTCACCATCCGGCGCTTTAAGGACGTCAGCGATTTCATTCATCAGGCCGGTATCGATCTGGTGGTGGTTGGGCACCAAAATCGCCTGTTCGGTCTCTATTCCTCTTATTCCCTGGAGTTTGTGAACCGTCTCGATGTCGATGTGTTGGTCAAGCACCTTGCCCGCGAGTCGTGTGCGACAAAGCGGACTTTTCCCACGGCTTTGCCGCCTGAAAGGCGATAGCATATGCAGGCCAGTGCAACCTGTTAAAAGTTATCGGTAATTTTCCGGTGCTAAACTTAACCAAAGCACAACGGGCGTTGGATAAATTAGATACAGCTTGATCTTGCCTGGGCTATCGGTAAGAATCTTCGGCCGTATTTTTACAGGAGCTTTACGATGTTTCTCAAACGGACTCTTTTGGCATGTTCTCTGGCGTTGATATTTCCTGCACTGCCTTCTTACGCTGAGGTTGGTACAGAAAGTGGCAATGCCGCGCAGGCTGAAAAACCGGGTCTATGGCAGCGCTTTACCCATAACGTGGCGGAGACCTGGAACAACTCACCTAACCACGATCTCTATATCCCGGCCATCACCTGGCACAACCGCTGGACTTACGATGATGAACATATCGATAAGTACAACGAGCGGCCGTGGGGGGCAGGTTACGGCATCTCCCGCTACGACAGCGATGGTGACTGGCACGGCATCTACATCATGGCGTTCAAGGATTCCTTCAACAAGTGGGAGCCGATCGGCGGCTACGCCTACGAGAAGATCTGGCGCCCGCTGGATGACAAGGATTTCCGCCTGGGGCTGGGCTTCACCGCCAGCGTCACCGCGCGCGACAACTGGAAATACATTCCTATCCCGGCCCCGCTGCCATTGGCCTCTATCGGCTATCAGCGGCTGACGTTCCAGGCGACCTACATTCCCGGCACCTATAACAACGGCAACGTGTTCTTCGCCTGGCTGCGCTGGCAGTTCTAAATTTCCTGAATTCCGAAAAACGGCGCGGTGGCGAGATAAAAGGAACTTGTCGCCGCCGGCGGCGTCGGAAGGGTATCCCGGCGCGCTGCGCCGATCGCATGCCGTTATTACAGGAGTTTTACCACTATGATCACCAAACATCGTTTACTGCTGGCCTTGGCGCTGTCCGCTACCCTGGCCAGCGGCGCCACTCAGGCTGCCGGGCTGATGGATTCCCTCAGCAGCGCGGCGGGCGAACTGAGCAAGTCGGGCGGCGACAGCAGCGGCGGCATGTCGCTCTCCTCGCTGACCGGCCTGCTGAACGGTGGCGACAAGGCGTTGAGCTCCAGCAGCATGACCAATGCCGCCGGTATCCTGCAGTACTGCGTGAAAAACAACGTGCTGTCGGCTAACGGTGCCGAAGGGGTGAAAGATCAGCTGCTCAGCAAGCTGGGCATCACCAGTACCGAAAACGCCAAGAGCCAGGATTATCAGCAGGGCCTGGGCGGCTTGCTGCAGACCGGCGAAGGCAAAAGTCTGGATCTGAACAGCCTGGGTACCTCGCAGATCACCGAGAAGGTGAAGCAAAAAGCCTGCGATCTGGTGCTGAAACAGGGCAAATCCTTTATTTCATGATGAACGAACGGCGGAGCGCTCCGCCGTTCTTTTTGCATAAGCTGGAAAAATGAAAAAAACGTTGATGCTTTCCCTGTTGGCAGGGATGACGATGTTGCAGGGGTGTTCCGTGAAATCCAACGATGCGCCGCCACCGCCGCAGGTGAAACCGATCGGCATGGCGAACCCGGCCGACGTGTATTGCACCCAAATCGGCGGCAAGCTGAATGCCAAAGAGAACGCGGCAGGCCAGTATTCCACCTGTACCTTGCCGAGTGGGCAGGAAATTGAAAGCTGGGAACTGTTCCGCCGCGATCACCCGGTGAAAAAGTAACCCTCGCGGCGCCGGCGCTTCCGCCCGGCGCCCGATCAGAATTGGCGATCCCCTATCGACTGCAGCTGCAGGCTGCCGTCTTTTTGTAGCGTCAGCGGCATGCGCCAATCGCTCTGTTTATCCAGGTTGAACGGCCGGGAGCGGAACATGCAGCCGGTCTTGATGTTCTTGATTTTCATGACGTGTTCCGCGTCCGCATTGATTTTTACCTCGAAGCTGCCGGCGGGCGGAATAAAGACTTCCGCCAGCTGCTGCGGCGCCGTCGGCGTTTCCAGCTTGACCAGCACCGCGAAATCGTTGCCCTGATTATCCAGCGTCAGCCGATGCAGACCGGTCGCGGGCAGCCGCGTCGGCTGATGCAGATAACCGGCTGAGGCGGGCCACGGCTGCCCGGCATTGTCATGCAGCGGCCCCCCGCACTGTTCACGCGCCTCGCGCAGCGGCATTTCGCGCTTTATCGCGCGGTTGTAATCGGTGGGGGCGGCGAGGCTAAACTCATCGTCATATTGGTGGGCGCGCAGATAGCGCTTGGCGCCGAGCACCGCGATGGCGACGAGCATAAAGAACAAAAATATCCTCAGGCGATTTTTAAAAATCAGCCCGAACAGCTTCCCGGGGAGTTGAAACAGCCACCTTGCGATCGTCAATAACATCGTTTTCCCTTTACGCCCAAGCCGTTACGTCTGCGGTAACTTCGCCTGCCTCAGTATAGCCAAAGCGTTGCCTCCGGGCGGCATGCGCCATGAAATTCCTGTTTTTTTAACCCAAACCTTCCTCTAACAGCAACAACAGCAGGAAGCCGGCAAAGAACATCGCGGTGGCGAACGGTGTCTCTTTTCCGCCTTCATGCGCTTCGACCAGCAGCTCCTCGGTGACCAGGTAGAGCAGGGCGATCAGGCCAAAGGCCAAAAAGGCGGTCAGCCAAAATGCGCCCAGCATGGCCACTGGCGCCCCCAGCAGGCCACCGACGGGCAGCAGCAGCGCCAGGCCGACTATCGCCGCCATGGCCCGCAGCCGCCTGCCGAGAAAGTCTTTCAAATCGCCAACGATCGACAACCCTAGGAACAGTACTTCCAGCGTCAACGCCAGCGTTAACAGCAGACCGGCTTTGGCGCCGGCCGCGAAGGCAATACCCAGCACCAGCCCATCGATAAAGATATCGACGCCGACCGCGGCGATAAAACCGACCGGCCCCTGCGCTTTTTCACCCAGTTGCCTAACCAACAGCATTAACAGCACCCCCGCAGCGCCGCCCAGCAACACGGCCAAAGGCGACTGCTGCTTGAGATCGGGCAGGATTTCGGTGGCGGCGGCGGCAAAAACGATGCCGGCGGTAAAGTGATGGATGACGCGCATCGTGGCGGCACCGGGGCGGCGATAGAGTGCCACCGCAGCGCCGATGACGGTGGCTGCGGCGGGAAACAGCGTATAAAGCACGGCGGAGGTCATCGCGTCATAATCCCTTATCGGTGATGTCACTCTCAGTCTAGACGAGCGCCGCCGCTTCAGCGTGGCGAAAAAATGATTGTTCGATTGTGTACGTTTATGTACATTCGTGATCACTTTAGCGTCACCGGATTTACGCGATGTCCAAACTGTTACCGAATGAACGCCACCAGGCCATTCTCGACGCGCTTCGCCAACAGGGGCGGGTGTTGGCCCTGGAGATGGCGCAGCGGTTGAATACCACCGAAGCCACCATCCGCCGCGATCTGCGCCAGCTGGCGGCGCAGAACCTGTGTAAACGTATCTATGGCGGCGCGCTGGCGCCGACGCCGGCCGAAGGCCCCGTTGCGGCGCGCATGGCGCTCAGCGGCGATGAGAAGCTGACGCTGGCGCAGACCGCGCTGGGGTTGATCGGTGAAGAGCAGCTGATCTTCCTCGATGCCGGCAGCACCCACCTGTATCTGGCGGATATGTTGCCGCGCGATCGGCGTTTGACGGTGGTGACCAATGCATTGAGCATCGCCGGCAAAATGCTGGAACGGCCGGGGATCCGCACCATCCTGATCGGCGGTGAGCTGGATGCGCAGGTTGGCGGCTGCGTGGACGCCAAGGCGGCGGAAGAGATAGATGGTTTCCATTTCGATCTGGTGTTCACCGGCATCTGCGCCTACGACCCGGACGGCGGCTTCTCCGCGCTGAGCTACCAGGACGCCACCTTCAAAAAGCGGCTGCTGACGCGCGCCGGCAGCGTGGCGGTGCTGTGTACCCGCGACAAGCTCAATACCTACGCCCCTTACCCCTTCCTGCCCGCCGGGCGGGTGGATCATCTGGTGACGGCGCGCGGCGCGCACCCGCAGCTCGAGCTGCAGGTGGCGCAGGGCGGCGGCCAGGTTTGGCACAGCGATTTACCGACCGGAGAATGATGATGAAAATAGCCCATGTTGCCCTGTGGACCCGTGATATCGACGCGCAGCTGGCGTTTTGGCAGCGCTATTTCAACGGTGAGGCGGGTGAGGAGTACGTCAGCCGCAACCGGCCGGGGTTTGTTTCCCGTTTCGTCAGCCTGGCGGCCGGGCCGACGCTGGAGATCATGCGCGTGCCGACGCTGTTGCCGGCGCAGGCCCTGGAAGAACGGGTGGGCTGGGCGCACATCGCGCTGTCGCTGGGGGATGAACGGCAGGTCGACCGGTTGGCGCAGCGCGCGCAGCAGGAGGGTATCCTGCAGTCCGCGCCGCGCTGGACCGGCGACGGCTTCTATGAGGCCGTCATCCGCGATCCGGACGGCAACGCGATCGAAATTACTGCCTGATCACTCCTCTTCGATGCTGGCGAACTGCTCGCCCAGATAATCGAGCAGCAGCCGCACCGCCGGCAATAAACCGCGGCGCGACGGGTAGACCGCATGCACCACGCCGCCCTGCGGCTGCCAGCCGGGCAGCAGCTGGACCAGTTCGCCGCGCAGCATGTCGTCACGCATCATCATCGCCGGCAGCTGAACGATGCCGGCGCCGGCGATGGCGGCGGTGCGCAGCATCAGCATGTCGTCGGTGACCAGCCGCGGCGTGTGTTCCCACTCGACCCGTTCACCCTGCGGGCCGGTCAGCCGCCATTGGTGCTGAGCGCGCGCCGGGCCGAGATCGAGCGTCGGGTATTTACGCAGGTCTTCCGGCGTGTGCGCCGGCCCGAGGGTGCGCACCAGCGCCGGGCTGGCGGCGACACACCAGGTGCGTTGCGCCAGGATCTTCAGCACCAGATCGCTGTCTTCCAGCGGCGGCGGCCGCACGCGGATCGCCAGATCCAACCCTTCCCCCACCACGTCCACCCGGCGGTTGGTGGCCTCCAGATGCACCGTCACCTTCGGATAGTCGGCCATAAAGGCCGCCACCATGCTGCCGACGCGGGTGTGCAGGATCGCCACCGGGCACGACATGCGCACCGTGCCGCAGGGCTCGGCGCGCGTCTGTTCGATCGCCTGCTGCGCCGCTTCCGCTTCCACCAGCATCGCCTTGCAGTGCGCGTAATAGTTTTGGCCGACCTCGGTCACCGAGAAACGCCGCGTCGAACGCTGGATCAGGCGCACGCCCAGTCGCTCTTCCAGCAGCGCCACGCGGCGGCTGAGCTTGGATTTGGGAATGCCCAGCGCCCGGCCGGCGGGAGCAAATCCCTGGTGATCGACCACGCTGGCGAAGAAAAACAGATCGTTCAGATCGGTCAGCATCATATCCCTTATCGTTCTACCGGTAGAACGCTGAGTGTACATCTTGCCTACTACTGCAGCAAACCCCGGCAGATTAAACTTCTGCCATCAACTTAAGGCCGTGAGGTCTGAAACGGGAGTTCAAGATGAAAAAAATCCTCGGTATTCACAACAGCCCGGAAGCACATTGGGTCGGTAACGGTTTCCTGGTGAATTCGCTGTTCTCTTATAACGATTTGGGGGCGGAAATGAGCCCGTTCCTGCTGCTGGATCATGCGGCGCCAACCAAATTCCGCTCTGCCTCCGGCACCCGCGGCGTGGGTCAGCATCCGCATCGCGGGTTTGAAACGGTGACCATCGTCTATCAGGGCGAAGTGGAACACCGCGACTCGACCGGCAGCGGCGGGGTGATTGGCCCCGGCGACGTCCAGTGGATGACCGCCGCCTCCGGCATTCTGCACGAAGAGTTCCATTCGCGGGACTTCTCGCGCAAGGGCGGCACCATGGAAATGGTGCAGCTGTGGGTCAACCTGCCGGCCAAAGACAAAATGGCCGAGCCCGGTTACCAGACGCTGCTGAACGCTGATATTCCGGTGGTTCCGCTGGCGGACGGCGCAGGGCAGGTGCGGGTGATCGCCGGTGACTTTGGCGGCCACGCCGGCCCGGCACGCACTTTCAGCCCGCTCAACGTGTGGGATATGAAGCTGAATGCCGGCCACACCACCACGCTGACGGTGAAAGAAGGCCATACGCTGGCGCTGGTGATGCTGCACGGCGCGATCCTGGTCAACGGCGAAGAGGTGGTGCGCGAAACCCAAATGGTGCGTTTCGACCGGGCGGGGGATTCGATCACTATCGAAGCCAACAACGACGTCGCGCTGTTGGTGCTGAGCGGCGAACCGATCGATGAGCCTATCGTCGGCTACGGCCCGTTCGTCATGAACAGCGACGCGGAAATCCAGCAGGCGTTCCGCGACTTCAACAGCGGCAAGTTCGGCAGCATGAACGCCGAAGCAAGCGCCGGCTGACCTTGGTGCCTGGGGCGGGACGTGTTCCCCGGCCCAGGCGCTACACTTAACCTCGACGCCCCGTCCCAGCGGCGGGGCGTTTCATCCGCAACATCAACCCCCACAGGAGTAAAACCATGACTGCAAATTACAAGCGCCTCGACAAGGACCAGGCCGCCGTATTGCTGGTGGATCATCAGGCAGGGCTGCTTTCGCTGGTGCGCGATATCGATCCCGATCGGTTTAAAAACAACGTGCTGGCGCTGGGTGATTTAGCGAAGTACTTCAATCTGCCGACCATTCTGACCACCAGTTTCGAAAACGGCCCCAACGGCCCGCTGGTGCCGGAGCTGAAGACCCAATTCCCCGATGCCCCTTTCATTCCTCGTCCCGGCCAAATCAACGCCTGGGACAACGACGACTTCGTCAAGGCGGTAAAAGCCACCGGCCGTAAGCAGCTGATCATCGCCGGTGTGGTGACCGAAGTGTGCGTGGCATTCCCGGCGCTGTCGGCGCTCAATGAAGGCTTTGAGGTCTTTGTGGTGACCGACGCCTCCGGCACCTTCAATGAGCTGACGCGTCAGTCGGCCTGGAGCCGCATGGAAGCCGCCGGCGCGCAGCTGATGACCTGGTTCGGCGTCGCCTGCGAGCTGCACCGCGACTGGCGCAACGACATCGAAGGCCTGGGCACGCTGTTCTCCAACCATATCCCGGACTACCGCAATCTGATGACCAGCTATAACACGCTGGCCGGCGGTAAGTAACACGGCGGCCCTTTACCCCACCTTTCGCCTTTCATCACGTTAGACGCGGGATGTAAGCAAAACGTAGCGGGGCGAAAAGGTAGCGAAAAGCGGCTTTCTCATTGGCCGGGGGCGGGGTAGCGTAATCCCGAACCCGGCAAATGAGGCTAATTCAATGAAACAAGCAATCAAGATCCTGGCGCTGCCCTGCATGGGCATGGCGCTGTTGTTCAGCGCGAGCGCGATGTCGGCCCCCGAGGCGCATGCGGCCAAAGCGTTGCCGCCTGTGGCGGATGAACCGATGCGCATGCCGCCTTTCCCGGGCGGGCACCCGCCCAAACCGGGGTTCTGCCACGGCGGCGAACTGTTCTGCGCCACCTCGGCCAGCGACAATCCGGTGGAAACCATCAACAAACTGACGGCGGTGATCCCGGCGGGCAGCGCCAAGCATTACGAGGTGCGCGTCGCGGTGGTGGCCGTGCCTGACGCCCCGCCTGCGCCTTAACGGGCCCTATCATCCCGCTCTGGTTCGCACGCTCAAGGCGCGTTAGGCTAAGGCGAGCGTTTATCGGGAGGCGGGATGACCCTTTTAGCACAACTGCCCTGTCTCCAGCCCGGCGAGTGCGCGCTGTTGTTCGACGGCGAATGCAATCTGTGTCACGGGCTGGTGAGGTATCTTATTCGCGCCGATCGGCAGCGGCGCATTCTGTTGGCGACGGTGCAATCCGTCGAAGGGCAGGCGATCCTGCAGGCGCTGGGATTGCCGACCGATCGTTTCGATTCCGTGGTCTATGTTGAGCAGGGGCGTTATTGGCTGCGTTCGGCGGCGCTGTTCCAGGCGTTGCGCCAATTGGGGTGGCCGTACCGCGCGCTGGCGCTGGCGCGTTACCTGCCGCCGCGGCTGGCGGACAAGGTCTACGATGCGGTCGCCGGCAATCGCTACCGGCTGTTTGGCCGCAACGACGGCACCGGTTTGCCGGGCGCCGACCAGCCCGGGCGCTATCTGCCCCGGCGGCGGGAACCGCCGGCCTGAGCTTTACGCTTCTTTACCATCCAACCGCTTGAAATATCAGCACTCCAGCTCCATATAATGGAACGTTCAGCCAACAAGGAGCGCGTATGGGAATCAGTGAAGAAGAGCACATCCGCCGTTTGACCCAGGAGAAGAACGACATGGGCAATACGGCGAAATGGGTGGCGATCGTTTCCGCCGTGTACTTTGCCTTGATGGTGTTTTACGGCCACCCGACCGGCGTGTTGGCGATGTCGGGCGCGGTGTTCATCGTTTCTACCGCCACCTGGCTGAAAAAGCGTCAGAAGGTTAAATCTTACCGCATGGCGTTGGCCAAAATCAGCGACGATCAGCCCTGATAGTCGCCGCGCTTTAGCGTATACACCAGGCTCGGCGCTTCGCCGGGCACGTCATCCAGCGTATCCACCCGCTGCATGCCAATCTTTTCCAGCACCCGCCACGAAGCCTGATTCTCCACGCGCACAATGGCAGAAATCTCACCCACCTCCAGACCGACAAACCCGTATTGCAGTGAAGCCCGCGCCATCTCGGTGGCCAGCCCCATGCCCCACACCCGGGTGTCGAAGCGATAGCCGAGGTTAACGGTGCGCTGCGCGCCGAGCGGTTTCCAGGACAAGCCGCCAAAACCGATAACCCAATCCGGCCGTTCGCGCAGGGCGAGCGCCCAGGAGCCGTAACCGTGTTGCCGCCAGACGGCGAGCCGCTCCTGCAGCGCCGAAGCGGCCTGCGCTTCGCTGGTGAGCGGGCCGGCGGGGTTGAAGCGTTGGGTTTGCGGATCGCCAAAGATGGCGTAGAAACGTTCGAGGTCTGCCATCACCGGCGGCCGCATCTGCAGGCGCTCGCTGAAGTACGGGGCTGAAGGATTAAAGCTCGGCATCGTTTCTCCCGGCCGGATCAATGAACAGCGTTCACTGTAGTCCAGATCGGCGAAACGGGAAATCCCCCTCTGCGGGTGAGAGGGGGAGAGGAGTATTACAGGAAGGAATCGTCGTCGTCGCTGTAATCGTCGTCGGCGTAGTCCGTGTCATCCTGATAGTTGGCGTTCTGGAAGCCGTTGTCCTGATTCAGGAAGCTGCCGCCGTCGCCGTTGTTGAAGGTATCAAGGTTGTTGGAGGCGTCGAAATTGCGCATCGCGCTGTCGTCCAGCGGTGCCGGGTTTTCTTCGATAATATTCACGATTTCCTGCGGCTGCGAATGGCGGAACATGCCGGTCAGCATGTCGGCCAATACCACGCCGCCGGCGACGCCCGCCGCGGTTTGCAAAGCCCCACCCAGGAAGCCGCCGGCGCGCGAAGGCGCCGCCTGCTGCGGTTGGGCATAGGCTGGCTGCTGCGGCTGTGAGTAGCCCCCTTGCTGCGCGTTGTTCCAGGCCGCCGTATTTTGCTGCTGCGCCTGATACTGTTCACGCGGGCTTGGCGTACTGCGGCTGCCGCCGCCGAACAGGCCGGCCAGGAAGCCGCCGCTGCTCTGTTGGCCGTTGGCGGTTTGCTGCAGCTGCGCGACCTGGGCTTCCAGCTCTTTGACCCGCTGGTCCATCTGTTTGAGCGCCGCTTCTTGAATGATCATTGCCTGCGCCATGTAATAAGGGGCGGAAGGCTGCTCGCGAATATGCTGATTAATTTGCTGTTCTGCCTGGAGATCCCGTGGGCCCGTCTTGGTCTCGGCTTCTTTCAGGCGGCCAAACAGACCATCGATAAGGCGTTGTTCTTCGGATTGCATAGGCGTACCTCGGGAGATAAATAACGGTGCTGGATGATCGTTGTCATCGGTAACAATCACCCTAGCGCGTTTGCATGAACCAATAAATAAATGGCGGGTAAACCTGTCTATGAATTTGTTACCAATTACGGCAGCGGGATCAGCATTACTAGCTTCAGACCGCCGTGCTCCGCCGGATGGAAGGTGAGCTGGCGATAGCGCAGCGCACCTTGCTGAGGGTGCTCGAACGCGCGCTCGCCGCCTTCGCGCGCCATCACGTCATGCTGTTTCCACCAGTGATTAAAGTCCGCGCTGTTGTGCGTCATGTTGCGCACGAAGGCGCGCATCTCTTCGGTGTTTTGGTGATGGCTGGTCTCGGCGCGAAACTCGGCCACCACGCGGCGGGCACGTTCTTCCCAATCGCTGACCAGCGTTTTCGCCAGCGGGTGGAAGAACATGAAGTGCAGCAGATTAGGGCTGTTGGCCACATCCAGCCAGCCGCTGAACAGCGCCGCCGCCTGCGGGTTCCAGGCGACGACGTTCCAGGTCACGTCCAGCAGGTAGCAGGGCACCGTCATCTGGTGCACGCTTTGCAGCACCGCGTCGTTGGCGGTTTCGCGGTGCGTTTCCTGCTCGGGATCGGCGACGCGCGCCAGGGTAAACAGGTAGTGGCGTTCGGCGGGGCCGAGCCGCAGCGCCTTGGCGATGCGTGCCAGCGTATAGGGGGAAATGGACACCTCGCGCCCCTGTTCGATCCAGGTATACCAGGTGGCGCTGATGCCGCTGATTTGCGCCAGCTCTTCGCGCCGTAGGCCGCTGGTGCGGCGGCGCGAGGAGCTGGGCAGGCCGAGCATTTCCGGCGTGATGCGCTCGCGGTGCGCGCGCAGGAATGCGCCGAGGGCCTTTGGCCCGGATAAGGCTTCTGATGACATAGCGTGGTACCTATTTATACCAGGATAACTGCTCATATTGTACCCGTATAGTAGCCTGATTATAGTAGCCGAAAGCCTTCAGGCACAGGCGCAAGCCGGATAATAACGGGAGCAAACATGAGCATCAGCAACAGCCATAAAAACGCGGTAGACCGGCAGTTCGGCGAGCAGGCCAACGCCTACTTAACCAGCGCGGTGCACGCGCAGGGCAAGGATTTGCAACGCCTTGCACAGTTACTGGAACCGCACGCCGGCGCGCGTTTGCTCGATCTGGGCTGCGGCGCCGGGCACGCCAGCTTCACGGCGGCGGCCAGGGTGGCGCAGGTGGTGGCCTACGATCTGTCGGCGCAAATGTTGGCGGTGGTGGAGCAGGCGGCGGCGGAAAAAGGCCTGAGTAACATTCAGCTGCAGCAGGGCGTGGCGGAGTCTTTACCGTTTGAGGACGCCGGCTTCGATCTGGTCATCAGCCGCTATTCGGCACACCACTGGCACGACGTTGGCCAGGCGCTGCGTGAGGTCAAGCGGGTACTCAAGCCGGGTGGCAGAGCGATCTTTATGGACGTGGTCTCGCCGGGGCATCCGCTGCTGGATATCTATCTGCAAACCGTGGAAGTGCTGCGCGACACCTCACACGTGCGCAACTATGCGCCGGGCGAGTGGCTGGCGTTATTGACCGAGGCCGGGTTGGTGGTGCGCGAGGTAACGTCGGATCGGTTGATGCTGGAGTTCGGCAGCTGGGTGGCGCGCATGCGCACGCCGGCGCATTTCGTTACCGCGATCCGCGCGCTGCAGCAAAGCGTGTCGCAGGAGGTCGCGGCGCACTTCGCCATTCAGCCGGACGGCTCCTTTACCAGCGATATCATGATGTTTGACGTGACGAAGGGCTGAAAGCAACGGGGCAGCCGATGAAGGCTGCCCCGTGAAACGCTATCGGCTGCGATGCGCTTATTTTTTATCTTCCAGCAGGCAGCGGTAGATCAGGCCGCCGATAATGCCGCCGACCAGCGGCACCAGCCAGAAGACCCACAGCTGCTGCAGCGCCCAGGTGCCCTGGAAGATCGCTACACCGGTGCTGCGCGCCGGGTTGACGGAGGTGTTGGTCACCGGGATGCTGATCAGGTGGATCAGGGTCAGCGTCAGGCCGATCGCCAGCGGGGCGAAGCCTGCCGGCGCGCGTTTGTCGGTCACGCCATGAATAACGATCAGGAAGAAGGCGGTCAGCACCAGCTCAATCACGATCGCGGCCTGCAGAGAATAACCGCCCGGTGAGTGTTCGCCGTAACCGTTGGAGGCGAAACCGCTCGCGGTGGCGTCGAAACCGGCTTTGCCGCTGGCGATCAAATACAGCACCGCCGCTGCGGCGATACCGCCGATCACCTGTGCGATAACGTAAGGGATCACGTCTTTCGCCGCGAAACGGCCGCCGGCGAATAAGCCAACGGTAACCGCCGGGTTAAAGTGCCCGCCGGAAATATGGCCGACGGCATAGGCCATCGTCACCACGGTCAGACCGAAAGCGAGCGCGACGCCGAGGAAACCAATACCCAGCTGTGGGAATGCCGCGGCTAATACTGCGCTACCACAACCACCAAACACCAACCAAAATGTGCCAAAAAATTCAGCAAAAAGTCGCTTTGACATAGATTCCATCCTGCGGAATAGACTAACGGGCGTTAGCACTAAAAACTATAGAACAGCTTTTTCAGTTCATGCAGATATTCTATAGAATTTTCTTAATGCACCTTGAATAACGGCGGTATTAAATCCCCGGCATTTTATTTTGTCTATGAGAAAAACGCCGTTTTTCGCCGTGCCGGCGCGCGTTTGCCGATTTTTTTATCTTTGATATAAGAATTTACCCTAAGCGAAATGACGGGTTATTTTCAGGCGCTTTTTTCCAGTGGTTTTCTCCATTCAATATCCTCAGGTTAATTGCTCATTTCTATTTGCCAGCCAACCTTATTGCCTATTGCACATTTGACGAAGCGCCTGTTGTCATCTCAGTGTCATGCTAAATTAATATCTTCTTCTGCCTGATAACGCTTCGTTCAACCTCGGGTAAAAACCATGAAAATAAAATCGCTCTCCCTGCTGTTGGCTTCACTGTTTCCTGTATTCACCTACGCTGCAGATATTGAGGTGGCGCGTTATGTGGTCGGCTTCCCCGGCGGGGAACGCGTCGCCTATCAGGGGGCGTTCGCCAAGAATTTCCCGCAGGGGCTGCCGGTGGGGATCGGCTCCGGGCTGACGTTCAATCGCAAGCAGGGCGACGATCTGGTGCTGACGACGCTGACCGATCGCGGCCCGAATGCCGATGCCCCTGCGGTGGGCAAGCAAGAAGCCAAAATTTTCGCCAACCCGCAATTCGTGCCTCTGTTGATGGACATTCGTATCGGCGGCGGCAAGGCCGTGGCCGAGAATGCACGGCCCTTGCATGACGAAAAAGGGCCGATTAGTGGGCTGCCGCTGCCGAGCGAGCTGATCGGTTCCACGAACGAAGTGGCGTTGAACGACGCGTTGCAGCCGCTGTCCGGCGATCGCCGTGGGTTGGATACCGAAGGCATTATCGGTGACGGCAACGGTGGCTATTGGCTGTGCGATGAGTACGGTCCGTTTCTGATCCATATCGACGGCAACGGTAAAATTCTCGCCAAATACGGCCCAACGCCGCAGGCCGGCGAGCAGGCGGTGGCGGGCGGTTTGCCGAACATCCTGAAGTGGCGCCAGCCCAACCGCGGTTTTGAGGGGCTGACCCGGATGCCGGATGGGCGCATTCTGGCGGCGGTGCAGAGCACGCTGGATGTCGATGGCAAAAGCAAAAACAAGGCGCAGTTTACCCGGCTGGTGAGCTTCGATCCGCGCAGTGGCAAAACCGCCATGTACGGCTATCCCATCGATATCGACAGCTATAAAAAAGCCAAAGACGCCAAGATTGGCGATGTGGTGGCGTTGGACAACCAGCGTATCCTGTTGATTGAACAAGGAACCGGTAAAGATAAGACGATGATCAACAAGATCTATCTGGTGGATCTCGCGCAGGCCAGCGATCTGAGCGCGTTTGACGGCCAGGGGAAAGCGCTGGAGTTCGACGATGCGAAAGATCTCGCCAAACGCGGCGTGAAGCTGGCGCAGAAACAGGAAGTGGCGGACCTGCGCCAGTTGGGCTGGCGCCAGGAGAAAGCGGAAGGGTTGGCGCTGATCGACGATCGCACGCTGGCGGTGATTAATGACAACGATTTCGGCCTGCAGGCCAAGCTGGTGGACGCATCGCCAAAGAGCAAGAAAATCGGCGATTATCAGCTGGAGAAAGAAGGGCGGCTGAGCCTCGACGGCGACAAGACCGACGCCCGTATCGAATTGCGCCCGCTGGAGCAGCCGGAGTCGCTGAGCGAGCTCTGGGTGCTCACCTTGCCGCATCCCTTGAAGTGAGACAGCGGGGGCGATAGCGCCCCCGTCAGACCGTTGACAAAGGAGGAAAAAACGTGGTTTTTCCTCCTTTGTGGCCATCAGCCGAAAATCAATAAATTGATTTTCCTTGTTTTTTTATCCGTGGCTCTCTGCAAACCCGGCAATGGCATGAGGTTTGTCATCAATCTCACAGCGGGGGCGGTGACGCCCCCGTTTGCTTCAGGCTTCCGCGTGTCGCTGCGGCGCTCTGCCGCGCGAGATGCTCTCCCACACCGCCACCACCACCATGATCAGCGTCGTCAGGCCATTGACCATCAGCAGATCGGTTAAATAGGCGACGGGGGCCAATACCGCCAGCGCCAGCAGCCCCACCAGGTGCGACAGCGGGAAGCGATGATACACCAGCCGTTTATACAGCGCGTTGGCGAACAGGTAGAGTGCCGGGCCGAGCAGCAACACCGCCGCCGTGGCGTTTTGGATGCGGCCGTCGGGATGGGCGATCACCAGCTCGTTGGCCACGGCGCAGACGATGATCGCCCCCACCAGCGCGACGTGCACGTAATGGAAGTAAGCGCCCAGCTGGCCGGGGTTTTCCGCCTGGCTGATGGCGTGGCTGCCGGCTTTGCTGCTGGTGTCGAAGTAGACCCACCACATCGCCAGGCTGCCGAGAAAGGCCACCAGCGAGGCGATGAGCACCGGCAGGCTCCAGCTTTCCATCTCGCTCAGGGTGGCGCCGGTGATCAGAATGGTTTCCCCCAGCGCCACGATCACGAACAGCTGGCAGCGTTCCGCCAGATGGTGACCCTCGATGGTCCACTCGCTGCTGCTGTCCGAGCGCCCCAGCACCGGCAGCCGGAAGCCGAACATCGGCGAGACGTATTCGCACAAGACGGCGACCGCCCATAGCGCCAGGCGGGCGTTGCCTTCCGCCAGCCCACCGGCGATCCAGAAGACGGCGGAGATGCACAGCCAGCCGAGAATGCGGTGAAAGTTTCGTTTTAACGGATGACCGGGCGCCAGCAGGCGCAGTACCGTGACGGAGCGTCCGACCTGAATAGCGACATAGAACAGCGCGAAGATCAGGCCACGCTCGCCAAACGCCTGCGGCAGTGCGGCGGCGGCGAACAGCCCCAGCAGCATGATAGCGAACAGCAGCAGGCGGATCTGACGGGTATCCGGATTAAACCAGTTGGTGACCCAGGCGGTGTATTGCCAGGCCAGCCAGACGGCGAACCACAGCAACAGGGTTTCCAGCGCGCCGGTCAGCGTCAGGTGATGCAACAAATAGTGGGAAAGTTGGGTCACGGCGAAAACGTAGATCAGATCGAACAGCAGCTCGGAAAACGAGACCGAAGCGCCCTGACCGTCACGCACGCGCAGCAGGTTTTGCGACATAAGCGTTCTTCCTTAAAAGGGTAAGCCACAAAATCAGCGTAGCTCAGCGCGCCCCGGCGGGTAAAAAATCTTAAATAGCGGCGGCGCGCGTTCTTTCTTTCTCCCCGTCTTTAATTGTTCATCAAATAGGGGTAAGGTGAATCCTATAAAGTCATTTCCGCCTTAAAATACACACTCGCTCTCACTTCCTCCTTATTCTCCTCACAATGATTGATGTTCTTTACGTTGCATGACGTCCGTTTTCATTGGCTAGCGGATAATTAACATCACTGACAACGAGCTAATAAACAAGAACACCTGGAGTCAATCATGAAACTTATCCCAAGCATCGCAGCAGTATTGATCGCCGCCGCTTCCTTCTCCACTTTCGCCGCGCCGCTGTCGTCGGTGAAACAGGTCAACAGCGAACAGGCCGCCAATCTGCAAAGCCTCGGCGTGGTGTCGGTTTCCGGCATTAGCGGCTCACCGCATGACGCCATTCACGCCCTGAAAGAAAAAGCCGCGGCGGACGGCGCCGGGCATTACCGCATTATCGGCTTGGACACCCCCGGGGATTCCAGCAACTGGCGTGGCAATGCGGAAATTTATCGCTAAGCGTTGGCTTTTTACCCTCTGGCCACGGCAACGTGGCCAATAAAATAAACGGTCGTAATAATTATCTGATAGGGCGCGCGTGGGCGGCTTATTTTCAGGTCATTATTACGACCGTTTTTCATTTTTCCACTGCGGCTGAGGTTGCATTTTATTACAACTGTGTCCGCCGCTTTCGGAATCATGTTAATGAATACTTAAGAAATTCGGCTCACATTGAGGGCTTAACCCAAGGAGGCCTCAATGTTAAATGCGACCCGGCTGCAACTGATGAATCACTTCGCTTACCTGCAGCAATTTATGGCTTCACCGCGCACCGTCGGTACGCTGGCGCCTTCTTCCCCGTGGCTGTGCCAGGCGATGCTGAACCAGGTTGAATGGACCCGGGCGCTGTCGATCGCGGAGCTGGGCGCGGCGGACGGCGTATTGACCAAACGCATTCTGGGGCGGATGCGCGCCGATGCGGCGCTGGAGGCTTTCGAGATCCAACCGCATTTCGTGCATCGGCTGCGGGGGATAGACGATCGGCGGCTGCAGGTGATGGCCCATTCGGCGACCCAAATGGCCTCGGATTACGACGTGGTGTTTTCCTGCCTGCCGCTGCTGTCGATCCCGGTCAGGATCAGCGTGCGCATTCTTCAGCAGGCCCGGCAGCGGCTGCTGGCGCGCAACGGCACGCTGGTGCTGTTCCAATACAGCCACCTGTCGGAAAAATTGCTGTCCCGCTATTTTCACTGGAAGCGCCTGCGGGTGGTGCGCAATTTCCCGCCGGCGCTGGTGTATGTCTGTACGCCGCGTTAACTACAGCGTTTTCACCATCACCACCACGTCTTCGTCATACTGCCGCCGGCGTTCCAGAGGCTGCCAACCCCAGCCGGCGTACAGCGCTTCCGATTTGTCGGTGATGAGATGCAAAATCGAATGATGGCGCTGCCGCGCCGCTTCGACGATCGCCATCTCCAGGCGGTGGGCAATGCCCTTGCGGCGGTGATCGGGATGCACGAAGACGCCGGCCAGCCACGGGGTGAGATCCTGGCGCTGATGATCGTCGCTGGGCCACAGGCTGGCCATGCCCACCGGGCGATCGCCGTCGATCATCATCAACGTCAGATGATCGTCGCTCGGCCGGCTGCATTGGGCGAAGCGCTGCTGGGTGCGCTCCAGCGATCCGCCGTGCTGTGAGCCCCACTGGCCGAAGGCCCAGGCGGCGCACACATCGGCAAATTGCGGGCACTCC
Source organism: Serratia sp. CY44782 (assembly GCF_052168715.1). NCBI lineage: Bacteria > Pseudomonadati > Pseudomonadota > Gammaproteobacteria > Enterobacterales > Yersiniaceae > Serratia > Serratia sp. CY44782. Next base: position 90,914 of record NZ_JBJNME010000004.1, read on the forward strand.
GACAGCGGAATAATGCGTTGACCCATGGATGTCTCCCTATTTTGGTGGTTTCCGCTCTATTTAACCGATTTCCCCGCCATTTTTTTAACTTTTTAAAGCCGCTCTTTTAGCGGTTTCGCCATGTTTCGCCGTGCGCTCGGCGCCATTTCCCGGATTTCTTTTGGCAATCGCCGTGCAGGATTGCAAGTGCTAATGAGAGTGATTATCATGCGCACACTATTCCCCCGTGTCGGCTTAATCATGCGCAATTCCCTCATTTTACTGCTGCTTTCCCTGTGCTTCGGCGTGTTCTCCGCTCAGGCGAAGACGGTGACCGATATCACCGGCCGCCAGGTCGTGGTGCCGGACAACCCGCAGCGCATCGTGGTGGGGGAAAGCCGCATGCTGTATACGCTGGCGCTGCTGGAGCCGGGCAACCCGGCGCAGCGCATCGTCGGCTGGCCGGCGGATCTGGCGCGGTTCGATGCGCAAAGCTGGCAGCTCTATACACAGAAGTTCCCGCAGATCGCCGCGATCCCCATTATCAGCGGTAATAACTTCCGCCAGGTCAATATTGAAAGCCTGCTGCAGCTGAAGCCGGATCTGGTGATCCTGGCGCGCTACGCGCGTGAAGACGGCGACAACGATCTGCTGGTTTCCGCGCTGAACAAGGCCGGCGTGGCGGTGATCTACGTCGATCTGCGCATCGATCTGCTGAACAACACCGTGCCGAGCGTGCGGCTGCTGGGCGAAGTGCTCAATCGCCAGCAGCGCGCTGAGCAGTTCATCGAATTTTATCAGCAGCATATGGCGGTGATCCGGCAACGGCTGGCGGGCTATCAGGGGCCGAAGCCCAAAGTGATGCTGCACCTGCATCTGGGGCGGCGCGACACCTGCTGCACCACCGCCGCGCACGGCAACCTCGGCGATCTGCTGACCTTCGCCGGCGGCGACAACATCGCCAACGCCAGCGTCAAAGGGGTGTACGGCGAGCTGAACCCGGAAACCATCCTGAGCGCCAATCCTGACGTTTACCTCGCCACTGGCATGGCCGGGCCGCAGGGCAAGCGGCTGTCCGATCTGCGCCTCGGGCCGCAGGTCAGCCAACAGGACGCCGCCGACAGCTTCCGCCGGCTGATCGCCACACAGCCGATGCTGGCCAGCCTGCAGGCGGTGAAGCATCACCGCGCCTGGAGCGTCTGGCACAACTTTTACCTCAGCCCGTACCACGTGGTGCTGGTCGAGATGTTCGCCAAAGCGTTTTACCCGGATCTGTTCGCCGACATTAACCCGCAGCAGACCTTCCAACAGCTGTATCAGCAGTTTTTGCCGTTACCTTTTTCAGGGACCTATTGGAGTCAGTTAGATAATGAATAACAACAAGCGCGGCTGGTGGTGCGCATTGCCTTTGGCGGCCTGCGCGACATCGCCGACGTGGGCAGCGGAGAAAGCCGCGCCGCAGGAAGAGAGCCTGGTCGTGGTCGGCCGCAAAGATGCCGACGGCGTGCAGAGCTATCAGCCGTTGACCAGCGTCACCGGCACCCGCAGCGAAACCAACCTGCTGAACGTGCCGCAGGCGATCGACGTGGTGCCGCAGCAGGTGATTACCGATCAGGCGGTCAGCAGCCTGGACGAAGCGCTGTACAACGTCAGCGGCATTACCCAGGCCAACACGCTGGGCGGCACCCAGGACGCGGTCATGAAACGCGGCTTCGGCGACAACCGCGACGGCTCCATTCTGCGCGACGGCGTGCGCTCGGTGCAGGCGCGCAACTTTACGCCGACCACCGAGCGGGTGGAGGTGCTCAAGGGGCCGGCCTCGATGCTGTACGGCATGGGCGAGCCGGGCGGGATGATCAACATGATCACCAAAAAGCCCCAGCTGCAGCAGCATACCCACGTGGAAGGCTGGGGCAGCAGCTTCAACGGCGGCGGCGGCCAGCTCGACGTTATCGGGCCGCTCGGCACGTCGGGGTTTGCCTATCGAATGATCGTCGATCACGATGAAACCGATTACTGGCGCAACTTTGGCCGCAACCGCCAGACGGTGATCGCGCCCTCGTTGATGTGGTACGGCGAGAACACCACCGTGCGCTTGGCCTATGAACATATGGAATATCTGGTGCCGTTCGATCGCGGCACCATTATCGATTCGCGCACCGGCAAACCGGTGAATACGCCGCGCGATCGCCGTTTCGACGAAGCCTATAATGCCACCCGCGGCGATCAGGACAGCATTACCCTGCAGATCGATCAGACGCTCAACGAGCGCTGGAAAAGCTCGCTGACCTATGCCTACAGCCGCAATAGCTACAGCGACAACCAGGCGCGCGCCACGGCGTTGAACCCGGTGACCGGCGTGTTGAGCCGCCAGGCCGACTCGACCGCCAACGCTGTCAGCCACGCCAACGCGGTGCAGCTGACGCTCAATGGTGACGTGGACTGGGGCAGCATCAACCACCAGATGCTGTTCGGCTTCGATTTTGAAGATAACCGCACCTACCGCGGCGACATGATCCGCGGCAAAAAGAACAGCGATTTCAATATCTATCATCCGGTATACGGCCTGATGCCGCCGTCGACGGCGGTCAGCGCCAAAGACAGCGACCAGCGGGAAAACCTCACCAGCTACGGTTGGTTTATGCAGGACTCCATCCAGCTAACCGATAAATGGTTGGTGATGGGCGGGCTGCGTTACGACGCTTTCGACGTCTATGCCGGCAAGGGGCGGCCGTTCCAGGCCAATACCGACAGCTCGGACAGCAAGCTGGTGCCGCGCGCCGGGGTGGTGTACAAGCTGACGCCTTATGTGTCGCTGTACAGCAGCTATACCGAGTCGTTCAAGCCGAACTCTTCCATCGCCACCCAAATTGGTTCGCTGCCGCCGGAGCAGGGCAAGTCGTGGGAAGTCGGCGGCAAGCTGGCGTTGCCGAACGGCGTCACCGGCACGCTGGCGCTGTTTGACATCACCAAGCGCAACGTGATGGTCAATGAGCTGGTGGAGGGCGAAACCGTGACGCGCACCGCCGGACGCGTGCGTTCGCAGGGCGTGGAGCTGGACGTAGCCGGTAACCTCACCGATTCGCTGAGCCTGATCGGCTCCTATGCGTATACCGACGCGCGGGTGGTGGACGATCCGGACAACAAGGGGAAAGAGATGACCAACGTGGCGCGCCACACCGCCTCGCTGTTCCTGACCCAAAACCTGGGCAGCCCGGGCTTCTACAGCGGCGATGAGGTGCGCATTGGCGCCGGTGCGCGCTACGTGGGCCGTCGCCCGGGTGACGCTGCCAACAGTTTCTCCCTGGATAATTACACCGTTGCCGATGCGTTCGCCGCTTACACCATGCCGATCAACGGCTATCGGGTGAAATGGCAGCTGAACGTGAAGAACCTGTTTGATAAAACTTACTACCCGTCCAGCGGCGGTAATTTGCGCGTGGCGGTGGGGGAACCGCGTGAGGTGGTGCTGCGCGGCAGTATCGATTTCTAAGCCACGGGCGGTGAAATTTGCTTAAATAACCGCCCCAACGTCAAGGAGAACCCATGAGCCTGCAGATTCGTTTGGCGCAGCAGCAAGATATCGTGCATCTGATGGCGGTTGAACGTTCGGCGGCGCAGCTGTTTCGCCAGCAGCCGGAATGGCGCTTTATCGCCGAAGGCGAGGTGATGGCCCCGCAGCAGCATGCCGCGTTTATCGCAGAACGCCGTGAATGGCTGGCGGAAAGCGACAACGGCGAGTGCGCCGGTTTTATCGCCGTGCAGGTTCAGGGGGGCGATTGGCACATCGCCGAATTGTCGGTCGCCGGCACCTGGCAGCGTCAGGGCGTCGGCCGTCGCCTGATCGGCGCGGTGGCGGAAGAGGCCAAACGGCAGGGGGCCGGCCGCCTGACGCTCACTACCTTCATCGAGGTGCCGTGGAATGCGCCTTACTACCGGCGGCTGGGATTCCGGCTGCTCGACGACGCGCGGCTCACGGCTGCCCTGCGGCGGCATCTGGATGAGGATCTGGCGCACGGCTTTGCCGCAGGCAGTCGCTGTGCCATGGAATTTACACTATCGTAAATATTGAAATACAGAGCGGGCAGGGTATGATGCTGCCACCACGCCATCGCACCCGCTCGGTATTTTGGTATGCAATGCACTCAAGTCACCGCATAAGGGACAACCCGTAATGACACAAACCCTGTTCATGATAGGCGCTCGCGGAGCCGGCAAGACCACGGTAGGCAGCGCATTGGCGTTGGCGTTGGGCTATCAGTTCGTCGATACCGACCTGTTTATGCAGCAGGCGGCGCAGATGAGCGTGGCGGAAATGGTCGAGCGCGAGGGCTGGCTGGGGTTCCGCCGCCGCGAGACCATCGCGTTGCAAACCGTGACCAAACCGTCAACTATAGTTGCCACCGGCGGCGGGGCGATCCTGGCGGAGGAGAACCGTCAGTTTATGCGTCAGCATGGCACCGTTATCTACCTGCGCGCGCCGGCCAGCGTGTTGGCGCAGCGGTTGGAAGAGTACCCGGAAGATGCGCAGCGCCCGACGCTCACCGGCAGGCCGATCGCCGAGGAGATGCTCGAGGTGCTGGCGGCGCGCGAAGCGCTGTATCAGGACGCCGCACATTACGTGATAGACGGCGCCGCCGATCCGCAGCGGGTGGTGGAACAAATCCTCGCGGTGCTGCCGCGTGAGACGGTGAAGTAACCCTTTCTTCTCTTCGGGCGCTGGGCGCCCGTTTTCTTATTTCGTTTGCCGAGCCGGCGCAAAGTACGCCCCGGGCGTGACGCCGAAGCGGCGGCGAAAGGCGGCGATATAGGCGCTGACGTTGTCATAGCCACAGGCGTCGGCCACCTCGCTGACCGCTTCGCCGCGTGATAATCCCTCCAGTGAACGCAATACCCGTGCCTGCTGGCGCCACAGCGCGAAGCTGATGCCGGTTTCCTGCAGAAAACGGCGGCTCAGGGTGCGCGGGCTGAGCCCGGCCCAGGCGGCCCAGTCGCACTGGCTGCGCGGGCTGGCGGGATCGTTCAGCAGCGCCCGGGCGATGTTCAGCAACCGGGCGTCCTGCGGCAGCGGCAATTGCAAAGGGGCGCGGCTTGCCGCGTGCATTTCGTCCAGCAGCACCTGCAACAGCCGCCGCTGCGGCGCACTCAGCGGGCCGGCGGGGAACTGCGCGATGCGCTCCACCAGGGCCTGCAACAGCTCAGAGGCTGTGAACAGCTGCGGCTGCGGCGGCATCTCCGGCACGCTTTCCACCGGCAGATACAGACTCCAGCCCGCCACGTCGCCGCAGGCCAGCGCCTGATGGGCGCATCCCGGCGGCAGCCAGCCCAGCGTACCGCCGGCGATCGCCCATTGCCGGCCCGGGAGTTCCATTGCCAGCATGCCGCGCGTCAAGAGATAGATCTGGCCGCCTTTGTGCCGGTGCCAGGGCGTCAGGTGCTTTTTTTCATGCTGAAGGCGTTGGCTGCGGATCTGCGTCATGTTGGCCGTTTAACGTTATTAAAAGTCTTGATGTGGTTATTATGCCATCGCCTGGCCGGGATAGGATCGTCGTTCACCCTATTTCGGAGAAACATGATGACTCAACTTACCCCACTGGATCTGGTACTCGATACGCTGCAGCAGGTCGTCGCCAGCCCGGAGCATCGGCCGACGCAGCTCGCCGCCCGTTTCAGCGCAGACTACCGCCAGCAGGTGGATGGCAAGGTGTTGAACTTCGAGCAGTTTGAGCAACACATGGCGCTGCTGAAGCGGCAAACCCGCCGCATGACGCTGAGCGTGATCGCGGCGGCGGAGCAGGGCGAGGCGGTGCTGACCCACCATCTGGTCGAGCTGGAAAAGCGCGACGGTTCCTGCTGCCGCGTGCGGGTGCTGGCGCACTTCACCGTGCGTGAAGGCCGCATTTGCACCTGCGACGAACTGACCGAACTGTTGGCGGGCGCCCCTGGCGATCGCGATCTTGGCTCGCGCGTGTCGGAATGAGGGCGGCTGCTATACTTGCTACTGTGTGAAACACACGGGAGAACGGCATGCGCGAAAATGATCAACCTGCTTATCCACGGAGCGCCCGCGTCGTAGAGGTGTTTCGGGGCGACCCGAACCTGCATCTGCGCCGTTTTGAAGTGCGCACCGACGACATTGAGCCGAATACGCTGCTCAGTGAACATGAAACCGAGCAGGAAGCGCTCGACGCCAAGCACCGCTATGAGGACGAGGCGTTAGAGCTCTGACCTGCAGCCCAGCGGAAACCGGCACCAGGCCGGTTTCCTGTTTATTCCTGCCTTAGCACATATTTCCCAGAACAATATTGATAATGATAATCATTTATGTGATTTTTATCGCCCCTATTGGGTGTTTCACTTCTGGGAAAAGAGATGTCCAATTCCGAGTTGCAGGCGCTGTTTCTGCGCCACATGCGGCCGCTGCAAGCCTATTTGAACGCCAAACTGCGCGACCCTCAGCTGGCCGCGGATTTGGCGCAGGAAAGTTTTACCCGCCTTACCGAGCAATATCCGCAGGGTAACATTCTCGATATCGAAGCCTACCTGTACAAAACCGCCAAAAACCTGATGCTCGACCATCTGCGCCAGCAGCAGCGGCGGCAGACCGAAGCGGTCGAAGACGACATTCTGGCGCAGTATCCCTCCGGTGAACCGGCGCTTGAACAACTGGCGATCGATAGCCAATTGCTGCAGCTGTTGCAGCAGGCGCTGGCGGACATGCCGCCGCGCACGCAGCAGATTTTCCGCCTTAACCGGCTCGATGGCCTGACCCAGGCGCAGGTGGCGGCGCAGCTGGGCGTGTCGCTCAGCACGGTGGAAAAACACCTGGCCAGCGCGCTCGAGCGGCTGATGGCGCGGATGGAAGAACAATAATGGCAATTTTTTTACGGGTTTATCCGCCCTCAGACGTCTTAACTTATAACCAGAAAAAACAGAGGTCTATGCCATTATGAAACCGCTAACCGCGCAGGCGCGACAGCAGGCGGCCGCCTGGGCCGTGAGCTTGGCCGAAGGGGCGCTGCCGGCCGATCGGCGGCGAGCGTTGGACGCCTGGCTGGCCGCCGATCCGCAGCATCCGGCGGCGCTGCGTCAGGCTCGCCTGCTGTGGACGGTGCTTGGGCAGCTGCCGCCTGAGCAGCGGCAGGCCTTACAGCCGCAGGTGGCGGCGCTGAAAACGCCATCTCGCCATCGATGGCCCCGCTGGGCGGTGGCAGCGGCGGTGGCGCTCGCCGTATCATTCGGCGTTTATCGCGGGCCGGATCTGTGGATCGGCATGCAGGCCGATTATCAAACCGTTCGCGGCGAGGTGCGAGAAGTCGCGCTGCCGGACGGCAGCCGGGTGGCGCTGGACAGCGGCAGCGCGATCGCGCTGGCGTATTCCGCAGGCGAGCGCAAGGTGCGGCTGCTGAGCGGCGCCGCCTATTTTATCGTCGCGCCGTTGGGCGGGGCGGAAAGCCGCCCGTTCAGGGTGGTGGCGAAAAACGGCGTTACGCAGGCGCTGGGCACCGAGTTCAGCGTGGCGCGCACCGAGCAGGGCGTGGACGTCAGCGTGCATCAGCACAGCGTGCGGGTGACGCTTGAGCGCGGCGAGCGCTCGCTGGTGGTCGCGCAACGCCAGGCGGCGCATTACCGCAACGGGCAGCTGCAGCTGACGCGGCAAACGGCCGGCGATGACGCCTGGCGACGCGGCTGGCTGGTGATCGACCGCCAACCGCTGACGCAGGCGCTCGCGCAGCTTAACCGCTATCGCGAGACCCGCATCGTGGCGGTCAATCCTGCGCTAAGAGCGCGCACGGTGAGCGGCGTGTTCGCGCTCAATAAACTCGACGACGGCGTCGGCGCCATTCGTCAGGAACTCTCCGCCCGCCAGCTGAATCTCCCCGGCATCACGCTGCTTTACTGAGCGGCAAAGGCGGGCCGGGATGCCCGTTTCGCCGCTATTTTCACTTTCTGTAAAAAATCTTTACGGGTTTTTGCCTCCCGGAACGTCCTTATGTTTAAACGATATTGATTTCCATTATCACTTGGTTTGGCATTCTTTCGGGTGGAACACACACGCATGTTTATTCACAAGGGAACCACGCCGGCCGGCCGATTGGCCACGGCGGTACGCGCCGCGCTGGCGGCGATGATGCTGACTCAGCCGGCGGTGGCGCTCGCCGCCCAGGCTGACGCGAGCAGCGCGCAGGCCGCACAGCAAAAGCATTTCAACATTGCGGCGCAGCCGCTGCAGAGCGCCATGTTGCGCTTCGCCGAGCAGGCCGATATGCAGGTATTTTTCGACGAGGTGAAGCTCGACGGCATGCAGGCGGCGGCGCTGAACGGCAGCATGAGCGTTGAACAGGGCCTGCGGCGCTTGATTGGCGACAATCCGGTGGCTTTCCGCCTGCAGCCGCAGGGGCAGATCGTATTGAGCCGGCTGCCGACGGCAAACGGCGACGGCGGTGCGCTGGCGCTGGATAGCCTGACGGTGCTGGGCGCCGGCGGCATCAACGCCAACGATTGGGTTTACGACGAACCGCGCTCGGTCAGCGTCATCAGCCGCGAACAGATGGATAACCGCCCGGCGCGACACGCGGCCGATATTCTGGAGCAGACGACGGGGGCCTATTCCAGCGTCAGCCAGCAAGATCCGGCGCTGTCGGTCAACATCCGCGGCATACAAGACTATGGCCGGGTGAACATGAACATCGACGGCATGCGGCAGAATTTTCAAAAGAGCGGCCATGGCCAGCGTAACGGCACCATGTACATCGATTCCGAGCTGCTGTCCGGCGTGACCATCGACAAGGGCACCTCCGGCGGCATGGGCAGCGCCGGTACGCTCGGCGGTATCGCCACCTTCAATACCGTCAGCGCGAGCGATTTCCTGGCGCCGGGCAAAGAGCTGGGCGGCAAGCTGCACGCCAGCACCGGCGATAACGGCACCCACTTCATCGGCAGCGGCATACTGGCATTGGGCAACGAAACCGGCGATATCCTGCTGGCCGCCAGTGAACGCCACCTCGGCGACTATTGGCCCGGCAACAAGGGCGATATCGGCAACATTCGCATCAATAACGACACCGGCAATTACGATCGCTACGCCGAGAGCATCAAGAACAACAAAATCCCCGACACAAATTACCGCATGCACTCGCGGCTGGCCAAGGTGGGCTGGAACCTGCCCGCCAATCAGCGCCTGCAGCTGAGCTATCTGCAGACCCAGACCGCGTCGCCGATCGCCGGCACTCTGACCAACCTGGGCACTCGCCCACCCTATGAACTGGGCTGGAAGCGCACCGGTTACAGCGACGTGATGGCGCGCAACGCGGCGTTTGATTACAGCCTGGCACCGGAAGGCGTCGACTGGCTCGATTTTCAGGCCAAGCTGTATTACGTCGATACTCAGGACGACAGCGACACCTACAGCACCAGCTCGCTGCTGAACAACGGCTACGCGACGCGTACCCGGCTGCGTACCTATGGCGCGCAGGCGCAAAACACCTCGCGCTTCAGCCTGGCGCCGGGGCATGACTTCCGCGCCAACTACGGGCTGGAGTTCTATTACGACAAGGCGACCAGCGACTCTTCCCGTCAGGGCATGGAAGGGGTGACGCCGGCCGGCAACCGTTCGGTAGCCAGCCTGTTCGCCAACCTGACCTACGACTACGACGGCTGGCTGACGTTGGAGGGCGGGCTGCGTTACGACCGCTATCGCCTGCGCGGCCAGACCGGCCTGAGCTATCCGGATTTGGCCAAGGATGGGCAACGCTACACGATTGACAATCCTTGCAAAGCGCCGCGTCTGACCGGCTGTTCAACCACGACCCGCGAGGATTGGGCGGTTGACCGCGATCAGGGCAAACTGTCGCCGACGCTGGCGGTGGCGGTGCGCCCCGGCGTGGAGTGGCTGGAGCTGTATTCCACCTACGGCAAATCCTGGCGGCCGCCGGCGATCACCGAAACGCTGACCAACGGCAGCGCGCACAGTTCTTCCACGCAATACCCTAACCCGTTCCTGCAGCCCGAGCGCTCGCGCGCCTGGGAAGTCGGGTTCAACGTGCAGCAGCCGGATCTGTGGTTTGAGGGCGATCGGTTGGTGGCGAAGGTGGCCTACTTCGATACCAAAGTGGATAACTACATCAACCTGGCGATAGACCGCAATAAACCGGGGCTGGTGCAGCCGAGCATCGGCAATGCCGCTTACGTTAACAACCTGTCGAAAACCCGCTTCCGCGGGCTGGAGTACCAGCTCAACTATGACGCCGGGGTGTTCTACGCCGACCTGACCTACACCCACATGATCGGCAAAAACGAGTTCTGCTCGAACAAAGCCTGGCTGGGAGGGCGTCTGCGCTATGGCGACGGTTCGCGCCGCGGCAACTTCTATGTTGAACCGGATGCCGCGTCCAATGATGCCGTCACGTGCGACGGGGGCTCGCAGTTCGGCACGGCCGCCTATCTGCCGGGCGATCGCGGCTCGGTCACGCTGGGCGGCCGCGCTTTCGATCGCAAGCTGGACGCCGGGGTGACCGTGCGCTTCGCGCCGGGCTATCAGGACAGTTCGGTGCCGTCCAACTACCCGTATCTGGCCGACTGGCCGAAGTACACCCTGTTCGATCTGTACGCCAGCTACAAGCTGACCGACAGCCTGACGCTGCGCGGCTCGGTGGAGAATCTGACCAACCGCGCCTACGTCGTCAGCTACGGCGAGACGCTGGCCAACACGCTGGGGCGCGGCCGCACCGTGCAGGGCGGGGTGGAATACCGTTTTTAAGCAGTAAAAGGGCGTTGCTCATTCTTGAGCACAAGGGCGGCCTCGCAAGGGGCGCCATTCATCAATGGAGATAGAGAAATGGCATTTTCAGTCAACTATGACAGCAGCTTCGGCAGCTACAGCATCCATAACTATCTGAACGAGTGGGCGTCGTCATTTGGCGATATCAACCACACCAACGGTAACGTCACCGACTCCAACAGCGGCGGCTTCTATGGCGGCAGCCTGTCCGGCAGCCAATACGCCGTGACCAGCACCGCCAACAACGTTACCTCGTTCGTGGCGGGCGGCAACCTGACCTACACCTTGTTCAATGCCCCGGCGCACACCCTGTACGGCCAGCTGGATTCGCTGTCGTTTGGCGATGGCCTGAACGGCGGCGGCTCCACGCCGTACAACATCCAGGTGCCTGACGTCAGCTTCGGCGGCCTGAACCTCAGCAGCCTGCAGGCGCAGGGCCACGATGGCGTGGTGCACCAGGTGGTGTACGGCCTGATGTCCGGCGATACCGGCGCGCTGGAAACCGCGCTGAACGGCATCCTCGACGACTACGGCCTGAGCGTCAATTCCACCTTCGATCAGGTGGCGGCGGCGACGGCGGTGGGCGTGCAGCATGCCGACAGCCCGGAACTGCTGGCGGCCTGATCGCGGCCGTTTGCCCGCCGGCGCCGCGCGCCCCGGCGGGCATTTTCTCGTTTTTAGCCGATGGAAAACGCCATGAAAAACGCCGTCAGGCGCGGAGAAGTGATGAGCGTGCTGGCCGCATACCGGCGCGGATTTTGGGGCATCGCGCTGTTTACCGCGGTGATCAACCTGCTGATGCTGGCCCCGGCGCTGTACATGTTGCAGGTCTACGATCGCGTGTTGCCGTCGGGCAACCGCATGACGCTGGCGATGCTGACCCTGATGGTGGTCGGCCTTTACCTGTTTATGGGGTTGCTGGAGTGGGTGCGCAGTCAGGTGGTGATCCGCCTCGGCGCCCAGATGGATATGCGCCTGAATCAGCGGGTCTACGACGCCGCCTTCGAAACCAATCTGAAAACCGGCAACCCGCTGGCGGGGCAGGCGCTGAACGATCTGACCAACCTGCGCCAGTTCGCCACCGGCAATGCGCTGTTCGCCTTTTTCGATGCTCCCTGGTTCCCGGTTTATCTGCTGGTGGTTTTTCTGCTCCACCCCTGGCTTGGCGCGTTGGCCAGCGCCGGGGTGATCGTGCTGGTGCTGCTGGCCTGGCTCAACCAGCGGGTGTCGCAGGCGCCGCTCGCGGAGGCCGGCCGGGTCGCGCTGAGCGCCACGCAGCAGGCCAACGGCAACCTGCGCAATGCGGAGGCCATCGCCGCCATGGGGATGCTGACCGATTTGCGCCTGCGCTGGCTGCGGCAGCATCAGCAGTTCCTGCTGTTGCAGAACCGCGCCAGCGAGAAAATCGCCGCCGTCACCGCCTGGTCGAAAACCGTGCGGCTGGCGCTGCAGTCGCTGATGTTGGGCTGTGGCGCGCTGCTGGCGGTCAACGGCGACATTACGCCGGGCATGATGATCGCCGGATCGATCCTGATTGGCAGGGTGTTGGGGCCGATCGATCAGCTGATCGGCGCCTGGAAGCAGTGGTCGTCGGCGCGCCAGTCCCTGCAGCGGCTGGAGGTTATGCTGGCCGCCAACCCGCCGCAGGCGGCGAGCCTGCCGCTGCCGGCGCCCAGCGGCACATTGGCCGTGAATCAGCTGACCGCCGCTGCGCCCGGGGGGAGCGCACCGGTGTTGCACGGCGTCAGTTTTCGTCTGGAGGCCGGCGAGGTGCTGGGCGTCATTGGCGCATCCGGCTCCGGCAAAACGCTGCTGATGCGCCAACTGGTCGGCGCGCTGACGCCGCTCAGCGGCGACGTGCGGCTGGACGGCGCGGATCTCCGGCAGTGGGACAAACAGCAGCTGGGGCCGCATATCGGCTATCTGCCGCAGGATATCCAGCTGTTCGCCGGTACGCTGACGGAAAACATCGCCCGCTTTGGCCAGGTTGACGCCGAGAAGGTGGTGGCCGCTGCCGCGCTGGCCGGCGTGCACCAATTGATCCTGCATTTGCCCAAAGGGTATGAAACCGAGCTGGGCGAGGGCGGCAGCGGCCTGTCCGGCGGCCAGCGTCAGCGGGTGGCGTTGGCGCGCGCGCTGTATGGCTCTCCGGCGTTGGTGGTGCTGGATGAACCGAATGCCAACCTCGATCGTGAAGGGGAAGAGGCGCTGCAACGGGCGATCGAAGCGCTGAAGGCGCGCGGCACCACCATCGTGTTGGTGACTCATAAACCGGCGATCCTGGCGACGACCGACAAATTGCTGGTGCTGGCTGCCGGTCAGGTGCAGCACTTCGGCCCCAGCGACGCCATCCTGAAGAAACTGCCTGGTTTTGCGCCCGCTGCCGTACCGGCCAATGCCGGCCGCAGCAGCGGCGGCTTCAACGTCAACTACGCCAACTTTGCCAAAACGGCCAGCGGTGAACGAAAAGTATGAGCAATCAGAGTGTGATCCCCGGCGATATCGACGCCCTTTCCCGACAGTTCGACGAAGGGCGCCATCTGCGGCTCGGCGGCTGGCTGGTGCTGCTGGGATTTGGCGGCTTCCTGCTGTGGGGGCTGTTGGCGCCGTTGGATAAGGGCGTGCCGGTTTCCGGCAGCGTGGTGGTGGCCGGTAACCGCAAGGCGGTACAGCACCCGAGCGGCGGCGTGGTGTCGCAAATTCAGGTGCATGAGGGTGACCGGGTCCGCGCCGGGCAGGTGCTGTTGCTGATGGATACCGTCGACAGCCGCACCCAGCGCGATGCGCTGCGCAGCCAGCAGTTGAGCAACGCCGCGCAGCAGGCGCGGCTGCAGGCCGAGCGCGACGGCCTGCAGGCGATCGTTTTCCCCGCGTTGTTGCAAGAGCGGCGGGAGGAGCCGGAGGTGATGTCGTTGATGCTGTTGCAACAGCAGCTATTCACCAGCCGCCGTGCGGCGTTGCAGAGCGAGCTGGCGGCGATCGCGGAGAGCATCGCCGGATCGCAGGCGATGCTGGAGGGGATCCGGCAGTCTTACGCCAGCAAACAGCGGCAAAAGGCCATGTTGCAGGAGCAGCTGGGCGGCATGCGCAAGCTGGCGGCGCAGGGGTATGTGGCGCGCAACCGGCTGCTGGATCTGGAAGGGCAGTATGCGCAGATCGACGGCCAAGCGTCCGAAGACACGGGCAATATCGGCCGTCTGGGCCGCCAGATCCTGGAGCTGAAGCTGCGGGCGATCCAGCGGCGGGAAGAGTATCAGAAAGAGGTCAGCAGCCAGCTGGCCGAGGTGCGGATGAAGCTGGACGAACTGGATAACCGCCTGGCCAAGGCGGAGGCCGATCTGGGCCATACGCAGGTGAAAGCGCCGGTGGCGGGCACCGTGGTGGGGCTGAGCGTGTTCACCGAGGGCGGCGTGATCGGCGCCGGTCAGCAGCTGATGGAGATCGTGCCCAGCGATCGGGGGCTGCAGGTGGAGGCACGTATCCCGGTCGAGCTGATCGACAAGGTGCAGGTGGGGTTGCCGGTCGAGCTGTTGTTCTCGGCGTTTAACCAAAGCACCACGCCGCGCGTTGAGGGCGAAGTGACGCTGGTCGGGGCCGATCGCTTGACCGACGAGAAAAGCGGTGCGCCCTATTACAGCGTGCGCGCCAAGGTCAGCGAAGCGGGTCTGCAGCGGTTGAACGGGTTGGAGATCCGCCCGGGGATGCCGGTCGAAGGGTTCATCCGCACCGGCGAGCGTTCGATGATGAACTACCTGTTCAAACCGCTGACCGATCGCCTTCACCTGGCGCTGACGGAAGAGTGAGCATGTCAGTTTCTCCGCTGCCTTTCGCCGCGCCCGGCGCCGCCATGCCCTGGCGCCGTTGCCTGGTGCTGGTGCTGGCGTTGCACCTGCTGGCCGCGGCGCTGCTCTGGCCCTGGCGAGACAAGGCCGCGCCGCCGTGGGTGCCGCCGCCGGCGGTCATGGTGGTGATGGCCGCCGCACCACAGGCCCCGGCCGAGGTAAAACAACCGCCGGGAGAAAGGACGCCGCCGCCTCAGGTTGAACCGCCGGCGCCGCCGGAACCCTTGCCGACGGTGAAGGTGCCTGAAGCCGTACGGCCGAACATCGCCGTACCGCCGAAGCAGAAAAAACCGCCCAAGCCGGTGAAGAAAACGCTCCCGCCGCGCACGCCGCCGCAGGAGAAAACGATCGCGCCGCCGAAGGTTCAGGAGCAAAGCGTCGGCGCACCGCCGCCGGGCCGAGCGGATAAAACGGCCGCGCCGCAAACCCGCCTGACGCCCTATGCGCAGGCGGGGGAGGATAGCTGGCGCAGCCGCATCAACAGCCGCCTTAATCGCTTTAAGCGTTACCCCAAAGACGCATTGCGGCTGAAGCGCCAGGGCGTCGGGCAGGTGCGTTTCACGTTGGACAGGCAGGGCCATGTGCTGGCGGTGACGCTGGTCAGCAGCGCCGGGCTGCCGTCGCTGGATCGCGAAATCCAGGCGCTGGTCAAACGCGCTTCGCCGTTGCCTACGCCGCCGGCGGATGCTTACGTCAACGGCACGGTGGAATTGACGTTGCCGATCGATTTCAGTTTGCGCGGCGCGGGTTTTTGACGCGGTTGTTTCATGTCGACGGCCTGGGCGTTGCGCACGGTAACCTTTTCCTCTGCGCCGCGATCGCATTTCGCGCGAAAAACCAGTGACAGATCAACCGCAATCCCCCAATATGGATTTTCCATCAAGATGATTACGCGGGTGCCAGTCTATGCTGAAAGTGAATGAGTATTTTGCCGGAAAAGTGAAGTCTATCGGTTTTGACAGTAGCAGCATCGGTCTTACCAGCGTGGGCGTGATGGAAGAGGGGGAATACACCTTCTCCACCGCGCAACCGGAAGAAATGACGGTGATCACCGGGGCGCTGAAAGTGCTGCTGCCGGGGGCGCCGGACTGGCAGGTGTTTACGCCGGGCGAGAAGTTCTTCGTGCCGGGGCACAGCGAATTCAACCTGCAGGTGGCCGACGCGACCGCCTATCTGTGCCGCTATCTGAGCAAATAAATTTTGTTCGTTAGGGGAACGCAGGGCTCAGCGGATGCTGGGCCCTGGTCGTTTCTGCGGCGGGATTAACGCTGGGCTTCGCCGCCGAGCGCTTCGATGGTGTTTTTGATCAACGCCGCCAGCTCGCTGGTCATCAGGATAAAGTCGGCGTCAAAGCGCTGGGCGAAGTCGTCGCGATCGATATCGTCGTTCTGCTCGCGCAGCGTGTCGGCGAACTTCAGGCGCTTGAGCGAGCCGTCGTCCGACAGCATCAGCTGAATGCGCTCCTGCCAGTCCACCGCCAGTTTGGTCACCAGCTTGCCGGCTTCGATATGCACCGCGATTTCGTCGCTGATCAGATTCTGTTTCTTGCAGCGGATCACGCCGCCTTCTTCCAGAATCGCTTTCAGTTCCGCTTCATCCTGAATGGCGAAGCCGGCCGGCATCTCGCCGGAACGCACCCATTCGGTCAGCGTCAGTTCGATCGGGCTTTCCATGGTCAGCGGCACCACCGGCAGCGAGCCGAGGCTTTTGCGCAGCAGCGCCAGCGTATCTTCGGCGCGTTTGGCGCTGGCGGCATCGACCATGATCAGATCGTTGACGGTGTCTATCCACATGAAGGTCTGGTTGAAGCGGCTGAACGCGCGCGGCAGCAGGCTGTGCAGCACTTCGTCCTTCAGCGCGTCTTTCTCGGTTTTCTTCAGTTTGCGGTGTTGTTCCGCCTCCAGGCGCTCAATCTTGGCCTGCAGCTCTTGCTTGATGACCGGCGACGGCAGGATTTTCTCTTCCTTGCGCGCGCAGATGACGATCTGGCCGTTGACCGCGTGCGTCAGCGCATCGCTGTGCGAGCCCATCGGGGAGACCCAGCCGGTCTTCGCCATGTCCTGGCTGCCGCACGGCGTGAAGGCGAACGCGCTGAGTTGTTTTTCCATTTCATCCGCGTTTAACGCCACTTCGCGGCTCAAACGGTAAACCATCAAATTCTTAAACCACAGCATAATGTTATCCCTGGCTGGGCGTGCGTTCGGCACGCTGATTCGTCAAAAGCAGGGCGGCATGATAACGAATTGACGCTGAAAAATCGCCCCATTCTCTCCGAATTGCGTCGCCGTACGCAGCGGAAAAGGCCTGGCCGGGGAGAGGGAAACAGGTGATTCATCCGCGCGCTTACATTAGGCTGTGGCAACGCTGCGCTGCATCGAGGAGAAAAAAACGTGCGCATTGGCATCGATTTGGGCGGGACAAAAATTGAAGTGATTGCGTTGGCGGACGACGGGCGGGAGCTGTTTCGCCATCGTATCGCCACGCCGCGCCATGACTACGGGCAAACCCTGGCGGCGATCGCCGGGCTGGTGAAACTGGCGGAAGATCATACCGGCGAACAGGGATCGGTCGGGATCGGCATTCCCGGCACGCTGTCGCCATTTACCGGGCGGGTGAAAAACGCCAACTCGGTATGGCTCAACGGCCAACCGTTGGACAAGGATCTGTCGGCGCTGTTGGCGCGCGAGGTGCGTATCGCCAACGACGCCAACTGCCTGGCGGTGTCGGAAGCTACCGACGGCGCAGGCGCCGGCGCGCAAACCGTGTTTGCGGTCATTATCGGCACCGGCTGCGGCGCCGGCGTGGCGCTGAACGGCCAGGCGCATTCCGGCGGCAACGGCATCGCCGGCGAATGGGGCCACAATCCGCTGCCGTGGCAGGATGACGATGAGCTGCGTTACGCCCGCGAAGTGCCGTGCTACTGCGGCAAGCCGGGCTGCATCGAAACCTTTATTTCCGGCACCGGTTTCGCCACCGACTATGCGCGCCTGAGCGGCAACGCGCTGCAAGGGCACGAGATCATGGCGCTGAGCGAGCGGGGCGATGCGCTGGCGGAGCAGGCGATCGTTCGCTACGAAATGCGGCTGGCGAAAGCGTTGGCGCACGTGATCAACATTCTGGATCCGGACGTGGTGGTGCTCGGCGGCGGCATGAGCAACGTGGATCGCCTGTACCGCACGGTGCCTGAAAGGGTGAAAGGTTGGGTATTTGGCGGCGAGTGTGAAACGCCGATCCGCAAGGCGGTGCACGGCGACTCCAGCGGCGTACGCGGTGCGGCCTGGCTGTGGCCGCAACAGCAGCGCTAAGCGTTGCAACAAAGCGCGAGACTGCTCGCGCTTTAAACGACTCCCTGTACAAAAACTGGACGGCGCTTTATGCTTTAGCTAACTTAGCTAAGGAGGACGCGTATGGCAATTCAGGCCAATATGCACGAAGCCAAATCCAATCTGAGCCAGTTGGCAGATAGAGCCGCGGAGGGAGAAACCGTGATTATTGCAAAAGCAGGGAAGCCGTACGTACAGCTGGTCGCCATCCAGGGCGAAGCGCGCCGCCCCGGTGCCGCCAAGGGCAAGTTCACCGTACCGGCGGATTTCAACGCGGGGGATGCGGCCATTGCGGCGCTGTTTGAGGGCGATGAATGAAGCGTCTGCTGCTGGATACCCACACATTGCTGTGGTGGCTGATTGATGACGCCTGCCTGGGCGCGAACGCCAAAAGGCAGATCGCCGATCCGGGCAATGCGGTGTACGTCAGCGCGGCCAGCATTTGGGAGATCTCGATCAAACAGGCGCTGGGCAAGCTGGCGCTGCCGGAGGACATCTTTGCGATCATCGAGGCCGAAGATTTTCTGTCGCTGCCGATGGACGCCTTTCACTGCCAACAGGCCGGGCAACTGCCGCCCTATCATCAGGATCCTTTCGATCGCATGCTGATCGCACAGGCGCAGGCCGAAGGGCTGACGCTGATCTCTGCCGACGCGGTGTTTCCGCAGTACGGCGTGCGGGTGGCGGACGCCCGCCGTTAATCCGGTTTTTCCTCGCTTTCGCTGCGCACTCGTTCGATATGAATGGTCAGGAACATCATCTCTTCCGTGGTGAGCTGATGCTGATAGTGTTTTTCGATGTGGCGGTTGATCTTGCCGGCGCAGGCGAATGACTCACGGTATTTCTCTTTCACCACCTGATACAGCGAGTCGTCGTCGCTGTCGACGTAGTTTTTCCCCAGCAGGCGCTGGGCGAAGAATTTCAAATGGGTGACGAAACGGTGGTAGCTCAGTGCCTCCTCGTTGTAATCAAAGCGGAAGTGGTATTTGACCAGGTTGAGGATCTCTTGCATCACGCGGGTGATGTGCAGCGTATTGTGCATCTCGTCGTTAAGCTGGGCGTTGACCAGGTGCAGGGCGATAAATCCGGCTTCGTCTTCCGGCAATGCGGTATCCAGCCGTTGGGCGATCAGGGCCAGCGCCTCCAGGCCGACGGCGAACTCGGCCGGATAGAGCTTTTTAATCTCCCACAGCAACGCATTTTTGATATCCAACCCTTCCGCATGGCGCTGCAGGGCGAAGTGGATATGATCGGTCAGCGTGATGTAGACGATGTTGTGCAACTTGCCCGGCAGCCGTTCGCGGGCGAGGGTAATAATCCTGTCGGCGGTGGTGACGCAGGCCAGCGGGATCTCGGAGAGCAGCTCTTTATAGCGCTCGGCGATTTCGCCGCCGTTATGGGTGAACACCTTTTCGATCAGGCTTTCGTCCAGCGTGTCGCCGGGCTTCTTTTTAAAGCCGATTCCTTTTCCCATTACCACCGTCTCTTCCTGACGGTCGTCCAGCGTAATCACCACGTTATTATTGAGTATTTTAGCGATTTTCATGGTCTTTCCCGGTGTTTCAGCATCCTGAAAACGAAAAAACCTGACGCCCGGAAGCGATCCCGGGCGTCAGGTTTTGCCTGTATTTTATGTTTCTGTCCTGCGGCCTGAGCGGCGGAGGGGATACAGTAACAATCCTGTTATGCCTGCATAATAACCCGTGCTCGCCGCGGCTCAACGCTTTTCACCGCGGAGTGCCGCCGCGGTCACACTTCTGTGCCGCGCACGGCGGGATCATTCCAGCCTGAAGTGCGCCTCCAGCCGGCTGACGCCGAGCCCGTTGACCTTTTTCACTTTGATCTGCACCGGAATGCGCTCTTTCATCGCCTCGACGTGGCTGATCACGCCAATGGTTTTACCGGAAGCATTCAGGCTGTCCAGCGCGTCCAGCGCGGTATCGAGGGTTTCGGCGTCCAGCGTGCCGAAGCCTTCGTCGAGGAACAGCGAGTCGATGCTGGTTTTGTGGCTGACCAGATCGGACAACGCCAGCGCCAGCGCCAGGCTGACCAGGAAGCTCTCGCCGCCGGACAGGGTACGGGTATCGCGCAGCGCGTCGGCCTGCCAGGTGTCCACCACCTGCAGCTCCAGCGCGTCGCTGGTTTTGCGCTGCAGCAGGTAGCGCCCGTGCAGCCGGCCGAGCTGAAGGTTGGCCAGATAAACCAGATGATCGAGCGTCAGCCCCTGCGCGAAGCGGCGGAACTTGTCGCCTTCTTTCGAGCCGATCAGCTGGTTGAGGTAGCTCCAGTCGTCGTAGTCTTGCTGGCTGCGGGCGATTTGCTCGAACAACGCCTGTTGATTGAGACGGCGGGCGGCGTCGCTTTCCAGCTGGTTGCGCAGCTCGCCCTGGCTCAGCTGCAGCGCCTTCAACTGCTGTGCCAGCTCGGCCAGCGATTGGGTGAGCGCGTCGAGATCCGCGTTGGCCTCATCCGTCCCTTCCGGGCGGTTCTGCCGATGCTGCTCCAGCGTTTGCGTCGCCTGAGCCAGCAGGGCCGCAGCCTCTACCTGCCGCTGTTGCAGCTGCTCTTTGCGCTGCTGCAATTCGCGGCGCAGGGCGTCGTCCAGCAGCGCGGCGGCGAAGGCAGTTTCATCGGCGAATTCGCTGTCGGCCAGCGCCTGCTGCCATTGCTGCTCCGCCTGCTGCAGCCGTTCCTGCATTTGGGCGTGCTGTTGTTGCAGCCCGGCCTGCTGGCCGGCCAGGCGCTCGCGCAGTTCCTGCGCCTTTTGCCACTGCTCGGCGGCCTGCAAGCTGGCCTGTTCACAGGCGGTTTGTTTGGCGCGCAGCTGTTCGCGCACCTCGGCGACCCGCTGTTCGCCGAACAGCGCCAGCCGCTGCGCGCGCCGCTCGGCGAGGGTCTTCTCGCCTTCCTGCCAGCGTTGAAGCAGGTCTTGCTGCTGTTGCAAGCTGTCGGTGTGGGTTTTCTGCAGCAGCGTAAAGCGCTCTTCGAGCAGCGCCAGCTGTTGCTGCGCCTGCTGCTGCTGTGTTTGCAGGGCGGCAAGCGCGTCTTTTGCCTGCTGTACCGCCTGCGCCGCCTGTTCATGCTGCTGCAGCGCGTGCTGCCCGCGCCGCTCTTCGTCGTCGCAGCCGCTCAGCCAGGCGCTGAGTTGCTCGCCCTCCGCCAGCGTAAAGTCGAATGCCAGCGGCGCGCTGAGCTGCTGCCACTGCTGCTGTTGGGCAGCTAGCTGCTGCTCATCCTGCGCGATAGCCTGCTGCTGGCGTTGCTGCTGCTCTTGCAGGCCTTCACAGCGGGTGCGCAGCTCGGTGCCCTGGGTTTGCAGTTGCTCGGCGAGGGTGCGCATCTCAACCAAGCGTTGTTCCGTCGCCGAAGGCTGCACCGCCTGATATTGCTCCACCGCCGGGTGGCTGGTGGAGCCGCACAGCGGGCAGGGGGCGCCGCTCTGCAACAGGGCGCGCTCCGCTTCCAGACTGACGATGCGTTTTTCCAACTCGTGGATCCGCTCCACTTCCTGCAGCTGTGCCTTGTGCTGTTTGAATTGCTGACGCGCGTTCTCCAACTGGTGTTGCAGCCCGGCGAGCTGCGTTTGCCGCTCGGCGTGCTCCGCCTGTTGCCGGGCCAGACGCTCGCGGGTCTGACGGTTAAGGGAAGCGAGCGTAAATAACTGCTGGCGCGTCGGGCGCAGATCCGCCAGGGCGCTCAGGCGCTGGCGCAGCGGGGCCAGCGGGGTTTGCGCCTCCAGCGCCTGCTGCCGTTGCCGTTGAGCGGCCAGCGCTTCGGTCAGCGCGTTCAGCTGCTGCTGATGCTGTGCGGCCTGCGCCGTCAGTTGGCTGCGCTGGGCGGTGAGCTGCTCCAGGGCGGTCTGCTGCTGGGCGCACTGCTGCGCAGCGGCATCGCCGGCCTGTCGCCGCTCGGCCTGCGTCGACTGCAGTTGGGCGATCTGATGGTCGAGCGGGGCGACCTGGTCATCGATCAGCTGTTGCTGTTGCCGCATATGCTCGGCATGAGCTTGCTGCGCCAGACGGGCCTTTTCCACCGCCTGCTGCAGCGGCGCCAGCTGCGCCGAGTGCTGCTCCTGTTGCTGCGTCAGCTGGGCTGCCTGCTGTTGTATCGTCTGCAGCTCGGCGCGGCAGCGATCGCGTTCGCCGCGCAGCGGCCGCAATTTCTCGGCCGGTTCGCTCAGCGCCAGCCGCTGCAGCTGCGGGGCGGCCTCGGCCTGCTCGCGCTGGGCGGTTTCCAGCCGCCGTTGCCCTTCGTTTTGCTGTTGCTGGAGGCGCTGCCATTGCTGCAGCCAGCTCAGCGCCTGTTGCTGTTGCTGGGTTTGCTTGCCGAGAGCGCTTTCCTGCGCGCTCAGTGCCGTCAGCCGTTCAGTCAGGGAGTGGCGCTGTTCATCGTTCAGCAGTTCGATGCCGCTGGCGCGCTGGTGCAACGCATCCAGGTCGGTTTTGGCCTGCTTGTGGGATTCGAACACCTGTTCGGACAGCCGCCCATAGATTTCGGTGCCGGTCAGCTCTTCCAACAGCTCGGCGCGATCGTTGGCGTCGGCGTTGAGGAACGCGGCGAACTGCCCCTGAGACAGCATCATCGATTTGGTGAAGCGGCCGAAGTCCAGCCCGGTGATGGCCGCGGTGATCTCCAGCTTATCGCGTACTTTATCTGCCAGGATCTTGCCGTCCTCGCGCCGCGCCAGTTCGACTTTCGGCGCCTGCAGATTGCCGTCCGGCGCGTTTTTGGCGCGGCGCTGGCTCCAGAAGGCGCGATAGCCGACGCCCTTGACCTCGAATTCGACCTCCGCCAGCGATTCGGCGGTGTGGCGGGTCATCAGTTCATTCTGGCTCGGCGTAACGTTGAGACGCGGCGTCTGGTGGTACAGCGCCAGGCAGATGGCGTCCAGCAGGGTGGTTTTGCCCGCGCCGGTCGGGCCGGTAATGGCGAACAGGCCGTTGCTGGCGAACGGTTCGGCGGTGAAGTCAATTTTCCACTCGCCCTGCAGCGAGTTGAGGTTTTTTAACCGCAGGCTGAGGATCTTCATGGGTGGGTCTCCTCAGGATTGTGCTGCACCGCATCGACCACCTGACGGAACAGTTGATGCATCCGCCGTTGGCGCGCTTCGGGCATGTCGGCCTCCTGCGCCAGGCGCCGTTCGAACACCTCGTTGACGCTCAGCTCGTTCAGCGTTTCCTTGTCCTGCTGCGCGATCGCCTGGCGGCGTTGCTCTTTGCTGCGTCGCAGCAGCACCACTTCCACCGGCAGCTCATCCGCCATCAGCTGGATACGGCGCTGGATATCGCTGAGGTAGTCCTGCGTCGCCACTTCGATATCCAGCCACACCGGCAGCTCGCCGGCATAGTCGGCAAATTGCTGCAGCTGCCGTTCGATTTCGGCCAGATCGCCTTTGATCAGCTGCATGGGTTGGAACTGCGGGATCGTTAACGCTTCTACCTGCTGCAGGACGCCGTCGGCGAAATCGACCAGGAAGACACTTTTGGCTTTGCCCAGTTCATCGAAGCTGAGCGGAATCGGTGAGCCGCTATAGCGAATATGTTCCGACTTGGCGACGTTCTGCGCGCGGTGGATGTGGCCCAGCGCGATGTAATCGGCAGGGGGGAAGGCCTGCGCCGGGAAGGCATCGAGGGTGCCGATATAGATGTCGCGCACCGAGTCAGAGGTGGTGACGCCGACGGTGGTCAGGTGGCCGGTGGCGACGATCGGCAGCGGCAGGCCCAGCTGCTCGCGGCGTTCGCAGGCCGCCAGATACAGCGCTTGGTAATGTTCGGCGATGGCTTCCTGCAGCGCCTGCTGTTTCTGCGCGCCGGATTCGCCGGCGCGGCTGGTGAGCAGATCGCGCGGCCGCAGAAAAGGAATGGCGCACAGCACGGCGCCCGGCTGACCGTCGCGCCGGTTAAGCACCACGATCTGCTGCTCAAGGGAGCCCTGCGCACTCGCGATCACCGTGGTGTTCAGGCAAGAGAGCAGTTCCCGCGATTCGTTCAGCGTCGCTACCGAGTCGTGGTTGCCGCCTAACACCACCAGTTGGCAGCCGGTGCGCTGCAGTTCCACCACGAAGCGGTTGTACAGCTCGCGGGCGTAGCTGGGCGGCGAGCCGGTATCGAACAGATCCCCGGCGACGATCAGCGCATCCACCTGCTGCTGCTCGATCTGTTCGATCAGCCAGTTCAGAAAAGCCTGGTGCTCGGCGGCGCGGCTTTTGGTGAAAAAGTACTGGCCAAGATGCCAGTCAGAGGTGTGGATCAGGCGCATGACACTCCCGGATGCAAAGGTAATGGCGATGATTATAAAGGCCGCGGCGGCGGCTGTCCCGGCGCAATGGCGACGACTACGGAATGATTTTTCTTTGCACCGGGAAATAATCGCTATGCTTACTGCCTATAACAGCCGCTTTTTTTCATAAAAGTGTCACAAAACTGACGCATAATGGCGCCCGCAAAGTCGCTAACACATTGGCAGGATTGACGATGGCAAGACGCATACTGGTGGTGGAAGACGAAGCGCCGATCCGTGAGATGGTGTGCTTTGTGTTGGAACAGAATGGTTACCAACCGTTGGAAGCCGAGGATTATGACAGCGCCGTGACGCGCCTGTCTGAGCCGTTCCCTGATTTGGTGTTGCTCGACTGGATGTTGCCCGGCGGTTCCGGCATTCAGTTTATCAAACATATGAAGCGCGAAGCGCTGACCCGCGATATTCCGGTCATGATGCTGACCGCGCGCGGCGAAGAGGAAGACCGCGTGCGCGGCCTGGAAGTGGGGGCGGATGATTATATCACCAAGCCGTTTTCGCCCAAGGAGCTGGTGGCGCGCATCAAGGCGGTCATGCGCCGTATTTCACCGATGGCGGTGGAAGAAGTGATTGAAATGCAAGGGCTGAGCCTGGATCCGTCCTCCCACCGCGTGATGGCTAACGATCAGGCGTTGGACATGGGGCCGACCGAGTTCAAGCTGCTGCACTTCTTTATGACCCACCCGGAGCGCGTTTATAGCCGTGAGCAGTTGCTTAATCACGTCTGGGGCACTAACGTTTATGTGGAAGACCGTACCGTTGACGTGCATATCCGTCGGCTCCGCAAGGCGTTAGAAACCAGTGGGCATGATAAAATGGTTCAAACCGTTCGGGGCACCGGCTACCGGTTCTCAACGCGCTACTGATCGCGCCGCGCTGGAGAATATGCCGTGTTAGAACGTCTGTCGTGGAAGAGGCTGGCTCTGGAGCTGGCTCTTTTTTGCCTGCCCGCCTTACTGCTGGGGCTGATTTTCGGTTATCTGCCCTGGTTCCTGCTGGCCTCCGCGCTGGCTGCGCTGGCTGCGCTGGTGTGGAATTTCTACAACCAGCTCAAACTTTCCCATTGGCTGTGGATCGACCGCAGCATGACGCCGCCGCCCGGCCGCTGGAGCTGGGAGCCGCTGTTCTATGGCCTGTATCAGATGCAGCAGCGCAATCGCCGCCGCCGGCGCGAGCTGGCGCTGCTGATCAAGCGCTTTCGCAGCGGGGCCGAATCGCTGCCTGATGCGGTGGTGATGACCACCGTCGAAGGCAATATCTTCTGGTGTAATGGGCTGGCGCAGCATCTGCTCGGCTTTCGCTGGCCGGAAGACAACGGCCAGCACATCCTCAACCTGCTGCGCTATCCGGAATTCAGCCACTACCTGCAACAGCAGGAGTTCTCGCGCCCGCTGACGCTGCAGCTGAACAACGAACACTACGTCGAATTCCGCGTAATGCCTTACTCCGAAGGGCAGCTGCTGATGGTGGCGCGCGACGTCACCCAGATGCGCCAGCTGGAGGGGGCACGGCGCAACTTCTTCGCCAACGTCAGCCATGAGCTGCGCACGCCGCTGACGGTGCTGCAGGGCTACCTGGAGATGATGGGCGATGAAGAGCAGGACGGCTCGCTGCGCAGCAAGGCACTCGGCACCATGCAAGAGCAGACCCGCCGGATGGACGGGCTGGTCAAGCAGCTGCTGACGCTGTCGCGCATCGAGGCGGCGCCCAATGTCGACATGAACGAGCGGGTGGATATCCCGCTGATGCTGCGGGTGTTGCAGCGCGAGGCGCAGTCGCTGAGCGGTGGCAATCACGAGATCACCTTCCGGGTGAACGAACAGCTCAACGTGTTCGGTAATGAAGACCAGTTGCGCAGCGCGGTGTCTAACCTGGTGTACAACGCGGTTAACCATACGCCGAAGGGCACCCATATCGAAGTGAGCTGGCAGCAGACGGCGCACGGCGCACAGTTCCAGGTCAGCGATAACGGGCCGGGCATCGCCGCCGAACACCTTCCGCGCCTGACCGAGCGTTTTTACCGCGTCGACAAGGCCCGTTCGCGCCAAACCGGCGGCAGCGGGTTAGGGCTGGCGATCGTCAAACACGCGCTCAGCCATCACGACGCGCGGCTGGAGATCCTCAGCGAGCCGGGGATCGGCACGCGCTTTATCTTTACCTTACCCAACCGGTTGATTGTTCCCGCCGCTTTATCAGAGAATGCGGTGAAAAATTAACGCGAGACACCGGTATGACCCGAATAACCCGAGGGCTGTTGCTTTGCCTGGCGCTGCTGGCCGGACGCGGCGCGCTGGCGCAGCCCGACGGCATGTTGGCGGGCAACCTGTCCAGCGTCGGCTCCGACACCCTGGCGAATCTGATGGCGTTGTGGGCGCAGGATTTCAGCCGGCATTACCCCAACGTTAACCTGCAGATCCAGGCCGCCGGCTCGTCGACCGCGCCGACCGCGTTGGCGGCGGGCGCCGCGCAGCTGGGCCCGATGAGCCGGCCGATGAAGGCGGCTGAAGTTTCAGCGTTTGAACACCGTTACGGCTATGCGCCGCTGGCGGTGCCGGTGGCGGTGGATGCGCTGGTGGTGTTGGTGCATCAGGACAACCCGCTGCGCGGCCTCAATCTGCAGCAGCTCGATCGCATTTTCTCCGCCACCCGGCGCTGCGGTGAAAGCAAACCGCTGACGCGCTGGGGCGATCTGGGGCTGAGTGGCGACTGGGCGACGCGCTCGCTGCAGCGCTTCGGCCGCAACTCGGCTTCCGGCACCTACGGCTATTTCAAACTGCGCGCGTTGTGCGGCGGCGATTTTATGCCGCGCGTCAATGAGCTGCCCGGCTCAGCTTCGGTGGTGCAGGCGGTGGCCGGTTCGCTGAACGGCATCGGCTATGCCAGCATCGGCTTTCGCGCCAGCGGCGTGCGGCTGCTGCCGTTGGCGGAGTCGGGAGAGGACTATGTCGCGCCTACCGCCGCCAATGTGCGCAACGATCGCTACCCGCTGTCGCGCTATCTCTATATCTATATAAACAAAGCACCCAATCAACCGCTGGAGCCGCTGACCGCCGCGTTCCTCGACCGCGTGCTGTCGACCGCAGGGCAGAGCCTGGTCAATCACGACGGCTATCTGCCGCTGCCGCCGGCCGCCCTGCAGAAGACCCGCCAGGCGCTCGGCTTGCAGCCGCTCGCGTCGGCCACGGTGCAATAAGCGGCAAAAACGGCGTAATTTTCGCCTTTTTTCACGGCCAAACGGAGCTTATGCCACGCGAAAACCGGGCATTTATTGGCGTTTTCGCGCGGTAAAGTGATATATGCTTCACGTTTCGTGAATCTGTTGTTCAAAAATGATACAAATCATGTAGTGTATATTTATTGATAGCCAATATGATCGACTGGTGGCAAAAGTTTATATGGTCGATAGCTCTGCTTTTCGCCGTGCGCCTTGCCTTGAAGCGCTATAAACGTTTACCTTAGCCTTCGTTGTCGGATTAAACCTCCATTTTTATAACTCCTAAAATTTTGCCCATCTTCATGAGCGGCCACTTTCGAATAGGGACATAAACGCCGGATCTATTGCGTTTAGGGTGCTTATTTTGCGCTGCAACGATCGGGCATGCCGGCAACCGGGTGGGGCGTCACGCCACCACGCTATCGGACCATATTTTTTCATTTGAACAGGCAACACGACATCGTATGAGTCATCGTTTAACGTCAAAAGATATCCTGGCACTGGGCTTTATGACCTTTGCCTTATTCGTTGGGGCCGGGAATATCATCTTCCCGCCGATGGTCGGCTTGCAGTCCGGTGAACACGTCTGGACCGCGGCGCTGGGCTTCCTGATCACCGCCGTTGGTCTGCCGGTCATCACCGTCATCGCGCTGGCGCGCGTCGGCGGCGGCATCGACGCCCTCAGTTCACCGATTGGCCGTGGCGCCGGCCTGCTGCTGGCGACCGTCTGCTACCTGGCCGTCGGCCCGCTGTTCGCCACGCCGCGTACCGCCACCGTGTCGTTTGAAGTGGGTATCGCCCCGCTGACCGGCGACGGCGCCATGCCGCTGTTCATCTACAGCCTGGTGTACTTCGCGCTGGTGATCGGCATCTCCCTGTATCCGGGCCGCCTGCTCGACACCGTCGGCCACGTGCTGGCACCGCTGAAGATTGTGGCGCTGGCCGTATTGGGCATCGCCGCGCTGTTGTGGCCTGCCGGCGCGCCGATTCCGGCGACGGCGGCTTACCAGAGCGTGCCTTTCTCCTCCGGCTTCGTTAACGGCTATCTGACCATGGATACGCTGGGTGCGCTGGTATTCGGCATCGTTATCGTCAACGCGGCGCGCTCGCGCGGCGTGAAAGACGCCGGTCTGTTGACCCGTTACACCATCTTGGCCGGTTTGATTGCCGGCGTGGGCCTGACGCTGGTTTACCTGAGCCTGTTCAAGCTGGGCTCCGGCAGCGGCGCGCTGGTGCCTGACGCCACCAACGGCGCGGTGATCCTGCACGCTTACGTTCAGAACACCTTCGGCGGCCTGGGCAGCTTCTTCCTGGCGGCGCTGATCTTCATCGCCTGTATGGTGACCGCAGTCGGCCTGACCTGCGCCTGCGCCGAGTTCTTCGCACAATACCTGCCGTTCTCGTACAAGACGCTGGTGTTTATCCTGGGCCTGTTCTCGATGGTGGTGTCCAACCTCGGCCTGAGCCACCTGATCCAGATCTCCATTCCGGTGCTGACCGCGATTTACCCGCCGTGCATCGTGCTGGTGGTGCTGAGCTTCACCCTGCGTTGGTGGCACAGCGCGCCGCGCATCATCGCGCCGGTGATGCTTGTCAGCCTGTTGTTTGGTATCCTTGACGCGGTGAAAGCCTCCAGTTTCCAGCAACTGCTGCCGGCCTGGACCACTCACCTGCCGCTGGCGGAGCAGGGGTTGGCATGGTTGCCGCCTTCGCTGCTGATGCTGGTGCTGGTCGCGATTTATGATCGGGTGTGCACGCGTTCCCAAGTGACCGCGCACTGATAATCCCCCGGCTTAATCCAGGGCCACGGACATGTCCGTGGCTTTTTTACGTTTAAAACTATGGGTCATCTTCATGCAACAACAGTCACCCACCACTGCCCCCGACAATAAGCTGAAACGCGGCCTCAGTACGCGTCATATCCGCTTTATGGCGCTGGGATCGGCCATCGGCACCGGGTTGTTCTACGGCTCGGCGGACGCCATCAAAATGGCCGGCCCGAGCGTGCTGCTGGCTTACCTGATCGGCGGCATCGTGGCCTTTATCATCATGCGCGCACTGGGGGAGATGTCGGTCAACAACCCGCAGGCCAGCTCGTTTTCCCGCTACGCGCAGGACTACCTCGGCCCGATGGCGGGTTACATCACCGGCTGGACCTACTGCTTTGAAATCCTGATCGTCGCCATCGCCGACGTGACCGCCTTCGGCATCTATATGGGGGTCTGGTTCCCGGAAGTGCCGCACTGGATCTGGGTGCTGAGCGTGGTGCTGATCATCGGCGCCATCAACCTGATGAGCGTCAAGGTGTTCGGCGAGCTGGAGTTCTGGTTCTCGTTCTTCAAGGTCGCCACCATCATCATCATGATCGCGGCCGGCATCGGCATCATCATCTGGGGCATCGGCAACGGCGGGCAACCGACCGGCATTCATAACCTGTGGTCGAACGGCGGCTTCTTCAGCAACGGCTTTATCGGCATGATCCTGTCGCTGCAGCTGGTGATGTTCGCTTACGGCGGCATTGAAATCATCGGCATCACCGCCGGCGAAGCCAAAGATCCGAAAAAATCGATTCCGAAGGCCATCAACTCGGTGCCGTGGCGCATTCTGGTGTTCTACGTCGGCACGCTGTTCGTCATCATGTCTATCTATCCGTGGAACCAGGTGGGCACCAACGGCAGCCCGTTCGTGCTGACCTTCCAGCATATGGGCATCACCGTGGCGGCGGGCATTCTCAACTTCGTGGTGATCACCGCTTCGCTGTCGGCGATCAACAGCGACGTGTTCGGCGTCGGCCGCATGCTGCACGGCATGGCCGAGCAGGGCCACGCGCCGAAGATGTTCAGCAAGGTGTCGAAACGCGGCATTCCCTGGGTGACGGTGGTGGTGATGA
This sequence comes from Serratia sp. CY44782, assembly GCF_052168715.1. Taxonomy (NCBI): domain Bacteria; kingdom Pseudomonadati; phylum Pseudomonadota; class Gammaproteobacteria; order Enterobacterales; family Yersiniaceae; genus Serratia; species Serratia sp. CY44782. Next base: position 121,239 of record NZ_JBJNME010000004.1, read on the forward strand.
TGCTGGCGCTGCTGCTGGCGGTATACCTCAACTACATCATGCCGGAGAGCGTGTTCCTGGTGATCGCGTCCCTGGCGACCTTCGCCACCGTGTGGGTGTGGATCATGATCCTGTTCTCCCAAATCGCCTTCCGCCGCAGCCTGAGCAAAGAGCAGGTGAAGCAGCTGGCGTTCCCGCTGCGCGGTGGGGTGTTCACCTCGGTGGTGGCGATCGTGTTCCTGGTGTTCATCATCGGCCTGATCGGCTACTTCCCGACCACGCGCGTCTCGCTGTACGCCGGCCTGGTCTGGGTGGTATTGCTGCTGGCGGGATACTGGTTCAAGGTCAACCATCAGAAAAAACGCGCGCCGCTGGCGACGCAGCAAGACTAAATGGAAAAACACCGGCTAAGGCCGGTGTTTTTTTTAGGGGCTGGCGTCAAGCGAAGTCCAGCTTGCGCAGTTTCGAAACGTCGATGGACTGCCTGGCCTGCCACAGATCGTAAGCATCCTGCATGCCCATCCAAACCTGTTCGGAACTGCCTATCACGATGGACAGGCGGATGGCCATTTCCGGCGAGATATCGGACTTTCCGCTGATCAGGCGTTGAACCGTGGAGGGCGCAACGTCCAGCGCTTTAGCCAGCGCGCGCGCGCTGAGATTCAGCGTTTCCATGGTTTCTTTGATCAACTCGCCAGGATGAGGGGGGTTATGCATGCGGTTCATTAGTGATAGTCCTCATAATTCACGATATAAACATCACCCTCGACCAGTTCAAACGTGATACGCCAGTTGCCGGTTACGGTGACGGACCATTGTCCGCTGCGAGCGCCCGTTAGCGGGTGCAAGAAGAAGCCGGGTAGATCTACGTCATCAATCACTTTCGCCAGATCCAGCACGCTCAGCCGCAGCGCGATTTTCTTCGCCTGCTTGGCGTCGATACCCGCTGTTGAACCGGTTTCGAAAAACTTTTTGAGTCCCTTATGCTTGAAGCTTCTTATCATCCTGACGGCTCCATGAGTGTTGCGCTATACGCATCATAGCCAGGTGTTGCGTATGGCGCAACAAAATGGGGCGTTTTTTAACCTATTATGCCAGGCGTTTGTCTTCCACTTCATCCTCCCCGGCGGCGCGCGCTTCGATACGCATGTCGCCGCCGTTAAGGCGTTCTTCCTCTTCCTCGCCGGCGCAGCGCGCCAGCACTTCGCGAATGTCCTGCATATTGCTGCTGAGGGCGCTCAGCGAAGGTTGCAGATTGCGGGGCATGCGGCTTTCGTCCAGCGAAGCGCTGTGCAGGCAGCCGATAAACAGCAGGGTGGCCATCAGGGTAAACAGCCGATGACGTAACCGTTTCAGCAAGGGCTTTCCCTCTCGGTGGTGAAGGTGATGGCGCATTAACGCCGTTTTCGCCGGGGAAAAGAAGGGGATGGAGATATCTGCTGGCAATTGAAAGAACATCATTACCAGCAGACACAGTTACGTCAGCCGACGTCAGGAAGCGTTCGCGTTTTGTAGCAGCATGCCGCGCAGGTCATTGCCGGTTGGCGTTTGATGCACGCGCAGGCCGAACTCGTCGATCACCGCCAGAATATGGTCGAAAATATCCGCCTGAATGCTTTCATACTCCGCCCAGACCGTGGTGTTGGTGAAGGCGTAGATTTCCAGCGGCAGGCCTTCCGGCGTCGGCGCCAGCTGGCGCACCATCAGCGTCATGTTCTGGTGAATGCGCGGGTGAGCGCGCAGATAGGCTTCCAGATAGGCGCGCAGCGTGCCGAGGTTGGTCAGGCGGCGGCCGTTGAGCGGCGAGGCCAGATCGACGGCGATCTCCTGGTTATGCTGGCTTAGCTCCTGGGTCTTGACGTTCAGGTAGCTGTGCAGCAGCGGGTTGCGCTGCAGGCGGCGCTGTTCCTCTTCCGACAGGAAGTGCACGCTGCCGGTGTCGATATTCAGGCTGCGCTTGATGCGACGCCCGCCGGATTCCGACATCGACCGCCAGTTTTTGAACGAGTCGGAGATCAGCGCGTAGGTGGGAATGGTGGTGACGGTGTTGTCCCAGTTACGCACTTTGACCGTGGTCAGACCGATGTCGGTGACCGCGCCGTCGGCGCCGTATTTCGGCATTTCCAGCCAGTCGCCGATCTTCAGCATATTGTTGGCGGAGAGCTGAATGCCGGCCACCAGCCCGAGGATCGGATCCTTGAACACCAACATCAAGACCGCGGTCATGGCGCCTAGGCCGCTGAGCAGCAGCAGCGGCGATTTGCCCATCAGCAGCGAGACGATCATGATGCCGATCAGGATCGCCGCCACCAGTTTCAGGCCCTGGAAAATGCCGCGCAGCGGCAGCTGATTGGAAATCGGGCTTTGGCGCAGCAGCGCCAGCAGCGTATCCAGCAGCGAGAACAGCGACAGCAGGGTGAAGGCGAGGATCCACACCTGCGCGGCGGTGACGATCACCGCCTGGGTCTGGCTGCCGCTCTGCAACCACAGCGTCGCCTGGATGCTGATGATCACCCCTTGCAGCAGCAGCGCCACGCGCTGGAACAGTTTGTATTGGGTGATGGCCTGTTGCCAGACGCGCTGCGATTGCTGGCCACGGCGCTGAAGGGCGGCCAGCACCACCCGGTGCAGCACCAGGTGGATCGCGACCGAGATCAGGACAATCAACCCCAATACCATCAACAGCGACATCACTCCGCCGAATTCCAAACCAAACTGTTCCAGCCAGCGCGTTATCTGTTGTTGCATTACCGCTCCTTAAAAAATGCGCAAAAAATATCCTGTAAACTTAAAACGCGTTAGCCTAAGGGGTAACGTGCAGGATTTGTGCCTGTTTACCTTTTTTTACATCGGGTTAGCGTTATTTTTCGGTCTCCGCCCCCCGGCTCATCCCCGGGTTTTGCGGCCAAAGAGGAGGGGGAGTTGCACTTAACGTGGCATTGTTCGTTTCTTGAAGAACGCCGTCGATTTCGTTTGGTACAGCAGGAGAAACAGTATGCTTAACGCCTGGCATCAACCGGTCCCGCCTTTTGTGGTGAAGCAAGGGCAACGTTTGGATATCACGCTGTGGTTACAGGGGGATGAACTGCCGGAACGGGTGTTTTTGCGCGCCGAACCGGACAACGAAGAGTGGCTGCTGGCGATGAAAGCGCAGCGCCACGAGGGGATGCGGCGCTACCAGGCCAGCCTGACGCTGAATGAGGGCGAGCCGACGCGGCGTTACTGCTTCAAGCTGCTGTGGGCCGATCGCCAGCAGTGGTTCGGCCCGCAGGGCTGGTCGCCAACGCCGCCGGGCCAGCTGGCGCAGTTCGCCGTCGATGAGCCCGACCATGGCCCCGAGTGGGTGGCGGATCAGCTGTTCTACCAGATTTTCCCCGATCGCTTCGCCAGCAGTGGCGGCGAACACGGCATCCAGAGCGGCAGCTACCGCCATCACGCGGCCGGGGCCGAGGTGATTCGGCGCGACTGGCAGCATCCGCTGGAGGATCGCCACGCCGCCTCGACCTTTTACGGCGGCGATCTGGACGGCATCAGCGCCAAACTGCCGTACCTGCAGCAGCTGGGCGTGACGGCGCTGTATCTGAACCCGATTTTTACCGCGCCGAGCGTGCATAAGTACGATACCGAGGACTATTACCAGGTCGATCCGCACTTTGGCGGCAACGCGGCGCTGCAGCGTTTGCGAGTGAGCACTCACAAAGTGGGCATGAAACTGGTGCTGGACGGGGTATTCAACCACACCGGCGACTCGCATCCGTGGTTCGACCGCCATCGCCAGGGCGAAAACGGCGCCTGTCACCACCCCGATTCACCGTATCGTGGCTGGTTCAACTTTTACCCGGACGGCCGCGCGCTCGACTGGAAGGGCAACGCCAGCCTGCCGAAGCTCAATTTCGCCGAGCAGCAGGTGGCGGAAGCGATCTATCGCGGGGAAGGCAGCGTGGTGCGCCACTGGCTGCGCCCGCCGTACAGCATCGACGGTTGGCGGCTGGACGTGGTGCACATGCTGGGGGAGAACGGCGGCGCCACCGGCAACCTGCACCACCTGGCTGGCATCTATCAGGCGGTGAAGCAGGAGAACCCGCAGGCCTACGTCTTGGGCGAGCACTTCGGTGACGCGCGCCGCTGGCTGCACGCCGGCGTGGAGGATGCGGCGATGAACTACATGGGGTTCGCGCTGCCGGTGCGGGCATTTTTGGCGGGGCTGGACGTGGCCTATCACCCGGTGCGGCTGGACGCCGCCGGGTGCGCGCAGTGGATGGACGGTTACCGCGCCGGGCTGCCGCACGGCCGCCAGCTGATCCAGTTCAACCAGTTGGACAGCCACGATACCGCGCGTTTTCTCACGCTGTTGCAGGGGAACGCGGCGCGCATGCAGATGGCAGCGGTGTGGTTGCTGAGCTGGATTGGCGTGCCTTGTCTCTACTACGGCGATGAGATTGGTCTGGACGGCGGCAACGATCCGTTCTGCCGCAAGCCGTTCCCGTGGGACGTCGGCGACTGGGACCGGCCGCTGTTGGCGCTGTTCCAGCGCATGGCCGCGCTGCGTAAACAGAGCGTGGCATTGCGTCGCGGCGGCTGTCAGGTGCTGTATGCCAGCGGAGAAACGCTGGTGTTCGTGCGCCTGTATCAGCAGGAGCAGGTACTGGTGGCGCTGCAGCGCGACGGCAGCGGCCAGGCGCAGCTGCCGCACAACCCGCTGTTGGCGCGCGGCCCGTGGCGGCGTGTGGAAGGGCGGGGAGAGTTGAGCGAAACGGCAGGCGGGCTGCGCCTGCAGCTGGCGGAAGAGTCGGCCACCGTGTGGCGCTGCGAAGGCTAAAGCAGCTGCGGGGGCCAAAGGGCCCCCGCGATAAAAGTGAGTAGGCGTTTACATCAGTAACCGACCGCAGAACCTGCCGGGCGACGCACGTCGTTGGCGCCGTACAGATAGCCTTCGCGCACCTTGCCGGAAACCGCCGAGTCGTTGCCGGAGTTGGCCGGGCTGACGCCCGCCGCGCCCGGCAAACCGACCAGAATCAGTTCGGCGGCGCCCCACGGCGTTTGCTCGACCATCTTATAGCCCATGCCGCTCAGCAGCTTCAGCGTATCGGCGGAAACGCCGCGCTGTTCGTAGTACACCTCATCCGGCAACCATTGGTGATGGATGCGCGGTGCGTCCACCGCTTCCTGCGGCGCCATGCCGTGGTCGATCACGTTCAACGCGGTCTGCAGGGTGATGGTGATGATGCGCGAACCGCCCGGCGAGCCCAGTACCATAAAGATCTTGTTGTCCTTGGTCACCAGCGTCGGGCTCATCGACGATAGTGGGCGCTTACCGGGGGCAATGCTGTTGGCGGTGCCCTGCACCAGCCCGTACAGGTTTTTCTCGCCCACTTTGACCGTAAAGTCGTCCATCTCGTCGTTGAGGAAGAAGCCGGTGCCCGGTGCGATCACCACGGCGCCGAAGCGGCCGTTGACGGTATAGGTGGTGGAGACCGCGTTGCCGTCGTGATCGACGATCGAATAGTGGGTGGTTTCCGGTTTCTCATGCGGTTCCATGCCGGGCTGCACGTTTTCCGACGGCGTGGCCTTGTCCGCGACGATTTTCTTGCGGATCTGCTCGGCGTAGCTCTTGCTCACCAGCCGGTCGATCGGGTTCTTGATGAATTCCGGGTCGCCGAGGTAGGTGTTGCGGTCCATGTAGGCATGGCGCATCGCTTCGGTCATGGTGTGAATGGCCGCCGCCGAGTTGAAGCCCATACTTTTCAGGTCGTAGCCTTCCACCACGTTGAGGATTTCGCACAGCGTCACGCCGCCGGAGCTGGGAGGCGGCGCCGACACGAACTTGTAGCCGCGATAGCTGCAGGTAATCGGCGGGGTTTCGGTGACCTTGTAATTGGCGAAGTCGGCCGTGGTCAATATGCCGCCGCCCTGTTTGGCCGCTGCCTCCACCGCCTGCGGGATCTTGCCTTTATAGAAGGCGTCGGTTCCCCCTTTGGCGATGGCTTCCAGCGTATTGGCCAGATCGGTTTGCACCAGCTTGTCCCCCGGCTGCAGCGGGCTGCCGTCCGGGCGCAGGAAGATTTTGGCCGACTCGGGATCCTGTTTGAAGCGCGCGACGGTGGTGTCGAGGATATCGGTATCGGCGCGGGTCAGCACAAAGCCTTCGCGCGCCAGCCTGATAGCCGGCGCCAGCACCTGTTCGCGGCTCAGCTTGCCGTACTTCTCACGCGCGGTTTCCATCCCCAGCACGGTGCCCGGCACGCCCGCCGCCAGATAGCCGTACAGGCTGGCGTCTTTCTTCACCTTGCCGTCGGCATCCAGATACATGTTGGCGCTGGCCGCCGCCGGCGCGGTTTCACGGAAGTTGATGAAGGTGTCGGTGCCGTCCGCCAGGTGGACGGTCATAAAGCCGCCGCCGCCGATGTTGCCGCAGCAGGGGTTAACCACCGCTTGCGCATAGCCCACTGCCACGGCGGCGTCGATGGCGTTGCCGCCCATCTTCAGGATATCCACGCCGACCTGCGAGGCCAGGTGTTGCGAGGTGACCACCATGCCGTTTTTGGCTTCTACCGCCGGGTTGGATGCCGCATACAGGCTGCCGCTGACCAGCAGCGCCGCCATGGTCAGGGGTTTGCTCCATTTCTGTAAAAACATAGTTATTCCTACCCTGTCAGTTTTTATTGTGTTGTGTTTGCTTGCCGCTGTTCACTTGCAAAGCGCGAGCCAGCGTTATTGATAGTAGCCGCAGATGGGCGTGCGCGCGGCGAGCAGGGTGGGAAATGTGAGCGGAAACAGGGAAATAAAGCACTGAAGGTGGGCGCTCTGCCCCATAAAGGGGCATAAAAAAACCGGCCGCGTGGGCCGGTTGATTCACTATCAGGCTGAAATTACAGCTTGGCAGCGTTTTCAGACAGGTATTTTGCAACGCCGTCTGGAGAAGCGCCCATACCTGCTTTGCCTTTTTCCCACTGAGCCGGGCACACTTCACCGTGCTCTTCGTGGAATTGCAGCGCATCAACGGTACGGATCATTTCGTCGATGTTACGGCCGATTGGCAGGTCGTTAACAACCTGAGCACGCACGATGCCGTCTTTGTCGATCAGGAAGGAGCCGCGCAGCGCAACGCCGGCTTCCGGGTGTTCGATGCCGTAAGCTTTCTGGATTTCACGCTTGATGTCAGCAACCATTGCGTATTTCACTTCACCGATGCCGCCTTTGTCGACAGGGGTTTTACGCCATGCGTTGTGGACGAACTCTGAGTCGAAGGAAACGCCAACCACTTCAACGCCACGCTTCTGGAACTCTTCATAGCGGTGATCGAAAGCGATCAGCTCGGAAGGGCATACGAAGGTGAAGTCCATTGGCCAGAAGAACAGCACGGCCGGTTTGCCGTTCAGGTGCTTCTTCAGGTTGAAGTTTTCAACGATTTCGCCGCTACCCAGTACGGCAGCTGCAGTGAAGTCAGGGGCTTGACGAGTTACCAGGACCATAATTACTCCTGTAATAGGTGTTAAAGGGTGGATGTAAAAACAAGGGCCAGTATAGGGGCCGCGACTTGGTGAATAAAGGGTAAAAGACCAATCGATGAGATAGCTTTCACCTATCAAAGTCGTTGATATAATTTAGCGAGCTTTAAAAATAACCTTTTCCCACAAAAGGGCAAGCGGCAAAACGTAAATTCTTGCAAGGCGTTGCAATTTCAATGGCTTGGGCTTGACCTCAGAGCGCTTTGTCCTTCGCCTGCCGCATCATTTGCGGGTAAAACTGCCAGAACTGTGTTTCAAGCTGATGATAATGTTGCTCGACGTCGGCGAACGAGCCGGCCAGCGCATCGAGGCGCGGGCGGCGGCTGGCCATGCCCTGCAGCACCCGGGCGATGAACGGCAATTCGGCGTAGCGCTCCAGCCAGCGTTCCGGCCACAGGTAGCCGTTCAGGTTTTGAAAGCGCGGCGGCGTGAGCGGCAGAAAAGGTTCGATCTGGCTGCGGGCTTCCTGGGTAAACTGGTGCAGGTCGCGCGAGGGCTCCAGCTGCTGCCAGTGGCGCGCCAGAAAATGGTCCCACACCACGTCGAGGGTGATCGGCGCCACGCGGCGGTAGGGGGCGCTGAAATAGTCGCGGCTGGCTTTGACCTGCGGCAAGCTGTCGGTCAGCACGTCGACGCGGCGGTGCATCATGATGCCGGCCACCACGTCGGGCTGGTAGTCGGCGGCGGGGTTGCCGCGCACGAAATCGGCCAGCAGGTTGCCCAGCAGCGAGCTGTCCGCCAGCATGGCCAAGTGAAGATGAGCGAGAAAATTCATCCCTCAACTATACCCGAAGTCAGGCAAATCCTCCTTATTTCTTGCCGCTGACCGCCCCCGGCTTTAGACTAGGCCGCCTGTTTTTTACCAACCAGCCCTAAATTGAAGAAGTGAATACCCATGCGCGTCGCTGATTTTTCGTTTGAACTTCCCGAATCCCTGATTGCCCACTATCCCCAGGCCGAACGCAGCGCATGCCGCCTGCTGCAGCTGGACGGGCCGAGCGGGGCGCTGACGCACGGCGTATTCACCGATCTGCTGGATAAGCTGGAAGCCGGCGACCTGCTGGTGTTCAACAATACCCGCGTGATCCCGGCGCGCATGTTCGGCCGCAAGGTCAGCGGCGGCAAGATTGAAGTGCTGGTGGAGCGAGTGCTGGACGACCACCGCGTGCTGGCGCACGTGCGTGCGTCGAAAGCACCGAAGCCGGGCGCCGAGCTGCTGTTGGGGGATGACGAGAGCATCGCCGCCACCATGGTAGCGCGCCACGAGACGCTGTTCGAGCTGCGCTTCAACGACGAACGCGACGTGTTCACTATCCTCAACGCCGCCGGCCATATGCCGCTGCCGCCTTATATCGCCCGCCCGGATGAAGACGCCGACCGCGAGCTGTATCAGACGGTTTACAGCGAGAAACCCGGCGCGGTCGCCGCGCCGACCGCCGGCCTGCACTTCGACGAACCGCTGCTGGCGGCGCTGCGCGCCAAGGGCGTGGAAATGGCGTTCGTGACGCTGCACGTCGGCGCTGGCACCTTCCAGCCGGTGCGCGTGGAAACCATCGAAGATCACGTGATGCACGCCGAATACGCCGAAGTGCCGCAGGACGTGGTCGATGCGGTGCTGGCCTGCAAGGCGCGCGGCAAACGCGTCGTGGCGGTGGGCACCACCTCGGTGCGCTCGCTGGAAAGCGCCGCGACGGCCAGCAAAGAGGCGCTGATTGCGCCGTTCTTCGGCGATACCAGCATCTTTATCTATCCGGGCTATCACTATCAGGTGATCGACGCGCTGGTGACCAATTTCCACCTGCCGGAATCGACCCTGATCATGCTGGTGTCGGCCTTCGCCGGCTATAAAAATACCATGAACGCCTATCAGCAGGCGGTGGCCGAGCAGTATCGCTTTTTCAGCTACGGCGATGCGATGTTCATCAGCCGTAACCCGCAGGCGGAAAACGAGTCCGTCGGCGGTTAATTTCCTGGGCTGCGCCCACGGCGCGGCCCCGTTTCAACGACATCAGACTGTTTCTCTGATGCTGGAGGCTTTGTGAAGTACGAACTACAAACTACCGATGGCCGCGCGCGTCGCGGCCGCCTGATCTTCGACCGCGGCGTGGTGGAAACCCCGGCCTTTATGCCGGTCGGTACCTACGGCACGGTCAAGGGCATGACGCCGGAAGAAGTGAAAGAGACCGGCGCACAGATCCTGCTGGGCAACACCTTCCACCTGTGGCTGCGCCCGGGCCAGGAGATCATGAAACTGCACGGCGATCTGCACGACTTCATGCAGTGGCATGGGCCGATCCTTACCGATTCCGGCGGTTTCCAGGTATTCAGCCTGGGGGCGATGCGCAAGATCAAAGAGGAAGGCGTGTACTTCCGCAACCCGATCAACGGCGACAAGGTGTTCCTGAGCCCGGAAAAATCGATGGAAATCCAGTATGACCTGGGTTCCGACATCGTGATGATCTTCGACGAATGTACGCCGTACCCGGCCGACTGGGACTACGCCAAGCGTTCGATGGAAATGTCGCTGCGCTGGGCGGAGCGCAGCCGCAAGCGTTTCGACGAGCTGGAAAATAAAAATGCGCTGTTCGGCATCATTCAGGGCGGTGTTTACGAAGATTTACGTGATGTTTCCGTCAAAGGGCTGGTGGATATCGGCTTTGACGGGTACGCTGTGGGCGGCTTGGCTGTAGGCGAGCCGAAAGAGGATATGCATCGCATTCTTGAACACGTTTGCCCGCAAATTCCGGAAGATAAGCCACGCTATTTGATGGGCGTCGGCAAGCCGGAAGATTTGGTGGAAGGCGTGCGTCGCGGCATCGACATGTTCGACTGCGTCATGCCGACCCGCAACGCCCGCAACGGCCATCTGTTCGTGACTGACGGTGTGGTAAAAATCCGTAATGCCAAGCACAAGGATGATACTTCTCCGCTGGATAAGGACTGTGATTGCTACACGTGTCGCCATTACAGCCGCGCCTACTTGCACCATCTCGACCGTTGCAACGAAATATTGGGTGCTCGACTGAACACGATTCATAACCTGCGTCACTACCAGCGCCTCATGGCGGGTTTACGCCAGGCTATCGAAGAGGGTAAATTAGAGCAGTTTGTTGCGGATTTCTATGGTCGGATCGGCAAGCCGATTCCGCCTTTAAACGCTTGATCTAATAATTGATAACTTAATGAGGGAATTTCAATGAGCTTTTTCATTTCTGACGCCGTCGCATCCGCAGGGGCTCCGGCTCAGGGAAGCCCGTACTCTCTGATCATTATGCTGGTGGTGTTCGGCCTGATCTTCTACTTCATGATCCTGCGCCCACAGCAGAAGCGCGCGAAAGATCACAAGAAGCTGATGGACTCCATCGGTAAAGGCGACGAAGTGCTGACCACCGGCGGCCTGATCGGTCGCGTGACCAAAGTGGCCGACACCGGCATCATCGCCATCGCGCTGAACGACACCACGGAAGTGATGATCAAGCGTGACTTCGTGGCGGCCGTTCTGCCGAAAGGTACCATGAAGGCCCTGTAATCTTTTTTCCCGAAGGGAATTGCCGTGCTAAACCGTTATCCTTTGTGGAAGTATCTGATGTTGATCGTCGTGATCCTCGTCGGTCTGCTTTATGCGCTTCCCAACATCTACGGTGAGGATCCGGCCGTACAAATCACTGGCGCGCGCGGCGTCGCCGCCAGTGAAACTACGCTGGACCAGGTCCGTACCGTATTAGAAAAAGACAACATCGCGAGCAAGTCGATTGCGCTGGAAAATGGCGCCATCCTGGCTCGCTTTAAAGATCCTGACGTTCAGCTGCGCGCCCGCGAAGCGCTGGTGACCGAGCTGGGTGACAAATTCGTCGTGGCGCTGAACCTGGCGCCGGCCACGCCGACCTGGCTGGCCATGCTGGGCGCAGAGCCGATGAAACTCGGCCTGGACCTGCGCGGCGGCGTGCACTTCCTGATGGAAGTGGACATGGACACCGCGCTGAGCAAGCTGCAGGAACAGACCATGGATACCCTGCGCAGCGAGCTGCGCGAGAAGGGCATTCCTTACGCGTCTATCCGCAAGCTGGACAACAACGGCGTGGAAGTTCGCTTCCGTGACGATGCGGCCCGCGATCAGGCCATCAGCTACATCGGCCCGCGTCAGCGCGATCTGGTGCTGTCCGCCAACGGCGCCAACACCATGAAAGCCAGCCTGACGGACGCCCGTCTGAGCGAAGCGCGCGAATACGCCGTCCAGCAGAACATCACTATCCTGCGTAACCGCGTCAACCAGCTCGGCGTCGCCGAACCGCTGGTGCAGCGCCAGGGCGCCGACCGCATCGTGGTCGAGCTGCCGGGCATTCAGGACACCGCGCGCGCCAAAGAAATTCTGGGCGCCACCGCGACCCTGGAATTCCGTCTGGTGAACACCAATGCGGACGCCACTGCGGCGGCCAACGGCCGCGTGCCGGGCGACTCCGAGGTGAAATACACCCGTGACGGCCAGCCGATCGTGCTGTACAAGCGCGTGATCCTGACCGGTGACCACATCACCGACTCTACCTCGAGCACCGACGAATACAACCAGCCGCAGGTTAACATCTCGCTGGACAGCGCCGGCGGCACGTCCATGTCCAACTTCACCAAGGACAACATCGGCAAGCCGATGGCGACCCTGTTCGTGGAGTATAAGGACAGCGGCAAGAAAGACGCCAATGGCCGTGCGGTGCTGGTGAAACAGGAAGAAGTGATCAACGTGGCGAACATTCAGTCGCGTCTGGGCAACAGCTTCCGCATCACCGGTATCGGCAACCCGAACGAAGCGCGTCAGCTTTCGCTGCTGCTGCGTGCCGGTGCGCTGATCGCGCCGATTCAGATCGTCGAAGAGCGCACCATCGGTCCAACCCTGGGTCAGCAGAACATCACCCAAGGTCTGGAAGCCTGTCTGTGGGGCCTGGTGGCGTCCATCGTCTTCATGGTGGTCTGGTACCGTAAGTTCGGCGTGATCGCCACCACGGCGCTGGTCGCCAACCTGGTGCTGATCGTCGGCGTGATGTCCCTGTTGCCGGGGGCGACGCTGACCATGCCGGGCATTGCCGGGATCGTGTTGACGCTGGCGGTGGCGGTTGACGCCAACGTACTGATTAACGAACGTATCAAGGAAGAGCTGAAGAATGGCAGGTCCGTTCAGCAGGCGATCCATGAGGGCTATAAAGGCGCGTTCTCCAGTATCGTCGACGCCAACATCACCACGCTGATCACCGCGGTCATCCTGTACGCAGTCGGCACCGGTTCGATCAAAGGCTTTGCGATCACCACCGCTATCGGTGTGGCGACGTCCATGTTCACCGCGATTGTCGGTACCCGTGCCATCGTCAACCTGCTTTACGGCGGCAAACGCATTAACAAGCTGTCTATCTGAGGAGTGCGTTGTGGCACAGGATTATACTGTTGAGCAACTCAACTACGGCCGTAAAGTCTACGACTTTATGCGCTGGGACTACGTGGCCTTCGGCATCTCGTTGGTGCTGTTGGTCGCGTCGATCGCCACCATGTCGGTGCGCGGGTTTAACTGGGGTCTGGATTTCACCGGCGGTACGGTAATTGAAATCAACCTGGAGAAACCGGCTAACCTCGACCTGATGCGCGACACGCTGGAGAAGGCCGGGTTCCAGGATCCGATCATCCAGAACTTCGGCAGCAGCCGCGACGTGATGGTGCGTATGCCACCGGCCACCGGTACCGCAGGCCAGGAACTGGGCAACAAGGTGATCGGCGTGATCAACGACTCGGTGGATAAAAACGCCACCGTGAAGCGTATCGAGTTCGTCGGCCCGAGCGTGGGCAGCGAGCTGGCGCAAACTGGCGGCATGGCGCTGCTGGTGGCGTTGATCTGTATCCTGATCTACGTTGGTTTCCGCTTCGAATGGCGCCTGGCGCTGGGGGCGGTTATCGCGCTGGCGCACGACGTGATCATCACGCTGGGCGTGCTGTCGCTGTTCCACATCGAGATTGACCTGACCATCGTCGCGTCTCTGATGTCGGTTATCGGCTACTCGCTGAACGACAGCATCGTGGTTTCCGACCGTATTCGTGAGAACTTCCGCAAGATCCGCCGCGGTACGCCTTACGAGATCATGAACGTGTCGTTGACCCAGACGCTGAGCCGTACGCTGATGACTTCCGGGACCACCCTGATGGTGGTGCTGATGCTGTACATCTTCGGTGGCGCGATGCTGCAAGGCTTCTCGCTGGCGATGCTGATCGGCGTGTCGATCGGTACCGTCTCCTCCATCTACGTCGCGTCCGCGCTGGCGTTGAAACTGGGGATGAAACGCGAACACATGCTGCAGCAAAAAGTGGAAAAAGAGGGCGCAGACCAGCCTTCGATTCTGCCTTAACCGCCGCAGTATTCAGCGAAATGAGGGGGAGCGCCGATGGCGCTCCTTTTTTTGCTTCGGGTTTCAGTGCGGCTGCACCACCGCCGGTTGGGCGGTCGAAACCAGACTGTGCAGGCGGATATAGCCCAGCTGTTCCGGCGTCAGGCCGCTGAAGCGCAGCTCGAAGTCCTGACCGGGCTTCGGCAGCAGCGAGTCGGCGCTGGCGATCGGTTGCGACAGTGCTTCGGCGGTCAGCGGCCGGCCGGTGGCCTCATCCAGTTGACCCCATTCCACCACCGCGTTGAACGGCGGTAGCGTAGCCTGTGAGAGGATGCGCACATGCAGCTGCGCCTGCGTGCCGTTGGCTTCGCTCTTGATGTGGCTCAGCGAAACGCTCAGCTCGCCGAGGCTGCTCTGCAAACGGGCGGCGCTCCGGGCTGCCGGCAGCAGGTAGACGCCGTTGTCGGAGTGCTGATTGAGCAGATTCTGCCGCTCCAGCGCGGTGGTTTGATCGGTCAGCACGCTCACTTTCTGGTTCAGTGCGGCGACCTGATGGCGCAGCTGAGGCACGGCGGCGTTGTGCGCGCAGCCCGCCAGTAACACGGCGGCGGCGAGCAGGGCGATTTTGGGGTAACAGGTTGTCATGACGGCGATTTCCTATGCTGAATCTCCTGCTATCAGCTTAGTCCGCCCGGAGGCGAAAGTCATATTGGCGCCGTCTCCCGGCCGCGTGTCGCAACAAATGGCCGCCGCCCTTTGTTGTGGCTGCACTTCGGGGTAAACTGCATTTATCTATAAAAAACGTTTATCAGGACGTGTTATGCATTGCCCTTTCTGCGCCGCCGTTGATACCAAAGTCATTGATTCCCGCCTGGTGGGGGACGGTTCGCAAGTGCGCCGTCGCCGCCAGTGTTTGGTGTGCAATGAACGCTTCACCACCTTTGAGGTGGCCGAGCTGGTGATGCCGCGAGTGATTAAAAGCGATGAGGTGCGCGAGCCGTTCAACGAAGACAAACTGCGCCGCGGTATGCTGAAAGCGCTGGAAAAGCGCCCGGTAAGTTCGGACGACGTGGAAAACGCCCTTAACCATATCAAATCCCAACTGCGCGCCACCGGCGAACGCGAAGTGCCGACCAAGCTGGTGGGCAATCTGGTGATGGACGCGCTGAAAAAGCTGGATAAGGTCGCCTATATTCGCTTCGCGTCGGTGTACCGCAGCTTCGAAGACGTGCGCGAGTTCGGCGAAGAGATTGCCCGCCTGCAAGACTAAAGGATCTTTCATGCATCACGACGAATTTTACATGGCGCGCGCCTTCGAACTGGCGCGGCTGGGGCGTTTTACCACCGCGCCCAATCCGAACGTCGGCTGCGTTATCGTGTGCGACGGCGAAATTGTCGGTGAAGGCTATCACCTGCGCGCCGGCGAGCCGCACGCGGAAGTGCATGCGCTGCGCATGGCGGGCGACAAGGCGCGCGGCGCCACCGCCTATGTCACGCTTGAGCCCTGCAGCCATCACGGCCGCACGCCGCCCTGCGCCGATGCGCTGGTGGCCGCCGGCGTCACGCGGGTGGTCGCAGCGATGCAAGATCCTAACCCGCAGGTGGCGGGGCGCGGGCTGTACAAGCTGCAGCAGGCCGGCGTCGAGGTGCGGCATGGCCTGATGCTGGCCGAGGCCGAAGCGGTCAATCTGGGTTTCCTCAAGCGCATGCGCACCGGTTTCCCTTACGTTCAGCTGAAGCTGGGCGCGTCGCTGGACGGCCGCACGGCGATGGCCTCCGGCGAAAGCCAGTGGATAACCTCACCTGAAGCGCGTCAGGACGTGCAGCGCCTGCGCGCGCAGAGCGCCGCCATCCTCAGCACCAGTGCCACCGTGCTGGCGGATGACCCGTCGCTGACGGTGCGTTGGGATGAATTGGACGCCGAGACGCAGCGCCTCTATCCGCGCGAGAATCTACGCCAGCCGCTGCGCATCCTGCTCGACAGCCAAAACCGCATTACCCCGCAGCACCGCGTGGTGCAGCAGCCGGGCGCCACCTGGCTGGCGCGCCTGCAGGCAGATGAACAGGCCTGGCCGCAAGACGTTGAGCAGTTTATCTGCCCGGCGCACGGCGGCGGCGTCGATCTGGTGGTGATGATGATGCTGTTGGCCAAGCGCCAAGTGAATTCAATCTGGGTGGAGGCGGGCGTATCGCTGGCCGGCGCGCTGCTGCAGGCCGGCCTGGTGGATGAGCTCATTTTGTACATCGCGCCGAAACTGTTGGGCGATAATAGCCGTGGCCTGTGCCACCTGCCGGGCCTGGAGCGGTTGGCCGACGCGCCGGAATTCGTCTTTAGCGATGTGCGTCAGGTCGGCCCCGATCTGCGTTTGCGCCTGCGGGCGAAACACTGAATCTCGCGCCCGCGCGCCGGTTTTACAAAAGCGCCGCGCAGGCGATGAAAGAATATGATAGAATCCGCCCCCCTGCGGGGTATTGAACCCATTTTTAAGGAAAGCCCATGAAAGTTATCGAAGGTGTTGTTGCTACTCCAAATGCCCGTGTGGCGATCGCAATTGCACGTTTTAACAATTTCATCAACGACAGCCTGCTGGAAGGTGCCATCGACGCGCTGAAACGCATTGGTCAGGTTGCTGACGACAACATCACCGTTGTCTGGGTCCCGGGCGCTTACGAGCTGCCGCTGACGGCGAGCGTATTGGCCAAAACCGGCAAATACGACGCGGTTATCGCGCTGGGCACCGTTATCCGTGGGGGCACTGCGCACTTTGAATATGTGGCGGGCGAAGCCAGCTCCGGCATCGGCAACGTTGCAATGAATGCCGAAATCCCGGTTGCTTTTGGCGTGCTGACCACCGAAAGCATCGAGCAGGCGATCGAACGCGCCGGCACCAAAGCGGGTAACAAGGGCGCTGAAGCCGCGCTGACCGCACTTGAAATGATTAATGTTATCAAAGCTATTAAAGCCTGAATTTAGTTAAGGGGAATTCCGTGAAACCTGCTGCTCGTCGCCGCGCTCGTGAGTGCGCTGTTCAAGCGCTTTACTCTTGGCAGTTGTCTAAAAACGACCTTGCCGATGTTGAACACCAGTTCCTGACGGAGCAGGATGTCAAAGATGTTGACGTCGCCTATTTTCGCGAGTTGCTGTCCGGCGCGGCAGTGAATGCAGGTATGCTGGACGAACTGATGGCGCCTTACCTGTCGCGTCAACTCGAAGAGCTGGGCCAGGTGGAGCGCGCGGTGCTGCGCGTCGCGCTGTTTGAACTGAAAATGCGCGAGGATGTCCCTTACAAGGTGGCGATCAACGAAGCGATCGAACTGGCGAAAACCTTCGGCGCGGAAGACAGCCACAAGTTTGTGAACGGGGTGCTGGATAAAGTGGCGCCAACCCTTCGCAAGAAAAAGTAAAACTTTAAGGCCGGCATTCCCGGCCTTAATTTCTTCTAGTGGAATATCGATATGGCATGCGGCGAATTTGACCTCATTGCCCGCTATTTTGACCGGTTTAAGCGCGTGCGCCGGGATGTACAGTTGGGCATTGGAGATGACTGCGCACTGCTGGCAGTGCCGGAAAAACAGCTGGTGGCCGTCAGTACCGATACGTTGGTCGCGGGCATTCACTTCCTGCCGGACATCGATCCGGCCGATCTCGGCTATAAGGCGCTGGCGGTCAATCTGAGCGATCTGGCGGCGATGGGTGCCGATCCGGCCTGGCTTTCGCTGGCGCTGACCCTGCCGGAGGTGGACGAGCCGTGGCTGAAGGCCTTCAGCGACAGCCTGTTCGATCAGCTCAACTATTATGGCATGCAGCTGATCGGCGGCGATACCACGCGCGGCCCGCTGAGCATGACGTTGACCATTCAGGGGCTGATCCCGGCCGGCCGGGCGCTGACCCGCAGCGGTGCGCGCATCGGCGACTGGATCTATGTGACCGGCACGCTGGGCGACAGCGCCGCCGGTCTGGCGATCCTGCAGGATCGCCTGGCGGTGAAGGATGCGGCGGCGCGCGATTATCTGGTCGCCCGCCATCTGCGGCCGCAGCCGCGGGTGCTGCAGGGGCAGGCGCTGCGGGATCTGGCCAGCTCGGCGATCGACATCTCCGACGGCCTGATTTCCGATCTGAAGCATATCCTGAAGGCCAGCGACTGTGGCGCGCGCATCGTGCTGGACGAGCTGCCGATGTCGCAGGCGCTGAGCAGCCACGCCGATGCCGAGCAGGCGCTGCGTTGGGCGCTGGCGGGCGGCGAAGATTATGAGCTGTGCTTCACCGTGCCGGAGATCAACCGCGGCGCGCTGGAAGTGGCGCTGAGCCACCTCGGGGCCGACTACACCTGCATCGGCCAAATTGGCCCGCTGTCTGAAGGCATCCGCTATTATCGCAACGACGAAGCGGTAGAGCTGGATTGGATTGGGTTCGATCATTTCAACGCGGAGCCGGGCACCCATGGATGAAGCCAAGCGTCGGCTGCGGATGAGCAATCCGTGGCACCTGCTGGCCACCGGGTTTGGCAGCGGTTTGTCGCCGGTGATGCCGGGCACCATGGGATCGCTGGCGGCGATCCCGTTCTGGCTGCTGCTGATCCAGCTACCGTGGCAGCTTTACTCGCTGGCGGTGATGTTCAGCATCTGCATCGGCGTCTATATTTGCCACCGCACGGCAAAAGACATGAAGGTGCACGATCACGGCAGCATCGTCTGGGACGAGTTCGTCGGCATGTGGATCACGCTGATGGCGCTGCCGGTCAACGACTGGCGCTGGGTTGCCGCCGGTTTCGTCATCTTCCGCATTCTGGATATGTGGAAACCGTGGCCGATCCGCTGGTTCGACCGCAACGTGCATGGCGGCATGGGCATCATGGTCGACGATATCATCGCCGGCGTGCTGTCCGCCGGCATCATCTACCTGATTGGGCACCACTGGCCGATCGGGCTGTTCTGACAGACGGGCGCGCTGTTTCGCGCCCGCTTCTCTTTATTCAAATCCTGTCACCCGATGCGGCACGTAAGCCGTCTCCAGCTCCGCGACTTCTTGCGGCGACAAACTCAAATCGACCGCGGCGATGGCGTCGTCCAGCTGTTCGCTGCGCGAAGCGCCGACGATCGGCGCGCTGACCGCCGGTTTGTTCAGCAGCCAGGCCAGCGCGATCTGTGCGCGTGAAACGCCGCGTTCCTCGGCGAGGCTGGCGACGCGCTCGGCGATAATGGCGTCGATGCCTTCAGTTTCCTCATACAGGCTCTTGCCGAACTGGTCGGAAACCAGCCGCGCGGTGGTTTCGCCCCAGGGGCGGGTCAGGCGGCCGCGCGCCAGCGGGCTCCACGGCAGCACGGCGATGTCTTCGGCGGCGCACAGCGGATGCATTTCGCGCTCTTCTTCGCGCTGAATCAGGTTGTATTGATCCTGCATGCTGACGAAGCGCGTCCAGCCGTGCAGATCGGCGGTATACAGCGCCTTGGCGAACTGCCAGGCGTACATCGAGGAGGCGCCGATGTAACGCGCCTTACCGGCTTTCACCACGTCGTGCAGCGCTTCCAGCGTCTCTTCCAGCGGTGTTTCGTAATCCCAGCGGTGGATCTGCAGCAAATCGACATAGTCGGTGCCCAGGCGCCGCAGGCTGTCGTCGATGGACTGCAGGATGTTGGCGCGCGATAAACCGCGCTTCAGGTTACTCAGCGGGAAATACACCTTGGTGGCGACCACCACGTCTTCGCGGCGTGCATAGTCGCGCAGCGCCCGGCCGAGGATTTCCTCGCTGCTGCCGTCGGAATAGCTGTTGGCGGTGTCGAAAAAGTTGATGCCGGCTTCCAGCGCCTGTTTCAGCAGCGGGCGGCTGCTCTCTTCCGGCAGCGTCCAGGCGTGATTGCCGCGGTTCGGTTCGCCGTAGGTCATGCAACCCAGGCAGATACGCGAGACGTTCAGATCGGTGTTGCCCAGTTTCAGGTACTTCATGCTTGCCTCCCATTCACAACTCAGACAGTAACTGTAGCGCGGATCTCGGGGGAGAGGGGGCGGAAACAAAAACGCCCCCGAAGGCGGAGGCGTTTTGTCAGGCGCGAGTGGCGATTACTGCGCCAGCCAGGTTTCGATTTGGCGCTGAATGCCAGCGGCATCCAACCCCAGATCGGCGCGCAGTTCTTCCTGGGTGCCCTGCGAGACGAAGCTGTCCGGCAGGCCGAGGTTCAGCACCGGCACCGGACGGCGTTTGGCCATCAGCAGTTCGTTGACGCCGCTGCCGGCGCCGCCCATGATCGCGTTCTCTTCCAACGTGACCAGCGTTTCATGGCTGGCGGCCAGTTCGAGCACCAGCTGCTCGTCCAGCGGTTTGACGAAGCGCATGTCGACCAGCGTGGCGTTGAGCGCTTCCGCCGCTTGCGCGGCCTCCGGCAGCAGGGTGCCGAAGTTGAGAATGGCGATCTTCTCCCCCTGGCGGCGTACCACGCCTTTGCCGATCGGCAGCAGGCTGAGCGGCTCCAGCGCCGCGCCGGTGCCGGTGCCGCGCGGATAGCGCACGGCACTCGGGCCGGCATTGTAGTGATAGCCGGTATACAGCATCTGGCGGCATTCGTTCTCGTCGCTCGGCGTCATGATCACCATGGTCGGGATGCAGCGCATGAACGACAGATCGAACGCCCCCTGGTGAGTCTGGCCGTCGGCGCCGACGATGCCGCCGCGATCGATGGCAAACATCACCGGCAGGTTCTGGATTGCCACGTCATGGATCAGCTGGTCGTAGGCGCGTTGCAGGAAGGTGGAATAGATCGCCACCACCGGCTTGTAGCCGCCGATCGCCAGCCCGGCGGCGAAGGTAACCGCGTGCTGCTCGGCAATCGCCACGTCGAAATATTGCTGCGGGTAGTCGCGGGAGAACTGCACCATGCCGGAACCTTCGCGCATTGCCGGCGTGATTGCCATCAGCGAGCTGTCTTTGGCGGCGGTTTCACACAGCCAGTCGCCGAAGATTTTCGAATAGGTCGGCAGACCGCCGGCGCTTTTCGGCAGCGTGCCGCTGGCAGGATCGAACTTCGGTACGGCGTGGAAGCTGATCGGATCTTTCTCCGCCGGTGCGTAACCGCGGCCTTTCTTGGTCATGATGTGCAACAGCTGCGGGCCTTTCAGATCGCGCATGTTTTTCAACGTGGCAACCAGCCCCTGCACGTCGTGCCCGTCTACCGGGCCGATGTAGTTAAAGCCCAGCTCTTCGAACAGCGTGCCCGGCACCACCATGCCTTTCAGGTGCTCTTCGGTGCGTTTCACCAGCTCTTTGATCGGCGGCACGCCGGCCAGCACTTTCTTGCCGCCTTCGCGCAGGGTGGAGTAAAGCTTGCCGGACAACAGCTGCGCCAGGTGGTTGTTCAGCGCGCCGACGTTTTCCGAGATCGACATCTCATTGTCGTTCAGCACCACCAGCATGTCCGGGTTGATGTCGCCGGCGTGGTTCATCGCTTCGAACGCCATGCCGGCGGTGATGGCGCCGTCGCCGATCACACACACCGTGCGGCGGCCTTTGCCTTCACGCTCTGCCGCCACCGCCATGCCGAGGCCGGCGCTGATCGAGGTCGACGAGTGGCCGACCGACAGCACGTCGTATTCGCTTTCGGCGCGCCACGGGAAGGGGTGCAGGCCGTTTTTTTGCCGAATGGTGGCGATGCGGTCGCGGCGGCCGGTCAGAATTTTATGCGGGTAGGCCTGGTGGCCGACGTCCCACACCAGGTGATCGAACGGCGTGTTGTAGACGAAATGCAACGCCACCGTCAGTTCGACGGTACCCAGCCCGGAGGCAAAGTGGCCGCTGGAGCGACTGACGCTGTTCAGCAGGTATTGCCGCAGCTCATCGCACAGCTTCGGCAAGCTCTCTTTGGGCAGTGAGCGGAGTTCCTCGGGGTTTTCCGCTAGCGCCAGGGTTGGGTATTTGGCTATATCAAGACTCATTCGATACTCATATCAGAGGAGTTAACGTCACACGTTAATTGTCGCGTTCAATAATGAAGCTGGCTAACGCTCGCAATGGCGCTGTGTTATAAGATTGTGCTGCCAAAGTGTCTAATGCAGCTAATGCTTCCTGATAGAGATCCCACGCTTTTGCTTTCGCGCTGTCAAGCCCGAGTAACGCCGGGTAGGTACTCTTTCCGTGTTGTTGGTCCGCTCCCTGGCGCTTGCCGATTTTTTCAGTCTCGCCGACAACGTCCAAAATGTCATCCTGCACCTGGAACGCCAGGCCAACCGCGGCGGCGTAACGATCCAGCTGCGGCAGCGCCGCACGTCCGGCTTCGCCGGCGCTCAGCGCGCCCAGGCGCACCGCTGCGCGGATCAGCGCGCCGGTTTTATGGCGGTGGATCTGCTCCAACGCCTGCAGATCAACGTGCTTGCCTTCGGCTTCCAGATCCAGCGATTGGCCGCCGCACATGCCGGCTACGCCGCTGGCGGTCGCCAGTTCAGAGACCATCGCCAGCCGATCGCGCAGGGCCACGTCAGGCATTTCGGCATCGGCCAGGATCGAAAACGCCAGCGTTTGCAGCGCATCGCCGGCCAGTATCGCGTTGGCTTCGCCGAATTTAATGTGGCAGGTCGGCTGGCCGCGGCGCAGATCGTCGTCGTCCATCGCCGGCAGATCGTCGTGGATCAGCGAGTAGGCGTGAATGCATTCCACCGCCGCCGCCGGCGCGTCCAGGTTGGCCAGCGACACGCCGAACATCTGGCCGGTGGTGTACACCAGAAACGGGCGCAGGCGCTTGCCGCCCAGTAAGGCGCCGTGACGCATCGCCGCCACCATGTTGCCGTCGTTGAACGGCAGCGGGGCGATGAAGTCCAGCAGCGCGCGATCGGCGCGCTGGCGGAAAATCTGCAGTTGATCGGCAAAAGCGGCCGATGGGGCGATCTCAGACATGTCGGTTACTCGGCATCCGGTGTGAAAGGCGCCAGCGCCGCATCGTCGGCGCTGTCGTTAAGAAGTATCTGCACACGCTGTTCCGCCTGTTGCAGTTTCTGCTGGCCCTGACGCGCCAGCTGTACGCCGCGTTCGAACTCGTTCAGCGCGTCTTCCAGCGGCAGTTCGCCCGACTCCAGACGCGTCACGATGCTTTCCAGCTCGCCGAGGGCGCTTTCAAAGCTGGCAGTTTGCTCTGTACTGGCTGATTGTGCTGGTTTTTTCGGCATAATTTTCTTTTTACGTCATCATGTGAACCGTGGCGCCAGAGCCTATCCTAGCGGATCTTGATTAGCAAATCATGGCGCTCATGTGTGGTTTTGTGCGCAGAGCACGGCGATATGGTGATATACTCCGCGCCGTAATTCTTATCTGACAACAAAGACCGCCATGAAGTTTATCATTAAATTGTTCCCGGAAATCACCATCAAGAGCCAATCTGTGCGCTTGCGCTTTATCAAGATTCTCTCGACCAATATTCGCAACGTCCTGAAGCAGTATGATGAAACGCTGGCGGTCGTCCGTCACTGGGATCATATCGAAGTTCGCGCCAAAGATGAAAACCAGCGGCCGATCATTGCCGACGCCCTGACGCGCATTCCCGGTATCCACCATATTCTGGAGGTGGAAGATCGCGCTTATACCGATATCCACCACATCTTTGAGCAGACGCTGGAAGCCTACCGCGCCCAGCTGGAAGGCAAAACCTTCTGCGTGCGCGTCAAGCGCCGCGGCAAGCAGGCGTTCAACTCGCAGGACGTGGAGCGTTACGTCGGCGGCGGCCTGAACCAACACATCGAAAGCGCGCGCGTCAACCTTACCCGCCCGCAGGTTACGGTAAACCTGGAGATCGAAGACGACAAGCTGATGCTGGTCAAACGCCGCCTCGAAGGCATCGGTGGTTACCCGGTCGGCACTCAGGAAGACGTAATGTCGCTGATTTCCGGCGGTTTCGACTCGGGCGTGTCCAGCTACATGCTGATGCGCCGAGGCTGCCGCGTGCACTTCTGCTTCTTCAACCTGGGTGGCGCCGCGCACGAGATCGGCGTGAAGCAGGTGGCGCACTACCTGTGGAATCGCTTCGCCAGCTCGCACAAGGTGCGCTTCGTCGCCATCGACTTCGAGCCGGTGGTGGGTGAGATCCTGGAGAAGGTCGACGACGGCCAGATGGGCGTGGTGCTCAAGCGCATGATGGTGCGAGCCGCTTCGCAAGTGGCTGAACGCTACGGCGTGCAGGCGCTGGTGACCGGCGAGGCGCTGGGGCAGGTCTCCAGCCAGACGCTGACCAACCTGCGTTTGATCGACAATGCGTCCGATACCCTGATCCTGCGTCCGCTGATCTCGCACGATAAAGAGCACATCATCAAACTGGCGCGCGAAATCGGCACCGAAGACTTCGCCAAAACCATGCCGGAATACTGCGGCGTGATTTCGAAGAGCCCGACGGTGAAAGCGATCAAGGCCAAGATCGAAGAGGAAGAGAGCCACTTCGATTTCAGCATTCTCGACCGGGTGGTGAGCGAAGCGAAGAACGTCGATATTCGCTCTATCGCCGAGCAGGCGCAGGAGCAGGTAACCGAGGTGGAAACCGTCGCGGCCTTCGGCGCCGACGAGGTGATCCTGGATATCCGCTCCAACGACGAGCAGGAAGAAAAACCGCTGCAGCTGGAACAGGTTGAAGTGAAAGCGCTGCCGTTCTACAAGCTGAGCACCCAGTTCGGCGATCTGGACCAGAGTAAAACCTACCTGCTGTATTGCGAGCGCGGCGTGATGAGCCGCCTGCAGGCGCTGTACCTGCTGGAGCAAGGCTTCAGCAACGTGAAGGTTTATCGCCCGTAACGCACGGAGCGGCATAAACGACAAGGGCTGAACCGGTGTTCAGCCCTTTTTTTATCAGCAAGCCGCTCAGTCGCGAAAATCGTACATCCCCGGGATCAGCACCAGCTGCGCGGCGATCTCCGCCGCTTTGGCCTTGCCGAGCAGCAGGTCTATCAGCTTCAGCGCGAACTCCATCGCGGTGCCCGGTCCCTGGCTGGTGAGCAGGTTGACGCGGGCGTCGTACACCACGCGGCGCTCCATCCATTTATCCGCCGGGATCTGGTCTTTCAGGCCAGGGAAGCCGGTCATGTTGCCGACCGGGAACAGATCGTGGTGCTGCAGCACCAGCGCCGGTGCCGCGCAGATGGCGGCGACGATGTTGCCCTGCAGATGCATCTGCCGTACCTTTTCCACCAGCAGCGGGCTGTCGCGGAAGCATTCTGCGCCTTTCAGGCCGCCGGGCAGCACGATGGCGTCGAACGGCTCATCGACGATCGCCACCAGCGGCGCGTCGGCCAGCAGTTTGACGCCGCGCGAACAGACGATAGTCAGCTCGCCGTCGCCGGCAACGCTGGCGGTAGTGACTTTTACGCCCGCCCGCACCAGCAGATCGATGGCAGTGACGGCTTCGGTTTCTTCGCTACCAGGTGCCAGGCAGACCAGCGCCGATACGCTCATATTCATTTTCCTTTCGTTTAATCAGTTCAAACAGCCGCGCATTCTCCGGCAGCGTGAGGCCGTGGCTGCGCGCGCGGCGCAGCAGATAGCCGGTGATGTAGTCGATCTCGGTGTGCCGCTGGCTGCGGATGTCCTGCAGCATCGACGAAACGTTGTCGGCGGTGCTGTGGATCACGTCCATCACGTATTGCATCAGGCCTTCGCAGGAGGTGTGGTAGCCCTCCATTGCCATCACGCTGGCGACTTCACGGCACAGCGTTTCGATCTGTTCCGGGTAGCGCTGCAGATCGCCGTTGCGGCAGCCATACAGCGCCGTCAGCGGGTTAATCACGCAGTTGACCGCCAGCTTGCGCCAGTTGGCTGAGGCGATGTTGTTGTGCCAGGCAACGTCGGGCAGCGCTTGATGCAGCACTTCCGCCAGGTGGCTGAGGTGCTGGGCGGCCGGCGAGGTCGGGCCGATGTGGGTGATGCCGGTGGCGACGTGGATAATGGTGCTGCCTTCGTGGCGCGCGGCGTGGGTGGTGGTGCCCTGCAGGATCGGCTGGCCGTTCGGCGGCAGCTCCTCCTGGGTGCCCATGCCGTTGTGCAGCAGCAAAATGGCGCACTGGGGGTTCAGCTTCGGCAGCAGCGCGCTGACCGCGCTGGACACCTGCCAGGCTTTCAGCGTCACCAGCAGCAGCTCGCTTTGCGCAAGGTGCTCCGGATCGTTAGTGGGTAAGTTGCGATTAAACGAGACGCCTTCCGGCTCTATCACGTTCACCGCGCAAAAAGGCTGCGGCACTCTTAGCCATCCCTGTACATCGTGGCCCTGCTGATACAGCCGGGAGAGCCACAGTTGTCCGAGCGCGCCGCAACCAAGAATGGTTATTTTCATTCAGTCTCCTTGGAAACACGGGAATACCGCTCAATTACCGTGAATTAACTATAGGCTTTATGGCAGCCCGAAGCGCTATCCCTACGTGCGTTCAGCAGATTTTGTCTGAGGCGGCAAAGCGGTTATCATGCTCGGCATCAAAATCGCCTAAGCTATTAGGCACTCATTCAGGAGGAAGAAGTATGCCATCTTTCGACATCGTTTCCGAAATTGATATGCAGGAAGTACGTAACGCCGTTGAGAACGCCACCCGCGATCTCGGCACCCGCTGGGATTTTCGCAACGTGCCGGCCAGCTTTGAGCTAAACGAGAAAGACCAGAGCATCAAGGTTGCCACCGAGTCTGATTTCCAGGTGCAGCAACTGCTCGACATTCTGCGCGAAAAGCTGAGCAAACGCAGCATCGACGGCGCTGCGCTGGAGATCCCGGAAGAGTTTACCCACAGCGGTAAAACCTACAGCGTGGAAGCCAAGCTGAAGCAGGGGATTGAAACCTCTGTGGCGAAGAAAATCGTCAAGCTGATCAAAGACAGCAAGCTGAAGGTGCAGGCACAGATCCAGGGCGAAGAGGTGCGGGTGACCGGTAAGTCACGCGACGATTTGCAGAGCGTGATGGCGCTGGTGCGCGGCGGCGATCTGGGGCAGCCGTTCCAGTTCAAGAACTTCCGCGATTAATCTCTACGGGGCCGGCATTGCCGGCCCTGATTCTTTACAGCGAATTGACCAGCGCTTCCAACTGGCCGCGATTGGTCTGTTTGGTATCCACCTTGACGTAGGCGCTGCGCTCTTCCGGCACTACGATCGCCTCGGCCACGCCGGGCTGCGCCTTCAGGCGGCTTTCCAGCGCCGAATCCTTCACCGCCAGTTCCGACAGCGTAATGCGCAGGCTGCTGACATACGGCGGCTCTTTCATGGTGCTGCTGACCAGGAACCAGAGCGCGGCCAGCACGGCGCCGGCGATAAACACTAAGCCTGCCCCCTGCAAACCGTACAGCCAGCCGCCGAGGCTGCCGCCTATCGCCACGCCGATAAACTGGCTGGTGGAGTAGACCCCCATCGCGGTGCCCTTGTAGCCGGCCGGTGACTCTTTGCTGATCAGCGAAGGCAGAATGGCTTCCATCACGTTGAAGGCCATAAAGAACAGCTGCACGCCGGCGATGATGCCCCACAGGTGCGCGCCGGAGAGCCACAGCAGCACTTCGGCGCAGAACAGCACCGCCACACAGCCCATAAAGACCTGCTTCATGCGGCGATACTTTTCGGCATAGATGATGAAAGGCACCACGGCGGCGAACGACACCAGCATGGTGACCAGGTAGACGATCCAGTGCTCGCTGGCCGCCAGCCCGGCTTTTTCCATCGCCAGCGGCAGCGCCACAAAGCTCGACATCAGCAGGATATGCAGGCACATGATGCCGAAGTTGAGCTTCAGCAGGCGCGAGTTGCTCAGCACCTTGCGGAAGCTGCCGCGCACGATGCTGGACTCGCGGTTCAGCAGGTGAGTGTCGGCGGAAGGCACCACCGCCAGGGTGATGACAATGCCGGCCAGCGCCAGTACGGCGATCATCCAGAATAGCGCATGCAGGCCGAAGGCGTGGGTGATGATAGGGCCCAATACCATGGCGATGGCAAAGGTGATGCCGAAGCTGACGCCGATAAACGCCATCGCCTTAGTGCGGTTCTGCTCGCGGGTCAGATCGGAGAGCAGCGCCATGACCGCGGCGGCGATCGCGCCGGAGCCTTGCAGCGCGCGGCCGAGGATCACGCCCCAGATCGAATCGGTCGCGGCGGCGATCACGCTGCCGAGGGCAAAGATCAGCAGGCCGCCGACGATCAGCGGCTTGCGGCCGATGCGATCGGACACTAGGCCGAATGGGATTTGAAACACCGCCTGCGCCAGGCCGTAGATGCCGATGGCGATGCCGATCAGCGCTTCGCTGGCGCCGTTGAGCGCCATGCCGTAGGTGGTCAGCACCGGCAGTACCATAAACATGCCGAGCATGCGCAGGGAGAATACGGTGCCCAATCCCCAGGTGGCGCGGCGCTCCTGCGGGGTCATTGAATTATCGTTCACATCAAACCTCGGTAAAAACCATGCCATCAGACGTTGAAACAGCGCCTGATGGCATGACTTCTGTAAAGCTGCGTCATTTTAGTGTGCAGGGCAGGGGGGGTAAATCGAATGTTGTTTAACAGATATTACAGTTCGGCCGCTTTTCGGCGTGACAAATAAAATGGGCCGCAAAAGCGGCCCATTCACAGATGATTTGGCTTACCAAACGTAGGTCACCAGCGCTTCAGGCGCCGCCGTGGTGCTGAAGTCGATCGACATCATCACGCTCAGCGAGGTAATGGCGACGATGGAGAACACGAACAGTTTACGCGCCCAGACGCTGTCGTTTTCGGTCTTGTAACCGCGCAGCGCCATGCCGAGCCACCATACGCTCACCGCCGCAGCGACGATCAGGTACTTGTAGCCGGCATAACCTACCAAGGTCAGCATCAGCGTGGCGATCATAAATGCCAGGATGTAAACCGTGATGTGGTTCTTGGCGACGGAAATGCCTTTCACCACCGGCAGGACCGGAATGTTGGCCGCCTGGTAATCTTTAAAGCGGAAGATAGCGATCGCATAAGAATGCGGCATCTGCCACAGGCTAAAGATAGCCAGCAGGATCAACGCGCCGGCGTCGAACTCGTTGGTCACCGCGCAATAGCCGATAACCGGCGGCGCGGCGCCCGACAGGCTGCCGATCAGCGTGCCGTAGACCGAGTGGCGTTTCATGTACAGGCTGTAAACGCCGACATAAACCACGAAGCCCATCACCGCCAGCCACATGGCCAGCGGGTTGGCTGCGATATACAGCAACGCAAAGCCCACAATACCCAAAGCGGTCGCATAAACCAGGGTGACACTCGGCGCGATCAGGCCTTTTACCAGCACCCGATTCTTCGTTCTCTCCATTTTCTTGTCGATGTCGCGGTCGATGTAGTTGTTAAACACACAGCCCGACGCGACCACCAACGAGACACCCACCAGGGTGGCGAGAAACAGGGGATAGTCGATGCTCCCTTTGGAAGCGAGCAGGAATCCCCCAACGACAGAAATTAAATTGCCGAAAATAATTCCTGGTTTAGTGACTTGCAGGTATTGCTTAATCATCACGTGCAGCTCAGCTCTTAATCGACCATCATATTGATGTTGAGGTTGTACATAATCCAGAGTGAACCTACAACAACGATACCGATGATCATAGCGGTGAACAGCAATGCCACCAGGTTCCAGCGCTCTTCCGATGAGGTGTTCATGTGCAGGAAGTAAACCAGGTGAACAATCACCTGGATAACCGCCATACCGACAACAACCGCCAGGATGGTGGAATGAGAGGCAGTGCCGTTCATTACCATCGCAAATGGAATTACCGTCAGGATGATCGACAGGATAAAGCCGACCAGGTATGACTTCACGCTGCCGTGGCTTGCGCCGCCGTGAGAGGTTTCATGGGATGAATGGCTCATTACATAACCCCCAGCAGGTAGACAACGGTAAATACGCAGATCCAGACCACGTCCAGGAAGTGCCAGAACAGGCTCAGGCACATCAGGCGGGTTTTGTTGGTCGCGGTCAGGCCGAACTTGCTCACCTGAATCATCATCACGATGATCCAAATCAGGCCGGAAGTTACGTGCAGACCGTGGGTGCCGACCAGCGCGAAGAAGCTGGACAGGAACGCGCTGCGATCCGGACCGAAGCCTTCGGCGATCAGATGATGGAATTCATAGATTTCCATCGCCACGAAGCCCAGACCAAACAGGAAGGTCAGGAACAGCCAGGTGTTTACACCGCCAACTTTACCCTTGTTCATGGCGATCATCGCCATGCCGTAGGTGATGGAGCTGAACAACAGCAGGAAAGTTTCGACCAGGACAAACTTCAGGTCGAAGATGTCTTTGCCTGAGGGACCGCCCGCGGTCCCGTTCACCAGGACTGCATAAGTCGCGAACAAGCTCGCAAACAAAATACAGTCGCTCATCAGGTAGATCCAGAATCCGAAGACTTTGGTCTCACCCGCATCGTGGTGCCCATGCTCTGCATGGGCTGCGTTATGATTGGTCAGAGTTTCAGTTGACATGGTTCACGCCTGCTTTACGGATTTGTTCGTAGTGTTGGTTCTCAATGCGCTCGATTTCATCAACCTGCACATAGTAGTCAACATCGTGATCGAAGCTCTTGCCGATCCAGACAACGATCATACCGATGAAGCCGGCCAGAGCCATCCACCAGATTTCCCAAATCATTGCGAAACCGAAGACCAGGCTGAAGAAGGCGATGATAACGCCGGCGCCGGTGTTCTTAGGCATATGAATCGGTTCGTATTTAGCCGGTTTCTTATACGCTTCGCCTTTTTCTTTCATGTCCCAGAATTCATCACGGTCATGAATCTGAGGGACTACGGCAAAGTTATAGAACGGCGGTGGAGACGAAGTTGACCACTCCAGAGTACGAGCGCCCCATGGGTCACCGGTCAGATCGCGGTTCTGTTCGCGGTCACGGATACTGACGAAAATCTGGGTCAGCTGGCACAGGATGCCGCAGGCGATCAGCGCCGCACCACCGGCTGCAACCAGCAGCAGAGGGTGGAACTCAGGGTTGATATTCTGGCTGATACGACGGGTCATGCCCATAAAGCCCAATGCGTACAGCGGCATGAAGGCGGTGAAGAAGCCGATGATCCAGAACCAGAACGCGCGGATGCCCCATTTTTCGTTCAGCGTGAAGCCGAAGGATTTCGGGAACCAGTAGGTCAGACCCGCGAAGCAACCGAACACCACGCCGCCGATGATGACGTTGTGGAAGTGAGCGATCAGGAACAGGCTGTTGTGCAGCACGAAGTTCGCGCCCGGCACCGCCAGCAGAACGCCGGTCATACCACCTACGGAGAAGGTGATGATGAAGCCAACGGTCCACAGCATCGCGGAGTTGAGCTTGATACGGCCCTGATACATGGTGAACAGCCAGTTGAAGATTTTCACCCCGGTCGGGATGGAAATGATCATGGTGGCGATACCGAAGAAGGCGTTAACGTTCGCGCCGGACCCCATGGTGAAGAAGTGGTGCAGCCAGACGATGAACGACAGAACGGTGATCGCGATGGTTGCCCATACCAGTGAGGTATAGCCGAACAGGCGTTTTCTGGAGAAGGTCGCGGTGACTTCGGAGAACACGCCGAACACCGGCAGAACCAGGATATACACCTCTGGGTGACCCCAGGCCCAAATCAGGTTGATGTACATCATCATGTTGCCGCCCATATCATTGGTGAAGAAATGGGTGCCCAGATAGCGATCCAGGGTCAGCAGCGCGATGGTGACGGTCAGAATTGGGAAAGAAACGATGATCAGGACGTTAGTACACAGGGCCGCCCAGGTGAACACCGGCATCTTCATCATAGGCATGCCAGGGGCACGCATCTTCAGAATGGTGGCGAAGAAGTTCACGCCGGTCAGCAGGGTACCCAGACCGGAAATCTGCAGACTCCAGATCCAGTAATCGACCCCGACGCCAGGACTGTACTCTTTACCCGACAGCGGCGGATACGCCAGCCAACCGGTCTGAGCGAACTCACCGACCCCCAGGGAGATGTTGATCAGCACAACGCCCACCACGAAGAACCAGAAGCTCAGGGAGTTCAGGAACGGGAAGGCGACGTCGCGCGCACCGATTTGCAGCGGCACCACGACGTTCATCAGGCCGACCACGAAAGGCATCGCCATGAAGAAGATCATGATAACGCCGTGCGCGGTGAAGATCTGGTCGTAGTGGTGCGGCGGCAGGAACCCGGCTTCGCCGGCGGACGCCAACGCCTGCTGGCTACGCATCATGATGGCGTCGGCGAAGCCGCGCAGCAGCATGACCATCGCCACGATGATGTACATGATACCAATTTTTTTATGGTCGACCGAAGTCAGCCATTCGCTCCACAGCCACTTCCATTTGCCGAAATATGTCAGCAGCGCCAGCACTGCCAGGCCCCCGACAATAATTGCGGCTACGGTGACCATGATGATCGGTTCGTGGTACGGAACCGCATCAAGTGTTAATTTTCCCAACATCAGTTATTCCTCGGCTCCGGCGTGAGCAGCATGTTCACCCATGTCCATACCTTGGCTCATGTCCATGCCTTCGTGCGCGCCAGCGCCTTTGTGCATATCCATGTCGCCCATGAATTTGGCAATTGTTTCTTTGAACAAATTCGGTTTGACAGCGGCAAAGTACTCAACCGGGTTGTTTTCACTCGGCTCTGCCAGTTTGTTAAAGTCGTCGGTGGTGTTCAGGTTTTTAGGCGATGCCTTCACCTTGGCCACCCACTGATCGAAGTCGCCTTCGGTCGGGGTAACGATCGCGGTGAATTTCATACCGGAGAAGCCTGCGCCGCTGTAGCTGCTGGAGATGCCCTTGTAGGCACCGGCTTCGTTGCCGATCAGGTGCAGTTTGGTCTGCATGCCGGCCATCGCATAAATCTGTCCACCCAACTGCGGGATAAAGAACGAGTTCATTACCGAGTTAGAGGTGATCTTGAATTCGACTGGAACATCTTTCGGGAAAGCCAGCTCATTAACGGTCGCAATGCCTTGTTCCGGGTAGATGAACAGCCATTTCCAGTCGAGCGACACCACTTCGATCGTCATCGGCTTCTTGTCGGTGACAATCGGCTTGAACGGGTCGAGTTCGTGGGTAGTCTTCCAGGTAATGGTGCCAAGGATGGCGATGATAATGATAGGAATGGTCCAGACGACCGCTTCGATCTTGTTGGAGTGGGCCCAGTTCGGACTGTACTTGGCGTCTTTGTTGGAAGCGCGATACTTCCAGGCAAAGGCGAACGCCATGAAGATAACTGGCACCACTACGATCAACATCAAAGCGATTGCAGTGATAATCAGTGTCCGTTGCTCAACACCAATTGCTCCTTTGGGATTCATCAAAACCATATCGCAGCCACTGAGCAATACAGTGCCTGCGATTAATGACAGCATCCCAATACTTTTATTGTATTTCTTAAGTCTCATCTAACGACCTCAATAACAAAGGCTCAATTGTCGTTTCATGTGTGCGGGCATTTTACGGGAAGGTTGCAGTACTGTAAACATGCTTAAGGGAGTGTCAGCGGCTTGTTGACACTTTCTGTTAAGGGGGTCACAGATGTAACCCTGCGTGACAATTTACCAATGACAACAACGCGTTGGCACGCTGAATCGTGACGAGCAGTCCGTATGTTAAGGAAAACTAAAGGTATGATGAATTTGGCGAAGAAATGCGCGGCGGGGAAATACGCAGAAAAGGTTTATTTAATGTAAAATAATTGTGTCTTAAAGGTGAATTTAATTTTATTTCCGAGTGCGGCAGTCGGATAAAAAAATAATTTCCGCGTCGATTATCTTTTTTTATCAAAATAAATATACCCGCGGATCGCTTTTTTTTCGGCCGGCGAAATCGCCGGCCGGTCAGATTATGCCAAACGGGTGCGGCGCAGGGCCAGGTAATCCAGCGCGCTGCCCATCGCGACGCCGAGCAGGCTCAGCGCGGCGCCGGCCTGCAGCAGCCGATCGGCCAACAGCGGTGCCTGCGTCCAGTCCAGCGCATTGGCGATCAGTAACAGCAACCACAGGCCCAACAGCGAACAGCCCAGCGTCAGCAGGCGCAGCGCCCAGCGGTAAGATCCGGAAAACTCGGTGCGCGGCATAAAGTCGCCATGTTGCTGGGTGTGCTCCAGCGTCTGGCGGCAGATGCCGAGCAGCAGCAAGCCGGGCAGGGCGGCGGCGATAGAGAACAGGTAGAACAACGGCCAGCCATGGGCTTCGACGAACCAGCCGGCGATCGGGCCGACATAGACGCGCCCCACGGCGGACAGCGCCGACAGCAGCGCGAACTGGGTGGCGGAGAACGAACGGTTGCACAGCGTCATCAGCAGCGCCACGAAGGCCGCGGTGCCCATGCCGCCGCACAGGTTTTCGAGGAAGATGGCGCTGCCCATGGTGAGCAGGCTCTTGTCGGTCACCGCCAGGATCCAATACCCGAGGTTGGAGACCGCCTGCAGGACGCCGAACAGCATCAGCGCACGGAACAGGGTGAGACGCTGCATCAGCACGCCGCCGAACAGGGCGCCGACGATGGTGGCGAACAGGCCGAGGGTTTTGTTCACCAGCCCGACTTCACCGGCGTCGAACCCCACGCCGCGGATCAGGAACGTGGTGCTCAGGCTGCCGGCGAAGGCGTCGCCCATTTTGTACATCACGATCAGCAACAGGATCAGCCAGGCGTTGTTGCGGCCGAAGAAATCACGCAGCGGCGCGACGACCGCCTGTTCCATGGTGCGCGGCGCCGGGATGCTTTCATCCGGCTCCGGTGCCAGCAGCGTGGCGGCCACGCCGATCAGCATCAATCCGGCCATCAGCCAGTAGGTGGCTTGCCAGCCGAAATAGCGATCCGCCAGCCACAGCGCCAGGCCGCCGGAAACCAGCATCGCCAGCCGGTAGCCCAGCACCGAGATCGCCGCACCTGCCCCGCGCTCTTCGGCTTTCAGCAGGTCGGTTTTATAAGCGTCGAACACGATATCTTGCGAGGCAGAGCAGAACGCCACCAGCACCGCCAACGCCGCCAGCCACCACAGGTGCTGCGCGGGTTGCATGAAGCCCATCGCCACGATCGCCGCCACCAGCAGCAGCTGGCTGATCAGCAGCCAACCGCGCCGCCGCCCGAGGAACGGTGGGGTATAGCGGTCCATGAACGGCGACCAGAGGAATTTGAAGACGTAGGCCTGGCCCACCAGCGAGAAAATGCCGATGGTCTTCAGATCGATGTTTTCGACGGTCATCCAGGCTTGCAGCGTGCCGGAGGTCAATGCCAGCGGCAGACCCGACGCGAAGCCCAGCAGCAGCAGAATGGCGGAGTTACGCTGGGTGAAGATGTTCAGATAGTGTTTCGACATGAGTTCCCTGTCTGTGCCGCCCGATCCGCCGGGCGGCACAAGGCGCGGTGATTAGCGCGCGTTTTGCTTGATGAAATCGTTGACGCTGGTGTCCTGGGCCATGTCGGCGATCACGTCGCCCAGTACGGAGTTGACGGCGTCGGTGATCTTCTCGTTGGTCGCCGTGAAGGCGCCCTGCACGTTATAGGTCGAGCGGTAATTCTTCACCTGCTTGTTGCCGTTTTTCGCCTGGGCGATGATCGAAATGTCGGCTTTAGTGGTGATGTTGTAGCGCAGGTTACCTTCGGAAACGTCCGCGTACAGGTGATTGACGACGATCTGCAGCGCCACCGGGCCGTCGGCGCCGATCATGTAGCCGCGAGCGCCCATCTGTTTCTCCAGCACTTCCTGCAGCAGGAAACGCAGATCGCGCGATGGCGTCAGCGTGACCAGTTGGCCGTCGCGATTCACCTTGGCCAGCGCCTGATCGGTGCGCTGATCCGCGCCGTTGATGCTGATGGTGATGCCCTGCAGGGTAGGATCCTGCTGCGGCAGAACGATTTTCGGCGTGACGTTCAGGGTGTTGCTGCTGGTCGCGCAGCCGGCCAGCAGCAGGGCGGCCAGCAAAGGAAGACAAAGTTTCTTTAACATGTTTTCTGTCTCATTCTCGATGGATTTAGCAATAATCAGAGCGGGATAGCCGACAACAAATTGCCGACATCATAGCATCGCCGCCGTGCGGTGGAAGCGCGGAAGGCGCTTGAGTGACAAATTTTTACCTGCCGTTGATAAAAACACGCTTTTTTGGCCCGCTCAATCGGATAATCCCCCAAGCGGCGGGGATGGCGCTCATCATTTGACCGCAGAAAACAGAAATTTGTCCCGGCGATGGTCTAAACGGGGGAAAACCGGCTAATATTGAACTAGATGGGCACGGTCCTCTGCCGGTGTTGTAAGGAGATCCTATGATTCGCGAGCAAATAGAAGCAAAGTTAAGGGCGGCGTTTGAGCCCGCGTATCTGGAAGTCGTTGATGAAAGCTATCGTCATAACGTTCCGGCGGGTTCAGAAAGCCATTTCAAAGTGGTATTGGTCAGCGATCGCTTCGTCGGCGAACGGTTTTTGACGCGTCACCGCTCTATCTACGGCGTACTGTCGGAAGAACTGGCCGATGGCGTACACGCGCTGGCGCTGCACACCTATACGCTCAAAGAGTGGGAAGGATTGCAGGACACCGTGCCGGCCTCGCCGCCGTGTCGCGGCGCTGGAACGCTGGCCTGAGGGGGAAATTTTCAGGTATCAGTGGAACTTTGCCCTTGAATTAGGGTATTACTACTGACGAATTTTGAAACGGCCTGCGGGCCGTTTCTGTTTTTGACGACGACACGGCCGACGCGCAATATGGCCAACGTTCGGTCTGTTTTGGCGGCCTTTTGGCGATCGAATCGGCAAAAGTGTGAGTTTTAGCGCGCCTGCGCCGCCTAGCTTTCCTCGACTCGCCATGCATGCGCCGCTATAATGTCGCGTCTTATTTTTCCGGAATGGTTTCGGGACGCTTCTGTCATCAGGGAACTCGGTTCTTATTTGTAGCCGTCCTGGTTCTTGGAACGGAGTTGACCGAGCACTGTGATTTTTTTGAGGTAACAAGATGCAAGTTTCAGTAGAAACCACTCAAGGCCTTGGGCGCCGTCTCTCTATTACTGTACCGGCTGATACTATCAAGCAGGCGGTGAAGAAAGAGCTGATCAACGCAGCGAAAAGCGTGCGTATCGACGGCTTCCGCAAAGGCAAAGTGCCGATGAACATCGTGGAACAGCGTTACGGCGCCTCCGTTCGTCAGGACGTGCTGGGCGAAGCGATGCAGCGCAGCTTCGTTGACGCGATCATCAAAGAAAAGATTAATCCGGCCGGCGCACCAAACTACGTGCCGGGCGAGTACAAAGAAGGTGAAGACTTCACTTTCGCCGTTGAATTCGAAGTGTATCCAGAAGTTGAGCTGAAAGGCCTGGAAAACATCGAAGTTGAAAAACCAGTGGTTGAAGTGAACGACGAAGACGTCGACGCGATGCTGGATACCCTGCGCAAGCAGCAGGCGACCTGGAAAGAAACCGATCGCGCAGCGGAAGCTGAAGATCGCGTGACCGTTGACTTCACCGGTTCTATCGACGGTGAAGAGTTCGAAGGCGGCAAAGCGTCCGACTTCGTACTGGCAATGGGCCAGGGCCGCATGATCCCAGGCTTCGAAGAAGGCCTGGTCGGTCACAAAGCGGGCGAAGAGTTCTCCATCGACGTGAACTTCCCGGAAGATTACCACGCGGAAAACCTGAAGGGCAAAGCGGCCAAATTCGCTATCGTGCTGAAGAAAGTTGAAGAGCGCGAGCTGCCGGAACTGACCGAAGAGTTCATCAAGCGTTTCGGCGTGGCGGACGGTTCCGTTGCCGGCCTGCGCACCGAAGTTCGCAAGAACATGGAGCGCGAGCTGAAAGGCGCCGTGCGTAACCGCATCAAGTCTCAGGCGATCGACGGTCTGGTGAGCGCGAACGAAATCGACGTGCCTGCTGCCCTGATCGACGGCGAAATCGACGTACTGCGTCGTCAGGCTGCACAGCGTTTCGGCGGCAACGAGAAGCAAGCGCTGGAACTGCCACGCGAGCTGTTCGAAGAGCAAGCGAAACGCCGCGTAGTGGTTGGCCTGTTGCTGGGCGAAGTGATCAGCACCAACGATCTGAAAGCTGACGAAGACCGCGTGAAGACGCTGATCGAAGAAATGGCTTCTGCCTACGAAGATCCGAGCGAAGTCATCGAGTTCTACAGCAAAAACAAAGAGCTGATGAACAACATGCGCAACGTGGCTCTGGAAGAGCAAGCGGTTGAAGCCCTGCTGGCAAAAGCGAAAGTGACTGAAAAAGCCACTACCTTCAGCGAGCTGATGAACCAGACTCAACAGGCGTAATGCCGGCGTGCCGGGCGCGATGAACGGCGCCCCCGGTTTCGCCTGGCGAACCGGCGCACGATGAAAAAGCCCGCAACCTCAGGTTGCGGGCTTTTCTTTTTGCCACGTTGCTGATTAATCTCAGGTTAAGCGGGGCAATATGCACTATATTTACCCTGTTGCCTGGGGAACTGGCTGGCATGATAACGGTCAGAATAACGGCATCGTTTTCGGCGCGCGGAGAAAATCGGCTTCTGGGCTTGAAATCGCGTCGGGATCCCCCAATCTGTTAAGAATAATTCTGGGGCTGTTTGCCAAAGTGCGCGGGATGAAATAACCGTCGGGTACGTGTGGCGCGGGTCGAATGCTTGAGCATAGTCATCATGGCCGTTCTCAAGTAGAATCGGCGTATTAGGGTGACACCCTGGCCGCCAAGGCAATTTCTATTAGGAGACGGTAATGTCATACAGTGGCGAACGAGATCAATTTGCACCGAACATGGCGCTGGTGCCGATGGTGGTAGAGCAGACTTCACGCGGGGAGCGTTCTTACGACATCTATTCCCGCCTGCTGAAAGAGCGCATCATTTTCCTGACCGGCCAGGTGGAAGATCACATGGCCAACCTGATCGTGGCGCAAATGCTGTTCCTCGAAGCGGAAAGCCCGGAAAAAGACATTTACCTCTACATCAACTCGCCGGGTGGGGTAATTACCGCGGGCATGTCGATTTACGACACCATGAAGTTCATCAAGCCGGACGTCAGCACCATCTGTATGGGCCAGGCTTGCTCGATGGGCTCCTTCCTGCTGACCGCGGGTGCCAAAGGCAAGCGTTTCTGCCTGCCGAACTCGCGCGTGATGATTCACCAGCCGCTGGGCGGCTACCAGGGCCAGGCGACGGACATCGAAATCCATGCGCGTGAAATCCTTAAGGTGAAAGCGCGCATGAACGAACTGATGGCCGAGCATACCGGCCAGCCGCTGGAGCAGATCGAGCGCGACACCGAGCGCGATCGCTTTATGACCGCGGAAGAAGCCGTGGAATACGGCCTGGTTGACGGCATTCTGACACACCGCAGCTAGAACCACGCGGCGCCGATGGACTATAGTAATCAGAGTGGGCAGGGGCTCGCTCTGTTGTGGCCCCTCGGCGTTCCCGATATGAGTTTGGGCGCACTGCCGCCGTGATTTTCCTGCGGGACAAGACTAAAGAAGAGGTTTGACTGATGACAGATAAGCGCAAAGACGGTTCAGGAAAGCTGCTGTACTGCTCTTTTTGCGGCAAAAGCCAGCATGAAGTGCGTAAGCTGATTGCCGGGCCGTCAGTGTATATCTGCGATGAATGTGTCGATCTGTGTAACGACATTATTCGCGAAGAGATTAAAGAAGTTGCCCCGCATCGTGAGCGCAGTGCGCTGCCGACGCCGCACGAAATTCGCCACCACCTGGATGACTACGTCATCGGCCAGGAGCAGGCGAAGAAAGTGCTGGCGGTTGCGGTGTACAACCACTACAAACGCCTGCGCAACGGCGATACCAGCAACGGTATCGAGTTGGGCAAGAGCAACATCTTGCTGATCGGCCCGACCGGCAGCGGTAAAACCCTGCTGGCGGAAACGCTGGCGCGCTTCCTGGACGTGCCGTTCACCATGGCCGACGCCACCACGCTGACCGAAGCCGGTTACGTGGGCGAGGACGTGGAAAATATTATCCAGAAGCTGTTGCAAAAATGTGACTATGACGTGCAGAAAGCGCAGCGCGGCATCGTTTATATCGATGAAATCGATAAGATTTCCCGCAAGTCCGATAACCCGTCGATCACGCGTGACGTCTCGGGTGAAGGCGTGCAGCAGGCGCTGCTGAAGCTGATTGAAGGCACCATCGCCGCGGTTCCGCCGCAGGGTGGGCGCAAGCATCCGCAACAGGAGTTCCTGCAGGTTGATACCTCCAAGATCCTGTTTATCTGCGGTGGCGCTTTCGCCGGCCTGGATAAGGTGATCGGTCAGCGCGTCAACACCGGCTCCGGCATCGGCTTCGGCGCGACCGTCAAGGGCGAGTCCGAGAAGGCGACCGAGGGCGAACTGCTGCTGCAGGCCGAACCGGAAGATTTGATCAAGTTCGGTCTGATCCCAGAGTTCATCGGCCGTCTGCCGGTGGTGGCGACCCTGAGCGAGCTGAGCGAAGATGCGCTGATTCAGATCCTGAAAGAGCCGAAGAACGCCCTGACCAAGCAGTATCAGGCGCTGTTCAATCTGGAAGGCGTGGAGCTGGAGTTCCGCGACGAAGCGCTGAACGCCATCGCCAAGAAAGCCATGGCGCGCAAAACCGGCGCCCGCGGCCTGCGTTCCATCGTGGAAGGCGCGCTGCTCGACACCATGTACGATCTGCCGTCGATGGACAGCGTAGACAAAGTGGTGATCGACGAGTCGGTCATCGCCGGCCAATCCAAGCCGCTGCTGATTTACGGCAAGCCGGAAGCCCAGGCATCTGGCGAATAATTAGCCAGTTAAACCAGAGCGTTATCAGCAAAATGGGGGATTTCATCCCCCATTTCTTTTTCCTGCATTCTTGCCGTTGAATGTAAGAGATTCATCCCCATATACTCATTAACCAGATTTTATGAAACGTTAGATGCTTGCGTCTCATGAGATTCCCCCTCAACCTGGCGGAAATTAAACTAAGAGAGAGCTCTATGAACCCTGAGCGTTCCGAACGCATTGAAATCCCCGTCTTGCCATTGCGCGACGTGGTGGTTTATCCGCACATGGTGATCCCGTTATTTGTTGGCCGGGAAAAATCGATTCGGTGCCTCGAAGCCGCAATGGATCACGATAAGAAGATCATGCTGGTGGCACAGAAAGAGGCCTCAACGGATGAACCTGGCATTAACGACTTGTTCTCGGTTGGCACCGTAGCGTCGATCCTGCAGATGCTGAAGCTGCCGGACGGCACGGTAAAAGTGCTGGTCGAGGGGCTGCAGCGCGCGCGTATCACTACGCTGTCCGACAGCGGTGAGCATTTTGCCGCGCAGGCGGAATACCTTGAGTCGCCGGCTATCGACGAGCGCGAGCAGGAAGTGCTGGTGCGCACCGCGATCAATCAGTTTGAAGGCTATATCAAGCTGAACAAAAAAATCCCGCCGGAGGTGCTGACTTCACTGAACAGCATCGACGACGCCGCGCGCCTGGCGGACACCATCGCTGCCCATATGCCGCTGAAACTCAGCGACAAGCAATCGGTGCTCGAGATGTCCGACATCACCGAGCGTCTGGAATACCTGATGGCGATGATGGAGTCGGAGATCGATCTTCTGCAGGTCGAGAAACGCATCCGCAATCGCGTCAAGAAGCAGATGGAGAAGAGCCAGCGCGAGTACTATCTGAATGAGCAGATGAAGGCGATTCAGAAAGAACTGGGCGAGATGGACGACGCGCCGGACGAGCACGAAGCGCTGAAGCGCAAGATCGATGCGGCGAAAATGCCGAAAGAGGCGCGCGAGAAAACCGAAGCGGAACTGCAAAAGCTGAAGATGATGTCGCCGATGTCGGCGGAAGCGACCGTGGTGCGTGGCTACATCGACTGGATGCTGCAGGTGCCGTGGAATGCGCGCAGCAAGGTGAAAAAAGACCTGAACAAGGCGCAGGAAGTGCTCGATACCGATCACTACGGCCTGGAGCGCGTCAAGGATCGCATCCTCGAGTACCTCGCGGTACAGAGCCGCGTCAGCAAAATCAAGGGGCCGATCCTGTGTCTGGTGGGGCCGCCGGGCGTGGGTAAAACCTCGCTGGGGCAGTCGATCGCCAAAGCGACCGGTCGCCAGTACGTGCGCATGGCGCTGGGCGGCGTGCGTGACGAAGCGGAAATCCGCGGTCACCGTCGTACCTACATCGGTTCGATGCCGGGCAAACTGATCCAGAAGATGGCCAAGGTTGGGGTGAAGAACCCGCTGTTCCTGCTGGATGAGATCGACAAGATGTCTTCCGATATGCGCGGCGATCCGGCCTCCGCTCTGCTGGAGGTGCTGGATCCGGAACAGAACGTGGCGTTCAACGACCACTACCTGGAAGTGGATTACGATCTGTCCGACGTGATGTTCGTCGCCACCTCGAACTCGATGAACATTCCTGCGCCGCTGCTGGACCGTATGGAAGTGATCCGCCTGTCGGGTTACACCGAGGACGAGAAGCTCAACATCGCCAAGCAGCACCTGCTGCCGAAGCAGCTTGAGCGCAACGCGCTGAAAAAAGGCGAGCTGACGGTCGACGACAGCGCCATCATCGGCATCATTCGCTTCTACACCCGCGAAGCCGGGGTGCGTAGCCTGGAGCGTGAAATCTCCAAGCTGTGCCGTAAAGCGGTGAAAACGCTGTTGATGGACAAGAAGCTCAAGCATATCGAGATCAACGGCGACAACCTGAAGGATTA
Organism: Serratia sp. CY44782; assembly: GCF_052168715.1. NCBI lineage: Bacteria > Pseudomonadati > Pseudomonadota > Gammaproteobacteria > Enterobacterales > Yersiniaceae > Serratia > Serratia sp. CY44782. The sequence goes on from NZ_JBJNME010000004.1 coordinate 163,694, forward strand.
CCTGGGCGTGCAGCGCGTCGATTACGGCCGTGCGGATACCGAAAACCGCGTGGGCGAAGTCACCGGGCTGGCGTGGACGGAAGTGGGCGGCGATCTGCTGACCATCGAAACCGCCTGCGTGCCGGGCAAAGGCAAGCTGACCTACACCGGTTCCCTGGGTGAAGTGATGCAGGAATCGATTCAGGCGGCACTGACCGTGGTGCGCGCGCGCGCGGAGAAATTGGGCATCAACGCCGATTTCTACGAGAAACGCGACATCCACGTGCACGTGCCGGAAGGGGCAACGCCGAAAGACGGCCCGAGCGCCGGTATCGCGATGTGCACCGCGCTGGTCTCCTGCCTGACCGGCAACCCGGTACGCGCCGATGTGGCGATGACCGGCGAGATCACGCTGCGCGGCCAGGTGTTGCCGATCGGCGGCCTGAAAGAGAAGCTGTTGGCGGCACATCGCGGCGGCATCAAAACCGTGCTGATCCCTTACGAGAACAAGCGCGATCTGGAAGAAATTCCGGACAATGTTATCGCCGATCTGGAGATTCATCCGGTGCAGCGAATCGATGAAGTTTTGAACATTGCGTTGCAAAACCCGGCCTTCGGCGCACTGCCGGTAGCGGCAAAATAGTGACGAATCGCAAAAACCATTGATAAAACTTATACTGGCAAGCCATTTCGGACTTGCCAGTATTTTTTTGTACCGCTAAGTTAGATCTCTGTCGGCCCGCGTTTTGCCACCCAGTCGGTGGCTTGCTAAGGTTCGATGGGATTGATATAACAGCTGCGCTGTCGCAACCGTAGGGATTTTTCGGTGCGACGATAGAATTCTAGAGGGGATGATAGAGTGAATAAGTCACAACTGATCGACAAGATTGCCGCAGGTGCTGATATTTCCAAAGCGGCAGCGGGACGTGCTTTAGACGCAGTAATCGCTTCCGTTACCGACTCTCTGAAAGCAGGGGATGACGTGGCTCTGGTAGGTTTCGGTTCCTTCACCGTGCGTGAACGTTCGGCTCGTACCGGCCGCAACCCGCAGACCGGTAAAGAGATCAAAATCGCGGCAGCCAAAGTACCGGCCTTCCGTGCAGGGAAAGCGCTGAAAGACGCTGTAAACTGATTTAGCGTCTAACCGTTTAGCGTAACAGGGTTTTGTAATAAACAATCACCTGACGCAGCGGTGCTGGTAAGGTAAGATACAAGGCGCATCGGACTGATGCGCTTTTTTTATTTTTGTCGCAGGGAACGCGCCTGCACAAGGGTTGTTAATCCACATCACAGCGGAGTGTTGTCACACTATGATGGACAATTTACGCGCGGCTGCTAATCACGTCGTGCTCAAAATCATCCTGGCCCTGATCATCCTGTCATTCGTTCTGACCGGGGTGGGTAACTACCTGATCGGCGGCTCCGGCGATTATGCTGCGAAAGTAAATGGTCAGACGATCGAACGCGCTCAGCTGGAACAGGCTTTCCAAAGCGAGCGTAGCCGCATGCAGCAGCAGCTGGGTGACCAGTTCTCTGCGCTGGCCGGCAACGAAGGCTACATGCAGCAGATGCGCCGTCAGGTGTTGTCCCAGTTGATCGACAACATGCTGCTCGACCAGTACGCCAAGAAGCTGGGCCTGGCGGTCAGCGACGATCAGATCAAGGACGCCATCCGCAAGGCGCCTTACTTCCAGACCAACGGCCAGTTCGATAACGCCAAATACCTCGACCTGATCGGCCGTATGGGCTACACCGCCGACAACTTCGCGCAGTCGATGCGCCAGCAGCTGGTCAATCAGCAGCTGATCCAGGCCTTCGGCGAGTCCGGCTTCGTGCTGCCATCCGAATCGCAAGCTATGGCGGCGTTGGTGCTGCAGGAGCGCGACGTGCGCCTGGCGACCATCGATCTGAAGGCGCTGCAGGCGAAACAGAGCGCCGGCGACGACGAACTGAAGGCGTATTACGATCAGAACAAAAACAGCTTCATCGCACCGGAGCAGGTGAAGGTGAGCTATATCCCGCTGGACGCCGCGTCCATGCAGGACAAGGTGAAAGTGAGCGAAGAGGACATCAGCGCTTACTACGACCAGCACAAGAGCAGCTACGGCCAGCCGGAGCGTAAAAACTACAGCGTGATCCAGCTGAAAACCGAGGCGGAAGCCAACGCCGTGTTGGACGAGCTGAAGAAGGGCGCCGATTTCGCCACCCTGGCGAAAGAGAAATCCACCGATATCATCTCACGCCGTACCGGCGGCGAGCTGGGCTGGCTGGAGCCGGAAACCACCGCCGACGAGCTGAAGCAGGCTAACCTGACCGAGAAAGGGCAGCTGTCCGGCGTGGTGGAATCCTCCGTCGGCTTCCTGATCGTGCGTTTGAACGATATCGAACCTGAGAAAGTGAAGCCGCTGAGCGAAGTGCATGGCGCCATCGCCAAGCAGGTGCAGCAGGAGAAAGCGGTAGACGCGTATTACGCGCTGCAGCAGAAGGTGAGCGAAGCGGCGACCAGCGACAACGAATCGCTGGCCTCGGCTGAAGAAGCGGCAGGCGTGAAAGCGGCGCAAAGCGACTGGTTCACCCGTGACAACATTCCTGCCGCGCTGAACTTCAAGCCGGTCGTGCAGGCGATCTTCGACGGCTCGCTGATCGGCGAGAACGGCGCGCCGGGCAGCAACTCCGACGTGATCACCGTAGATGGCGACCGCGCCTTCGTGGTGCGCGTGAGCGGCCATAAGCCGGAAGGTATCGAACCATTCGACCAGGTGAAAGACCGCGTGGCCGAGCTGGTGAAGCGCAACAAAGCGGTGCAGGAAGCGAAACTGCAGGGCGAGAAGCTGCTGGTTGAGCTGAAGCAGGGCAAGGGCGACGAGGCGATGAAAGCCGCCGGCCTGAGCTTTGGCGCCGTGCAGAAGATGGCGCGCGCGCCGGAAGACAGCCAACTGGTGGAGAGCGTGTTCGCGCTGCCGCACCCGCAGGACGGCAAACCGGTGTACGGCATGTCGCAGGATCGCCAGGACAACGTGGTGCTGATCGCGCTCGATGCGGTGAAGGCAGGCACGCTGCCGGAAGACGAAATGAAAACCTTCGTCGGCAAGATGGAAGAGGGCGCGACCGGCGTTTCCTTCGATTCGCTGCTGGCGAGCCTGCGTAAAGAAGCCAAGATCAAAATGGGCGCCGCTGAGCAACAGCCTCAGTAATCGCCGCATTTTTCTGCAACGCAGTGCAACAAACAAAGGCCGCTTTCGCGGCCTTTTCCACATCTGATATCCGCCGATTGCTGAATATTCGCCGCCGCGGCAAGGTAGCCGTGCTGTCACACACAAGGAGGATACAGCATGCAACATACAGAGAAAAAATCAGCGTTATCAGGTTATCAGCATCACATGAAAGCTGCGCTGACCGCGCTGCTGTTGTGCCTGGCGGGGCCGGCCGCCGCGGTGGATAAAGCCGAGGCGCCTATGTTCTCAGCACCGGCGAGCAATGGCGGGCAAGCGATGATGACTAAGGCAACCGAAGAGGCGGCGGTCAGCATCAATCAGGCCACCGCCGAACAGCTGGCCGCCGCCTTGAGCGGCGTCGGTTTGAAGAAGGCGGAAGGCATCGTGCGCTACCGCGAACAGAACGGGCCGTTCACCCAGGTTGAGCAGTTGCAGGAGGTGCCGGGCATCGGGCCGGCGCTGTTTGAGAAGAACCGCACCCGGCTGAAAATGTGATCCCGGTCGCGGCTGCGTGGCAAAATGCCGCTGAGGCCGTCACTCCTCTGCTACATTTTACAGGTCTTACCAGTTTGGCGCGTTGACCAAACGGGCGAGGGAGTCTCCGTGGCTCCTTCTTTCTGTAATCACCAGGCAGGAGCGATCGTTCCCTATGCAAACCTTTATCAAAGTTCGCGGTTATCACCTTGATGTTTACCAGCACGTTAACAATGCCCGCTATCTGGAGTTTCTGGAAGAGGCGCGCTGGGAATGGCTGGAGAACGAGGCCGGATTCCGCTGGATGACGGAAAACAACATCGCTTTCATCGTGGTGAACATCAATATCAATTACCGCAGCCCGGCGGTATTGGGGGATAAGCTGCGTATCGACAGCCAGATGGTGCAGCTCAACGGCAAGAGCGGGGTGCTGAGCCAAAAGGTGACGCAGGATCCTGCGGGGACGCCGGTGGCCGACGCGCTGCTGACTTTCGTGTGTGTCGATCTGAAAACGCAGCGTGCGCTGCCGATCGAAGGAGAATTGCGCGAGCACCTGGAGGCGCTCACGCCGAAGGATAATCTGCAGTAAGCTCACGGGCGGCAGAGGCTGCCGCCGTCACTGCCTCAGGCCAGAGCGGCCTTCTGTTTCAACGCCGCCATCACTTCCGCCTGGTTGGCCCGGTACTGCATCAGGCCATTGGCGCGCAGGTTGCAGGCGGCACATTCGCCGCAGCCGTCACCCTTGATGCCGTTGTAGCAGGTCAGCGTATCCTGGCGTACGCGATCCAGCTGGTGGTAATAATCCGCCAGCGCCCAGGTCTCGGCCTTGTTCAGCCACATCAGCGGCGTTTCGAAGCGGATATCGCGGGCGATGCCCAGCGTCACTGCCTTGTTCAACGCTTTAACGAACTCGTCGCGGCAATCCGGATAGCCGGAGAAATCGGTTTCACACACGCCGGTGATCACCGCTTCCGCTTCCACCTGGTAGGCGTAGATCGCCGCCAGCGTCAGGAACAGGATGTTGCGGCCCGGCACGAAGGTGCTCGGCAGCGCATTTTTCTGATTGGGATCGTAGGCGGGAACCGGAATATTGTCGCGCGTCAGGCTGCTGACGGCCAGCTCATTGAGCAGCGTTACGTCCAGCACCTTGTGTGCCTTGGCGCCGAGGGCCGCCGACAGCTCTTGAGCCACTTCAATCTCGGCGCGATGGCGCTGGCCGTAATCGAACGTGACGCAGTGAACTTCATCATACTGTTGCAATGCCTGGATCAAGCAGGTCGTGGAGTCTTGTCCACCGCTGAAAACGACAACCGCGCGCTTCATAAAATCACCTTTTTGGGCTTTGGCCTCTCCCGATACACATTCGGGCGGCAGGATAAAATTGCGTTGCGGCGACAATAGTAGCAGAAAGGGCCGCCAGGCGCAGGGCGGTTCGGCTCAGGCCGGTGCGTTGTCCACCGGCGGCGGCAGCCACGCCTGGCAAAAATCGAACCAGCCGTGGGCGGTTAGCGTGACGCCATGCATGCGCGGCGGCGCGCTGATCTGATACTGGTAGTGAAACAGCGGCGTGATGATAGCGGTGGCCATCAGCCGTTGATAATAAGCCTGCAGCTGTGCGAAGCGCGGTTGCTGCGCCTGCAGCTGCTGGATCTGTCGCAGCGTGTCCTGCTGCTGCTGCCAGCGGCTTTCCGTCAGGATACCACGCCACAGCGTATCCTGCCGCAGCCAGCTCTCCAGCGTCGCCTCCGGCGCTTCACCGATCAGGTTGTCTGCCAGCAGAAGGTCGGCTTGGGCGATCTGTTCCTCGCTTTGCCAGCGTTTACCGGCGTAGTAACGCACCTCCAGCTCGCAGCCGTGCTGCGCCAGCAGCCGCTGCAGCGCGACCGTCACCGTTTCCAGCTCGACCGGCGGCCGATACAGCAGCGTCAGCCGGGCGGGCAGGGTGACATCTTCCTCAATCCGTTGGCTTGGAATACGCCAGCCAGGCAGCATTTCATGGCTGGGGGTGATCACGCTGTTGGGAATAGGCAGACGGCTCAGCAGGCCGGACTGCTGGATCAGCATCAGCAGCTTTTGCCCCTGGGCTTCGCTCAGCACGCCGTGGCGCAGGTTCAGCGCCAGATAACACCAGCCCAGGCTCATGCTGCGCTGCACCGGCCGGGCCTGCGCCAAATCGTCTTGCTGACCGATGGTGATGCGCACCGGATGCTGGCAACTGGTGTCGGCGCCGGCGGTGGGCAGGTCGGGGGTGATCCAGTACTCGATGGTGTCCAGATATGGGTGCTGCAGATGGTAACCGGCGTGCTGTTCCAGCCGCACCAGCTGCGGTTCATTCAGCGCCAGCTTGAACGGGCCGGCGCCGATGCCCGGCAGCTCCGGGTGGGTCATCAGGCAAGGCAGTTCCGCCAGCCGGTGGGCCAGCCAATAGTCCGCCAGGTGCAGATCGAACTGGATGCACAGCGGATGCGGCAGGCTGATGTGCGCGACGTTGGCCAGGCTGGGTTGGCTGCGCGGGTGGCGCTGCAGTTTTTCCAGCGTTTGCAGCAGCTGTTGGCCGGTCAGCGGTTCACCGTTATGCCAGCGCAGCTGACTGCGTAGAAAGAAGCGCCAGCGCAGGCCGTGCTCGCCAATCTGCCAGTGGTGCGCCAGATCGGGCTGCGGTTCCGGGTTACCGGTCATCAGGCGCGTCAGCCCGGCGTGCAGGGTCGATACCAGATGTTGCTCGGCGCGGCCGGTCAGCGTGAGTGGGTCGAGCGCTTCCAGCGTGCGGTAATAGGGAATGCGCAGCGTCGGGCTGCCGGCCTGCCATTGCCCGCCGAGGTGCGGGCTGAGCAGATCCTGCAGGTGCTGCGGATCGAGCTGCGCCATTTCCAGCGCCCCCTGATGGTTGCCCTGTTGCAGCAGCTGTTGCAGCAGCTGCGCGCGCAGTTCATCCGGGGTTTTCAGGCAATGCAGGCGGGCGCGTTTGCCGCGGCCGGGCTGCGAATGCCAGCTCAGCCAGCCCTGATCCTGCAGCTGTTGCACCAGCGTGCGGGCGTGCCGTTCGCTGCAGTAGAACATCGCCGCCAGCTCGCCGATGGTCACGGCGACCGGCGCGCTGCCGAGCTGTTGGTACAGGCGTTGATATTGGCTGAGACGGTGAACCAGGCGCATGGGCAGAAATCCGGAACAGTTTTCTCAAATTGTTCACTATTACTTCCGCAAATACCATCCCATACTGCACTGATTGTAATCGCGTTCACATTCAAGAGGTCTTTATGTATCGCCTGGCAGCTTTTGATATGGACGGCACGCTGTTGATGCCGGATCACCGGGTTGGCCCGGAAACGCTGGCGGTGCTGAACCAGCTGGTAGAGCGGGAAATGGTGGTGACGTTCGCCACCGGGCGGCACTACCTCGACGCGCAGCCGATCATGGCGCAGCTGGGGCTGCAGGGTTACCTGATCACCGGCAACGGCACGCGAGTGTATGACAACCGCGGCCAACAGCTGCACGCCACCGATTTGCCGGCGGCGGTCGCCGAAGAGGTGCTGCATCATCATTGGCGCACCCGCGCCAGCATGCATGTGTTCCGCGATGAAGGTTGGCTGACCGAGTTTCCCGTGCCGGAAGAGATGCTGCGAGCGCACCACCTGAGCGGCTTTCGTTTTCAGCTGGCCGACGTGCGCCGCCTGCCGGCGTTCGGCAACAGCAAGGTGTGCTTTGTCGCGCCGCATGAGGAGCTGCTGGCTTTACAGGTGCAGCTGCGGGCACAGCTGGGCGACGAGGCTGACCTGTGCTTTTCCGCTTACGACTGTCTGGAAGTGCTGCCGCTCGGTTGCAACAAAGGCACGGCGCTGGACCGGCTGAGCCGCCATCTGGGGCTGACGATGGCCGACTGCATGGCGTTCGGCGACGCGATGAACGACAAAGAGATGCTGGGGGCGGTGGGGCACGGCGTGGTGATGGGCAACGCTCTACCGCAGCTGAAATCCCTGCTGCCGCAGCTACCGGTTATCGGCCATTGCCAGCAACAGGCGGTGGCCCACTATTTACAACATTGGCTGCGTTCACCTTGCCTCACCTATTCCCCCGAAGAATGAGGTTCTCCTTACAGCCGGCCGGGTATGACTACCCGGCTTTTTTTTATCCGGAGCCTGGCGTTACAAATCCGCCAGCTGCGCCAGATACGGCTGCAGATCGCCGATGTTGTTGCTGACCCATTCCGGGTTGTAATAGGTATCCAGATAACGCTCGCCGCTGTCGCACAGCAGGGTGACGATCGACCCTTGCTCGCCGTTTTCCCGCATCTGTTTCGCCAGCTGCAGCGCACCCCAGACGTTGGTGCCGGTGGAGGCGCCAACCTTGCGGCCTAACACGCCTTCCAGCCAGTGAATGGTGGCGACGCTGGCGGCATCCGGCACCCGCAGCATGTTGTCGACCACCGACGGGATGAACGACGGCTCGGCGCGAGGGCGGCCGATGCCTTCGATACGGCTGCCGCAGCTGCCGATCAGGGTGCGATCGCCGTGGTGGAAGCAGTCATAGAACACCGAATTTTCCGGATCGACCACCGTCAATTGGGTGTCGTGCCCCTGATAGCGGATGTAGCGCCCCAGCGTGGCGGAGGTGCCGCCGGTGCCGGCGCTCATCACGATGTGTTTCGGCACCGGGAAGGGTTCACGCGCCATCTGGCGGAAAATGCTGTCGGCAATGTTGTTGTTGCCGCGCCAGTCGGTGGCGCGTTCGGCGTAGGTGAACTGATCCATATAGTGGCCGTTCAGCTCTTTCGCCAGCTGTTCGGAGGCGGCGTAGATCTGGGCGGCGTGATCGACGAAGTGACAGCGGCCGCCGTAAAAGGCGATCTGCTCCACCTTGCGGCGCGCGGTGCAGGATGGCATCACCGCGATGAACGGCAGGCCGATCAGACGAGCGAAGTAGGCTTCGGACACCGCGGTGCTGCCGGAAGAGGCCTCGATGATGGTGGTGTTCTCGGTGATCCAGCCGTTACACAGGCCATAAAGGAACAGCGAGCGTGCCAGACGGTGTTTCAGGCTGCCGGTCGGGTGGGTGCTCTCATCCTTCAGATACAGGCAGATGCCGGGAAACGCCGGCAGGTTCAGGCGGATCAGGTGCGTATCGGCGGAGCGCTGAAAATCCGCTTCTATTTCACCGATAGCATATTTTACCCAAGAGTTTGTCATGATTTGGCCTCAAAATAGGGGGCTGGTTTATGGCGTAGCATAGCCTGTCGGCAGGAAAAAAGGATTGCCATTTTCCCTGTTTAATCGCCTAATGAGAGAAAATTTTTCTCCTGGTGGCCGCTATGTTAGATAAAACAGACCGTAAGCTGCTGTGCATGCTGCAGCAAGATTGCACCCAGTCGCTGCAGGCGCTGGCCGATGCGGTCAATTTGACCTCGACGCCGTGCTGGAAACGGTTGAAGCGCCTGGAAGACGAGGGCTATATCCGCGGCCGGGTGGCGCTGCTGGATAACGAAAAGCTCGGCCTGGGGCTGACGGCGTTCGTGCTGATCAAGACCCAGCAGCACAGCAGCGAGTGGTATCAGGCGTTTGTGCAACTGACCAGCCAGATGCCCGAGGTGCTGGCGTTCTACCGCATGGCGGGGGAGTACGACTATCTGATGCAGGTCGAAGTGGCGGACATGAAAAGCTACGACGGCTTCTATAAGCGCCTGGTGAACGGCGTACCGGGCCTCATCGATGTCACCTCAAGCTTTGCCATGGAAAAAATCAAATACACCACCGCGCTACCGGTGCCGGAGTGAAAAGTTCACCGGACGGGCGGCTCAACGGTGGTATCCTGTTCTGCTGAAGCAGAAAAAGAGACAAATCCCATAAAACCCTGGAATCAAACTGCGTGAGATTATTTGCTCAAATCGGCTGGTACTTCCGCCGGGAGTGGCGCCGCTACCTCGGGGCGGTGGTGCTGCTGATCGTCATCGCCATCCTGCAACTGCTGCCGCCTAAGCTGGTCGGCATCATCGTGGACGGCGTCACCGAAAAACAAATGTCTACCGGCGTGCTGATGGCCTGGCTCGGGCTGATGATCGGCACCGCGATCGTCGTTTACCTGCTGCGCTATGTGTGGCGGGTGTTGCTGTTCGGCGCGTCCTACCAACTGGCGGTCGAGCTGCGCGAAAACTTTTACCGCCAGCTCAGCCGGCAAAACCCGGCGTTCTACCTGCGCCACCGCACCGGCGATCTGATGGCGCGCGCCACCAACGACGTGGACCGCGTGGTGTTCGCCGCCGGCGAAGGCGTGCTGACGCTGGTGGATTCGCTAGTGATGGGGCTGGTGGTGCTGGTGGTGATGAGCACCCAAATCAGCTGGCAGCTGACGGTCCTGGCGTTGATCCCGATGCCGCTGATGGCGATCGCCATCAAATATTACGGCGACCAGCTGCACCAGCGCTTTAAATCGGCGCAGGCGGCGTTTTCCAGCCTGAATGATCAGGCTCAGGAAAGCATGACCAGCATCCGCATGATCAAGGCCTTTGGGCTGGAAGATCACCAATCCAACCGCTTTGCCGAGGTGGCGGCGCAGACCGGCGCCAAGAACATGCACGTGGCGCGGGTGGATGCGCGCTTCGATCCGACCATTTATATCGCTATCGGCGCCTCTAACCTGCTGGCCATCGGCGGCGGCAGCTGGATGGTGGTGAACGGGTCGCTGACGCTCGGGCAGCTGACCAGCTTTGTGATGTATCTCGGCCTGATGATCTGGCCGATGCTGGCGCTGGCCTGGATGTTCAACATCGTCGAACGCGGCAGCGCGGCCTACAGCCGCATCCGCAGCCTGCTCGACGAGGCGCCGGCGGTGCAGGACGGCCCGCAGGCGTTGCCGGCCGGCCGCGGCGTGCTGGACGTGGATATCCGCGCGTTCCACTACCCGGAAAACCCGCATCCGGCGCTGCATGACGTGGCGCTGACGCTGAAGCCGGGGCAGATGCTGGGGCTGTGCGGGCCGACCGGCGCCGGCAAGTCGACGCTGTTGTCGCTGATCCAGCGCCAGTTCGACGTCGACCAAGGGCAGATCCGCTATCACGGCCTGCCGTTGCCGCAGGTCAAACTCGACGACTGGCGTTCGCGGCTGTCGGTGGTGAGCCAGACGCCGTTCCTGTTCTCCGATACCGTGGCGAACAATATCGCGCTGGGTCATCCGGGGGCGACGCAGGCGCAGATCGAACAGGCGGCGCGGTTGGCCAGCGTCCATGAGGACATTCTGCGGCTGCCGCAGGGCTATGACACCGAAGTGGGCGAACGCGGCGTGATGCTGTCGGGCGGGCAGAAACAACGTATCTCCATTGCGCGTGCGCTGCTGCTGGATGCGGAGATCCTGATCCTCGACGACGCGCTGTCGGCGGTGGACGGCCGTACCGAACACCAGATCCTGCACAACCTGCGCAGCTGGGGGCAAGATCGCACGGTGATCATCAGCGCGCACCGGCTGTCGGCCTTGACCGAGGCCAGCGAGATCCTGGTGATGCAGCACGGCGGCGTTGCGCAGCGCGGCGATCCGGCGGCGCTGGCGGCGCAGCCGGGCTGGTATCGCGATATGTACCGTTATCAGCAGCTGGAAGCGGCGCTGGACGAAGCGCCGGAAAACGGCGAGGAGGCGTTGGCCGATGAATAAAGTGCAAAAGCTGTGGCCGACGCTGAAGCGGCTGCTGGCCTATGGCTCGCCGTACCGCAAACCGCTGGGGTTGGCGGTGCTGATGCTGTGGATCGCGGCGGCGGCGGAAGTCGCCGGGCCGATCCTGGTGAGCTATTTTATCGATAACTACGTCGCCAAAGGGCAACTGCCGCTGACGATCGTCGGCGGGCTGGCGGCGGCTTACATTCTGCTGGAGCTGCTGGCGGCGGCGCTGCACTACTTCCAGGCGCTGCTGTTCAACCAGGCGGCGGTGGGCGTGGTGCAGCGGCTGCGCACCGACGTGATGGACGCCGCGCTGCGCCAGCCGCTCAGCGCCTTCGATACGCAGCCGGTCGGGCAATTGATCTCACGCGTCACCAACGACACCGAGGTGATCAAGGATCTGTACGTGATGGTGGTCTCCACGGTGCTGAAAAGCGCCGCGCTGATCGGCACCATGCTGGTGGCGATGTTCAGCCTCGACTGGCGCATGGCGCTGGTGGCGGTCTGCATCTTCCCGGCGGTGTTCGTGGTGATGGGCATCTATCAATACTACAGTACGCCGATCGTGCGACGGGTGCGCAGCTATCTGGCGGACATCAACGACGGTTTCAACGAAGTGATCAACGGCATGGGCGTGATTCAGCAGTTCCGCCAGCAGGTGCGCTTCGGCGAACGCATGAGCGCCGCCAGCCAGTCGCACTATCTGGCGCGCATGCAGACCCTGCGGCTCGACGGTTTCCTGCTGCGGCCGCTGCTCAGCCTGTTTTCGGCGCTGGTGCTGTGCGGATTGCTGATGCTGTTCGGCTTCAGCGGCGAGGGGGTGATTGGCGTCGGCGTGCTCTACGCCTTCATCAACTACCTGGGGCGCCTGAACGAACCGCTGATCGAGCTCACGTCGCAGCAGTCGATCCTGCAGCAGGCGGTGGTGGCCGGTGAACGCATTTTCGAGCTGATGGATCGCAGCCAGCAGAGTTACGGCGCCGACGATCGTCCGCTGGCCGGTGGCCGCATCGACATCACCGATCTGAGCTTCGCTTACCGCGCGGACAAAAAGGTGCTGCAGCACATTTCGCTGGCGGTGCCTTCGCGCGGTTTCGTGGCGCTGGTCGGGCATACCGGCAGCGGCAAGAGTACCTTGGCCAACCTGCTGATGGGCTATTACCCGGTCAGCGAGGGGGAAGTGCGCCTCGATGGCCGCCCGATCTCCAGCCTGTCGCACCGCACGCTGCGCCAGGGCGTGGCGATGGTGCAGCAGGATCCGGTGGTGATCGCCGATTCGGTGCTGGCCAACGTCACGTTGGGGCGCAACATCGAGGAAGACGCCGTGTGGCAGGCGCTGGAAACGGTGCAGCTGGCGAGTCTGGTGCGCGGCTTCCCGCAGGGAATTCACACCCGGCTGGGGGAGCAGGGCAATAACCTGTCCGTCGGGCAGAAACAGCTGCTGGCGCTGGCGCGGGTCTTGGTGCAGGCGCCGCAGATCCTGATCCTCGACGAGGCGACCGCCAATATCGACTCGGGCACCGAACAGGCGATCCAGCGCGCGCTGCGTGCGATCCGCGAGCACACCACGCTGGTGGTGATCGCCCACCGGCTGTCGACCATCGTCGATGCCGACTCCATCCTGGTGCTGCATCGCGGCCAGGCGGTAGAGCAGGGCAACCATCAGCAGCTGCTGGCGCAGCAGGGGCGCTACTACCAGATGTACCAGCTGCAGCTGGCGGGCGAGCAGCTGGCGGAAGCGGTGCGCGAAGAGAGCCAACCCGCCTGAACATGGGCCGCGCTCGCGGCCCCTCTTTCTTTCCCACGCACCACAAGCAGGCAACTCGCCTGCGCCATGCCCCCTTTCTGCACTTTTTCGACGCGATGCGCACCAAATCAGTGCGCGATATTTAATCAATTCAGGGTATCGGTATGGCGCCGCGGCCTGATGGTGCCCGCGCTCCCGCTAATCCGCTGAATCGTCATGCAAAATCAAATTTGGCACAGGCCTTGCTACATATGACGCGTACCAGGGGTGAGTTTGGGCTTAATTCGTGGAGGGGCAATATGAAGCTGGTGACCGTGGTAATCAAACCGTTCAAGCTGGAGGACGTGCGCGAGGCTCTGTCCTCCGTGGGCATTCAGGGGTTGACCGTAACCGAAGTGAAGGGCTTTGGCCGCCAGAAGGGGCACGCCGAGCTGTATCGCGGCGCCGAATATAACGTCAACTTCCTGCCCAAGGTCAAAATCGACATCGCCATCGCTGACGATCAGTTGGATGAAGTGGTTGATGTGATTAGCAAAGCCGCCTACACCGGCAAAATCGGCGACGGCAAAATTTTCGTTGCCGAGTTGCAACGCGTGATCCGCATTCGCACCGGCGAAACCGACGAATCGGCACTGTAACCGCGAACTCAGTTAAGTGATGGGGATGGATTGATAATGAAAAGACTGTTATCCATGTTGGGCCTGAGTTCGGTAACCCTGGTTCCTTCTTTGGCCCTGGCCGCCCCGGCGGTCGCCGATAAGGCCGACAACGCCTTTATGATGATCTGCACCGCGTTGGTGCTGTTCATGACGCTGCCGGGCATCGCGCTGTTTTACGGCGGCCTGCTGCGCGGCAAAAACGTGCTGTCGATGCTGACGCAGGTCACCGTCACCTTCGCGCTGGTCTGCGTGCTGTGGGTGCTGTATGGCTACAGCCTGGCGTTCAGCGAGGGCAATGCGGTGTTCGGCGGATTCGAGACGGCGATGCTGAAAGGCATCGGCATCGACAGCGTCACCGGCAGCATCAGCCAGATGATCCACGTCGCCTTCCAGGCTTCCTTCGCCTGTATCACCGTGGCGCTGGTGGTGGGCGGCTTTGCCGAACGCATTCGCTTCTCGGCGGTGCTGATCTTCGCGATTCTGTGGTTCACGCTGTCTTATCTGCCGATTGCGCACATGGTGTGGGGCGGCGGCTACCTGGCCACCGACGGCGCATTGGACTTCGCCGGCGGCACCGTGGTGCACATCAACGCCGCCAGCGCCGGGTTGGTCGGCGCCTACCTGATCGGCAAGCGCGCCGGCTTCGGTAAAGAGGCCTTCAAACCGCACAACCTGCCGATGGTGTTTACCGGGGCGTCCATCCTGTATATCGGCTGGTTCGGCTTCAACGCCGGCTCCGCCAGCGCGGCCAACGGCATTGCGGCCCTGGCATTCCTCAACACCGTGGTCGCCACCGCGGGCGCCATTCTCTCCTGGACCTTCGCCGAATGGGTGCTGCGCGGCAAGCCTTCGCTGCTGGGTGCCTGCTCCGGCATGATCGCCGGGTTGGTTGCGGTGACGCCGGCGGCGGGCACCGTGGGCGTGGGCGGGGCGTTGATCATCGGCCTGGTGGGCGGTGTCGCAGGCCTGTGGGGCGTCGTGACGCTGAAGAAATGGCTGAAGGTGGACGACACCTGTGACGTGTTTGGCGTGCACGGGGTGTGCGGCATCGTCGGCTGCCTGCTGACCGGCGTGTTCACCGCCTCTTCACTGGGCGGCACCGGCTACGCCGAAGGGGTGACGATGGGCCATCAGGTCTGGATCCAGCTGGTGAGCGTGCTGATCACGCTGGTGTGGTCGAGCGTCGCCGCTTTTATCGCCTTCAAGATCGCGGGCGCCATGGTGGGCCTGAGAGTACCGGAAGAGCAGGAACGCGAGGGGCTGGATGTCAACAGCCACGGCGAGAGCGCCTACAACCAATAAGACTCGAAGCAGGGCAGTGCGCTAAAGACTAAAATAATGATGAAGCCGACAGGGGCGATGGAAACATCGCCCCTCTCTTTATGCTGCGGATCAGGCGTCGCGCTGGCGAATCACCCCTTCCTGCACGGTGGTGGCGACCAGGACGCCGTCGCGGGTGTAGATCTGGCCGCGTACAAAGCCCCGTGCGCCGGAAGCGGAGGAGCTCTCCACCGCGTACAGCAGCCAGTCATCCATGCGGAACGGGCGGTGGAACCACATGGAGTGGTCAATGGTGGCCACTTGCATGCCAGGCTCCAGGAAGCCGACGCCGTGCGGCTGCAGCGCCGTTGGCAGGAAGTTAAAGTCCGACGCGTAGCCCAGCAGATATTGGTGGATGCGTTGATCGTCCGGCATGCTGCCGTTGGCGCGGAACCAGACGTAGCGATGCGGTTCTTCCACGCTGCCTTTCAGCGGGTTGTGGAATTTCACCGGGCGCATTTCGAGCGGCTTTTGGCCGATAAATTTTTCGCGCACTTTTTCCGGCAGCATATGCGCCAGCTTCTGGGCGATCTCTGATTCGGACAGCAGCCCTTCCGGCGGCGGCACGTCCGGCATCAGGTTCTGGTGCTCGAAACCCGCCTCCGGGCTCTGGAAGGAGGCGGTCATATAGAAGATAGGTTTACCGTGCTGGATGGCGCTGACGCGGCGCGCGCTGAAGCTGTTGCCGTCGCGCAGGGTTTCCACGTCGTAAACGATAGGCTTGCTGCTGTCGCCCGGGCGCAGGAAGTAACTGTGGAACGAATGCACGCTGCGCTCGTCCGGCACCGTCTGTTTGGCGGCGTACAGCGCCTGGCCGACCACCTGCCCGCCGAACACCTGGCGCAGCCCCAAATCTTCACTCTGGCCGCGGAACAGCCCTTCTTCGATTTTCTCCAGATCCAGCAGATCGAGGAGGTTTTGCAATGCCTGGCTCATAAAGTTGTTACCTTTCTAATAATCATTTTGCGCAGTGTGCGGAATATCACGGCGCGGCGTCAACATCTTGCGTTATGGGGCCGATGAGAATGCTCTTAATAGTGGGCGCTTTGGACAGGCTAAGTGATTAATAGGTGGAGCAAAGTGGATTTGTCAGTGTTTTGTGCTAAGTTTAATAGGTGCGGTGGTGAAAGCCACCAACATGTTGATAATAAAAAAGGAGACCGATCCATGAAACTCTGGCAAATCGTAGGCGGTGCCGCGGCACTGACGATCACGCTGGCAGGATGCGCGCAAAAGAGTGCTGATGTGCCTACACAGGCGGCCGGTAACCCGGCGGCTGCGCAAACGCAGATTCAGGGCCCGGCGGTGACAGGTTCGGTTAATATACGTCAGCGCATTGCGCTGCCGCCGGACGCCGTACTGACGGTCACCCTCTCTGACGCCTCGCTGGCGGATGCGCCGTCTAAAGTGATTGCACAGCGCGCGGTACGCACTGAAGGGCAACAGGCGCCGTTCAGCTTTACGCTGCCGTATAACCCGTCCGACATCCAACCGAATGCGCGTATCATTCTGAGCGCGGCGGTGACGGTCAACGGGCGACTGATGTTTATTACCGACACCATCCAGGAAGTGGTTAATCGCAACGGTACTCGTGCCGATCTGCTGCTGGTTCCGGTTCAGGGTGTGCCGATTCAGGCTGCGCCAACCGCTATGCAGTAATCATACTGCGGTACAGCAAGACCAAATCAACAGCCTTTGCGCTTCGGCCAAAGGCTGTTTTGTTTTACCAGCGCCAACCATAGCGATCGAAGTCGACCGTGCTGTGCGGGCCGAAAATAATTCCCTCCGCCAGCAATGCTTGCCGTTGCCGTTGAAAATCCTCCCCTTGCTGCGAGATCTGTCCGTGCCGGTTGATCACCCGGTGCCAGGGCAGCGTGCTGCCTTCCGGCAAACGCCGCAGCACGCCGCCGACCTGGCGTGCGGCACGCGGCGAACCGGCCAGTCGGGCGACTTCGCCGTAGGTGGTGACTTTGCCGTAAGGAATGGCGGCCACGATATGGAATACCCGTTGGCTGAAAGAGGCGTCTTCTGGTTGCATGTTGCTGTTCCTGCGTGAGTCAAAACCCAGGCGAAGAGTGTGCCACAATGCAGGTGGGCAAGAAAACAGCGGTTGGTCCCGGTTGGCTTGCTATTTGATGGGGCATCGCCGATAATGCCCACCGCTTCAGAGTACAGAAGCCGTCAATGGGGGCCCTGTTGGTTCTCCCGCAACACTAACTTGTGAACTCGGTCAGGTCCGGAAGGAAGCAGCCGCAGCAGGTGACGTGTGTGCCGGGATGTAGCTGGCAGGGTCCCCACCCATTTGGGCCTTCGCCAACCCGTGTTTTCGCTACTCACACCCCACTCAACGATTACCTGTCTCTGCCGTCAGAGAGAGTGACAAAACCTGTCTTTACTGCCCGCCATCAATTTTCTGGATAATGCATTAGTGGCTAATGAGAAGCGGTGAGGTAACTTATCTCGATTTTAAAGAGAATTTCTTACACTCATTATTATTGAGAGGGGAACGCAAATGAAATTTTACTGTCAATAGGAAAAGTACGTATTCAACTTGGACATTGAAGCCGATAAAGACATCGGCTCAACGCGTTGGGGGCTGATTATCTGACATATTTCCAAACGGAGGTGGGGATTTTGTCATACAGTTTGTTCATGGTGAGCTCCGCCAGACGGTGATCGGCAGCTGAGTAAAACAGCTCCAGTTCATCATCGGAAAGTTCGTACTTATTTTTCTCAATAACTCGTTCGAGAGTATCAATCGTGGTGCATTTACGTAAACGCATCAGATAGTCGGTTTTAGTCATGATGGCCTTTTAGTTTAATAACCGTAAAATAGCTCGGGAATAATTATCCCCTAAGTTTTCATTGTCGTACAGATGTCCTCTCCTGAGAACATTCTGAATAATCTCGCCTTGGTTTTTTGCCAGCGGCGCAGGTCGGAATCATTGATACCGTAGCTGCTGAATAGCGTATAGGTATCGTCGAGATATTCTTCGACTAACTCCGACAGGTCGGATTCGTCCATGTATTTAATTTTATAACTCATCACAAACGAAGCGATATGTTCGATCAACTCATTAAGCTGCAGGTTGACGGAGGATGTCGGATCGTTGACCCACCCGTGGTGGCTGTCACTCAGGGTAGCGATACCTTCATCATACAAATTTTCGCACAAGAATTTGAGCTGAGCAATGTCGTGTCGCTTAGGCGAATACTCATCCATATCATCCCCTCCGTAAGTCTTAATTGCGGTGTGATAACACTATGTGAGTAAGCTGATTTACATCATGAACGGAGGCAGCTTAACGGTGGTTAAATAAACTTCCCGTAAAATGAATATAAATCATTTTTTCGCGTTTGGCCTGTAGTTATTACGTAAACTTACAATTCATCCGCAGTTGATGGACGCGAGTTATCAATGATGTCGAAGATTAAACCCTGCTCGGTCACTTGGAACCGGGCGCTATCATTGATGGTATCTTCGCTATTGATATCCAGACAGGCATTAAAAATGCCCCACTTATAGCGATAACTCATTGAATAATCGTTGTCACCTTGTTGCACTATATCAAGTATTTCTAATGAATCCTCGGCATAGCGTGCGCTTTCAGAATAAAAACTGAGTCCGCTGGTCAGCGCCGGCACTAACTCCGCTATATTGTCATTAATCACTTTCTTTAATTTTTTAACAGAAAGTGCGTTCACTTCCAGGCTACAGGCAAGGGTAACAAGCATTAATCTCGGCCAACAGCAATGTTATCTGCTTATCTTACTCCTTTTCCACTCGCGCCGGTAAATTTTTCGATGTACTGCTGTTTTTCACCTTCCGCTAACACTTGCGTCGAACGGGAATATCCCTGAGGTTGATAAGGGGGATGGCGGTGGAAGGCCCGCCGTGCGAGCACTGTTACGTTCCGTTGCATTATTGGCAAGGCAGGGCTTGAGACACTGTAGTTATTGTGATGTTATATTATAACCATTATTCCATCGCACTGGTCACGACTTTGACTCCCACTTCACAACATGGCGCTGCGTCGTCACTGAATTCATTGTTTACTACCTCCGCCGCCGCGCGCTGTGTGGGTGCCGTTGTACTGCTGGCCCTGCTGTGGCTCGGCATCTTCTGGGCGGTGTCGCTACCATGATCACTTTGCGTCAGTTGGCGATAGGCTATGGGGCCACGCAGCTTTTTCCTCCGCTCAGCGGGCAGTTTACCGCCGGATCGTTAACCGCGGTGGTGGGTGTCAACGGGGCAGGTAAGTCGACGCTGCTGAAAACCTTCGCCGGATTGTTGCCGCCGTTGGATGGCAGCCTGAATTTTAGCGGCGGAAAGCCACCGCGCAGAGCGTATTTACCGCAGCAGGCGGAGCTGGATCGGCAGTTCCCCATCGCGGTGAGCGATCTGGTGGCGATGGGCTGTTGGCCGCAAAGCGGCATGTTCGGCGGCATGAACAAGCGTGCGGTGAGCCAGGTCAATGAGGCGCTGGCGAACGTTGGCATGAGCGCGCTCGCGCGCAGCCCGGTAGGCGAGCTGTCCGGCGGCCAGCTGCAGCGAGTGCTGTTTGCGCGCCTGTTGGTTCAACAGGCGCCGCTGATCCTGTTGGATGAGCCTTTTACCGGCATCGACAGCGCCACCACGCAAATTTTGCTGCAGGTGATTGCGCAACTGCATCGGCAAGGGAAAACGGTGATCGCTGTGCTGCACGATATGTCGATGGTTGCCGAGCATTTTCCGCAGGCGCTGTTGCTGACGCCGCAGGCTTGCCACTGGGGCGCGGCCGAGCGGGTGTTGGAACAGGTGCCGAAGTATTACGTCGCCGAACGGCAGCCTGAGCTGCGGGCGGTGGCGCCATGATGCTGTGGCATGGGCTTATCGATCCTTTCCTCTCTTTCGGTTTTATGCGCCGCGCGCTCATGGCGTGCCTGGCGTTGTCGCTCAGCGCAGCCCCGCTGGGCGTGTTTCTGCTGCTGCGTCGCATGAGCCTGGTGGGGGATGCCTTGTCCCACGCGGTGTTGCCGGGTGCGGCGATCGGCTATCTGATCTCCGGCATGTCGCTGGTGGCGATGGGCGTGGGCGGCTTTATCGCCGGGCTGGCGGTGGCGATGCTGTCCGGCCTGGTGAGCCGTCGCACGCCGCTGAAAGAGGATGCCAGCTTCGCCGGGTTCTATCTGGGATCGTTGGCGCTGGGGGTCACGCTGGTCTCGCTGCGCGGTTCCAGCGTGGATCTGCTGCACGTGCTGTTCGGTTCGATTCTGGCGGTGGATGCACAGGCCATGGTGATGGTCGGTGCGATTGCCTCGGTTTCGCTGCTGGCGCTGGCGGCGCTGTATCGTGCGTTGGTGATCGAATCCTTCGACGTGACTTTTCTGCGCGTCAACGCGCCGCGCCGCTTGGCGCTGATCCACGGCCTGTTTCTGGCGCTGGTGGTGGTCAATCTGGTGGCGGGATTCCAGATCCTCGGCACTTTAATGTCGGTGGGGCTGATGATGCTGCCCGCCGCCAGTGCACGCTTATGGGCGCGCAATCTGCCGCAGACGCTGGCGACGGCGATGGGCATCGGCGCGCTTTCCAGCGTGATGGGGCTGGTGTGGTCCTATTACGCTTCGCTGCCGGCCGGCCCGGCGATCGTGCTCAGCGCCAGCGTCATCTTTTTCGTCTCTATCCTGTTTGGAACGCGCGGAGGCATTTTTGCCTTCGCGCGCCGTTGAGAAGTGCCATTTGCAAGGAGAAAGTATGAAACGTTTACCTATATCGCTGGCGGTCGCTGCTCTGCTGGCCAGCCCATGGGCGATGGCGAAGACCGTTGACGCCGTCGCCAGCTTTTCCATTCTGGGTGATATCGTCAAACAGGTGGGAGGCGATCATGTCAAGGTCAGCACGCTGGTGGGGCCGGATGGCGATCCGCACAGTTTCGAGCCTTCGCCGCAGGACGGCAAGAAGCTGGCTCAGGCTGATGTGGTGTTCGTCAGCGGCCTGGGGCTGGAAGGGTGGATCGATCGCCTGGTCAGCGCCTCGGGTTATAAAGGGCAGGTGATCACCGCTTCACAGGGGATCAGCACCCGTCAGATGGAAGAGGACGGCAAACCGATTACCGATCCTCACGCCTGGAACAGCATGAAAAACGGCGTACAGTACGCTACCAACGTGATGAATGCCCTGATTGCCGCCGATCCCGAGGATGCCAACTATTTTCGTCAGCGCGGAGCCGACTATATTCAGCAGCTGCAAAAGCTGGATCTGTGGGCCAAGACCCAGTTCGCGGCAGTACCGCCACAGAAACGTAAGGTGCTGACCAGCCATGATGCGTTTGGCTACTTTGGGCAAGAGTATGGCGTCACCTTCCTTGCCCCGGTCGGATTTTCCACTGAGGCTGAAGCCAGCGCCAGCGACGTGGCGGGCCTGATTAAGCAGATCAAACAGGAAAAGGTTAACGCTTACTTTATCGAAAATCAGACCGATCCGCGGCTGGTGAAACAGATTGCCGCCGCCACCGGCGCCAAGGCGGGCGGCGAGCTGTACCCAGAAGCGCTCTCCCGCGCGGGCGGCCCGGCGGCCACCTATGAGCAGGCGTTTAAGCACAATGTCGATGTGCTGCTGAGCAGCATGAAGTAATCACTGTCCCCCGCCTGCCGGCGGGGGACAGCTTGCAGGCACTTTCTCGCCATAAAAAAGCCCCGTTGAGCAGCAACGGGGCTTTGCGACAGATGACACTGGGGAGTTAACGCTTTTTCTTACGTCCCTGTACCGCTTTGAATCGCGGATTGCTTTTACAGATCACATAGATGCGGCCACGACGACGCACGACTTTGCAATCCGGGTGGCGATTTTTCGCCGAACGCAATGAACTCAATACCTGCATGGGAATTCCTTGTTACTTATTGCCGATAAAGCGGCCAAAGCGCTGCTGGAAGCGCGCCGTGCTGCCTTCTTTGGAATAGTCTTTCTGCTTGCCGGTGTAATACGGATGCGAAGCGGAAGAGACGTCGAGGGTGACATACGGCCAGCTTTCGCCGTCCAGTTCGATGGTGCGATCGGTTTTGATGGTCGATCCCACTTTGAAGTAGGCATTGGCGCTGACGTCGTGGAACACCACGGTGCGGTAATCGGGGTGGATGCCGGGTTTCATAATGGCTCTCTCGTGTAATGTTATACTATAACAATAATTATGCGCCGACCTGGCATCGCGATCAAGCGCAAATTGCACACAAGAGTGAATTAATGAGAACGGTTTGCATTAAGCAACTGAAGCAAAAGAAAAAGGCCGCATGCGCGGCCTTTCGATTATCGGGTGGAGCTCACATCACTGAGCGATCAGTGGTGCTCTACCGGATGGCTGTGTTCCAGGTCCTCGTTCTTCTTGCTGAAGCGGCGACGAACCACTACGAAGAACACCGGTACGAAGAAGATCGCCAAGACGGTAGCGGTGATCATCCCGCCCATTACGCCGGTACCTACCGCGTTCTGTGCGCCAGAGCCTGCACCGCTGCTGATAACCAGCGGCAGAACCCCGAGGATGAAGGCCAGAGACGTCATCAGGATTGGACGCAGACGCATACGCACCGCTTCCAACGTCGCTTCGATCAGGCCTTTGCCTTCTTTCTCCATCAGGTCTTTGGCGAATTCCACGATCAGGATGGCGTTCTTCGCCGACAGGCCTATGGTGGTCAGCAGCCCCACCTGGAAGTACACGTCGTTGTTCATGCCGCGCATCGTCGCGGCCAGCAACGCACCGATAACCCCCAGCGGCAATACCAGCATGACCGAGAACGGCACGGACCAGCTTTCATACAGTGCCGCCAGACACAGGAACACCACCAGAATCGAGATGGCGTACAGCGCCGGCGCCTGGTTGCCTGACAGACGTTCCTGATAGGACATGCCGGTCCAGTCGTAACCGATGCCGCTTGGCAGTTTGGACGCCAGCTGTTCCATCAGGTTCATCGCTTCACCGGTACTCTTGCCCGGTGCGGCCTGGCCCAGAATTTCCATCGACGGCAAGCCGTTATAGCGTTCCAGACGCGGTGAGCCGTATTCCCATTTCGCCGAAGAGAAGGCGGAGAATGGCACCATCTGGCCGCTCGTACCGCGCACGTACCATTTGTTGATGTCTTCCGGCAGCATACGGAACGGCGCCTCGGCCTGTACGTACACTTTCTTCACACGACCGCGGTCGATGAAGTCGTTGACGTACGAACCACCCAGGGCGGTGCTCAGCGTGCTGTTGATGGTGGTTATGCTGACGCCCAGCGCCTTGGCTTTCTCCTGATCGACGATCAGTTTGAACTGCGGCGTATCTTCCAGGCCGTTCGGGCGCACGCCCACCAGCACGTCCGGATGTTGAGCAACCATGCCCAACAGCTGGTTACGTGCTTCGGTCAGTTTCTCGTGCCCCAGGCCGCCCTGGTCAATCAGCTCGAAGTCGAAGCCGGTTGCGGTACCGAGTTCGATAATCGCCGGCAGGTTGAACGGGAACACCAGGCCTTCTTTAATCTGCGAGAACGCGCCCATGGCACGGCCCGCGATCGCTTCGACCTTGTTCCCGGCCCCTGGACGCTCGCCCCAGTCTTTCAGGCTGACGAATGCCAGGCCGTTGTTCTGGCCGTTACCGTTGAAGCCGAAGCCCGCGACGGTAAACACCGAAACCACGTTGTCCTTTTCCTTGTTCAGGAAGTAGTCGGAGACTTCTTCCAGCACTTTGTTTGTGCGGGACTCGGTGGCGCCGGCAGGAAGCTGCACCATGGTCAACAGGATGCCCTGATCTTCGTCCGGCAGGAACGAGGAAGGCAGGCGCAGGAACAGCAGGCCCATGCCAACCACGATCAGCAGGTAGATGATCAGATAGCGGCCGGTGCTGCGCAGGATGTTGCCCACGCTGTCGGTATAGTGATGCGTGCTCTTCTCGAACATGCGGTTAAACCAGCCAAAGAAGCCTGTTTTAACCCCGTGATCGCCTTTCGGGATCGGTTTGAGCATGGTGGCGCACAGCGCCGGCGTCAGGATCAAGGCCACCAGCACCGACAGCGCCATCGCGGACACGATGGTGATCGAGAACTGGCGATAGATGGCACCGGTTGAACCGCCGAAGAACGCCATCGGCACAAATACTGCCGATAGCACCATGGCGATACCCACCAGCGCGCCCTGGATCTGGCCCATCGATTTACGGGTCGCTTCTTTCGGCGGCAGCCCCTCTTCGGACATGACGCGCTCGACGTTTTCCACCACCACGATGGCGTCATCCACCAGCAGGCCGATCGCCAACACCATGCCGAACATCGTCAGGGTGTTTATCGAGAAGCCGAACGCCGCAAGGATCGCAAAGGTCCCCAGCAGTACCACCGGCACCGCGATGGTTGGGATCAGCGTCGCGCGGAAGTTCTGCAGGAACAGATACATCACCAGGAATACCAGGATGATGGCTTCGATCAGCGTTTTCACCACTTCGTTGATGGAGATTTTAACGAACGGGGTGGTGTCGTACGGATAAACCACTTTCATCCCTTGCGGGAAGAATGGCGCCATCTTGGCCAACTCGTCTTTCACACCTTTGGCGGTGTTCAGGGCGTTGGCACCGGTAGCCAGTTTGATACCCAGACCGGCGGCAGGCTTGCCGTTATAGCGAGCGGTAACCGCGTAGCTTTCCGCGCCGCGCTCGATGTGAGCGACGTCGCGCAGGCGCACCTGGGAACCGTCGGTATTCACCTTCAGCAGGATCTTGCCGAACTCTTCCGGCGAAGTCAGACGGGTCTGCGCGATAATCGAGGCGTTCAACTGCTGCCCCGGCACCGGCGGCAGGCCGCCCAGCTGGCCTGCGGCGATCTGGTTGTTCTGCTCGGTGATGGCGGAGGTCACGTCCGTGGTCGTCAGCTGGTAGTTGTTCAGCTTGTTCGGATCCAGCCAGATACGCATCGCGTACTGGGCACCGAACAGCTGCACTTCACCCACGCCGGACGAACGGCTGATCGGGTCCTTGATATTGGACGCCACATAGTCCGCAATATCGTCCTGAGTCATGTTCGGATCGTCGGAAACGAAGCCGGCCACCATCAGGAAGCTGCTGCTGGATTTTTCTACTTTCAGGCCCTGTTGCTGAACTTCTTGCGGCAGCAACGGGGTGGCCAACGACAGTTTGTTCTGGACCTGAACCTGCGCGATGTCAGGATCGGTGCCGGAATCAAACGTCAGGGTAATGGTGACGCTACCAGAGGAATCACTGGTGGAGGACATGTACATCAGGTTATCGATACCGTTCATGTTCTGTTCGATAATCTGCGTGACGGTATCCTGCACCGTTTTGGCATCTGCGCCCGGGTAGTTGGCGGAAATGCTCACCGCCGGCGGTGCAATAGTGGGATACTGCGCGATAGGCAGTTTCATTATTGCAAGCACCCCCGCCAACATGACGATGATGGCGATTACCCAGGCGAAAATTGGGCGATCTATAAAGAACTTAGCCATGTATTACAGGCTCCTTTTTATGACTTCTGCGCTTCAGACTGCGGCTGTTTTTGCGCCTGAGTGTCAACTTCCTGCACTTTTACCTGCGCGCCCGGATGCACTTTCATCAGGCCGGAGACGATCACGCGATCGCCGGCTTTCAGGCCATCGGTAACCAGCCATTTGTCGCCAATCGCCTGGTCTGCCTTCAGCGTACGCAGCTCAACTTTGTCGTCTGCCCCGACCACCAACGCAGTCGCGTCGCCGCGCGGGTTGCGGGTAACGCCTTGCTGAGGCACCAGCAGCGCATCGCTGCGCACGCCTTCGTCCAGACGGGCGCGCACGAACATGCCCGGCAACAGCGTATCGTTCGGGTTAGGGAACAGGGCGCGAATGGTGATGGAGCCGGTGGTCTCATCGACGGTGACGTCAGAGAATTCCAGCGTGCCTTCCTGCGCGTATTCAGCGCCGTTTTCCAGCATCAGTTTCACCTTGGCCTTGCCGTTTTCCTGCTTCAGCGCGCCGCTGGCCAGTTCTTGCTTCAGGCGCAGGAAGTCGGTGCTCGACTGGGTGACGTCGACATACATCGGATCCAACTGTTGCACGGTAGACAGGGCGGTCGCCTGGCCGTTGCTGACCAGCGCGCCTTCGGTCACGGCGGATTTGCCGATGCGGCCGGAGATCGGGGAGGTCACCTTGGTGTACGCCAGGTTGATGCGCGCGGTTTCCACGGCGGCCTTGGCGGCCACCACGGCGGCATCCGCCTGCTGCAGCGTGGAGACGGCGTTGTCGTAGTCCTGCTTACTGATGTAGCTGGTACCCAGCAATGGCTTGTAGCGGTTTACCGTCACGCGCGCGATGGAAGCGCTGGCCTGTGCTTTGGCCAAATCGCCTTTTGCGCTGTCGTAGCTGGCCTGATAGGTGGCGGGATCGATTTGGTACAGGGACGTCCCGGCCTTGATATCGCTGCCTTCAACGAAATTGCGCTTCAGGATGATGCCGCTGACCTGAGGGCGAACTTCGGCGATACGATACGCAGCGGTACGGCCAGGAAGATCGGTAGTGATGTTGAGAGGCTCGGCCTTCAAGGTCACCACGCCCACTTCAGGAGCCTGCTGGTGGGCGCCTTGCTGTTGGGTTTCTTTATCGTTACATCCTGTTAGCACTAAGCTGCCTGAAAGCATCAGAACGGCCGCCAGAGGCGTTAACCCTCTGTTTTTGTTCATAGAAAAACCTCAAGTGTCCGATTTCAAAATGATCAATGGATCACAAGCTTTAAAACCCATTGCTGCGTTAATTATATGTGCGTGCTATGGTACATACATTCGCGAATGTATGTAAATCACACTCCCCCTAAATAACAATGCCATGGCACGAAAAACCAAACAGCAGGCGCAAGAAACCCGACAGCAAATCCTTGATGCTGCGGTGAGAGAGTTCTCTGAACGTGGCGTTGCTGCAACGTCACTGACAGATATTGCCACCGCTGCCGGGGTTACGCGTGGAGCCATCTACTGGCACTTCAAGAATAAGGTAGACCTGTTTAATGAAGTTTGGGAATCTACCGAGCCGAAAATTGACCAGCTCGAAACAGAGTATCAGGCAAAGTTTCCCGATAATCCACTGCGGGTTATCCGAGAAATTCTGATTTACATTCTGACGTCTACGGTTGAAGACGGCCGTAGACGGGCGTTGATGGAAATTATATTCCACAAATGCGAGTTTGTCGGTGAAATGATGCCGCTGCTGGATTCGCGCAAGGTGCTGTACCTCGCCGGCTACGAACGCATTGAAGCGGTGCTGTATAACTGCATTCACCACGAGCAATTGCCCGCCGATTTACATACCCGCCGTGCGGCGATCATCCTGCGCGGTTATATCACCGGCCTGATGGAAAACTGGCTGTTTATGCCGGAAAGTTTCGATCTGCGGGCCGAAGCTGAAGCGCTGGTGGACGCGTTTCTGGAGATGCTGCAGTTTTGCCCCACCTTGCGCCTCAAACCCGATGCGGCGACGCCTGACGCCGACCGCCTTCCTTTATAAGGAGAGATTTCATGTCATCCATCGTTCTCATCGCCAATGGCGCCGCCTATGGCCATGAATCCTTGTTCAATGCGCTGCGGTTGGCCATTGCCATGAAAGAGCAGCAGAGTAGCCTCGACCTGCGGCTGTTTCTGATGTCCGACGCGGTGGTGGCCGGGCTGGCCGGGCAGCAGCCGCACGAAGGGTATCACCTGCAGCAGATGCTGGAGATCCTTACCGCGCAGCAGGTGCCGGTCAAGCTGTGCAAGACCTGCGCCGACGCGCGCGGCGTCAGCCGCTTGCCGCTGGCGGACGGCGTGGCGATCGGCACGCTGGTCGAGCTGGCGCAGTGGACGCTGGCGGCGGAGAAAGTGCTGACTTTCTGATTTCGCGACAACGGGACATCACCGGCAACGCTTTTGTTGTTCGTTGCCCGCCGGCGATCGTGATAATCTTCAGGCTTCTTTACCGATCCGAAGCCAAATCATGCATCGCTGGTTGACTCTGCCTTCTCTGGCGCCGCTCACGTTTGTCGGCGCATGCCGGCGGCGCATCGCCGCCGCGACACTCCTTTTCCTGATTTTTGCGTGCTGCTTGCCGGCACAGGCGGCGCTGAACGGCGATCTGCCGCAGCGCAGCGAAGTGCAAAGCCAGCTGGAAACGCTGAACAAGCAAAAAGCCCTGACGCCGGTCGAAAAGCTCTCCCAACAGGATTTAACCCGTACGCTGGAGCTGCTGGACGCCATCGAGCGCAACCGGCAGGACGCCGCACAGCTTAAACAGCAGGTGCAGCAGGCGCCGGCGAAGCTCAATCAGGTCACCGCCGAACTGGATGCGCTGAAGCGGCCGACGGACAACGCGGCCGCGCGCGCCGCACTGTTGCCGCTGTCGCTGCGCCAGCTCGAAAGCCGGCTGTATCAAACGCTCGACGAGCTGCAAAGCGCGCAGGAGAGCCTCTCCACCTACAACAGCCAACTGGTGTCGCTGCAAACCCAGCCTGAACGGGTGCAGAGCACCATGTACGCCGCTTCGCAGCGCCTACAGGAGATCCGCAGCCAGCTCAGCGGCCAGACACCGGGGCAAGATTCGCTGCGCAACAGCCAGCAGGTGATGCTGAACACCGAACAGGCGCTGCTCAACGCGCAGCTGGAGCTGCAGCGCAAGAGCCTGGAAGCCAACACCACGCTACAAGATCTGCTGCAAAAACAGCGCGATTACACCACGGCGCATATCGACGCGCTGGATCGGTCGGTGCAGCTGCTGCAGGAGCTCGTCAACAGCAAGCGCCTGACGCTGTCTGAAAAAACCGCCAAAGAGGCGCAGAACCCAGAAGACGCCACCGATATCCAGCACGATCAGTTGGTCAGCAAGCAGTTGGACGTCAACCGCCAGCTGAGTCAGCAGCTGATCGCCGCCACCGAAGAGAGCAACACCCTGTTCCAGCAGAATATTCGGGTCAAAAACTGGCTCGATCGCGGTCTGCAGGCGGAACGTAACCTGAAAGAGCAGATTCAGGTGCTGAAGGGCAGCCTGGTGCTGTCGCGCATTCTGTATCAGCAGCAGCAGAGCCTGCCGCAGGGCACACTGCTGGCGGATATAGACACGCGCATCGCCGATCT
Organism: Serratia sp. CY44782; assembly: GCF_052168715.1. Lineage (NCBI taxonomy): Bacteria > Pseudomonadati > Pseudomonadota > Gammaproteobacteria > Enterobacterales > Yersiniaceae > Serratia > Serratia sp. CY44782. The sequence goes on from NZ_JBJNME010000004.1 coordinate 192,805, forward strand.
GCGGCTGGAGCAGTTCGATATCAATCAGCAACGCGACGATCTGTTCAAGGGGGAGGATTACATCAATCAGCTGGTGGCCGAAAGCAAGGAAAAGGCCGGCCCGGAAGTGATAGACGCGCTGAACGAAATTGTCGACATGCGCCGCGAGCTGCTGGATCAGCTGAACAAGCAGCTCAGCAACCAGCTGTCGTTATCGATCAACCTGCAGATCAACCAGCAGCAGCTGACCAGCGTCTACGGTTCGTTGCAGGATACGCTGACCCAGCAGATTTTCTGGGTCAACAGCAACAAGCCGGTCGATCTGGCGTGGCTGAAGGCGATGCCTGAGGCGGTGCGCGATCAGCTCGCCGGGCTCGATATCAAATTCGATGGCGGCAAGCTATTGCAGGGCGGTTTGAATGCGCTGGTGTTCCTGATCCCGATGCTGCTGGCGATCGGGCTATTGCGCTGGCGCTACCGGCTGATCGACGGCCATCTGCAAAAGCTGGCCAACGACGTGGGGCAGCTTAAACGCGACGGCCAGCTGCATACGCCGAAGGCCATCGCGCTGACCTTGCTGAAGGTGTTGCCCGGCGCCGCGCTGCTGCTCGGCGTCGGTTTCTGGATGTATCGCGCGGACTTCGGCATCAGCGACTTTATCTGGGCGCTGTCGCAGCAGCTGGCGCTGTCATGGCTGGTGTTCGGCTTCAGCTACCGCATGCTGAAACCGGGCGGCATCGCCGAGCGGCATTTCAATTTCGGCACCAACCTGTGCGCGCATTACCGTCGCCAGACGCTGCGGCTGGGGCTGGCGCTGCAGCCGCTGATCTTCTGGTCGGTCTTGGGCGAAAAAGCGCCGCTGCGCCTGGTGGAGGACGTCATCGGCCAGATCGTGGTGATGTTGACGCTGGCGCTGCTCACGGTGCTGGTGTTCCCGCTGTGCCGCGACAGCTGGCGTGAAAAGGGCTCGCACGCCGTGCGGCTGGTGGTGGTCACCGCGCTCGCCGCCACGCCGCTGATCCTGCTGGGGCTGATGTTCGCCGGCTACTTCTATACCACGCTGCGGCTGGCCAGCCGTTGGATAGACAGCCTGTATCTGTTCTTCCTGTGGAATATCGTGTACCTGACCGCGCTGCGCGGTCTGAGCGTGGCGGCGCGGCGTCTGGCCTACCGGCGCGCGCTGGCGCGGCGGCAAAACGTGGCGAAGGAGGGGGCCGAAGGCGGCGAGCCGGTGGTGGAGGAGCCGCCGTTGGCGCTCGATCAGATCAACCAGCAGTCGCTGCGCCTGACCACCCTGGTGCTGTTTGCTATCTTCGCCAGCGCCTTCTACGCCATTTGGTCGGATCTGGTGACGGTCATCGCTTACCTGGACAGCATCACGCTGTGGCATTACACCAGCACCGTGGCGGGCAGCAGCGTGTCGCAGGCGGTGACGCTGGGCAACATGATGGTGGCGATCGCCGCGGTGATCGTCGCCTACGTGCTCACCCGCAACCTGCCCGGTTTGCTGGAGGTGGTGGTGCTGTCGCGGCTGCAGCTGCGGCAGGGGGCATCCTATGCTATCACCACCGTGCTCACTTACCTGATCACCGCCGTGGGCGCAGTAGTCGCATTGGGATCGCTGGGCGTCTCCTGGGACAAACTGCAATGGCTGGCCGCCGGTCTGACGGTCGGGCTGGGCTTCGGCCTGCAGGAAATCTTCGCCAACTTCGTCTCCGGCCTGATCATTCTGTTCGAACGCCCGATCCGCATCGGCGATACCATCACCATCGGCACCTTCTCCGGTTCGGTCAGCAAGATCCGCATTCGCGCCACTACCATTACCGACTTCGATCGCAAAGAGGTGATCATTCCGAACAAGGCGTTCGTCACCGAGCGGTTGATCAACTGGTCACTGTCCGACACCATCACCCGCGTGCTGATCAAGGTGGGCGTGGCCTACGGTTCCGATCTCGACAAGGTGAAAAAGGTGCTGCTGCAGGCGGCGCATGACAACCCGCGGGTGATGACCGATCCCGAACCGCAGGTGTTCTTCCTCAACTTCGGCGCCAGCACGCTGGATCACGAGCTGCGGCTGTATGTGCGCGAACTGCGCGATCGCAGCTACACCGTGGACGAGCTGAACCGCTCAATCGATCGTTTGTGTCGGGAAAACGACATCGACATCGCTTTCAACCAGCTGGAGGTCTATCTGCATAACCAGCAGGGCAATGAAGTGCAGGAAGTGAAAAGAACGCTGTCGCCGGATGAAGGCGGCCAGACGGCGGGCTGATAAGCGTTGAAAGACGAAAGGGACAGCGGCGCTGTCCCTGCTCACTGTCCGGCAGGCAGATAGGGAGAGGTGACGCCGGCGCGCTGCAGCTTTTCCTGATAGTCCCGTTTGACGATATCCAGCGCCGCCAGCGCGGTGGCCGGATCGATCTCGTTGCACTCCAGCAGGTAAATCAAGTCTACCGCCAGCTGCAGTTCGGGTGACGCGTTTTCCAGAGACATAGCACCTGCGCTTATATTAATTAATGGGATGAATAACTCGCGTACCGGCAGAGTATAGTGAACCCGGCGCGCAACCGGGAATAATCATTAAAATATTGTGATAAATCTTCAAAAACCGTTTTCTTTGCGCTCGATATTGCGTTCGATGCGCGCCAGCGCTTGGCGGCAGCGCATCAGTCTCCCCTCCAGCGCCGCCAGCTCGTGCTGCAGCTTTTGCTGCGCCGCCAGCGTGGTCTGGCGCCCCAGCAGGCTTTCCCGATCCTGAATCATGGCGATCAGCCGGCGTTCGTAGTCCTGATGCTCGGCCAGCTTGTGGTACAGATCGGCCTCGGGGGCTTCTTTCGGCTGGTTCTTGCGCCGCAGCGCCTGGGTTGCCAGCTCGCGCTGCAGGGCGGCGATCTGAGCCACCAGTTTTTCGGCCAGAAAGGCCACCTGGCTGGTGCGGCTGTCGTTGGCGGCGCTTTGCAGCTGGGTGAAATTCCTCTCCACCTCGGCCAGGTAATCGCGCAGCCGCGTGCCGCGATTGGCGAACAGGGCGGCGTCGAAGCGTGCCTGCGGGATCGGAACATCGCCGCGCGGGGTCACTTCGGCCGCCAGCGCCGCGATTTGCTGTGCCAACACCTGTAATAGACGCTGAGTGCTCACATAAGCTCCCTCTTGATTTCAACAGGCGTAAGCTTGCCCGCGATCCTGCCGTGAAACAAGCGCCGCACGCATATTCCGCCGGCGCGGCACCGATGCTACAGTAGGCGGCAACTGGTTGAGGAGCGAAGAGCCGCATGACGCGTGGGTTATTGATCATTTTAGGCTGGCTGGCGGTGGTGCTGGCGACGTTGGGCGTGGCGCTGCCGCTGCTGCCGACCACGCCGTTCCTGCTGTTGGCCGCCTGGTGCTTCGCCCGCTCTTCGCCGCGCTTTCATCACTGGCTGCTGCACCGCTCCTGGTTCGGTCCCTACCTGCGTCACTGGCAGCAGCATCGCGCGCTGCCGCCGGGGGCGAAGTGGAAGGCGGTGCTGGTGATCGTGCTCACCTTCGCCTGTTCGCTGTGGCTGGTGAAAATCTGGTGGGTGCGCGGACTGTTGCTGCTGATGCTGGCCATTTTGCTGACCTTTATGCTGCGCCTGCCGGTTATTGACCTGTCGCAACAAAAACAGCGCTGATTGTGCGCCGCCGGTTGCATTTGTCCGCCAGTTTGCATAGATTTGGGCGTTTTCGTGCGCGGATCGCCTGCCATTTCTTCTCCGGTGTGTTTCACCCGGGGGCGGTGGGTGAGCGGCGCGCCGGTTTTCAGGCAGTTTTATCAGGCAACAATTATGACCTCTACTGCGCAGCAGCTTCAGTTTATTAAAGACAGTATCAAAACCATCCCGGATTATCCGAAGCCGGGCATCCTGTTCCGCGACGTGACCAGCCTGCTGGAAAATCCGTTGGCCTATGCCGCCAGCATCGAGCTGCTGGTTGAGCGCTATCGCGAAGCGGGCGTGACCAAGGTGGTGGGTACCGAAGCGCGTGGTTTCCTGTTCGGCGCGCCCGTCGCGCTGGCATTGGGCGTCGGTTTCGTGCCGGTGCGCAAACCGGGCAAACTGCCGCGCGCCACGCTCAGCGAAAGCTATGAGCTGGAGTACGGCACCGACAAGCTGGAGATCCACACCGACGCCATCACCGCGGGTGACAAAGTGCTGGTGGTGGACGATCTGCTGGCGACCGGCGGCACCATCGAAGCGACCACCAAACTGATCCGCCGCTTGGGCGGTGAAGTGAAAGATGCCGCGTTCATCATCAACCTGCCGGATCTGGGCGGGGAAGCGCGTCTGAACAAGCTGGGCATCGACTGCTACTGCCTGGTGGACTTCGCCGGCCATTGAGGCGGCATCGCCCCTTGGGCACAACGGCCTCGCGGATCGCCGCGGGGCTGTGTTAGCATGACCCTCCAGATTCCTCGACTTCTCCGGTATTAATGAGCTATCAGGTTCTCGCCCGTAAGTGGCGCCCTCAAACGTTCGCAGACGTGGTCGGCCAGGAACATGTCCTGACCGCGCTGGCCAACGGCCTCTCGCTGGGGCGGATCCATCACGCCTATCTGTTCTCGGGCACCCGCGGCGTGGGGAAAACCACCATCGCGCGCCTGCTGGCCAAAGGCCTGAACTGTGAAACCGGCATCACCGCCACGCCGTGCGGCCAATGCGACAACTGCCGCGAGATCGAGCAGGGGCGCTTCGTCGATCTGATCGAGATCGACGCCGCTTCCCGAACCAAGGTGGAAGATACCCGCGATCTGCTGGACAACGTCCAGTACGCGCCGGCGCGCGGCCGCTTCAAGGTCTACCTGATCGACGAAGTGCACATGCTCTCGCGCCACAGCTTCAATGCGTTGCTGAAAACGCTGGAAGAGCCGCCGTCGCATGTCAAATTCCTGTTGGCCACCACCGATCCGCAAAAGTTGCCGGTGACCATTCTCTCGCGCTGTCTGCAGTTCCACCTCAAGGCGCTGGACGTCGATCAGATCCGCCAGCAGCTGGAAACGGTGCTGACGGCGGAGCAGATCACCAGCGACGCCCGTGCGCTGCAGCTGCTGGCGCGCGCCGCCGACGGCAGCATGCGCGATGCGCTGAGCCTGACCGATCAGGCGATCGCCATGGGGCAGGGGCAGGTGACCGCCGCCACCGTCAGCCAGATGCTCGGCACGCTCGATGACGAGCAGCCGCTGGCGATCCTCGAAGCGCTGGTCAGCGCCGACGGCGAAAAGGTGATGGCGCAGGTCGCGCAGGCCGCTTCGCGCGGCGTGGACTGGGAAAACCTGCTGGTGGAGACGCTGGCGCTGCTGCACCGCATTGCGATGGTGCAGCTGCTGCCTTCGATGCTCGACAACCACTACGCCGCCGTGGAACAACGGCTGCGCGAGCTGGCGCGCACCCTGCCGCCGGCCGATGTGCAACTTTACTACCAGACGCTGCTGGTGGGCCGCAAAGAGCTGGCCTATGCGCCGGATCGCCGCATGGGGGTTGAGATGACCCTGCTGCGCGCGCTGGCGTTTCACCCGAAAGCGGTGATCCCGGAGCCGGTGGCGTTGGTGCAGACCGCGCCGGCACCGATGGCGCAGCCGCAGGCCGCCGCACCGCAACAGCCACCGCAGTTTCAGGACGCGCCGCCGCCGCTAGGGCAGCCGGCCGCGCCACCGCGACAATCATCGACCCCATTACCGGATGCCACCGCCCAGCTGTTGAAAGCGCGGTCCCAGCTGCAGCGGCAGCAGGGAGCATCCACACCAAAAAAGAATGAGCCGGCGGCGCCAGGAATAGCGCGGCCGGCAAACTCGGCGCTGGGGCGTTTGGCTTCCGTGACCGAGCGTAGCCAGCAGCGCCTGGCAGAGAAGAAGGTGCCGGAAAAACCGGCCAAGCCGGAAGCCTATCGCTGGCGCGCGCAGACCGAGCCGGAAGCGGCGCCGGAACCGCTGGCGACGCCGAAAGCGCTGCGCACGGCGTTGGAGCACGAGAAAACGCCGGAGCTGGCCGCCAAGCTGGTGGTGGAGTCGCTGGAGCGCGACGCCTGGGCGGCGGAAATCGACAGGCTGAAGATCCCGAAACTGGTGCAGCAGCTGGCGTTGAACGCCTTCAAGCAGCAGCCGGAAGCGGGCAAGATTTGCCTTCATCTGCGGTCTTCGCAGCGTCATCTGAATTCGCCTTCGGCGCAGAAGACGTTGGCCGAAGCGCTCGGTGAGCTGTACGGCAGCCCGATCGAGCTGACCGTGATAGAGGACGATAATCCGGCGGAGCGCACCCCGCTGGAGTGGCGACAAGCCATCTATGAAGAAAAGCTGGCGCAGGCGCGCCAGTCCATCGTTGCGGATACCCATATTCAGACGCTGTGTCGGTTCTTCGACGCGGATCTGGATGAAGAGAGTATTCGCCCCCTTTAAACGCCGCGCGAGGTGCGCGGCCCTAGCGACGAGAGACGACTATGTTTGGTAAAGGCGGTCTGGGCAACCTGATGAAGCAAGCCCAGCAAATGCAAGAAAAAATGCAGCAGATGCAGGAAGAAGTCGCCAAATTGGAAGTGACCGGCGAATCTGGCGCGGGCCTGGTGAAAGTCACCATCAACGGCGCGCACAACTGCCGCCGCGTGGAGATCGATCCTAGCCTGATGGAAGATGACAAAGACATGCTGGAAGATCTGATCGCCGCCGCGTTTAACGACGCCGCGCGCCGCATCGAAGAGACCCAGAAAGAGAAAATGGCTTCCGTCTCCAGCGGCATGCAGTTGCCGCCTGGCTTCAAGATGCCGTTCTGATGCAAACCAGCCCGCTCCTTGAATCCCTGATGGAGGCGCTGCGCTGCCTGCCGGGCGTCGGCCCGAAATCGGCGCAGCGCATGGCGTTTCAGCTGCTGCAGCGCGATCGCAGCGGCGGCATGCGCCTGGCGCAGGCGTTGACGCGCGCGATGTCGGAGATCGGCCACTGCGCCGATTGCCGCACCTTCACCGAGCAGGACGTTTGCACCATCTGCGCCAATCCGCGCCGTCAGCAAAACGGCCAGATTTGCGTGGTGGAAAGCCCGGCGGATATCCACGCCATCGAGCAGACCGGCCAGTTCGCCGGGCGCTACTTTGTGCTGATGGGCCATCTGTCGCCGCTGGACGGCATCGGGCCGGGCGATATCGGTCTGGATCGCCTGGAGCAACGGCTGGAAAAGGAAAGCATCACCGAAGTGATCCTCGCCACCAACCCGACGGTGGAAGGGGAAGCGACCGCCAACTACATCGCCGAGATGTGCGGCCAGTATGGCGTGCTCGCCAGCCGTATCGCCCACGGCGTGCCGGTGGGTGGCGAGCTGGAAATGGTCGACGGCACCACGCTGTCGCATTCGCTGGCCGGGCGCCACGCCATCAAGTTCTGATGTTTTCCCGGACGGGGCCATTCGGCCCCGTCATTTTTTTGCCAAAAATCTCCCGCCGTCCGCTTGAAAAACAAGACCCTGACCCTCATCTGATCCTCATTGTTCGATTTTGGTAGCCATTGTCTTTTGAGGTAATCAATGAGTATGAAAGGTCAAGAAACCCGCGGGTTCCAGTCTGAAGTAAAACAGCTGCTTCATTTGATGATCCATTCGCTGTACTCCAACAAAGAAATTTTCCTGCGTGAGCTGATCTCCAACGCCTCTGACGCCGCCGACAAGCTGCGCTTCCGCGCCCTGTCCGCGCCAGAGCTGTACGCCGGTGACGGCGAGCTGCGCGTACGCTTGTCCTTCGATAAAGAGCAGCGCACCCTGACCATCGCCGACAACGGCATCGGCATGCGCCGCGAAGAAGTGATCGAAAACCTCGGCACCATCGCCAAGTCCGGCACCAAAGCGTTCCTGGAATCCATCGGCTCCGACCAGGCGAAAGACAGCCAGCTGATCGGCCAGTTCGGCGTCGGTTTCTACTCGGCATTCATCGTGGCGGACAAAGTGACCGTGCGCACCCGCGCCGCCGGCGCCGCCGATGACGAAGGCGTGTTCTGGGAGTCCGCCGGCGAAGGCGACTACACCATCGCCGATATCACCAAAGAGACCCGCGGCACCGAGATCACCCTGCATCTGCGCGAAGGCGAAGATGAGTACCTCGACGCCTGGCGCCTGCGCTCGGTGATCGGCAAATATTCCGATCACATCGCCTTGCCGGTAGAGATCGAAAGCAAAAACGAAGAAGACGATACCGTCACTTGGGAGAAGATCAACAAGGCGCAGGCCCTGTGGACCCGCAGCAAGGCTGACGTGACCGACGAAGAGTACAAAGAGTTCTACAAGCACATTGCCCACGACTTCACCGATCCGCTGAGCTGGAGCCACAACCGGGTAGAAGGCAAGCAGGAGTACACCAGCCTGCTATATATCCCGGCGCAGGCGCCGTGGGACATGTGGAACCGCGATCACAAGCACGGCCTGAAGCTGTACGTGCAGCGCGTGTTCATCATGGACGACGCCGAGCAGTTCATGCCGAACTACCTGCGCTTCGTGCGCGGCCTGATCGATTCCAACGATCTGCCGCTGAACGTGTCGCGCGAGATCCTGCAAGACAGCCGCGTAACGCAAAACCTGCGCGGCGCGCTGACCAAGCGCGTGCTGCAGATGCTGGATAAGCTGGCCAAAGACGACGCCGAAGGCTACCAGAAATTCTGGCAGCAGTTCGGTCTGGTGCTGAAAGAGGGCCCGGCGGAAGACAACGGCAACCAGGAAGCGATCGCCAAGCTGCTGCGCTTTGCCTCCACCCACGGCGACAGCTCGGCGCAGACCGTGTCGCTGGAAGAGTACGTCGGCCGCATGGCGGAAGGGCAGGAGAAGATTTACTACATCACCGCCGACAGCTACGCCGCCGCCAAGAGCAGCCCGCACCTGGAGCTGTTCCGCAAGAAAGGCATCGAAGTGTTGCTGCTGTCCGATCGCATCGACGAGTGGATGATGAGCTACCTGACCGAGTTCGACGGCAAGCCGTTCCAGTCGGTCAGCAAAGCGGATGAAACGCTGGATAAATTGGCGGATGAAACCGAAGAGCAGAAGGCCGCCGAGAAACAGCTGGAACCGTTCATCGAACGCGTGAAAACCCTGCTGGGCGAGCGTGTGAAGGATGTGCGCCTGACGCACCGCCTGACCGATACGCCGGCGATCGTGGTAACCGACGCCGATGAAATGAGCACCCAGATGGCCAAGCTGTTCGCCGCCGCCGGCCAGCAGGCGCCGGAAGTGAAGTACATTTTCGAACTTAACCCGGAGCATGCGTTGGTCAAACGAGCATCCGATGTGGGCGATAACGAACATTTCGCCGAATGGATCGACCTGTTATTGGATCAGGCGCTGCTGGCTGAACGCGGCACGCTGGAGGATCCGAACCTGTTCATCCGCCGCATGAATAAGTTACTGTCCGCCTAAAGCTGAAGATATGCGCCCTTAACGGCACCGTTAGGGGCGCATTGTCGATTTTTCCCCGCTTTTTCTCGCCTTTTGCTTGCCCGCTTTTTTGCACATTCCGCAATCGATTTCCTTCGCGCGCCTTGAGCCTGCCCCCCCTGAAATGGTATCGTTGAGCGTTTTCGCAATTTTATAAAAACTACATAGCAAGGGGATTTACGCAATGCGTATCATTCTGCTGGGCGCTCCGGGCGCTGGTAAAGGTACTCAGGCTCAATTCATCATGGAGAAATACGGCATTCCGCAAATCTCCACCGGTGATATGTTGCGCGCAGCCGTGAAGGCCGGCAGTGAACTGGGCAAGCAGGCGAAAGAGATCATGGACGCCGGCAAGCTGGTGACCGATGAGCTGGTGATCGCGCTGGTCAAAGAGCGCATCGCTCAGGAAGATTGCCGCAAGGGCTTCCTGCTGGACGGTTTCCCACGCACCATTCCGCAGGCTGACGCGATGAAAGAAGCCGGCATCAACGTGGACTTCGTGCTGGAGTTCGACGTGCCGGACGAGCTGATCGTTGACCGCATCGTTGGCCGCCGCGTGCACGCGCCGTCCGGCCGCGTATACCACGTGAAGTTCAATCCGCCGCAGGTGGAAGGCAAAGACGACGTGACCGGCGAAGAGCTGACCACGCGCAAGGACGATCAGGAAGAGACCGTGCGCAAGCGCCTGGTGGAATACCATCAGATGACCGCGCCGCTGATCTCTTACTACAGCAAAGAAGCGGCAGCGGGTAACACCCAATACCGCAAAATCGACGGCACCCGCAAGGTCGCCGAAGTGAGCGCAGAGCTGGCGACCATCCTCGGTTGATCGCAAGCGGATTGTGCATGACGCCGGGCCTGTGGCCCGGCGTTTTTTTTTGCCGTTTTCCCGCCAAATTGTGATCGCGGCGGCTTGTTGCGGCCGTGCCCATTAATCGCCCGCGCCAAATGGCGTATAACAAGCCTGCGTTTTCACCCTCAGCAGGGAGCCGGGCATGCTCAGACAAACCAATCTTCTGGCGGAAGCCACCGCGCGCCAGATCGTCCAGCGGGCGATGGGCATCATCAGCCATTCCGTCAACGTGATGGACAGCAACGGTGTGATCATCGCCTCCGGCAACCCGCAGCGCCTGTTCCAGCGCCATGAAGGCGCGGTGCTGGCGCTGGCCGAGAATCGGGTGGTGGAAATCGACCGCGCCACCGCCGAGCATCTGAAGGGTGTGCGGCCCGGCATCAATCTGCCGTTCAGCTTTCGCAACCAGCGGGTGGGGGTGATCGGCATCTCCGGCGAACCGGCCGAGGTGCGCGCCTACGCCGAGCTGGTGAAGATGGCGGCGGAGTTGATGGTGGAGCAGGCGGCGCTGCTGGATCAGCACCAGTGGGAAAAGCGCTACCGGGAAGAGCTGGCGAACCAGCTGCTGCAGCCGCAGCCGAACACCGCGTCGCTGCAAGCGATGGCGGCGTATCTGGGATTGGATCTGCGCCAGGCGCGCATCGTGTGGATCGTCGAGCTGCAAGAGGCGCAGCCGCACCTGCTGCGCGAGCTGCTGGCGGAGCTGGAGGCCACCCAGCGCGATGCGTTGATCGCCATTACCGGCTTCAATGAAATGACCCTGCTGCGCCCGGCCTGCATGGCGCAGGGTGAATGGAGCCTGAAGCTGGAACGCCAACAGGCGCAGCGTTTGCAAAACCAACTCAAACACCGCTTTCGGGTGCGCTTGATCGTCGGCGGTTTTTATGACGATCCGCAGAGCGCCTACCGTTCCAGCCTGACGGCGCGCGCCACCCAGGCGATGGCGCAGCGCCTGAAACTGCGTCACGCCACGCTGTTCTACCACGACTACCCGCTGCCGTCGCTGTTGTGCGATCTGGGGGAGGACTGGCGCGCGCAGGAGCTGGGGCGCCCCTGGCGGAGGCTGGGCGAACAGGACGAAAAAGGCGTGCTGCGCGGCACGCTGCGCCACTATTTTTCGCAGAATTGTGATCAGACGCAGACCGCCGCGCAGCTGCATATCCACGTCAATACCCTGCGCTATCGCCTGCAGCGCATCGAAGCGATAACCGGCATGAAAATCAATCAATTAACCGACGCTCTGCGGTTGTATATCGGCATGCTGATGCACGACTGAGTTGTGCCAACCCACAAATTCCACGCCGTTCACCCGGCGATTTTTTGTTGTTTCCCCTCAGGCCAACGCCGGGCGCGCGGGATATGTTGGCCTGCACATCAACCACGGAGAAAACAACAATGACAACCGTATCCACTCTGGGGGCGCTGGTGGCGTTAGCCGTCGCCATCGTCCTGATTCTACGCAAGGTGCCACCGGCTTACGGCATGATCGCCGGCGCGCTGGCGGGCGGGCTGTGCGGCGGCGCCGACCTGGTGCAGACCGTAACGCTGATGATCGGCGGGGCGCAGGGCATCACCAACGCCGTGATGCGCATTCTGGCGGCGGGGGTGCTGGCCGGGGTGCTGATCGAATCCGGCGCGGCGCACACCATTGCCGAAACTATCGTGCGCAAGGTGGGCGAAACCCGCGCGCTGCTGGCGCTGGCGGTGGCTACACTGATCCTGACGGCGGTGGGAGTATTTATCGACGTGGCGGTGATCACCGTCGCACCGATCGCGCTGTCGATCGCCCAGAAGGCCGGCATTTCGCGCGCGGCGATCCTGCTGGCGATGATCGGCGGCGGCAAGGCCGGCAACGTGATGTCGCCCAACCCGAACACCATTGCGGCGGCGGACAACTTCCACGTGCCGCTCACTTCGGTGATGATGGCCGGCATCGTGCCGGGGCTGTGCGGCCTGGTGGTGGCCTATCTGCTGGCGCGTCGCCTGAGCGATAAAGGCAGCAAAGTGATGGCCGAAGAGCTGACTCAGCATGCCGAAGGGGCGCGGCCGGGCTTCGCTGCGGCGATCAGCGCGCCGCTGGTGGCGATCCTGCTGCTGTCGCTGCGGCCGATCGCCGGTATCGCCGTCGATCCGCTGATCGCGCTGCCGGCCGGCGGGTTGGCGGGCGCGCTGCTGATGGGGCGTATCCGCCAGTGCAATCATTTTATGGTCTCCGGCCTGTCGCGCATGGCGCCGGTGGCGATCATGCTGCTCGGCACCGGCACGCTGGCGGGCATTATCGCCAACTCGGCGCTGAAGGATGTCTTGATTAACGGCTTAACGCACACCGGGCTGCCGGCCTGGCTGCTGGCGCCGCTGTCCGGCGCGCTGATGTCGATGGCGACCGCATCGACCACCGCCGGCACCGCCGTGGCTTCCGGGGTGTTCAGCTCTACGCTGCTCGAGCTGGGTGTGAGCGGGCTGGCCGGCGCGGCGATGATCCATGCGGGCGCCACGGTGCTGGATCACCTGCCGCACGGCAGCTTCTTCCACGCCACCGGCGGCAGCGTCAATATGGCGGTGCACGAGCGGCTGAAGCTGTTGCCGTATGAAACGCTGGTGGGATTCACCATCGCGGCAATCTCGGCGCTGATGTTTGGCGTGTTTAACCTGGCGGGATAAGGAACAGTGATGAAAACGCTGAAAAAAGTGGTTATTGCCCCGGATTCTTTCAAAGAGAGCCTGAGCGCGCTCGGCGTTGCCGACGCCATCGAGCGGGGATTTCGCCAAATTTATCCGCAGGCGCACTACGTGAAGCTGCCGATGGCGGACGGCGGCGAAGGCACGGTGGAGTCGATGGTGGCGGCCACCGGCGGTGAAATCGTCCAGGTGACGGTCACCGGGCCGCTGGGAGAGCCGGTGCAGGGGTTCTATGGCCTGCTGGGTGACGGCGAAACCGCAGTGATTGAAATGGCCGCCGCTTCCGGGCTGCACCTGGCGCCGCCCGGCCGGCGCGATCCGCGCATCACCACCAGTTACGGCACCGGCGAACTGATGCTGGCGGCGCTGGAGCGCGGCGTGAAGGCGATCATTCTCGGCATCGGCGGCAGCGCCACCAACGACGGCGGCGCCGGGATGATGCAGGCGCTGGGCGTGAAGTTGCTGGATAAGGAGCGCCTGCCGCTGCCGGTGGGCGGGGCAGCCCTGGCGCAGCTGGCGCACCTCGATCTCACCGGGCTGGATGCGCGTTGGCAACGGGTGAGCGTGACCGCCGCCTGCGACGTCGATAACCCGCTGTGTGGCGAAAAGGGCGCCTCGGCGGTGTTCGGGCCGCAGAAGGGAGCGACGCCGGAGATGGTGGCGCAGCTCGATGCGGCACTGCATCACTATGGCGAACTGCTGGAGCGGGAAACCGGCCGCGCCGTGCTCACCCAGCCGGGCGCGGGCGCGGCGGGCGGTATGGGGGCGGCGTTGCTCGGCATGCTCAGCGCGCGTTTGCGGCCGGGCATCGAGATCGTCACCGAAACGTTGCGTCTGGATGAGGCGGTGCGCGATGCCGATTTGGTGATCACCGGCGAAGGGCGGCTGGACAGCCAGTCGATCCACGGCAAAACGCCGATCGGCGTGGCGCGGGTGGCCAAGCGCCACGGGGTGCCGGTGATCGCCATCGCCGGCAGCCTGACGCCGGATTACCAGGTGGTGCATCAACACGGCATCGACGCGGCGTTTTCGGTGCTCGACCGCATCGTGACGCTGGAAGAAGCGCTGGCGGACGCCGATCGCAATCTGCAGGTGACGGCGCGCAACGTGGCGGCGGTGTGGCAACTGGCGCAAAGGGAAGGCCCACAGGCATAGCCTGTTGCTGTTATCGGTTTCGACGCAGGACTTTTCCGTTACAATAGCCGGCATTAATGGCTGCTGACATCCCGACCCAGAACGGAATGCCGGCCGGAAAGGAAATGAGGGGAACTGAGATGAAGCAAGAGAAACACGGCGTATTGCTGGTGAACCTGGGCACACCAGATGCGCCGACCTCGTCGGCGGTCAAACGCTATCTGAAGGAATTCCTCAGTGACGATCGCGTGGTCGATACGGCGCCGCTGATCTGGTGGCCGATCCTCAACGGCGCGATCTTGCCGATCCGTTCGCCGCGCGTGGCGAAGCTGTATCAGTCGGTGTGGATGGAAGAGGGCTCGCCGCTGTTGGTGTACAGCCGCCGCCAACAGCGGGCGCTGGCGGCGCGCATGCCGAATACGCCGGTGGAGCTGGGCATGAGCTACGGCTCGCCGAGCCTGGCGGAAGCCATCGACAAGCTGCTGGCGCAGGGCGTGACCAACCTGGTGGTGCTGCCGCTCTATCCGCAATATTCCTGTTCCACCAGCGCGGCGGTATGGGATGGCGTGGCGCGGGTGCTGAAAGGCTATCGCCGTTTGCCTTCTGTGGCCTTCATCCGCGATTACGCCGAACATCCGGCCTACATCGCCGCGCTGCAGCAAAGCGTGGAGCGCTCGTTCGCCGAGCACGGCCAGCCGGATCGGCTGGTGCTGTCGTTCCACGGTATTCCCAAACGTTATGCGCGCCTGGGCGACGACTACCCGCAGCGCTGCGAGGACACCCTGCGTGCGCTGAGCGCCACGCTGCCGCTGGCGCCGGAACGCGTGATGATGACGTACCAATCGCGCTTCGGCCGCGAGCCGTGGCTGACGCCGTACACCGATGAGACCCTGAAGGGGCTGCCGGCGCAGGGCGTGAAGCACATTCAGCTGATTTGCCCCGGTTTCTCGGCGGACTGCCTGGAAACGCTGGAAGAGATCAAAGAACAGAACCGCGAGATCTTCCTCAAGGCCGGCGGCGAGAAGTTTGAATATATCTCGGCGTTGAACGATGAGCCGGCGCATATCGATATGATGCAGCAACTGGTGGCGCAGCGCCTGTAATCATCCATAATCTGTATATTAGATGCATCGTGATCGGGCGGGGATGTGTTAACATTCTCCGCTTGTTAAACCGTCACCACCGCCAATCACATGAAATTTCCTGGTAAACGCAAGTCCAAACACTATTTCCCGGTGAGCGCCCGCGATCCGCTTCTGCAGCAGGCCCAGCCCGAAAGTGAAATCAGCACCTCGTATATCGTCGGCATCGATCAGACGCTGGTGGATATCGAGGCGAAGGTGGACGACGCTTTTGTCCAGCGCTACGGCCTGAGCCTGGGCCACTCTCTGGTGATCGAAGACGACGTCGCCGAGGCGCTGTATCAGGAACTGAATGAAAACAACCTGGTTACCCATCAGTTCGCCGGCGGCACCATCGGCAATACCATGCACAACTATTCGGTGCTGGCGGACGATCGCTCGGTGCTGCTCGGCGTGATGTGCAGCAACGTGAAAATCGGCAGCTATGCCTACCGTTACCTGTGCAATACCTCCAGCCGTACCGATCTTAACTATCTGCAGGGCGTTGATGGCGCCATCGGCCGCTGTTTCACGCTGATTGGCGAAAGCGGCGAGCGCAC
Source organism: Serratia sp. CY44782 (assembly GCF_052168715.1). Lineage (NCBI taxonomy): Bacteria > Pseudomonadati > Pseudomonadota > Gammaproteobacteria > Enterobacterales > Yersiniaceae > Serratia > Serratia sp. CY44782. The sequence goes on from NZ_JBJNME010000004.1 coordinate 208,544, forward strand.
CTTCGCCATCAACCCGGGCCAGATGAACCAGCTGCGCCCGGAAAGCATTCCTGAAGAGGTGATCGCCGGCGCGTCGGCGCTGGTGCTGAGCTCTTATCTGGTGCGCTGCAAGGAAGGGGAGCCGATGAAGGCCGCCACCCTGCAGGCGATCGAATACGCCAAAAAACACGACGTGCCGGTGGTATTGACGCTGGGCACCAAGTACGTGATCGCCGACAACCCGCAGTGGTGGCGCGACTTCCTGAAGGAAAACGTGACGATTCTGGCGATGAACGAAGACGAAGCGCTGGAGCTGACCGGGCTGAGCGATCCGTTGACCGCCTCGGACATGGCGCTGGAGTGGGTGGATCTGGTGCTGTGCACCGCCGGGCCGAACGGCCTGTATATGGCGGGCTACACCGAAGAGGCCAACAAGCGCCAGACCCAGCACCCGCTGCTGCCGGGGCATATCGCCGAGTTCAACCGCTACGAATTCAGCCGCGCCATGCGCCGTGAACACTGTGAAAATCCGCTGCGCGTTTATTCGCACATCGCGCCGTATATGGGCGGGCCGGAGAGGATCATGAACACCAACGGCGCCGGCGACGGCGCGCTGTCGGCGTTGCTGCACGATATTGCCGCCAACGGCTATCACCGCCATAACGTGCCGAATTCCAGCAAGCACGTGCGCAGCTACCTGACTTATTCCTCCCTGGCGCAGGTGTGCAAATACGCCAACCGCGTCAGCTACCAGGTGTTGAACCAGCATTCGCCGCGCCTCACCCGTGGCCTGCCGGAGCGGGAAGACAGCCTGGAAGAGTCCTACTGGGAGCGTTAACCCGCTGAAAAAGAAAAGGTCCGGCAATGCCGGACCTTTTTTTGTGCGCCGTGGCGCTTCAGATCGGACAGCCGCCCATTTTTTCTTCTTCGCTCAGGGTGTCCAGCTGCAGGATGTTCAGCATGCTGTTGGCGATCTCCCGTTCGCCCATCACCACCTGATTAGCGCCGCGATCGGTGATGTAGGCCACTTCGTCGTCGTAGTGGGCGCGGGCGATGATCTCGATGTTCGGCCGCTTGGCGCGCGCCGAGGCGACGATCTCGCCGGCCTCATAGCCGTTGGGTATGGTCAGCAGCAGCCAGCGCGCGCAGTCGAGCCGCGCCAGATCCATCACTTCCGGATTGGCGGCGTTGCCCAGCACCGTCTTGATGCCCTGTTCGCGCAGCGCTTCCACCCGTGGGCGGGAGTTCTCGATCACCACCAGCGGAATGCCCGCCTCGGCCAGTTTGCCGCCCAGCAGGCTGCCGACACGGCCATAGCCGACCACCAGCGCGTGGTTGCACATGTCCACCGGGATCTGCTTCTCTTCTTCCACCGCCTCTTCGAGAATTTGCTCTTCGATGGTTTCGGTTTTGGCCAGATAGCGCTCCAGCAGGGTGAACAGCAGCGGGTTGAGCATGATGGACAGAATGGCGCCGGCCAGCACCAGATTGCGCCCGTGTTCCGACATCATGCCGAGCGCGATGCCGAGGCCCGCCAGAATAAAGGCGAACTCGCCGATCTGCGCCAGGCTGGCGGAAATGGTCAGCGCGGTGCGCTTGGAATGACCGAACATTTTCACCAGCAGGAACGCGGCGGCAGATTTGCCGAACACGATGATTGCCAGCGTCGCCAGCACCGCCAGCGGTTCGTTAATCACGATCATCGGATCGAACAGCATGCCGACCGAGACGAAGAACAGCACCGCGAACGCGTCGCGCAGCGGCAGGGTGTCGTGCGCCGCACGGTGGCTCAGTTCGGACTCGTTCAGCACCATGCCGGCGAAGAAGGCGCCCAGCGCGAAGGAGACGTCGAACAGCTTCACCGCGCCGTAGGCGATGCCGAGCGCCAGCGCCAATACCGCCAGGGTGAACAGCTCGCGCGAGCCGGTGCTGGCGGTTTTCGACAGGATCCACGGCACCAGGCGGCGGCCGACCACGATCATCAACGCAATGAAGGCGATGACCTTACCGATGGTCAGCGCCAGCTCCATCAGCAGCTGGCTGCTGCTGGCGTTGTCGTTGCCCAGCATATTGCCGAAGGCGGGCAGCAAGACCAGCGTCAGCACCATCGCCAAATCTTCTACGATCAGCCAGCCGATGGCGATTTGCCCGCGCTGGCTGTCGATCAGCTGCCGTTCCTCCAGGGCACGCAGCAGCACCACGGTGCTGGCGGTGGAGAGGCAGAGGCCGAACACCAGACCGGAGATCAGATCCCAGCCGAGCAGCTTGGACAGCCCCATGCCGAGCAGGGTAGCGACGGCTATCTGCGCCACGGCGCCGGGAATGGCGATAGATTTTACTGCGAGGAGGTCTTTCAAAGAGAAGTGCAGGCCAACACCGAACATCAACAGGATAACGCCGATTTCCGCCAGTTCCGGCGCCAGTGAGGTATCGGCGACGAAACCGGGGGTGAACGGGCCGGCGAGCACCCCTGCGGCCAGATACCCCACCAGAGGGGAGATGCGCAGGCGGTTCGCCAGCATGCCGAGGAGGAAGGCGAGTACTAACCCTCCGACGATGGTGGTGATGAGCGGTGTTGAATTATGCATCCATACTCCTTCTGGCTATGCATCGCGGCACGGGAGAAACGCAACAAAGTTACGAAAAGATACATTTAGTTTATTGCATTTGTTCGCGGCTTGCTTGGCTAATTTGGCCTTTTTTGTAAAAAAGCAGAGGATTTCACTTAAGGCGTGGCAATGAGGAGATTTTGTGTCAGATAAGCCAAATAAAATTGGTTTATCCGTGGGATAACCCGCATGAATAAATAATTTCATCCGGGCATTCAGCGGGGTTATTGCGCTTTATGCTCCATATTGGGCAGTAGCGCCGTGATAATGCCGATCAGCGGCAGGAAAGCACAGATTTGGTAGACCAGCTCGATACTGGTCAAATCGGCGACATAACCAAGAACTGCCGCACCTAACCCACCCATACCGAAAGCAAAACCGAAGAATAAGCCGGAAACCATGCCGACTTTACCGGGGATCAGCTCCTGCGCATAGACCAGGATGGCGGAGAACGCCGAGGCGAGAATAACCCCGATGATCACCGTCAAAATGCCGGTCCAATACAGGGATGCATAGGGTAAAACAAGGGTGAACGGTGCCGCACCGAGAATGGAGCCCCAAATAACATATTTGCGCCCTATCTTGTCACCGAGAGGCCCACCGATAATGGTGCCGGCCGCCACTGCGAACAGGAAGGCGAACAGGTGAATCTGTGCATTCTGCACCGAAACGCCGAACTTATGTATCAGATAAAAGGTGTAATAGCTGCTGATACTGGCCAGATAGAAGTATTTGGAGAAAATCAGCACCAGCAGGATGCCCAGCGAGTAGGCAACGGTACGTTTTGGCAGCGGTTTCAGCAGCGACGGGCTTTTCGGCTGCCCTTTAGTTGCCCGGTGCTGATGTTGATACCACTTGCTGACCTGTAGCAACACCACGATCGCCAGCAGCGCCGCCAGCGAGAACCAGGCGACGTTGCCCTTGCCGTAAGGCGCGATGATCAGCGCCGCCAGCAGCGGGCCGAGCGAGCTGCCGAAGTTGCCGCCGACCTGGAACAGCGACTGTGCCAGGCCGTGCCGGCCGCCGGAGGCCATGCGCGCCACGCGCGAGGATTCCGGGTGGAAGACCGATGAGCCGGTGCCCACCAGCGCCGCCGCCAGCAGCACCAGCGGAAAGGTGCTCGCCACCGACAGCAGCAGCAGGCCGGACAGGGTAAAGCCCATGCCGATCGGCAGCGAGTAAGGTTGCGGGTGTTTATCGGTGTAATAGCCAATCAGCGGCTGCAGCAGCGAGGCCGTCAGCTGATAGGTCAGGGTAATCATGCCGATCTGCACGAAGCTGAGGTGAAAATCGGCTTGCAGGATCGGGTAAATCGCCAGGATCAGCGACTGGATCATATCGTTGAGCAGGTGAGACACGCTGATGGCGCCAAGGATGGAGAAGGCGGTTCCCTTCACCGCGCTGCCCTTGGCGGGCGGCATCGCGCTTTGGCTACTGTCGGTCATATTATTATTAGCCTGATAAGTTGTTGAGCACAGAGATGACATCTTAGGCAGGGCGCTCAATTTTTACCATATCTGAAATAATTAGACTCACATCGCAAAAATTTGAAATCAGCTGTCATTAATTCGCGCTACAATTTCGCCCTCATCATAAAAGCCATTTAATACACGGAGATCCGCCATGCGCTTTTCGCTGAAAACCACCGCATGCGCGTTGGCCGTTTCCCTGACGTTGCTGTCGGGGGCTGCCAGTGCCTGGGAAAAGGATAAGACCTACGCCATCACCATTCTGCACACCAACGATCATCACGGTCACTTCTGGCAGAACGATCACGGCGAATACGGCCTGGGCGCGCAGAAAACGCTGGTGGACGGCATTCGTCAGGAAGTGGCGGCGCAGGGCGGCAGCCTGCTGCTGCTGTCGGGCGGCGATATCAACACCGGCGTGCCGGAATCGGATCTGCAGGACGCCGAGCCGGACTTCCGCGGCATGAACCTGGTGGGTTACGACGCGATGGCGATCGGCAACCACGAATTCGACAACCCGCTGAGCGTACTGCGCCAGCAGGAGAAGTGGGCGACCTTCCCGCTGCTGTCCGCCAACATCTATCAGAAAAGCACCGGCCAGCGGCTGTTCAAGCCTTACGCCTTGTTCGACAAGCAGGGCATCAAGATCGCGGTGATCGGCCTGACGACCGACGACACCGCGAAAATGGGCAACCCGGAGTACTTTACCGACATTGAATTCCGCGTGCCGGCGCCGGAGGCGAAGCGCGTGGTGGAGCAATTGCGCAAGGACGAGAAACCGGACGTGATCATCGCCGCTACCCACATGGGGCACTACGACAACGGTGAACACGGCTCCAACGCGCCGGGCGACGTGGAGATGGCGCGCAGCCTGCCGGCCGGGTATCTCGACATGATCGTCGGCGGCCACTCGCAGGATCCGGTGTGCATGGCCGGTGACAACCGTAAGCAGGTGGACTATGTGCCGGGCACGCCGTGCTCACCGGATCGCCAAAACGGCACCTGGATCGTGCAGGCGCATGAGTGGGGCAAATACGTGGGCCGCGCCGACTTCGAATTCCGTAACGGTGAGTTGAAGCTGGTGCATTATCAACTGATACCGGTGAACCTGAAGAAGAAGGTGGAGAAGGCGGACGGCACCAGCGAGCGCGTGTATTACACCCAGCAGATCGCGGAAGATCCGACCATGATGAAGCTGTTGACGCCGTTCCAGGAGAAGGGCAAGGAGCAGCTGAGCGTGAAGATCGGCAGCGTTAACGGCAAGCTGGAGGGCGATCGCAGCAAGGTGCGCTTCGTGCAGACCAACCTGGCGCGGGTGATGTTGGCCGCGCAGAGGGAGCGCGCCGATGCCGACTTCGCGGTGATGAGCGGCGGTGGGGTGCGCGATTCCATTGAAAGTGGCGATATCACCTACAAAAACGTGCTCAAGGTACAGCCGTTCGGCAACACCCTGGTGCATGTCGATATGAAAGGCAGCGAGATTGAGCAGTACCTGGCAGTGGTGGCCAACATGAAGCCGGACTCCGGCGCCTACGCCCAGTTCGCCAACGTCAGCCTGGTGGCGGACGGTAAGGGCGTCAGCGAGGTGAAGATCAACGGCCAGCCGCTGCAGGCGGATAAAACCTACCGCATGGCGACGCTGAACTTCAACGCGCTGGGCGGCGACGGCTATCCGAAGCTGGACGGGCTGCCGAGCTACGTCAACACCGGTTTTATCGATGCCGAGGTGCTCAAGCAGTACATCGAGAAACACTCGCCGCTGGATGCGGCGGCTTACGAACCGAAGGGCGAGATCGTTTATCGCTAATCGCCACCGCAGCGGCCTGCCCCCCGTGGGCGGGCCGCCTGTTTTCCCGCCGAAATCCGCCTTCAAACGCACGCAAAAGTCGCCGCCGCCGCCTTCCAATGATAGCCTGAGCAACAATTTGGTTTTGATAACGCAAGCTGGGAGATGACATGTTGAAAACCGCAGGCTGGCTGCTGCCCGCCATCCTGGCGCTGGCGGGGTGTTCGTCATCCGGCCAACGCCATGAGCAAACGCTCAGCCAAGCGCTGGCGGCCATCGGCCAAGACAAGGCGCTGGTTGGCGCTTCGAGCGGCGTGATGGTGCGCGATGCCGACAGCGGCACCGTGCTGTATCAGGCGCACGCGCAGCAGCGCCTGGCGCCGGCTTCCAACATGAAGATGTTCACTTCTCTGGCGGCATTCGGCGTGCTGGGGGCGGATTACCGGTTTGAAACCCGGCTGCTGACCACCGGCGAGCAGCGTGGCGACACCTTGCAGGGGGATCTCTATCTGCAGGGCAGCGGCGATCCGACGTTGCACCCTGACGATCTCGACACCTTCGCCGCCACGCTGGCGCAGCGCGGCATTCGCCATATTCATGGGCGGCTGATCCTGGACGCCAGCGCGTTCGATCAAACGCCCTTCGGCGCCGGCTGGAGCTGGGACGACGAACCCTTCGCTTTCGGCGCGCCGATCTCGGCGCTGAACTACGCCTTTACCCCCGGCGGCGATATCAACGTGGTGCGGGTGGACGTGCAGCCGGGCGCCCGCGCCGGTGCGCCAGGGCGGGTGAGTTTCTATCCCGCCAATGACGCGGTGACGCTGGTCAACCGCACCACCACCGGCGGCGACACCGCACTGACGTTCGATCGCCAGCCGGGAAGCAACCGAATCGTGGTCAGCGGCACCATCGCCGCGCAGGCGGAGACCCGCTCGCGATTGATCACCGTCGATCAACCGGCCCGCGTGATCGGCGCCTTATTGCAACATGCGCTGCGCGCGCACGGCATCACGCTGCGCGGTAACGCTGAAGAGGGCGTGACCCCTGCTGATGCCCGGTTGCTGGCCGAAAAAACCTCGCCGCCGCTCTCCCGCCTGGCCGTCACCTTCCTGAAGCTGTCCAACAACGGTTACGGCGAGGTACTGACCAAAGCGATGGGCCGCAAGACGCAGGGCAAGGGGGATTGGGCCGCCGGCCTGCAGGCGATCGGTCAGTTTGTGCAAAGCCAGGGCATCGCGGCCGGCGCGTACCGTCAGGTAGACGGTTCCGGGCTGTCGCGCATGAATCAGATCACGGCGCAGCAGCTGACGACGCTGCTGCTGGCGGCCAGGAAACAGCCGTGGTTTGCCGCCTGGTATAACGCCTTGCCCATCGCGGGCCAGCCGGGATTGCTGGTGGGCGGTACGCTGCAGAGCCGCATGGTGAAGACGGCGGCGGCGGGCCGCGCCCACGCCAAGAGCGGCTCCATGACCGGAGTATCGTCGCTCAGCGGCTATGTCGACTCGGCGACCGGACGGCCGCTGGCGTTCGCGATCATCAGCAACAACTATCTGGTGCCCGGCGCGGAGGTGAAGGTGCTGGAGGACCGCCTGGTCGAGACGCTGGCGGCCTGTGACGCCACGGTAGTGTGCCGCTGAGCGCGCGGCGTTAGTCGCGCTTGGCGATGTCGGCGAAGCTGCCGGCCAGCAGGCGGCACAGATCGGCGGCGGCCAGCTCGATGTCCAGCCCGCGTTTGCCGCCGGAAACGTAGATGGTGGCGAACGCTTGCGCCGGGCTGTCGATCACCGTCGGCAGCCGTTTTTTCTGCCCCAGCGGGCTGATGCCGCCCACCAGATACCCGGTGACGCGCTGCGCCAGCTGCGGATCGGCCATCTCGGCCTTTTTGGCGCCGAGGGCGCGGGCGACCTTTTTCAGATCCAGCTGGGTGGCGACCGGCGTGACCGCCACCGCCAGGTGTTTGGCGTCGCCGTTCAGCGCTACCAGCAAGGTTTTGTAAACCCGATCGGCATCCAGCCCCAGCTTTCTCACCGCTTCGTCGCCGAAATTAGTTTCGTCGCTGTCGTGGTGATACGGATGAAGGGTAAAGGTGACCTTTTGTTTTTCGAGCAGAACGACTGCGGGCGTCATGATGTGTTGTCCAGAATGTCCCCTGCGGGGGAAGGGTGATAACCAGCTTTAAAAATACAAAAATCCGACCTGCCCGGCAACCTGAGCGGCTGTTACATAAAGCGGGTTGCCAAGATATTCACCGGGTTGCTACCCTGTTTACTGTAACCGTTAACACGGTTGCTATGCGTATAACTAGAATACAAGAAATTCCTCTTTGACTGGCCAATAGCGATATTGGCCTCTTTTTTAGCCCTGCGGCTGCAGCATCGCCGGCAGGTTATCCTCGCCGTACAGGTGCAATGCGCCAACCGCCACCACATAGTCCCCGGCCGGCAGCGCCTCCAGCTGACGCCGCCAGTCGCGATTGCGCTGATGCATCAGCACGTCGTACAGCCCGGCGCTGAAGGTAGCGGGCAGAGTGTCCAGCGTGCCGCGCGGTTTGGCGTCCAGCCACCAGCTCACCATGGTTTGCAGCAGCCGCGCGTTGGTATGCCAGTGCTCCAGCGTATCGCGCAGCAGCGCAATGCCGCCTTCCGGCAGCTGTTCCAGCATCGCCAGCTGCTGCTGCGCCCCTTCCAGCTCGATCACCGGTTTGTCCTGCGCCCGGGCGGCCTGCAGCAACTGATAGTCCACGCCGTACTCTGCCCGCAGCCCCAGACGCTGGGCCTGGCGCGCCTGCATCATCAGCGCGACCTGCCAGCCGGGCAGGGTGGCGAAGGCGTCTGGATCGGCGCCCAGCTCATGGCACAGCGCCAGCAGCCGTTGATATTCTTCGGCGGACAGGCGCTGTTCCAGCGCCAGCTGCAGCTCGGCGTGGTCGAAAGGCGAGGCGGAATCGGTGATATCGGCTTCGACGATCAGCGCGTCGGCCTGTTGCAGCCGGGCGGCCAGTCGGGGCGGCAACGGCGACATATCGACGGTGCCCATATGGATGCTGCCCACCAGATGCAGCCGACGATCGCCCGGCAGAGTGATGTCCAACGCCGGATAAGCGTAACGTTTGGGCGAGATCAGGCCGAGAAAGGCGGCGAGGCGGCGTAACAGTTGACCCATACGGCGTGGCTCCTGAATAACGGGTGCGCGTTTCAGCATGAAAAGCGAGGGAAATCGTCATTCATGCTAAACGCTATCCGCCGCACAGGAAAGCCCGGAAAACAGCGGGGCGCCATGACGGCGCCCCGGCGATCACTTCCTGGGTTTAAAACGCAGCAGCCGGTTGGCGTTGCTGACTACGGTAATCGACGACAGCGCCATCGCCGCGCCCGCCACTACCGGGCTGAGCAGCGTGCCGGTCAGCGGGTAGAGCACGCCCGCGGCGATCGGGATACCCAGCGTATTGTAGATAAAGGCGCCGAACAGGTTCTGCTTCATGTTGCGCAGCGTGGCCTTCGACAGCGCTACCGCATCCGCCACGCCGTGCAGGCTGTGGCGCATCAGGGTGATGGCGGCGGTCTCGATGGCGATGTCGCTGCCGCCGCCCATCGCGATGCCCACGTCGGCCTGCGCCAGCGCCGGGGCGTCGTTGATGCCGTCGCCGATCATCGCCACGCGCTGGCCCTGCGCCTGCAGCTGCTTGATCGCTGCCGCTTTGCCGTCCGGCAGCACCCCGGCAATCACCCGATCGATGCCGGCCTCTTTGGCGATGGCGTTGGCGGTCACCGGGTTGTCGCCGGTCAGCATCACCAGCTGATAGCCCTGCTGGTGCAGGCGCTGCAGCGCCGCGACGCTGTCCTCGCGCAGCGGATCGCGAATGGCGAACAGCGCGGCCGGTTTACCGTCAACGGCCAGCAGCACCGGCGTCACGCCGCGTTCGGCCTGGGCGCGCATCGGCGCTTCCAGTTCGGCGGTCGCAACCTGATGCTGTTCCAACAGCGCGGCGTTGCCCAGCAGCACCTGCACGCCGTCGATTTCCCCGCTGACGCCGGCGCCGCGCAGGGTGCGGAACTGCGCGACCTGCGGCAGCGTTTGCCCGGCGGCGCGTTCCATGATGGCGCGCGCCAGCGGGTGGTTGGAACCTTGCTCCAGCGCGGCGGCCAAGCCGATCGCCTGCTGCTCGCTGACCTGATTGAAGGTCAGGATCTCCACCACCTGCGGTTTCCCTTCGGTCAGGGTGCCGGTTTTGTCGAACACCAGGGTGTCCAGCTGGCTGGCCTGCTGCAGGGCGTCGGCGTCGCGTACCAGCACGCCGAACTCCGCCGCGCGGCCCACGCCGGAGATGATCGACATCGGCGTCGCCAATCCCAATGCGCACGGGCAGGCGATGATCAGCACCGTGGTGGCGATCACCAGTGTATAGACCAGCTGCGGCTGCGGTCCGAAGAAGTACCACATCGCCGCGCTGAACAGGGCGATCGCCACCACCGCCGGCACGAACACCGCCGAGACGCGGTCGGCCAGTTGGCCAATCGCCGGTTTACTGCTCTGCGCCTGGCGCACCAGTTTGATGATGCGCGCCAGCGTGGTTTGGCTGCCGATGGCGGCGGCGCGGAACAGCACGCTGCCGTCGTCGACCACCGTCCCGGCATGCACCGTATCGCCGGGGCCTTTCTGCTGCGGTACCGCTTCGCCGGTCAGCATCGCTTCATCGAGCCAGACTTCACCCTGCACGATTTCACCGTCGACCGGCACGCGATCGCCGGTGGTCAGCCGCAGCGTCATGCCGAGCTGCACCTCCGCCAAGGGAATATCGCGCTCGCCGTCGTCGGTTACCAACCGCGCGGTAGGCGGCGTCAGATCCAGCAACCGCTCCAGCGCCTGCGAAGAACGCTGGCGAGCACGCTGCTCCAGCGCATGGCCGAGGTTGATCAAGCCGATAATCATCGCGCTGGCCTCGTAATAGAGGTGGCGCGCCTCCATCGGGAAGAAATCGGGCCAAATGTTGACGGCGATCGAGTAAAGCCAGGCGGCGCCGGTACCGAGCGCCACCAGGGTATCCATGGTGGCGCCGCCGTTCATCAGCGCACGCCAGGCGTTGCGGTAGAAGTGCCCACCGGCGAACACCATCACCGCCAGGGTGATGACGCCGACCAGCAGCCAGGGGCGCTGGGTTTCCGGCGTCAGCGTCATGCTGCCGCCGAACAGCCCCCAGGCCATCAGTGGGATACCCAACGCCAGACCCAGCGCCGCCTGCCAGCTAAAGCGCTTCATGTTGGCGCGTGCGGTCTGCTGCTGGCGCTCGCGGCGCTCGGTTTCATCCTGAATCATTTCGGCGCCGTAGCCGGCTTTTTCCACCGCCGCCACCAGCGCCTGCGCATCGGCGGCGCCGGTCACCAGTGCGCTGCGTTCCGCCAGGTTGACGCGCGCATGCTCTACGCCGGGAACGCTTTGCAGCGCCTGCTGCACTTTATTGACGCAGCTGGCGCAGGTCATGCCGCTGAGCAGCAGCTGTACGCTGTCGTCCGCGCCGTCGGTTGCCGGAAGGGGAGATTGCGCCGCTGGCTGAACGTCCGGCAACGAAGGTGTTGCGTCAGTCAACGGCTCAGTTTTTGGGGCGACGGCGCCCGCTACGCTGGCGTGATAACCGGCATCTTCCACCGCGGCGATCAGCGCCTGTGGATCGGCATCGCCGTACACTTTCGCGCCGTCGATAGCGACGTCGGCGGCGAACACGCCCGGCACCGCTTCCAGCGCCTTGCGGGTGGTGCCGACGCAGTGCATGCAGCTCAGGCCGCTCAATTGCAGTTCGGTATCGGCATGCGGCGCGACTTCGGCCTGATAACCGGCGGCGATCACGCTGTCGATCAGCGCGCCGTCCGGCGCGTCGCCGGTTACTTTGGCGTAATGCACGTTAACGTCCGCCTGTTCGACATCGCTGCGGCTTTCCAGGGCTTTTTTCACCCGCTGCGCGCAGTTCATGCAGGACAGGCCCTGCAATGCCAGCATAGTGGTGTGTGACATGATTGAACTCCTTGCTTAAAGGGCGGTGTTTAAAGGTTGACCGCCTGACCTGTTTTCACTAAGAATGGAGCTTAAACCTTCCAGCAAGGGTAAGGTCAAGGAGGGAAAATGAATATTAGCGACGTCGCGAAAAAAACCGGGCTAACCAGCAAGACGATTCGTTTTTACGAAGAGAAAGCGCTGATTACCGCCCCGATCCGCAGCGATAACGGTTACCGCCACTATTCCGCCAGGCACGTTGAAGAGCTGACGCTGCTGCGCCAGGCGCGGCAGGTGGGCTTCAACCTGGACGAGTGCCGCGAGCTGGTGGCGTTGTTCAACGATCCGGCCCGCCACAGCGCCGACGTGAAGGCGCGCACGCTGCAGAAGGTGGCGGAGATCGAAAGGCACATCAGCGAACTGGGCGAAATGCGCCAGCGCCTGCTGGCGCTGGCCGACCAATGTCCGGGCGACGAGGGGGCGGAGTGCCCCATCATCAACAACCTGGCGGGGTGTTGCCGTTCTAATTAACGCTTGATGGCGCGGATCACCAGCGTGACCCCTTCCACTGCCACCACTTCCACTTCGGTGCCGGCGGGCAGATCTTCCGCCGCCTGAGCACGCCAGCTGCTGTCGCCGATATTGATGCGCCCCATGCCGTTGTGCATTGGCTCCGTCAGCGTGGCGCGGGTGCCGATCAGCTGACGGTTGCGCTGGTTAAGCACCGGCGAGCCGCCGGATGCGGCCGTGGGGCGCCGGCGCAGCCAGTACCACCAAAGGTAGGCGACGACGACGGTCAGGGCGGCGAAGATTACGCCCTGCCACTCCCAGGAGAGCTGCGGCAGCAGCCAGATCAGAGCGCCGACCAACAGCGCCGCCACGCCGCTCCACAGCAGGTAGCCGCCGGCGCCGAGCATTTCCGCTGCCAGCAACACGCCCCCGAGAGAGAGCCAAAACCACAGCGGATTCGCCGCGATCAGTTCGAGCATGATTATTTGCCTTTGCTTTCTTTCAGCAGCTCGGTAATGCCGCCGATCGAGCCAAGCAGGCTGCTGGCGTCCAGCGGCATCATCACCACCTTGCTGTTGTTGGAGGAACCGATCTTCTGCAGCGCGTCGGTGTATTTCTGCGCCACGAAGTAGTTCACCGCCTGAATGTTGCCGCTGGCGATGGCGTCGGACACCAGCTGGGTGGCGCGTGCCTCGGCCTCGGCGGCGCGTTCACGCGCTTCCGCCTGCAGGAACGCCGACTGGCGTTCGCCCTCGGCCTTCAGGATCTGCGATTGTTTCTCCCCCTCGGCGCGCAGAATGGCCGCCTGGCGCACCCCTTCCGCCTCGAGGATGTCGGCGCGTTTGGTACGTTCGGCCTTCATCTGGGCGTTCATCGAGGCGATCAGTTCCGCCGGTGGCCGCACGTCGCGGATCTCGATACGGGTGATTTTCACCCCCCACGGATTGGTCGCTTCATCGACGATGTGCAGCAGGCGACTATTGATGCTGTCGCGTTGCGACAGCATTTCGTCCAGCTCCATCGAGCCGAGCACGGTACGGAAGTTGGTCATGGTCAGGTTGACGATCGCCTGTTCGAGGTTGCTGACCTCGTAGGCGGCGCGCGCCGGATCGACCACCTGGATAAAGCACACCGCGTCGATGGCGACGTTGGCGTTATCGCGGGAAATCACCTCTTGCGAGGGAATGTCCAAAACCTGTTCCATCATGTTGATTTTACGGCCGATGCGGTCCATGAACGGCACCACCAGGTTCAGGCCCGGCATCAGCGTTTTGGTGTAGCGGCCGAAGCGTTCTACCGTCCATTGGAACCCCTGCGGCACAATTTTGACGCCGGCGAACACCACAATCAGCGCGACGACGATCACGATGGGAATAAAAGTAAGCATGCAAACCTCCTGTCAGACATATGTAAACAGATATTACGTCAGCGCCGGAAAAATGCCTACCGTTACCGCGACTTAATCCAGGGCGCTGACCAAACCGGCGAACAGCGGATCTTGCGTCTGGAACAGAGTGCTATCACGACAAGTGTGGCACAGCTAAAAAATAAGTATGCCTAAATGGCATGATTTCAATAATTTTTATTCATTTCATGATGTTGCTCGCCTTGGCTAGAGTAAAAACACCTCGGTATTTACCGTCAAAAATTTGTCATTTTTATTTGCGACTATGCTTTTTGAAATGACATTTCGGCCAAGGATTGTTATGGATTCGCTCAGTGTTGATGAACTCGCCCAGAAGAAGGATCGCTGGTATCGCATTGTGGAGGAGATGTTGGCGGAAGCCGGCGTCGCCATCAACGGCCCGCGCGCCTGGGATATCCGGGTGCACAACCCGGCGCTGTTCAAACGCATTTTGCAGGAAGGTTCGCTTGGTTTCGGCGAAGGCTATATGGACGGCTGGTGGGAGTGCGAACGGCTGGACATGCTGTTCACCCGCATTCTGCAGGCCGGCGTCGATGAGCGGCTGCCGAAAAGCCTGAGCGACATCGCGCGTGTCGCCTATGCCCGGCTGTTCAACCGCCAATCGCGCAAGCGCGCCTGGCAGGTGGGCAAAGAGCACTACGACATCGGCAACGACCTGTTCCGGGTGATGCTTGACCCTTACATGCAATACTCCTGCGGCTACTGGAAAGAGGCGCAGACGCTGGAGCAGGCGCAGCAGGCCAAGCTGCGGATGATCTGCGAAAAACTGCAGCTGAAACCGGGCATGACGCTGCTGGATATCGGCTGCGGCTGGGGCGGGTTGGCGCAATTTGCGGCGCAAAACTACGGCGTCTCGGTGCACGGCGTGACCATTTCCGCCGAGCAGCAGAAGCTGGCGCAGGCACGCTGCGCGGGGCTGGACGTCGAGATCTTGCTGCAGGATTACCGCGATCTGGATCGCCAGTTCGATCGCATCGTGTCGGTCGGCATGTTCGAGCACGTCGGGCCGAAAAACTATGAGACCTATTTCAGCGTCGCGGCGCGCAACCTGAAGCCGGACGGCCTGTTCCTGCTGCACACTATCGGTTCCAATCAGACCGATCTTAACGTCGACGCCTGGATAGACAAATACATCTTCCCCAACGGCTGCCTGCCTTCGGTGCGGCATATCGCCGAGGCCAGCGAGGGGCGTTTCGTGATGGAGGATTGGCACAACTTTGGTGCCGATTACGATCGCACGCTGATGGCCTGGCTGGAGAACTTCAAACGGGCGTGGCCGGATCTGGCGGGCGGTTATTCCGAGCGCTTCGAGCGCATGTTCACTTACTACCTGAACGCCTGCGCCGGCGCGTTCCGTTCGCGCAACATTCAGCTGTGGCAGGTGTTGTTCAGCCCAACGGGCGTGGAGGGCGGGGTGCGGGTCTATCGTTGATATCCCTTCGTCTTTTCCGCCGCATCGTTGTTGGCTGCACGTTCGAACCCCTGGTCACTTAGTTATCTAAGCTCCCAGGGCTTCTCACGTTTGCCGGCTGGATGCAGCTTCAGGTATGACGGATATCAGTACAGCAGGGAGTACAGCTGGCGGCGATACTTAGCGGCCAGCGCGTCGCCGGTGCCGAGCGCGGCCAGAATGTCCATCAGGGTCTTGCGCGCGTTGCCGTTGGCGGCGGCCAGATCTTTCTTCAGATGCCCCATCAGCAGTTCCAGCGCTTCTTCGTTACGCCCGACCTGATGCAGCTGCAGCGTCAGCTGCACTGCCAGCTCAACGTTGTCCGGCTGCTGCTGCACCTGCTGTTGCAGCTGTTGGATTTCCGGCGTGTCCGCCGCCTGCTTCAACAGTTCAATCTGCGCCACCAGGCCCTGATAGCGGGTATCGCGATCCTGCAGCGGGATGGTCGCCAGCACCGCTTCGGCGTCTTCGCTGCGGCTGAGCGCGATCTGGGTTTCGGCCAGGGTCAGGCCGATGTCACTGCGCTGTTGGCTGCTCTGCCAGGCGTCTTTCAGCAGCGGCAGCGCTTCGGCGGCGTTGCCGGCGGCCAGCAGTTCCTGCGCCTGCGCCAGTTTCAGATCTTCTTCCTTCGGCAGGAAACGCTGCAGCAAGTCGCGGATCGCTTCTTCCGGCTGCGGGCCCTGGAAGCCGTCGACCGGTTGGCCGTCTTTGAACAGGTAGACCGTCGGAATGGAGCGCAGCCCGAACTGGGAGGCGATCATCTGTTCGGCGTCGCAGTCCACCTTGGCCAGAATGAACTGACCGGCGTATTCCGCCGCCAGCTTGTCCAGCACCGGCGTGAGCTGCAGGCAGTGTTGGCTGCGCTCGGACCAGAAGTAGAACAGCACCGGAATGGACATCGATTGTTCCAGCGTCTGGTGCAGGTTAGTTTCGTTAATATCAACAACAGCTTGAGCTAGCATCTTTTTTCTCTCTGATCGTGCGGAGCCATGGGGTGTAGATGGGGGCGCGCCGCCATTCTTCAACCCCGGCGGGCGAATTAAGCGTTGCTGCGCAGCAGCCAATCCAGACAGCGGCCCGGCAGAATGCGGCGCAGCACGCTCATGGCGTGCGCCAGCAGGGTCACCGGGTAGCGCAGTTTGGCGCGCGGGCTTTCCAGCGCGTGGCGCAGCTTGGGCAGAATGGCCTCCGGCGGCAGCGTCAGGCGCTTGGCGATGCCGGGATTGTGCACCGGCTTGTCGCTCTGCGCCTGGTTGACGTTCTGGCTAAAGTGGGTGGAAATCGGCCCCGGTTCGATCAGGCTGACCTGAATGCCGCTGCCGTGCAGCTCCATGCGCAGTGCGTCCGACCAGGCCTCCAACGCGAACTTGCTGGCGGCGTAGGCGCCGCGCCCGGCGCTGGAGACTAGCCCCATCACCGAGCTGGCCTGGATAATGCGCCCTTCGCCGTGCGGCAACATCGCGGGCAACAGCAGCTGGGTCAGCTGGTGGGTGCCGAACAGGTTGGTGGCGAACTGCCGCTCCAGCTGGCTGCGCGAAATGCGGCTGAGCGGGCCGTAAACGCCGAAGCCGCCGTTGTTGAACAGGCCGTACAGGCGGCCGCCGGTCAGCGCGATCACCTCGGCGGCGGCGCGCTCGACGCTGGCGCTGTCGTCCAGATCCAGCTCGATGCCTTCCAGCCCGAGCTGGCGCATGTTTTCCACGTCCTGCGGCTTGCGACAGGCGGCCAGCACCCGGTAGCCGCGATTGCGCAGATCCTGCGCCGCAATCAGTCCAATCCCGCTGGAGCAGCCGGTTATCAATACTGCTTTTTGCATAACTTTACCTAGTGTACGACCCTAATTTAGTTAGACTCATGTTTTACTAGCGGTTCCAGGCGCTCCGCCATCCAGGTGGCGATAAACGGCTGGGCGTCCCCATTGGGGTGCAATCCGTCATCCTGCATCCATTCCGGCTTCACCACCACCTGTTCCATATAGAACGGCAGCAGCGGAATGTTGAACTGCTTGGCCAGCGCCGGGTAAACGGCGCTGAACGCCTCGGTATAGCGGCGGCCGTAGTTCGGCGGGATGCGGATCTGCATCAGCAGCGGCTGTGCGCCGGCCTGCTGCACCTGTGTGATGATCTGGCCGAGATCGCGCTGTACGTCCTGCGCCGGGAAACCGCGCAGGCCGTCGTTGGCGCCCAGCTCGATCAGCACCCAGCGCGGCTGATGCTGTTTCAGCAGCGCGGGCAGACGCGCCAGCCCCTGCGCGGC
This sequence comes from Serratia sp. CY44782, assembly GCF_052168715.1. Taxonomy (NCBI): domain Bacteria; kingdom Pseudomonadati; phylum Pseudomonadota; class Gammaproteobacteria; order Enterobacterales; family Yersiniaceae; genus Serratia; species Serratia sp. CY44782. The sequence continues at coordinate 226,014 of NZ_JBJNME010000004.1, forward strand.
GGTGTCGCCGCTGATGCTGGCGTTGACCAGCTGTGGCGCGCCCGGTTTTTTCTGCCACTGTTCGGCCAACAGCGTCGGCCAGGCCCGCTCGATCGGCAGGCGGTAGCCGGCGCTTAAACTGTCGCCCAAAATCAACAAGGTATCGGCGGCGACAGCGCGTAAACTGAATAATCCCAACAGCAAAAGGAAGGGAAGATGCCAGCGGAAAACGTTCTTGAAGTTCATCATCTTAGTAAACACGTTGGTCAAGGTGAGCATCAGCTCACCATCCTTACCGGAGTCGAGCTGCTTGTCAAACCCGCGCAGACGATCGCCCTGATCGGCGAATCCGGATCGGGGAAATCGACCCTGCTGGGCATTTTGGCCGGGCTGGATGACGGCAGCGAGGGCGAGGTGCGCCTGCTCGGCGAGTCGTTGACCGCGTTGGACGAAGAAGGCCGCGCCGCGCTGCGCGCCAGGAACGTCGGCTTCGTGTTTCAGTCGTTCATGCTGGTGCCGACGCTGAACGCGCTGGAAAACGTGCAGCTGCCGGCGCTGCTGCGCGGCGAGAGCGACAGGCAAAGCCGCGAGCAGGCGGTGCAGCTGCTGGAACAGCTGGGATTGGGGAAACGGCTCGATCACCTGCCGGCGCAGCTGTCCGGCGGCGAGCAGCAGCGGGTGGCGCTGGCGCGCGCCTTCAGCGGTCGGCCGCGGGTGCTGTTCGCCGATGAACCCACCGGCAACCTCGATCGTCAGACCGGCGATCGCATCGCCGACCTGCTGTTTTCCCTCAACCGCGATTTTGACACCACCCTGATCCTGGTGACCCACGACGAAACCCTGGCGGCGCGTTGCCAGCGGCGGCTGCGGCTGCGTGAAGGCAAGCTGTGGGAGGAAGCATGATCTGGCGCTGGTTCTGGCGCGAATGGCGCTCGCCGTCGCTGCTGATCGTTTGGCTGGCGTTGACGCTCTCCGTTGCCTGCGTGCTGGCGCTGGGCAGCATCAGCGATCGCATGGACAAAGGGCTCAGCCAACAGAGCCGCGACTTTATCGCCGGCGATCGGGTGCTGCGCAGCGCGCATCCGGTGCCCGAAGGCTGGCTGCTGGACGCGCAGCAGCAGGGGCTGAAGCTGAGCCGTCAGCTGTCGTTCACCACCATGACCTATGCCGGCGATCGGCCGCAACTGGCGGACGTGAAAGCCACCGATCTGGCCTATCCGCTGTACGGCAAGCTGGAAACGCGCCCGGCCAACATCAAGCCCGAACCGGGCAGCGTGCTGGTGGCGCCGCGTCTGCTGGCGCTGCTGAACGTGAAAGTCGGGGATTCGCTCGAGGTGGGCGACACCACGCTGCGCATCGCCGGCGAAATCATTCAGGAGCCGGACGCCGGCTTCAACCCGTTCCAGACCGCGCCGCGCATTATGATCAACCTGGCGGACGTCGATAAGACCGGCGCGGTGCAGCCGGGCAGCCGCCTGACCTACCGCTATATGTTCGCCGGCGCCGAGCCGGATATTCAACGTTACGAAGAACGGCTGACGCCGCAGTTGACGCCGGATCAGCGCTGGTTCGGGCTGCAGGAGTCCGGCAGCGCGCTCGGCAAGTCGCTGCAGCGATCCCAACAGTTCCTGCTGTTGTCGGCCCTGCTGACGCTGCTGTTGTCGATCGCCGCCGTGGCGGTGGCGATGAGCCACTATTGCCGCAGCCGCTACGATCTGATCGCGGTATTGAAAACCCTTGGTGCCGGGCGCGGCGCGCTGCGTAAGCTGATCGTCGGCCAGTGGCTGGCGGTGATGGCGCTGGCGGCGGTGTGCGGCGGGGCGATCGGGCTGGCGTTTGAAGCGCTGTTGATTCGCCTGCTGAAGCCGGTATTGCCGGCCGCGTTGCCCGCCGCCGGCGCCTGGCCGTGGCTCTGGGCGCTCGGCGCGCTGGTGCTGATTTCACTGCTGGTCGGGCTGCGGCCGTACCGTCAGCTGCTGGCTACCCAACCGCTGCGGGTGCTGCGCCGCGATGTGGTGGCCAATGTGTGGCCGCTGCGCTACTTCCTGCCGGTGACGGCTGCGGTCGTGGTGGCGCTGCTGGTGACGCTGATGGGGGCCAGCACGCTGCTGTGGGCGATCCTGGCCGGTATGGCGGTGCTGGCGCTGCTGCTGGGCGGCATCGGCTGGGGCAGCCTGCTGCTGCTGCGCCGCATCACGCTCAAGAGCCTGGCGCTGCGGCTGGCGGTTAACCGCCTGTTGCATCAGCCGTGGGTGACCATCAGCCAGCTGGCGGCATTCTCGCTGTCGTTCATGCTGTTGGCGCTGCTGTTGGTGCTGCGCGGCGATCTGCTCGAACGCTGGCAGCAACAGCTACCGCCTGACAGCCCGAACTATTTCCTGCTCAACATGACCGAGGCGCAGGTGCCGCAGGTGAAAACCTTCCTGCAGCAGCACCAGATCAAGCCGGAAACCTATTATCCGATCGTACGGGTGCGCCTGACCGAGATAAACCAGCAGCTGGCGACCGAGCGGGTGCATGAAGACGATCCGGGCGGCGAGGCGGTGAACCGCGAGCTGAACCTGACCTGGCTGGCCGATCTGCCGGATCATAATCCGCTGGTGGCGGGCAGCTGGCCGCCGAAAAGCGGCGAAGTCTCGATGGATGAAGGCATTGCCGGGCGGCTGAAGATCAAGCTGGGCGACACGCTGACCTTCAGCGGCGATACCCAGGCGTTCAGCGCCAAGGTCACCAGCCTGCGCCAGGTGGATTGGGAAAGCCTGAAGCCGAATTTTTACTTTATCTTCCCGCCGGGCGCGCTGGACGGCCAGCCGCAGACCTGGCTTACCAGCTTCCGCTACGACGGCGACGGCCAGATGCTGACTCAGCTCAACCGCCAGTTCCCGACGCTCAGCCTGCTGGACATCGGCGCGATCCTGAAACAGGTCGGCGGCGTGCTGCAGCAGGTCAGCCGCGCGCTGGAGGTGATGGTGGTGCTGGTGGTGCTGTGCGGTGGCCTGCTGCTCCTGGCGCAGGTGCAGGTCGGCATGCGTCAGCGCCGCCAGGAGCTGGTGGTGTACCGCACGCTGGGGGCCGGCAAACGGCTGCTGCGCCGCACGCTGTGGTGCGAGTTCGCCCTGCTGGGGCTGGTGGCGGGCATCGCGGCGGCGGTGGGCGCCGAGGCGGCGCTGTGGCTGCTGCAGAGCCGGGTATTCGACTTCCCGTGGACGCCGACGCCGGTGCTGTGGTGGGCGCTGCCGCTGGCCAGCGCGCTGCTGCTGTCGCTGTGCGGCGGCTGGCTGGGCGTGCGCCTGCTGCGCGGCCGGGCGCTGTTCCGCAGCTATGAGGAATAAATATTCCCAGTAATCTTTCGCCCCGTTCTTGTTGTACTGAACGGGGCGAAAGATGTTGTATAGAGTGCTGCGAAACTAAGCGGGCTGCGTGAAATAAGCCATAAACAAATTTTTTGAAAAAATGGATGAGACTATAGCTTGTGCCTGAACGAGATTGTTATCACTGTTTGAATCGAGAATGATTACTCTGTCGGGAGCCCGATAGTAACCAATAAGTAATGTGTAATGATAGTCCAAGACATTTATTCCGCTCATACAGCATATTGGTCTTCCATTGTCGATCTCAGTCATAATATCTTTGAATGGAAGAAATCCTTTTGCTTGATTGCTGTAGTTTTCATTCATAACATATTCTATGACGTATTTTTGATTTTCCAGTCCAGGATATATTGTTCTGACAATTTCCTGCTGTGTTTTGGGATCTGGGGAGTATGGGGCGTAGTAATTTCGGATGGCTTCTGTGACGGCAGCCCAACACCAATTGGTTTTTCCTTGTTGGCGCATTGTAACATTTAATATAGGCATGGTTATCTCTCATTGTATGATATTTTCGCTAATTGCAGTCCTTGGGGGTTGCCAGGCATGCGGCCAGTTTTTCATTTGCTTTAATCATTTCGCGTTCGCGGTTTGCACGATCGATTTCGTTTTGTTGCCACATTTGGGGAGTGAGTAAGTTTGCAGCGTCATTTCCTGCAATGATGGCTTCAGCTGTTTTATCTAGATTGCTATAAGAAATTGTCTCAGGTGCTACCGCTGGGGTTGTATTGAGTGTAAATGAGGTATCGCCAAACAGTGCGGCTTTTGGAACGGGGATGTAATAGATTTCATCACCAGGGACCAGAATAGTGCTTTCGGCTACGGGGCTGCCTTCATCAACTATTTGCAATGTTACCAAGTGTATTTTCTGAAGCGGTAATGCGACGGCATTTTTATTTTGCTCTTCCTCATTTGTGAATGTGACCGGTGAAATAGCATATTTGCTTTTTCTTGGGAAAGTTAGCGTTGGGTTGAAACGTCTGTCGCTGTATAAAGCGTTAAAACTTTCCACTGCTCCGGGCGGGGATAGGCTTTCTAAATAAACACTATTTGTTGTTTCGGGTGTGATATCCATTTTGTATTGGAATATTACAGATAAAGAATTATTACTTCCCATTCTTTTTACATAGTTACAAATGAGCTTTTTTTTGTTTTTCTGATTAATATCAGTGCCGCCTCCAGCTATGAGTGCGAGAGTTTTTACACTCGAAACAATAGCAGCGACGATCTCTTTGCCATGGCCATGATGAGTCATATTGATTCCTTTCAATCTATAATCAGGCGTCCAACTCATGCTGCTAGTGGTATCCGAGCCAATAGCCGTTGTTTTTTCTGCATGAAAAACTAACGGAGGTTTACTATCGTCAGCACTATAAGTGGTGACTATTTCTGGTGAGGCGATCGTCGTGATTGGAAGGGCATCTGGTGTGCAGGTTATTATCTTGGTCAGTTTTACCGAAACATTTGCTTTGGTTCTATAATATTGATAGTCCACAGGGACATGTGTGGTACAGCTGGTAATGACAATACATGCTAATATGCTGAGTTTTTTGGAAATCATGTGATTACCCGCCCATGGTGATTATTATCTGTCAGGCAATACACAACCTGAGTATCAGGTTGAGTTGTCAATTTTCATGTCCATTTATAGAGTGAATGAAAATGGCATATCACTGAAAATATCTCATCAACCGTCTTTCATTAGGTTGATTTTAATTATTTTGCTAACCTTTCTATAAAGGTGGCACCCCAAAAAGGTAGGGGGTACTCAACACCTTTAGATTATTTTTATAATAGTCAATCCAAAGCATTTTTGTTTGCTATCGCCGAAAAACATTCCATTGTTGGAGAAATAGATGAGCTGGTTTTTTCAGAGGTGGGTTTTTTATATTAATCTGATGTTTTTTAGGAGGGAACCGCTTTCTGTTCCTCAATCAAGATAACCATAAAGGGGTTAGCCTAAGGCTAACCCCTTTTACTTTCGGCGGCGTGAGCCTTAAGCCAGCTTCTGCTGTGCCCAGGCCAGCCCGCTTTGGTATTCGCCCGGCAGCAGCGGCGCCAGCGCCTGCAGCGCCTGGCGCAGATCGGCGGCGCTCGGGTCGTTCAGATTGAGGTGGCCGACCTTGCGGCCCGGGCGCACCTCTTTCTCATACCAGTGCAGATGCACCAGCGGCAGCGACAGCCACTGTTCGTTGACGGCGGTGCCGATCAGGTTGACCATCACCGACGGCGTGCTCACCACCGGCTGCGGCAACGGCAGGCCAAGGATGGCGCGCAGATGCAACTCGAACTGACTGATGGACGCGCCGTTTTGCGTCCAGTGGCCGCTGTTGTGCACGCGCGGTGCCAGTTCGTTGATCAGCAGCCGATCGCCGACGATAAAGCACTCCATCGCCATCACGCCGACGTAGTTCAGCTCGTTCAGGATCGCCGCCAGCATCTGCTCGGCCTGTTGCTGCAGCGCCGGGTTGGGCTGCGGCAGCGCCACGCTGGTGCGCAGGATGCCGTCTTCATGCAGGTTGTGGGTCAGCGGGTAGAATACCGAACGGCCGTCGTGGCCGCGCGCGCCCACCAGCGACACTTCGCCGGAGAAATTGATGCCTTGCTCGACGATGCACTCGCCATAGGCGTCGGCCGGCAGTTCGGCTTCCTGGCCCGGGCGCAAGCGCCATTGGCCGCGGCCGTCATAGCCGCCGACCCGGCGTTTGACGATCGCCAGCTCGCCCAGCGAAGCGAATACCTGCGGCCATTCGGCGGCGCTCGCCAGCAGCTGCCACGGCGCGGTCGCCAGGCCGAGCTGGTCGAGCAGCTGTTTTTGCGTCAGGCGATCGGCCAGGCGCGGGAAGATGTCGCGGTTGACGAAGGCGCTGTGGGTCGCCAGCTCGCGCGTTAGCGCGGTTTCCGGCCAGCGTTCGATCTCGGCGGTAATGACGCTGTTCTGATACGGCACCGCCTCGGGCTCGGCATCGATGCCGACGGGGTAAACGGCGATGCCCAGCGGTTCGCCGGCCTGGCGCAGCATGCGCCCCAGCTGGCCGTTGCCCAGTACGCAAACTGGCTTCATGCGTCCTCCCGCGGATCGGGGTGGTTCAATACCTCTTCGGTCTGCGCCCGACGCCAGTCCGCCAAACGCTGCGCCAGCGCGGCGTCGTGCAGCGCCAGGATCTGCATCGCCAGCAGCCCGGCGTTGGCGGCGCCAGCTTTGCCGATCGCCAGCGTGCCCACCGGAATGCCGCGCGGCATCTGTACGATGGAGTACAGGCTGTCTACGCCGCTCAGCGCGGCGCTTTGCACCGGCACACCCAGCACCGGCACCAGGGTTTTCGCCGCCAGCATGCCCGGCAGGTGCGCCGCACCGCCGGCGCCGGCGATGATCACGTCAAAGCCGTTGGCGGTAGCCTGCTCGGCGAAGCTGAACAGCTTGTCCGGCGTACGGTGGGCGGAAACGACTTCGACATGGAAGGGGACTTCGAGCTGGGTCAGGACTTCGGCGGCGAACTGCATGGTGGCCCAGTCACTTTTCGATCCCATTACAATTGCGATTTTCGCCCCGGTAGTGGCGGCTGAAGCGGCGTTGGCTCCCATGGGTGTAAGGCTCCTGTGATTTGTCTGGCGTCGGCTGAGGGCCGAATGAGGGCGTAGAGCATACCATGAGCGCACGGCGAGGAAAACGGTTGCGTCGCCGGTTTTCACCGCCGAAAGCGCGAATTTTCACTCGCGCGCCAGTCCGGGGCTCAGAATGGGAATTGGATCAGCTCGACGGCGTCGGCGCTGACTTTGACCATCGATCCTTCGACGTGCCAGGCGCCCAGCACCGCGCGATGGGCTTCGCCGTTGCTCAACGCCAGCTGGTGCACCGCCGGGCGATGGGTATGGCCGTGGATCATCCAGTGCACGTCGTGGCGCAGCATAGTCTGTTCGACTGCCTGCGGGTTGACGTCCATGATGGCTTCCGACTTGTACTGGTTGGATTGCTGGCTGCGGGCGCGCATGTTGGCGGCGATCTTCAGTCGCCAGCGCAGCGGCAGCGCCAGGAACAATTTTTGAATCAGCGGGTTGTGCACTTTACGGCGGAATTGCTGATAGGCCTGATCGTCGGTGCACAGGGTGTCGCCGTGCAGGATCAGGATCCTGCGGCCGTACAGCTCCAGCACTTTCTCTTCCGGCAGCAGCTGCATGCCGCTGGCACGGGCGAAGCGCTTGCCGAGCAGAAAATCGCGGTTGCCGTGGATGAAGTAGCAGGGCACGCCGGCCTGTTGCAGCGCTTTCAGCGCCGCGGCGATCTCCGCGTGCAGCGGCTCGGGATCGTCGTCGCCGATCCAGGCTTCAAACAGGTCGCCGAGGATGTACAGCGCGTCGGCGTGAACCGCTTCGCGCCGTAAAAAACGCAGAAAACCGGCAGTGATTGCCGGTTCCTGTGCGCACAAGTGCAGATCTGCGATGAACAGCGTACTCATGCAGCCGCGATTACTCGCTGACGGTCACGCTGTTGATCACGACGTCTTCTACCGGTACGTCCTGGTGCATGCCGCTGCGGCCGGTTTTCACGCCTTTGATCTTGTTGACCACGTCCATGCCTTCAACCACTTCAGCGAACACGCAGTAGCCCCAGCCCTGCACGTTTTCGCCGCGGAAGTTCAGGAAGTCGTTGTCAGCCACGTTGATGAAGAACTGTGCGGTGGCGGAGTGCGGATCGTTGGTGCGCGCCATTGCCAGGGTGCCGATGGTGTTTTTCAGACCGTTGTTGGCTTCGTTCTTGATGGTCGCGTTGGTCGCTTTCTGGTTCATGCCCGGCTCGAAACCGCCGCCCTGGATCATGAAGCCGTTGATCACACGGTGGAAGATGGTGTTGTCGTAGAAACCGGCGCGGCAGTAGTTCAGGAAGTTTTCAACGGTAACCGGCGCTTTGTCAGCAAAGGTCTTGATAACGATATCGCCGTGATTGGTGTGGAAAGTAACCATAGTTTTAATCCTAACAAGGTGAAGTGAGACGTCACGTAAAGCGAGTGAACATTCAGACCGCCCTTATAACATATCCGCCCCAGTGAGTCAGCAGCGGCTCAACCGCGCACTGTCTGTGGTAATTGCATTTGTGTTATATTATAACAATTTCGCCGACCGCCGAATTTCGCGCATTTTATTCGCGTGAAATCAGCAAAGCATGGCCTTAACCTTGCAATAGATCAGGCTTCAGGTTTCAATACGCTACCGGGCGGAAAACCTGAAGCCCGGTTATCTTTTTTGTTATCACGCACACCACGGAATCTCCCGATGCTAAAGATTTTTAATACCCTGAGTCGTCAAAAAGAGGAATTCAAACCCATTCATGCCGGGAAAGTGGGCATGTACGTGTGCGGGGTAACCATCTATGACTTGTGTCACATCGGCCACGGTCGTACCTTTGTCGCTTTCGACGTGGTGGCGCGTTACCTGCGCTACCTCGGCTATTCGCTGAACTACGTGCGCAACGTCACCGACGTGGACGACAAAATCATCCGCCGCGCGGCGGAAAATCATGAAACCTGCGACCAGCTGACCGAACGCATGCTGGCGGAAATGCACGCCGACTTCGACGCGCTGCTGATCGACCGCCCGGATCAAGAGCCGCGCGCGACCCAGCATATCGCCGAGATCATCGAGATCACCCAGCGCCTGATCGATCGCGATCACGCCTATGTGGCCAGCAACGGCGACGTGATGTTCTCCATCGACAGCGATCCGCAATACGGGCTGCTGTCGCGTCAGGATCTGGATCAGCTGCAGGCCGGCGCGCGCGTAGAGATCGACGACGTGAAGCGCAACCCGATGGACTTCGTGCTGTGGAAAATGTCCAAGCCGGGCGAGCCGAGCTGGCAGTCGCCGTGGGGGCCGGGCCGTCCGGGCTGGCATATCGAATGCTCCGCCATGAACTGCAAGCAACTGGGCACCCACTTCGATATCCACGGCGGCGGTTCCGATCTGATGTTCCCGCATCACGAGAACGAGATCGCACAGTCGAGCTGCGCCCACGACGGCCCGTACGTCAATTACTGGATGCACTCCGGCATGGTGATGATCGACAAAGAAAAGATGTCCAAATCGCTGGATAACTTCTTCACCATTCGCGACGTGCTCGGCCATTACGATGCGGAGACGGTGCGTTACTTCCTGATGTCCGGCCACTATCGCAGCCAGCTGAACTACAGCGAAGAGAACCTCAAGCAGGCGCGCACCGCGCTGGAGCGCCTCTATACCGCGCTGCGCGGCACCGATGCCGACGCCGCGCCGGCCGGCGGCGAAGCGTTCGAAGCCCGCTTCCGCGAAGCGATGGACGACGACTTCAACACCCCGGAAGCCTACTCGGCGCTGTTCGATCTGGCGCGCGAGGTTAACCGCCTCAAGGGGGAAGACATGGCGGCGGCCAACGGTATGGCGGCGGAACTGCGTAAGTTGGCGAACGTACTCGGCCTGCTGCAGCAGGAGCCGGAGCAGTTCCTGCAAGGGGGCGCTCAGGTTGACGACGGCGAAGTGGCGGAGATCGAAGCGCTGATCAAACAGCGTAACGAAGCGCGTGCTGCCAAGGACTGGGCGCTGGCAGATGCCGCTCGCGATCGGTTGAACGAGATGAACATCGTGCTGGAAGACGGCCCGCAGGGCACCACCTGGCGCCGCAAGTAATCCGGCCGCAGGGAAAAACAAAAAAGGCGCTGAATTCAGCGCCTTTTTCTATGGCTGCGGGTTAGGGTTTAACCATGACCTTGCCGCCGTTGAATTCCACCACCTGATCGGCGACGATCTTGCAGCGCTTGCGGGTTTCGACCTTGCCGTCGACTTTCACCCGCCCTTCGGCGATGACTTCTTTGGCGGCGCCGCCGCTTTCACACCAGCCCTGGAACTTCAGCAGATCGCACAGTTCGACGTGGGGATGATTGTCCAGATTGAAAATTTCCATACTGCCTTACTTATTTAGGTTGAACGTCGTGATATTCCTCGCAGGCCTGCAAGGTATTTTGGATCAGTGTAGCAACGGTCATCGGGCCGACGCCACCCGGCACTGGGGTGATGTAGGCGGCGCGCTCGCTGGCGGCGTCGAAATCGACATCGCCCACCACTTTACCGCTTTCCAGACGGTTGATGCCGACGTCCACCACGATGGCGCCCGGTTTGATCCAGTCGCCCGGAATGAAGCCCGGCTTACCGACCGCCACCACCAGCAGATCGGCGTTCTCGACGTGATGACGCAGATTCTTGGTGAAGCGGTGGGTGACGGTGGTGGTGCAGCCGGCCAGCAGCAGCTCCATGCTCATCGGGCGGCCGACGATGTTGGAAGCGCCGACCACCACGGCGTTCAGGCCGTAGGTATCGATGTTATAACGCTCCAGCAGGGTGACGATGCCGCGCGGCGTGCACGGGCGCAGTTTAGGCGCGCGTTGGCACAGGCGGCCGACGTTGTACGGGTGGAAGCCGTCGACGTCTTTGTCCGGGTGGATGCGTTCCAGCACCTTGACGTTATCGATGCCGGCCGGCAGCGGCAACTGCACCAGAATACCGTCGATTTCCTCATCGGCGTTCAGCTGGTCGATTAACGCCAGCAGCTCGGCTTCACTGGTGGCAGCGGGCAGGTCGTAGGAGCGGGAAAGGAAGCCGACTTCATCGCAGGCGCGGCGCTTGCTGGCGACGTAAATTTGCGAAGCCGGATTCTCGCCGACCAGCACAACCGCCAGCCCTGGGGCGCGTTTGCCGGCCGCCAGACGTTGTTTCACTTGCTCAGCCACTTCGTTTCTAACCTGCTGCGCAATCGTTTTACCATCAATAATCTTTGCTGACATCAGTGTGGAAATCCATCAATTAAGAAAAGCGGGGATGCCGCTATTCTGGCAGAAGCTGAGCGCGCTGTCAGGCGCAGAATCACCCTCGCGGCCGTTGCCGACGCCGATTTACGCTTTTTTTATGCCGGCCTCAGGATCCTCTACGTCATTTTTACCTGTATTTGGATACGCTGGGGCCGTTCACTGGGCGAAAGAGGGCAGGATCATGAGAGCGATAACCCGGCTTTACCCGTTGCATCATCAGCCTGACGAGCAACCGACGGAGCCTAAACATGTGGGGGAAACGGTGTTCGATTCTTCACTGCATCCGGCGGACAGCGCGCAACTCACCGCGTTGCACCAGCTCGGCAAGCATGAGGCGGCGCCGTCGTGGCGGGCACGCCTGAATGCGCTGTGGCGGAAGTTATGCGCATGAAGGGCTGCTTCTGGGCAGGCTGCACGCTGTTGCTGGTTTGGGCATCGGGGAGCCAGGCTTCTTTAAACAGCGCCCGCCCTGACGCCACACTGGGGGTAAGGGTGGCGGCGACCTGCAACGCGCGGGTGGTTGAGCACGCGGATTGGGGCGACATCGCCGCAGTCGTACAGTCCGCTCGCCTTTGCCGGTGGTGGGGGGACGGGCGGCGGTGGTCTGAGCGCGCGCCGATTTATGTAGGCGTAGGCCTGGTTCAGCATGGCGGCGCCCGGTTGACGGGAACCCTCGCCGCGCGGGCGCTGGCGGAAAAAACGCCATAAAGCACGGCCGCCGCCGTAACGTCATGAAAAGGCATTGACTCGCTAACCTCTGACCGTATAATCCCAACCCGCAGCCGCAGGTTGCCGCATCTCAATGCGCCCTTAGCTCAGTTGGATAGAGCAACGGCCTTCTAAGCCGTAGGTCATAGGTTCGAATCCTATAGGGCGTGCCATAACATTTCATCTGATGTCTACTACAGCCCATCTTAATGCGCTCCTAACACGACTTTGAATGTTTCCTAGTGACGTAGATAGACTCTCCATCACCTTGTTTGCTTCAGATGCTCTTAACATTCTCATCTGATATAACTACAAAGTTGCTTCCTATAGAATCATCATTAGTCGGCCTGAGTTTTTATGATTAAAATTTGAACGTGCGGTGTGTATTGTTATCGCAAGTAAGTTGCATTTTTAAGTAAAAAAGACTATAAAAATTAAATGCTTTTTTGGATGGATTGAGTTTTGAGATGGTTGACTCAATGTGTTTGAAACATAATGTCTATATTATGTAATTTTTATGTTCGGATTTAATTTAAATTTTATTGTTTAAATGAATTCGTCTAAATTTACTTGTTGAGAAAGTTGGAGCGACAGGTAATTACGATATAAATGATTGGTATGTACCAGATGTTGTGTTTAAGCCCTAATGCAGGCATGTAATTAGAGCCTGTTTGTATGTGTGTTGGTTGGTTAAATTAAGGTTTATCAAGAACTTGATGTTTATTATGTAAACTATATTGATAGTGCAGTAAAAATGAGGTGTATTGATGAGTAGCGAAGTTATTAAATAATATATAAAGAATAATCTTAAGTCACTGAAGCGAACTGTTGTTAATCTTCATAAAAAATGGAAGTACCGTAATAATTCTAACTCGGAAGTTCTTTGGATTTCAATAGGGGAAAATTGCCTTCCGGATGATATTCTTAGAAGGCACAAAAGGAAATCTTTTAGCTCTGTATTTTCTTCTGGACGTTCTAATATTGAATATGCCATTCAGATGGAAAGAGATGGATACAAGAATTTATTGAAAAGAGATTTCTTGAAGTATTTTCCTGATGGGGATAATTCTGTCTTACGTTCGATATTTTATAAGGATTGTGAAGGGGAATATAGCGAAAGGCATATGATTGGGTTTGAATTCACTCATCATGATCCTCTCAAAATTAAAGAGGATGGCCGAGCTTTCAAACGGAGAATATCTCGACAATTAAAATATCGAGGCAAGAAAGATTTTATTTTCTTTTATCATCACAGGGTTACTGAGAAAAGCGATCTTCCTCTTTTGAGGAGGAATTTAAATGACTTTTTATCTTTTTATAATATTAATGACTGCACTTGTCAAATCGTGCTTTTTCATCAAAATATAATAATGAGGAGTGAAGAGAAATATATCGATTTCACTGCCTTTGATACAGGTCTACTTGAGTTTGTATGTCATACTCATGATATGTGGGGCGGGGATGATCCGGAAATATTTTGGGCTAAAGGAGATGATGATCTTTTTACTGAGATATTTGACACTGTCGATAACTATAAATTTAAAAAGGGAGTGGGCAAAGTTGTAGGGCATTAATGCCGCGCTTTCGTTACTTATTAGGCAAGCAATATCTGCTAGCGGGAGGATGACTTCTTAAGTAATAATATAATGATTGGTTTCTCCAAAATGGAGGGGCGTTGGTCTACCCCCGATGCATTCGAAAGCAAGGGCTATCGCGGACAGTAGTCAGCGTCACCACCACCGGAGGTGAAGCATTTGAAAAGCGGCGGCAAAGCACACTTTTATCCCGAATCACGCGTGCTGAAAGCGGCGTTATGGCCAGGCAGCAGAACGCTAAGCGGCTGGATAAAGCCAATAATAAAGAGGGATCGTCGGTGGAAAAAGGAACCGGCGGACAATTCACCTTTCTCTTTTTGTTCATATAGGAGATAGCGGCGGCAGTTTTTCGCCTGATGCTGGACGCTGTCACAGAAAACGACCCGCCGGCAATTGAACCTTCGTTTATTTTGCCGCGCTACAATAGGCGAAAATTTCCCCATGGAGCCTATCGTGCGCAAATCCAGATTCTTTCTCGTGACCTTGCTGTGCCTGTGCGCCGCCGCCGTGCTGTATGTCATGGCATACCGGGCGCTGGGGCATTATCTCAGCGATGGCGAGAAGGCCTACCCGGATATCAGCGTTGAAATCCGCTGAAGGCCATGCGCCGCGGTGACTGCGCCGACTTTTTCACACTGATTTACCCGCCATTTACCCGCCGTCGGCAATGATGACGCTGCGTCTCCACACTGTGTGGTTCTCTTGGGCGGAATGCGGTTATGTCACTGCAACAGGTTTCGAATGTCTCTTTGAGCAACAACGGCTTAAAGGGCATCGGTTACAAACATTACGCGTTGGCGATCGTGGCGTTTTCGGCGGTCGTGCGGTTTATTTCCTTAACGGAGCGGTACTTTTGGTGTGATGAAGCCTCCAGCGTGCTGACCAGCCGCTATGATGTGGGCGCTTTGCTGTACCACGCTTCCTTCGATGTTCACCCGCCGCTTTATTATCTGTTGCTGCATGCCTGGATGGTACTGTTTGGCGACGGCATCATGGCGGCCCGTTCGCTGAGTCTGGTGTTCGGCGTGGCGACGGTGGCGCTGGCGATGCGCTTTACCCGGTGGTTGGCCAACGAGCGGGCGGCGCTGATAGCGGGATGGCTGATGGCAATCATGCCGATGGCGGTGCGTTACAGCCAGGAGGCGCGCATGTACGCGCTGATGGGGATGCTGGCGATCGCCGCTGCTATAGTGCTGGCGAAGTGGTTGAAAACGCCGGATAACCGCCGCTATCTGGCGCTGTATGCGCTGCTGATGACGCTGAGTTTTTATACCCATTACTTCACTATTTTCACGCTGATCGCTCACTGGCTGGTGGTGTTGGTGCTGTCGTACCGCCACGAAGGCGTAAGTTACATCAAGCAGCCGGCGTGGTGGCTCGCCAATGCGGCCATCGGTGTGGCCTACATTCCCTGGCTGCTGGTGCTGTTCAATCTGTTGGCGCATATCGCCGAACTGCGGGTCGGCGGCGACGTCGGTTGGATCCCTCAGGTTACCTGGCGCGATCTGCCGGCGATGTACTGGCGATTTTTTACCGGCGATGACGGCGGCAATTACCCGGCGGCTATTCTCTGGCTGTTGCCGGCGATGTTTGTCGCGTTGTGCGCGCTGCTGCTGAAACGGCGCGCGATGCCAAGGACATTCTCGCTGCTGCTGCTTGGCGGCATTCTGATCCCGGTGACGCTGGTATTCGCCATTTCCTGGCGCACGCCGCTGTTTGTCGATCGCTACCTCTATTCCGCCGCGCTCGGCATTCCGCTGGTGTTGGGCGTGCTGATCGCCGGAACGAAAAGCCGGGTGCGTGGGATCTCTTTGTTGCTGTTCTTCAGCCTGCTGTTCGGCTGCGGCGTGCGTAACGACTACCCGGTTGAGAAAGATGAGTTCAAGGTGATGGTGCACTATATCAACAGCCACTATCAGCCTAACGATGCGGTGGTGGTCAGCAACATGTTCAACTACCTGAGCTACGTGTATTACAACAAGAAGGGCTATCGCGCCTTGCTGTATACCCCGGCCAGGCCCAACGGCATTTCAGGTAAGCCCAATGCCTATGGCTTCGGCACCTTCTTCCACGATCGGGCGGCGCAGACCTATGTCGATAAGCTCAGCGTTTTATCGCAAGGCCATCGCCGGATCTGGCTGGTCAGCGGCGGGGATTTCAATCGGGACTTTGGCCGTTCGCCGCCGGGGTGGGTCAATACCGGCACCTTCAAGAGCGGCGGTTTCGAATCGCGCCTGTTCGTGGTGCGTTGAGCAAAATGTCATATTTCCCATTAGGCGTTACATCTGGCCGAGCAAACTTACGCGGGGATGACAGTTCTATACATTGGGATTGGTACTGTAGCTCTACCCGATGATGTTGTGTGTTATCCATTCCCTGTAGTGTATTACCCCATCCCTGTTAAGTTTATCCCGCCTTGCGCGGGATTTTTTTTTATCTGCGTCGGGCGAGATGCACGCCGCCGGTCATGATGTTGCGGGTGGCTGGCAGGGCGAGAAAATCGTGCGGGAATCCCCGCTCGATGGCGCTGAGATCGTCCAATTGTCGCCAATGATCTTCCGCCAGCGCCACCTTCAATGCGCCGAGGTTATCTTCCAATTGCGCCAGGGTTCGGGCGCCGACGATCGGCGCGGTGACCGTCGGGTGACGCAGTGTCCAGGCCAGCGCGATTTGTGATGGGGAATATCCAGTCTCATCAGCTATCTGGTTGACGGCGTCGGCGATATCAAGATTGTGTGCGTTCAATGTCCCCTTGGCGCGCACGGCTTCACGCCGAGAGCCCGCTTCGTCGGGCGACGGTTGCAGATCCTGCCGCCGGTATTTGCCGCTTAATACGCCGCCGGCCAGCGGCGACCAAGGGATCACGCCCATCCCCAATTCTTGCGCCATCGGCATCAGCTCGCGTTCGACGGTGCGCTCCAGCAGACTGTACTCGATTTGCAGAGCGATCAGCGGCGACCAGCCACGCAGGTCCGCCAGCATTTGCATTCTCGACGCCTGCCAGGCGGGAAGATCCGATACTGCCACATACAGCACTTTCCCGGCGCGTACCAAATCGTCCATGGCGCGCATGATCTCTTCCACCGACGTGGTGAAATCCCAGGCGTGCAGATAGAGCAGGTCGATGTAATCGGTATTGAGCCGTTGCAGGCTTCCCTCCACCGATCGCAGCATGCTTTTGCGATGATTGCCGCCGGAATTGGGATCGTCCGGCTGCATCGGCAGGGTGTATTTGGTGGCGATCACCAACCGATCGCGGCGCCCGGCGGCGAATTCCCCCACGAAACGTTCGGCGCTGCCTTCGGTATAGCGGTTGGCGGTATCGATAAAGTTGCCGCCGCGTTCGACATAAACGTCAAACAGACGGCGAGCCTCGGCCAGTTCGGCGCCCCAGCCCCAGTCGGCGCCGAAGGTCATGGTGCCCAGCGCCAGCGGTGAAACGCGCAGGCCGGAACGGCCCAATAAACGATAGTGATCCAGCGATAGTGACGTGTTCATAGGCATTCTCCCGTGTAGGTAGCGTCTACGGTAGCGCCCGCAGGTTGTTTAAGGAATGCGCTATAATCTTCATGAATTATTAAATAAGGAGAGCATAATGAGGGGCAGTGATTTCGCCGAGTTGCGCGCCTTTGCCGCGATTGTTGAGCACGGCGGTTTCGCTCGCGCCGCTGCACATTTGGGGATGTCCGCTTCGGCGCTCAGCCAAACGCTGCGCAACCTGGAGGAGCGTTTGGGGGTGCGTTTACTGAACCGCACCACTCGCAGCGTGGCGCTGACTGAAGCCGGAAGACAGATGTTGGCGCGCCTGACGCCCGCGATGGCCGAGATTGACGCGGCGGTAGCGCAGGCGGTCGATCAACGCCAGAACCCCTCAGGTCTTTTGCGGCTTAATGTAACCCGCGTGGCGGCGTTACATTTTCTGGCGCCTTTGATCGCGCCGTTTCATCATCAATATCCTGATATTACGCTCGATCTCAATGTTGAGGATCGGTTGGTGGATATCGTTGCCGGCGGTTTTGACGCCGGCGTGCGGCTGCACGAGAAACTGGCGAAAGATATGGTGGCGGTCAAGCTGGGCGGGGAGGTACGGATGCGCGTCGTTGCTTCACCGGCGTATTTGGCGCGTCACGGCCGGCCGTCAACACCGGGCGATCTGCATCGACATCGCTGCTTGAATTACCGCTGGCCGACCAGCGGCAGTTTGTATCGCTGGGAGTTTGAGTGCGACGGTGAAAAGCAGGAGATCGCTGTGGAAGGGCCGGTGATAGTCGATGAGCCGGAAGTCTTGGTGCGGGCTGCGATGGATGGGGCAGGCATTGCCTACCTGTTTGAGCAACAGGTTGCCGCCGGTTTGGCCGATGGCCGGTTGTTGCCGCTGCTCGATGCCTGGACGCCGCCGTTCCCCGGTTTCTATCTGTACTATCCGGCAAACCGCCAAATGCCGCGCCCGCTGCGTGCTTTTATCGACTTCGTCCGTCAACAGGCAGGACAGGGCGCATAACGCGATTTTTTTGAATAACACCGTCAGTTTTATTCGGTATTCAGCCGTTGCGCGCTTGATTAGATTGAACGCGAGAGGGGCGCCGCCGGCGCCTCTGAGCAATGAGTGGAGAATTTCTATGGCGAAGACAGTAGTGGTGTTTCATTCCGGCTACGGCCATACCGAGCGTTTGGCGAAAGTGGTGGCGGAAGGCGCCGGGGCGGCACTGATCGCCATCGATCAGAACGGTGATATCAGCGACGAAGCCTGGCAGACGCTGGATGAGGCGGACGCCATCATCTTTGGTTCGCCAACCTATATGGGCGGCCCATCCTGGCAATTCAAGAAATTCGCCGACGCCAGCTCCAAGGCCTGGTTCGGCCGCAAGTGGCAGGACAAAGTGTTCGGCGGCTTTACCAACAGCGCCAGCCTGAACGGCGACAAGCAGGTAACGTTGATCGCGCTGCAGACGCTGGCTTCGCAACATGGCGGCCTGTGGGTCAGCCTGGGGCTGCTACCGGCCAACACCAAATCGGCGCAGCGCACCGACGTCAATAACCTGGGCGGTTCGGTGGGGCTGCTGGTGCAGACCCCGGCGGATGCCGGCGTGAATGAGATGCTGTCGGGCGATCTGGCGACCGCCAAGCTCTATGGCCAGCGCGTAGCGGGTTTTGCCGCCAAACTGGCGTAAGATCTTCCGTGCGGATGGGGCGGTGATTCGGCTGAACGGATGCCGCGTTCATTTTCTCTGCACA
This sequence comes from Serratia sp. CY44782, assembly GCF_052168715.1. Taxonomy (NCBI): domain Bacteria; kingdom Pseudomonadati; phylum Pseudomonadota; class Gammaproteobacteria; order Enterobacterales; family Yersiniaceae; genus Serratia; species Serratia sp. CY44782. The sequence continues at coordinate 244,731 of NZ_JBJNME010000004.1, forward strand.
ATTGGCGTGTAAGCTGCGAAATGTTATTAGCCTGCTTGGGCTAACACTGCATTTCGTACAAATATTCCCGGTTCCTAGGCCGGGTTTTTTGTTGCTAAGGTCTGCTTAAGCTTTCACCGCTATACTGCGCGGCAGCACAGGCATGCAACGTATGGCTGTGTCGTAACTGTCGATTTGCTGTTGTTCAAGCAAGCCCGCGCTATGCGGGCTTTTTTTGGGTTGTTATTGCACGGACGGCCCAGTTGCAGGAAAATAATCGCGTAGTTATTCAAACATCATTCAACGACCAATAACCACAAACTTATTAATGTAATTAACGCTCTCGGCGGCCTATTACGCTATGCGCTATGCTGACAGCAGAGTCGGCATTATTTGCTGACGCTGTGCGGGGGATCCCGCTGCGGCCGCATGAGGCTAAGAAAAGTCTGTTAATTAAATGTTAACGTTTTTTATTATTGATTTGTCTGGCTTTTTTGGTTGAAATCCGGGTTGATTATCCCTCACTGGCCGGGCGAGAGAGTATGCACATTATTATTCTGGTTATTAGCAAAATATGGGCGAGGCGATGAACGCCAGAATAAACGCCAGGCATGGCCTGCCTCTGACGGTTCAGCTGATCAATCTTTTCATGCTGGCCTTTTTACTTTCCCTGGTGGGTATTCTTAGCCGGCCGATTGGCTCGCTTTCCTTATTTTGGCCGGTGAATGCGATTCTGCTCGGTCTGCTGCTGCGCAAACCCGTTTACGCCACGCCGCTCGGCTGGCTTACCACTTACCTGGGCATGGTCGCCGCCGATCTCAGCACCGGCGAAGGCTGGTCTCTGGCGCTGTGGCTGAACGCCTGCAACATGTCGCTGATCGCCGTCGGTTACGGCATCATGCTGATGCTGCCCCAATCTCAACGGCGCATGGGCAAACCCCAGGCGATACTCTATATGTTCAGCGCCAGTCTGGCCGGCGCGGCGGTGGCGTCGACGCTGTCGGTGCTGCGCAACGACAGCCTGTATAACAACACGGTCGTGGTTGCCTGGCTGGCCTGGTTTAGCGAACAGTTCTCGACGACCTTGCTGCTGTTGCCGGTGCTGATGGCGGCACCGCGGCTGAAGCAGCTGTTGCGCATGCAGGTGCGCTGGCGCTTGAAAGGTTGCCTGCCGCTGCTGGCGCTACTGTTATCGCTGATATTCAGCGTCTATATCGGCGGGCCAGGCGCTATCGCCTTCCCGATACCGGCATTGCTGTGGTGCGCGGTGCGCTACCAGCTGTTCCCCGTGACGTTGCTGACGCTATTGACTGGCATGACCGAGATCAGCAGCATTTCCGCCAACCTGGTGCTGTACGAAACGCCGAACAATCATAACGCCTTCCTCGATACGCTGATGTCCGCTCGATTGGGCATCGCCATGCTGGTGATGGGGCCGCTGATCCTCGCCAGCTCTATCGCCGCCAACCGCAAGCTGATGCGGCGTCTGGAGCACAGCGCCAACCACGATTTTCTGACCGGGGTGCTGGCGCGCAGCGCGATGACGCGCAAAGCGGGCGAGCTGCTGGAGCACAAGCACCGCTCCAAAGAGGCGGTGTCGCTCCTGCTGATCGATATTGACCATTTCAAGCAGATCAACGATACGCACGGCCACAGCGCCGGCGATCAGGTTTTGGCGTCGTTCGCGCACATCGTGCGGCGCGAGCTGCGCCACGATCAGCTGTTCGGCCGCTTGGGCGGGGAAGAGTTCGCCATCATGCTGCCGCGTGCGCTGGCGGCGCAGGGCGTGGCGCTGGGGGAACATCTGCGCCGGCTGGTGGAGCAGACGGAGCTGCAGGCGGAAGGTAATCAGACCTTGAAAATCACCATCAGCGTCGGCGTCGCCAGCCTGGCGATGAAAGAGGTGAAATCGCTGGAGCAGCTGATGAATATGGCGGATATCGCGCTGTATCGCGCCAAGTCGCAGGGGCGTAATCGGGTGGAGTCGTTCAACGTGGTGAACGGCAACAGCGTCGAGCATATCCTGTTCCGCTAGGGCTCGACGCTGGGCAACCGGCGCTTACAGGCTTTTCAGCGCCTTGATGGTCTCATCCATATCGATCTCGTGCTCGGAGAAGATATGGGTGGTGTTCTGGAAAGTGGTAATGGTCAGCATGCGCAGCGTTTGCATGGCCTGCGCCTGGTCTTCTGACTGCGGGCGAATGCGGTTCATCAGCAGGCCAACCGACAGCACGGTGTTCTCTTTGTCCACGTCGGCTTTGACCGGCACTTCCTTAGTGAAAGTATTGAAAGACTTGATGCTGGCGATCTTGATTCTTTCGTTGGCGATGATGATGTATTTGCTGGGCGCCAACACTTTGACCGCATAAGCCGACGGGCCTTTGGTGTTGTTGGTCGGTTCGAAGGTCACCGCCGCGTTTTTCTTAATCAGCTCCGGATTCTGCACTTTAATCACGTGAAAATAACGATTTTCTCCGTTCTCGTCGGTAATAAAGCCGAAGCCTTTGTCTTCAAAAAAAGTCGTTATCTTGCCGTTCATCGCTATTCTCACAAAAGGGTTCTATACAGCGCTTATGATAGCGCGGAATGCCTTGCAGCGACAGATTGCGCGGGCGGCATTTAGTCATGCGATAACGGCATTTAGCGGCTTTCCCCCTACATGCTATGTTCAGGCTGACTTCATTCAATGCGAAAAAGGAATATCGATGGGCATCAAACGTCTCAATCACGCCGTGCTGTATGTCAGCGACGTGCGGCAGAGCGCCGACTTTTATCATCAGGTGTTGGGGTTCAAGCTGAAGCCGTCCGACAGCCCCGATCGGGCGGTGTTTACCCAGGCCGCCGATTCGGACAACGATCACGATTTGGCGCTGTTCAGCAAGAACCTGGGCCAGCAGCGCGCCGGGATCTTTCGCGCCAACAACGAGCCGCCGGCGGAGCATGAGCCCCCGGCCGGGCTGTACCATCTGGCCTGGGAAGTGGACAGCCTGGAGGAGCTGGAGCGCATTCGTCACCAGCTGGCCGAACGCGGCATTCTCGGGCTGGAAGAGGATCACGGCGTGCACAAAAGCATTTATGGCCACGATCCGGACGGGTTGCTGTTCGAGGTGACCTGGTTTATTCCGCCGGCGTTGCTGACCGAAGAGGACAAAAACCAGCAGGGGATCCGCCCACTGGACTTCGCCGCCGAGAAACGGCGCTTCGCCGGCCGGTAAGCGGCTCGGGTACGGGGCGCCGCGGCGCCCCGACGATCACAGCACTTTGTTGAGAAAGTTGACGGTGCGCGGATGCTGCGGCTGAGCCAGCACTTGCCTGGCGTCGCCCTGCTCGACGATCTGCCCGTCGACCATAAACACCACCCGATCCGCCGCTTCGCGCGCAAAGCCGATTTCATGCGTGACCACCACCAGCGTGACGCCCAGATCCGCCAATCCCTTTATCACGTCCAGCACTTCACCGACCAGCTCGGGATCGAGCGCGGAGGTCGGTTCATCGAACAGGATCACCTTCGGGTTCAGCGCCAACGCACGCGCGATGGCGATGCGCTGCTGCTGGCCGCCGGAGAGGTGGCGCGGGTAGGCGTCCGCCTTATGGCGCAGCCCGACGGTATCAAGCAGCTCATAGGCTACCGCTTTCGCCCGTTCGCGGGAGTGGATCTTGTGCACCACCGGCGCTTCGATGATGTTTTCCAACACCGTCAGGTGCGGGAACAGGTTGAAATTCTGGAACACGTAACCGACGTTGATGCGTTGCCGAAGGATGGCCTTTTCCTTCAGCTCATACAGCCGGTTGCCCTTGCGGCGGTAGCCGACGTAGTCGCCGTCGATGCGGATAAAGCCTTCGTCCACGCGTTCCAGGTGGTTGATCGCCCGCAGCAGCGTCGATTTGCCGGAGCCGGAAGGGCCGAGGATCACGGTGACGGTGCCCGGCTGCAGCGTCAGGCTGACGTCGTCCAGCGCCTTGTGTTTGCCGAAGAACTTGCTGACGTTGCTGATTTCGATCAGGCCGCGCGCCGGCACCGGGGTGAGGTTGCGCGCCGGCTGCTCGGGCAAGGCGTAATAATCAATGGCTTCAGACATGCGGATCTCCTAACGTTTTAGCCAACCGGCCAGTTTCTGCCAGGGCGTCGGCGGCAGTTCGCGCACCGCGCCTCGGGCGAAATAGCGCTCGATATAGTATTGGATCACCGACAGCGCGGTGGTGATGAACAGATACCAGACGGTGGCGACCATCAGCAGCGGTATCACCTGCTGGGTGCGGTTATAGATAACCTGAATGGTGTAAAACAGCTCCGGCAGCGCCAGCACGTAAACGATCGAGGTGCCTTTCGCCAGGCTGATGATCTCGTTGAAGCCGGTCGGAATAATGGAGCGCAGCGCCTGCGGCAGAATGATGCGGAAGGTGCGGCGATAGCCCGGCAGGCCCAGCGCCGCCGCCGCTTCGTGCTGGCCGTAATCCACGCCGAGGATGCCGCCGCGGATGATCTCGGCGGTGTAGGCGGACTGCACCAGCGTCAGGCCCAGCACCGCCACGGCGAATTGGCCGAGAATGTCGATGGTCGGATAGCTGGCGAACACCACGGAGGTGAAGGGAATACCGAGCGAGATGGCGTCGTACAGGTAGGAAAAGTTGTACAGGATGATCAGCACCAGAATCAGCGGCAGCGAGCGAAACAGCCAGATATAACCCCAGGCCAGCGACGCCAACAGGTAAGAGCGCGACAGTCGTGCCAGCGCCAGCAGGGTACCGAACAGGATGCTGAACAGCGTGCCGAGCAGCGTCAGCAGCAGGGTTTGCCCCAGCCCCGCCAGCACCGCCGGCGCGAAGAACCACTCGGCGAACACGCCCCATTCCCAGCGCGCGTTGCCCGCCACCGATTGCACGATGGCGGCCAGAATAAACAGCGAAAACAGCGCGCCGATCAGCCGCAGCGGATAGCGGGCGGGCACCACTTTCAAGACGTCTTGTTTGGACATGTCATGTCTCCTGATACAGATAAAGGGGCCTTAGGCGATTTTCCTTTCCGACGCGCAACAACACGCGTCCTCTGCAATCAGGCTTTTGCGGAACGGCAGGCGGCCATCGTAGGGGGGGCGGCTGTAAACCTCGCTGTCGACGGTGGGATCGAACTGCGGCTGATACCCGTTGCTCAGATACAGGCCTACCGCTTCGGGCTGGCGAAAGCCGGTGGTCAGATAGAGCCGGCGATATCCCTGCGCCAGCGCCAGCGTTTCGAGCTGCTGCAACACCCGCTGTGCCAGGCCCTGGCGCCGCAGATCGCCCCGCGTCCAGATACGCTTCAGCTCGGCGGTTTGTACGTCATAGCGTTTAAAGGCGCCCATGGCGATCGGCGCACCGGCGCGCAGCAGCACGATGAAGGCCCCTTGCGGCGGTGCGTACAGATCCAGCGGTTCCGGTTCCTGGTCACCAAAATAGTCGCCGTAACGCTGGCGATATTCGCCGAACAGCCCCTCGATTACCGGGGTGATCAGCGGGTCGGTCGGCAGCGTCTGAATGAAGGTGTCTTGTGTCATCGCGCGTTCCTAATCGCCCAGGCCGGGCGGGTTGATTTCCGACTGCGCAAGGCGTTCGACGCTCTCGCCCCAGCGGTTGAGCACCCGATCGTACTGCCCGCCGCGGATCGCGCCGTTCAGCGCTTCGTTCACCGCCTGCACCAGGCCGTTGCCTTTACGGGTGGTGACGGCGATGTGTGCTGCCTTGGGCCAACCGCCTTCCACCGTGCCCGCCAGCCGGGTGCGGCCGTTCAGTGCCGCCTTATAGGCGCCCAGCACGTTCGGCCCGAAGTAGGCGTCGGCCCGGCCGGACTGGATCGCCAGCGTGGCGGCCGCATCGTCGGTCACGTAGATCGGCTGGAAGGGTTTGAGCCCCTGCTGCCGATTCTGCTTGTCCCACGCCAGCAAGATGGCTTCCTGATTGGTGCCGGAGCCGACGATAATTTTTAATCCGGCGATATCGGCAGGCTGTTTGATCGTCGCGATCTTGCCGCCGGTTTTGACATAAAAGCCGAGCGAGTCGATGCGGTAGGTGGCGAAGTCGAAGCGGGTTTTGCGTTCTTTGGTCACGGTGACGTTGGTGATGGCCGCGTCATACTTGCCGGAAACCACCCCCAGCGGCCAGTCTTCCCACGAGGTTTGCACCACGTTAAGCGTTAGACCCAGGCTGTCGGCCACCAGCTGTGCGATATCCACTTCGCTGCCGATCAGCCGCCGGTTGTCGGCGGCAAACAGCGCCAGCGGCGGCGTGTTGAGTGCGGCGATCGCGACGGTGAATTGGCCCGGCTTCACGAAGTGGAAATCGGCCGGCAGTTTGGCGATCGCCTGCGGGTTTTTCGGCGCGTGGATCGGGGTTTCATTGGCCTGCAAATCGATGTCGGTGCCCGCCAGTGCGGCGCCGGTCAGGCTCAGCAAGGCCGCCACGAGGGCGGCGGTAACGGTTTTCTGCATAGCGGGTATCCCTGAAAGCGATCTTATTATTGGGTGAATCTATTCAACGGGCGCTTCAGGCCCAGGTGCTCGCGCAGCGTGTCGCCGTGGTACGCCTGGCGGAACAGGCCACGCTGTTGCAGGACGGGCACCACCCGATCGACGAAGTGGCCGAAGGCGTTGGGCGTACCGCCGCTGATGATGAAACCGTCGGCGGCTTCGCCGTCGAACCAGCGCTGCAGACCGTCCGCCACCGCTTCCGGCGTGCCGCTGAACACCGGGCGCGGCGAGGCGGCTTCCAGCGCCACCTGGCGCAGCGTGAGGTTGCGCTCGCGGGCGCTGCGCTTGATGGCGTCGGTGGTGCTGCGGAAGCTGTTTTGCCCCAGATCGCCGATGTCCGGGAAGGGCGCGTCCAGCGGATGGCGGGCAAAGTCGTAATGCTCGAAGTAGCGGCCGAGGTAGTTGAGGGCGTTCTCGATGCTGACCAGGCGGGCGGTTTCCTGGTACTGGCGCTCGACGTCCGCGTCGTCGTCGCCGACGATTACGCTGACGCCCTGGAAGATGCGCAGATCGTCCGGTTCGCGCCCCTGTTCCACCAGCTGCCGCTTCACGTCCTGATAGAAATCCTGTGCCTGCTCCAGCGTGTCGTGATGGGTGAAGATCGCATCGGCGTGTTGGGCCGCCAGCCGTTTGCCGTCTTCAGAGGCGCCGGCCTGGAACAGGATCGGGCGCCCCTGCGGCGTGCGGCCGATGTTCAGCGGCCCCTGTACCGAGAAGAACTCTCCCTGGTGATTGAGAGTGTGCAGTTTGCCGGTGCGGAAGAATTCGCCGCTGGCCTTATTGCGCACGAAGGCGTCGTCTTCCCAGGAATCCCACAGCCCTTTGGCGACGTCGAGAAATTCGCCGGCGATGCGATAACGCAGGCTGTGTTCCGGGTGTTCTGTGCGCGAGAAGTTTTTGGCCGAGCCTTCCAGCGGCGACGTCACCACGTTCCAGCCGGCGCGGCCGTTGCTCAGGTGATCGAGGCTGGCGAACTGGCGGGCGACGGTGAACGGATCGCTGTAGGAGGTGGAGAGGGTGCCCACCAGACCGATTTTGTCGGTGGCGGCGGACAGCGCGGCCAGCAGGGTGAGTGGTTCGAAACGATTAAGAAAATGCGGAATGGATTTTTCGTTGATATATAACCCATCGGCGACGAAGACGAAATCGAATTTCCCCTGTTCGGCTTTTTTCGCCGAGGCGATATTAAATTCGAGGTTAATGCTGGCGTCGGCGGTGGCATCCGGGTGGCGCCAGGCGGACATATTTCCCGAAGCGCCATGCAGAATGGCGCCCAGGCGCAATTGCCGTTGATTATTCGCGTTGTCGCTCATCATGATTATCCTGTCATGCGCCGCAGAGGCGCGCGGTGTCTGATGTATCCACTATTGATGAGCGGCAGCGGGATGTAAAACAACAAAACAGCATATTCAAATGTTGAAAATTGCAAATATCACGGCGGGCAAAATAATAAGGCCCGACGCGGCATGTGCGGCGTCGGGGAAATAATATGTTCCGTTATTCAGGCGTTGCTGAGGACTTTTTCTGGCGCGGTGGTTAATTGTTGCAGCGTGCGTTCCGCCAGCAGCGTGAAATATTGCGCCGCCGGGAACAGAGCCCGTTCATCGGGATTGAAACGCGGATGATGCAGGCCGAACTCGCTGGCGGATCCGATGCTGACGAATACGCCCGGCACGTGATGCAGATACAGCGCGAAATCTTCACCGCCCATCTGCAACTCCGCCTCTTCGACCCGGTAGCCGGCCTCGGCGGCAACGGTTTTGCTGAACGCCGCCCAATGCGGGTCATTGATCACCGCCGGCGGCCCCGGCTGCCAGCGGAGTTCGGCCTGCGCACCCAGCGCGGCGGCTATGCCGTCGATCACCTGGCGAATCTTGTCCGGCACCTGGCGGCGCACCGCGTCGCTGTGGGTACGCACTGTGCCTTCCAGCTCCACGGTTTGCGGCAGCACGTTCCAGGTATTGCCGCCTTCGATGCGCGTTACGCTCACTACCAGCGATTCCAGCGAGCTGAAGCTGCGGCTGGGCAGCGTCTGCAGCGCGCCGACGATCTGGCTGGCGGTAACGATGGTGTCGACGCCCTGTTCCGGTTTGGCGGCGTGCGCGCCCTTGCCGGTGATGAGGATCTGGAAACGATCGACGTTGGCGTAGAACGGCCCGGCGCGGGTGGCGAAGGTGCCGGTGGGCAGCTCCGGTGCGTTATGCAGGCCAAATACCGCCGCAACGTTATCCAGTGCGCCGGCGTCGATCAGGTGCCGGGCGCCGTTGAAGGTCTCTTCCGCCGGCTGGAAGAAGATGCGTACCGTGCCGGGCAGGTCGGCCTCACGCGCTTTCAGCAGGTGTGCGGCGCCGAGCATCACCGAGGTATGAAAGTCGTGGCCGCAGGCGTGCATCACGCCGCGGTTTTGCGAGCTGAAGGGCACGTCGGCGATTTCGTCGATCGGGAGGGCGTCAATGTCACCGCGCAGCGCGATGATCGGCCCCTTGCCGCTGCCGATCTCCGCCACGACGCCGGTTTTCAGCGCCAGCGGCAGCAGACGAATGCCCGCTTCTTGCAGCCAGCGCGTCAGTCGGGCGGTGGTGGCGAACTCGTGATTGGAAAGCTCGGGGTTTTGGTGCAGCTCACGCCGATAGGCGATGATTTTGTCTGCCAACTGGCTGGTCATAGGCTTGGCTCACAGTGGGAAATAAACCCTAACCCTAGTGCAGCGGCCGCCGAAGCAAAAAGACCATCTGGTTATATTTCATAGCGATTGCGTCTGCATGGGGGCGTCAACGCTGGGGTAAGCGGGCGGGCATGGGCGTTCGCGCGTTGTTCGCCGGCGAATGGAGAGGATTGACCTGGCACGGTAACTTATCGCAACCGGTGCAATCAATTTACACCGGACAACACGGATTTTTTCACTCTTTATCGGATTTCTGTGATCGCGGTGGTGGACAAAATCTTGCCTGCTTGCTGTACTGTAATCGACACAGGTTTTGTGTCTTTCATTCACGTTAAAGGTAAGTTTGATGTCTAAGATTAAAGGTAGCGTTAAGTGGTTTAATGAATCCAAAGGCTTCGGTTTCATTACTCCGGAAGATGGTAGCAAGGACGTTTTCGTTCACTTCTCTGCCATCGTTAGCAACGGTTTCAAAACGCTTGCTGAAGGCCAGCGTGTAGAATTTGAAATCACGAACGGTGCCAAAGGCCCATCTGCCGCTAACGTTACTGCTATCTAAGCTGCGTAGCTGAATTTCTTAAAACCCGCTCATTGAGCGGGTTTTTTATTGGGTGCGTTATGCCTCGCTGCGGCGGCCTAACAGGCTGAACAGCAGGATGGCAACGGCGTAGCAGCCGACGATGGTCAGCGCCATCGACAGGCTGGACGTGCCGCCCAGCCCGGTGAGCGGCACGGCGCAGGCACCGAGCGCGAACATGCACACGCCGATCAAGGCCGACGCGCTGCCCGCTTTGTCACCCTGGCTTTGCATGGCCAGCGAAGAGGCGGTCGGGCCGACGATGCCGATCACCGCCACCGAAAAGAACAGCGGCACCAGCAACAACACCAGCGGCGCATGCAGCGCGGCGGCCAACAGCAGCAACAGCGATGCGACGGCCGCCAGCGTCAGCCCGCTCTTCAACACCCGACGCTCCCCCCAACGTGAACTGAGGCGGCTGGCCAGCTGCGCCGCAATGATCAGCCCGACGCCGTTAATGGCGAAACACAGGCTGAACATCTGCGGGCTGAGGCCGTAGATCTGCTGCAAGACGAAAGGCGAGGCGCCGATATAGGCGAACATGCCGGCCATCACGAAGCCCTGCGTCAGGCACAGGCCCATGAAATAGCGTTGGGTCAACAGACTGCCCAGCGACATCAACATCGCCAGAATGCCGCCCTGGCTGCGGCGCTCGGCCGGCAGGGACTCGCGCAGCTTCAGCGCCGACAGGCTGAACAGCAGCACGGCGATGGCCGCCAGCACGCCGAAGATGCCGCGCCAGTTCATCACCTGCAGCATGACGCCGCCCAGCACCGGCGCGACGATCGGCGCCAGGCCGTTGACCAGCATCAGCAGGGCGAAGAAGCGGGTCAGCTCATGACCGGCATACAGATCGCGGGCAATGGCGCGGGAAATCACCGCCCCGCCGGCGCCGGCGATGCCCTGCAGCAGGCGGGCGATCAGCAGCTGGTCAATGGTGGGCGCCAGCGCGCACCACAGCGAAGCGCCCAGCAGCAGGATCAGCGACAGCAACAGCGGACGCATGCGGCCCAATTTGTCGCTGTAAGGGCCGAAAATCAGCTGGCCGACGCCCAGGCCGAGCAGCCCGGCGGTCAGGCTGAGCTGCGCGGCGGCGGTGGAGGTATTCAGTTCGCCCGCCATTTCCGGCAGGGCGGGCAGATAGAGATCGGTGCACAGCGGCCCTAGCGCGGCCAACAGGCCAAGCACGACGGCGTACACCAGACGTTGTCTGGCTAAGTGTTTGGTCATGGGAGATTAGAGTTTCCTGAACAGGTGAGAAATGGCCTGCTGATACAGATCGCGCAGCAGGGACGCATCGGCTTTTTGCGTGGTAAGGATGCGGTAACCGGTGCCTTCGCTCATGACGGCGATAAACTCCACCCGCGCGGCGATCTCTTCCGCACTGAAATGGGGATACAGCCGCTGCAGGTTGTGGCACACGTGGCGAAACAGCCGCGCTTCCGCATCGCTGAGCATTTTGGCTACCACCGGGTTGCGCGTGGCCTCGGCGGTCACTTCCAGCATCAGCATGTGATCGGTTTCGCTCTCGCCCGGCTGCTGAAACAGCGTGCGCGCTGCCAGTGTGCCGGCGATCAGGTTGATGTGATCGCCAAGGTTTTCCAGCCGCTGCATCTTGCTGGCGATGATGCGGTTGACGATTTCCTCGATGATCGCGTCTTTATTGGCGAAATAGCGATAGATTTGCCCGACGCTGAGCTGCGAGCCCTGGGCGATTTCCGCCATGCTGGCGGCGTGGAAGCCGTGGCGGCGGAAGCTGGTTTTCGCCGCTTCGACGATCTGATCGCGGCGGGCTTGCACCTTGGCCTGTTTACTGTCGTTGGGGGAGAGCATCTGCCCGATCCTTTGCTACGCGTGAGCCGGGTTCACATTTTTGGGTGTGAACGTTCATTCTCAATTGTAGTGCAATCGGCCGGAAAGGCGCAAGATGAACGCGTGCTGTGGGGAAAAGGCGCTTAAGCGAACAGGTAGGATTTGATAAAGGCGGCGACGATCAGCACGCACAGCGCAACGGCAATCGCTTCGGCGGCGGTTTTCGGCAGGCTAAACATAGCGGTTTCTCATCCAGTCAGGAGTACTGGATGAGATTATGCGCATGCAAGATTAAGGAAACATTAAGGGCTTAGCGCCCGTTGACCCACATCACCAGCATGAAAGCCAGCAGCGTCATCGCCAGCGAGCCGGCCAGGTTGAGCAGCATGTTGGCCAGCGCCCAGCCGAAGCGGCCATCCTGCATCAGGTACACCACCTCCAGCGAAAAGGTGGAGAAGGTGGTCAGGCCGCCGCAGAACCCGGTGGTGATCAGTAATTTCCAGGTGGGGTCCAGATGCGTCATGCGGGTGAAAATCGCCATCGCCAGGCCGATGATAAAACCGCCGATCAGATTGACCATCAGCGTACCGAGCGGAATATGGGCGTTCAGCGGATTCATTTTCATGCTTACCGCCCAGCGCAAAACGCTGCCGACGCCGCCGCCGATAAATACGGCCAGTAAAGAGCTCAACATGGGGCAACTACCTTTCAATCAGAGAAATTCACGGGACTCGGAAAGGGACAGACGTAACGCTACGCGCCTCTCTCCGAGAGGTTACGTAGACATCATCAGCCTGTGAAGGCGGTTAGGGAGGAATGTCATCTCCAGCGTGCCGCACGGCCTTTTTTGCCGTACCCGGTGGATGTTACACCTAACGCCGCCTATTTTGTAGTATCGACAATCTGCGAGGTCACCCCATGGAAATCAGAAAGGCGCGCCTGAGCGATCGTCAGGCTATCGCCGAATTAATGGCGGCGTTGGATTATCCCGGCACCGAGGCGTTTCTGCCGCAGCGAATGCGCCAGCTGCTGGCGCATCCGGACGAGGCGCTGCTGGTGGCGATGGAGGGCGAGCGGGTGCTGGGCGTGCTGTCGCTGCATTTTCTGCCGCAGCTGGCGTTGGCCGGCGACATTGGCCGCATCAGCTATTTTTGCGTCGACGACCGGGCGCGCGGCGCGGGCGTAGGGCGGAGGCTGTTGGCGGAGGGCGAGGCGCTGGCGCACCGGCGCGGCTGCGATCGGCTTGAAGTCCATTGCCACAGCCGCCGCGAGCGGGCGCATGCGTTTTACCGGCGTGAAGGCTTTGTCGAAGCGCCGAAGTATTTTGCCAAGTTATTAAACCAGTAAGTTAGTCGCCCGTCGGCACCGACGTTTCCAGCCGGTTGCGGCCATTTTGCTTCGCCCGGTAAAGCGCGCCGTCGGCCGCTTTCAGCCAGTCCAGATAACCGCCCAGCGCGGGGTGGTAGTTGGCGATGCCGGCGCTGATCTGCAGCCGCAGCTGTGGCGCCTCTTTGAAGATAACGGCGTCCAGCCGCTGCTGGATGCGCTGCAGGACGGTTTCCGCCTGTTCGGCGCTAGTGTTCGGCAGCACCGCGCCAAACTCGTCGCCGCCGTAGCGCCCGACGATATCTACGTTGCGCAAGCCAATCAGCAGCTCTTCCGCCAGCGCCGCCAGGGCCTCATCCCCCAGCGCATGGCCGAAAGTATCGTTGATGGTTTTAAAACGATCGATATCCATCAGGATCAGCGTGGCGTTGTCCTGGTAGCGGCGGCAACTGTCGAACTGACGATGCAGCAGATGCTCCCAATGGCGGCGGTTGTACAAGCCGGTCAGCCCATCGCGGGTGCTGATGCGTTGCAGCTCCTGTTTTTTTTCCGCCAGCCGTTTGGCTGTGCGGTAGGTCACCAGGCCGAGCAGCGTCGGGTAAAGGTAGATCATCGGCAGGCACAGATAGATTTGCAGCGGCGTGCTGTGCGGGTGGAACGGGAAACCGAGCAGCGCGCCGGTCAGCGCCGCCGTGGCCAATTGAATCGCCAAGCCTTTGGCAAACAGTGCTTTACCGGCCGAAGCGATGTTGTTCATGCTCATCATCGACAGGATGACGATCGCCGGCAGCGCGTTGAACGCCATCATCGCCGCCCAGAAGCCGCCGAAGGCGGAGTCGATCAGCAGGTTGCGGATCTCGGCTTTAAACGGATCTTTGGCGCGGCAGGCCAGGCGGTAGGCGAGATGCGGCCAGAGAAAACCGTGAAAGGCCAGCAATAGCCAGACCACCGTGGGCGGAGCCAAGGGATAGAGTGCGGCGCAAACGCAGATAAAGCCGAGCCCCAGACCGGCGACGCGGGGCAGATAGGTGCGTTTGGCGAAGCTGAGGCCGGATTTTCGGGCATCGAAAATGGGTGGGGCAATATACATCCGGCATCTCCCTGATAAGTATCACGGCAGCGTATCATGCGGGTGATAAACTAAGAATAGTCTGGGATTCACGCCGTGAGGCGGCGTGACATTCCTGCGACGGATCTCACTCTGTTACATGTTGCGGTTGTGCGAGTGGGGGGAAAGTCGCTAAATATTCGCAGGCAAGGTCAGTTTTTCTCGCTGTTCACGCAGCGCTCTATGATAAGAAGGTGAGTATGGAAGGTATCAGCATTACCAAACTTCTGGTGATTGCGGTGTTGGTGATTTTACTGTTCGGCACCAGCAAACTGCGCACGCTCGGCGCCGATCTTGGCGCGGCGCTGAAAGGCTTTAAAAAAGCCGTGGGCGACGACAGCACGCCGCCGGCCGCCGGCAACAACACCGCCGAGAGCCAGTCCGCTCAGCAGAGCGTCGAGAAGAAAGACGTTTAATCCCGTCTGAGGGCGAGCAATAAAAAACGGATGCCCTGCGGACATCCGTTTTTTGGCGTTTCCGCCGTCTTTAGCGTAACAAACTATTACGCGTTATTTCACTTCCATCCCTTTGGCCTGCAGATCGGCGTGGTAAGACGAACGCACGAACGGGCCGCAGGCGGCGTGGGTGAAGCCCATCGCCATCGCTTCTTCTTTCATCTCGTCGAACTCGGCCGGGCTGACGTAGCGCTGCACCGGCAGGTGGTGGCGGCTCGGCTGCAGGTACTGGCCCAGCGTCAGCATGGTCACGCCGTGGCGGCGCAGATCGCGCATCACTTCGACGATTTCCGCGTTGGTTTCGCCCAGGCCGACCATCAGGCCGGATTTGGTCGGGATATCCGGATGCGCTTCTTTAAAGCGCTCCAGCAGCTTCAGCGACCACTCGTAGTTGGCGCCCGGGCGCACCTGGCGGTAAACGCGCGGCACGTTTTCCAGGTTGTGGTTGAACACATCCGGCGGCGTGGCGGTGAGGATCTCCAGCGCGCGATCCATACGGCCGCGGAAGTCCGGCACCAGCGTTTCAATCTTGATGTTCGGGCTCTTGGCGCGGATGGCCGAGATGCAGTCGGCAAAGTGCTGAGCACCGCCGTCGCGCAGATCGTCGCGGTCAACCGAGGTGATCACGACGTAACGCAGCGCCATGTCGGCGATGGTTTGCGCCAGCTTTTCCGGTTCGTTGGCGTCCGGTGCGATCGGACGGCCGTGGGCCACATCGCAGAACGGGCAACGACGGGTGCAGATGGCGCCGAGGATCATAAAGGTGGCGGTGCCGTGGTTGAAACACTCGGACAGGTTAGGGCACGAGGCTTCCTCACAGACGGAGTGCAGGCCGTTCTTACGCATGGCGGCTTTGATGCCCTGAATACGCGTTGAGTCGGCAGGCAGTTTGATCTTCATCCACTCGGGTTTACGCAACAGCTCCTGCCGTTCGGTGACCACCGTTTTGACCGGGATCAGCGCCATTTTGTCAGCATCGCGGTATTTGACGCCGCGTTCCATCTGAATTGGTTTACTCATAATCGTGCAGGTTCCAGTTACGAAGCTCGACCGTCTGGTAGCCGAGTAAATGAACAAATTCCTGTACCAGGATTGGGTGTATGTCTTCAATGCCAACGCCGGGTGCCAGCGCGCTGACCTGCGTCATTTGCATGCCGGCGTAACCGCAAGGGTTGATGCGTTGGAAGGGGCTGAGATCCATCGCCACATTCAGGGCCAGGCCGTGGAATGAGCTGCCTTTGCGGATCCGCAAACCCAACGAACAGATTTTCTGCTCCCCTACGTACACGCCGGGCGCATCCGGACGGGCGCGCGATTCGAGGCGGAAGTGGGCGAGGGTGTTGATAACCGTATCTTCTATCGCCGTGACCAATTGGCGTACGCCGACCTTGTTGCGTTTCAGATCGACCATCACATACATCACCTGCTGGCCCGGCCCGTGGTAGGTCACCTGGCCGCCGCGATCGCTCTGGACCACCGGGATATCGCCGGGCATCAGCACGTGTTCGGCTTTGCCGGCCTGGCCCTGGGTGAATACCGGGTGATGCTGCACCAGCCACAGTTCGTCCGGCGTAGTCTCGGTACGACTGTCGGTGAAGTTATGCATGGCTTGGGATACAGGCGCGTAGGGCTGCAACCCCAGCTGACGCAAAATGATCTTATCTGGTTGCAAAAGAGTCATCGTC
Organism: Serratia sp. CY44782; assembly: GCF_052168715.1. Taxonomy (NCBI): domain Bacteria; kingdom Pseudomonadati; phylum Pseudomonadota; class Gammaproteobacteria; order Enterobacterales; family Yersiniaceae; genus Serratia; species Serratia sp. CY44782. Next base: position 260,838 of record NZ_JBJNME010000004.1, read on the forward strand.
AGGTTACAGAAGTGGTAAAGCCATTATACCGGGCGCTCCGTCCTGCGACCAGCCTTTCGCTGACCAAAAATGCGCAACCCGGGAAGACGCTGCGCCATCCCGGGTTGATAAGCAGGGGTTTATGCTGGAATTACAGCACCATGCGAACAATTTCAATGTTGCCCAACTCTTCGTACAGGGTTTCGACCTGCTCGATGTGAGTAGCGTTGATGGTGATGGAAACGGAGTGGTAGTTGCCTTTGCTGCTCGGCTTGACCTGCGGGTTGTAATCGCCCGGTGCATGGCGCTGCACCACTTCAACTACCTGGTCAACCAGCTCAGGCTGCGCCAGGCCCATCACCTTGTAGGTAAACGAGCAAGGGAATTCGAGCAGTTCGTTCAGTTTAGTTTTTTGCATGTGCGTGCGCTCCAGAGTGCTAGCTAATCTATAAATTATAACTCCCGCCGGGGCGGGAGTTAATGTTATTCAGTATATGGGGGCAATTTCGCCCGATTCAACCGTTAACCGAACCAGTGGTGGAACATCAGTTTGATGTAGTCCACGATGCGGCTGAAGAAACCGCCTTCTTTCACTTCGTTCATCACCACCAGCGGACGCTGGTCGATGGTTTTGCCGTCCAGCTGGAAGTTGATGCTGCCGACCACTTGGTTTTTCGCCAGCGGCGCGTGAATTTCAGGGGTGTTCAGCACGTAGCTGGCCTTCAGATCTTTCATGCGGCCGCGCGGGATGGTCAGGTAGACGTCTTTGTCCACGCCCAGCTCAACGCGGTCGGCATCGCCGAACCAGACCGGCTCGGAGGCGAACTCTTTACCGACCTTCAGCGGCGCCACGGTTTCGAAGAAGCGGAAGCCCCAGGTCAGCAGTTTCTTGCTCTCGGCTTCGCGGCCTTTGTAAGTGCGGCCGCCCATCACGGCGGAGATCAGACGCATCTGGCCTTCGGTCGCCGAAGCCACCAGGTTGTAACCCGCCGCATCGGTGTGGCCGGTTTTGATGCCGTCGACGTTCAGGCTGTTATCCCACAGCAGACCGTTGCGGTTCATCTGGCGGATGTTGTTGAAGGTGAACTCTTTTTCTTTGTAAATCGCGTACTCTTCCGGCACGTCGCGGATCAGCGCCTGGCCGATCAGCGCCATGTCGCGCGCCGAGCTGTACTGGCCCTGGGCATCCAGGCCGTGTACCGTCTGGAAGTGGGTGTTCTGCAGGCCCAGCTTGCTGACGTAGGTGTTCATCAGGTTAACGAACGCGTCCTGGCTGCCGGCGACGTAGTCGGCCATCGCCACGCAGGCGTCGTTACCGGATTGCAGGTTGATGCCGCGGGTCAGTTTGGAGACCGGCACGCGATCGCCCGGCTTCAGGAACATCAGCGAGGAGCCTTTGAACACCGGGTTGCCGGTCGCCCAAGCGTCCTGACCGACGGTCACCAGATCGTCCTGGCCGATTTTGCCCGCTTTCAGCGCCTGGCCGATGACGTAGCTGGTCATCATTTTGGTCAGGCTGGCCGGATCGCGACGCGCGTCGGCGTTCATCTCGGCCAGCACCTTGCCGGAGTTGTAATCAATCAGGATGTACGCTTCCGCATCGATCTGCGGGACACCTGGGATCATGGTTTTGATGTTAACGTCATCGGCATGTGCAACGGAGGCTGCGCTCATTGCGATAACGGTGCCGAGTGCGATGCTTTTGATTAAGCGAAAAGAAGTTACTTGTTTCATGATCGGGACTACAACATCCGTGAAAGTAAAGTTAAAAAACGAGCCACACTATAGCAGATGCGATCCCGGCAGGCATTACCCATTCATCTGACTAATTGCGGTTAGAGAACTTTTAGCTGCAAGAAAATGTTTCAGCTAAATAACCGCTTATCAGCCGCGAATGCCCGCCGGGCTTAACGCTTAGGGTGCAGCAGTAACGAAAGACTGTTGTTGCGCTTCGCTGGCCAGGCGTTGCTGCAGCTGGGCCGCCTGCTGACGGCTGCTGAACGGGCCGAGCTGGACGCGATAAACGTTGCCGTTAGCCGCCACTTTGCCCGGCACGCCAAACTGCTGGCTCAGGCTTTGCTGCCAGCTCTGGGCGCGCTCGGCACTGCTCAGCGCACCGACCTGCACCACGTAGCCGCCGGAGGAAGACGCGGCAGCCATGCTGGCAGCCGTGGCACCGGCCGCGACCGGAGCGGCCACGGCGGCGACTTCAGGTTCTGATCCTTCCAGCACGCCGGCCGGTACGGCGCTTGGCGCGCCGAGGAAACCGCTGCGGCCAGTTGCGTTGCCGCCGGCGGCTGGAGTGTTATTGTCGTCGGTGCGCAGGGTGCTGTTATCGATCGGGCGCACCGCCGCGCCGCTGGCGACCGGCACGTCCTGTTGGATCGGGGTGCCCATGCCGCTGGAGCCGAGATCCGGGCGCGCCGGCAGGGCGTAGCTCTGTTTCGCCACGATGGTGCCGATGGTGCCCGGGCCGCTCAGCGTGCCGTCCGGCGCCACGTTGATGAAATCGACTTTGACCTTGGTGTTGTTGGACAGGTTGAGGCGATCGGCGGCGGCTTTCGACAGATCGATGATGCGGCCCTTGGTGTAAGGCCCGCGATCGTTGACGCGCACCACCAACTGACGGCCGTTGGCCAGGTTGGTGACACGTACATAGCTAGGGATCGGCAAGGTCGGGTGCGCCGCGGTCAGGCCGTTCGGATCGAACTGCTCGCCCAGCGCGGTGGTGTTGCCGTTGGCTTCTTCACCATACCAGGCCGCCAGGCCGGTCTGCGAGAAGTTCTGCGGATCTTTTACGATGCGGTAAGTATCGCCATTAACCTTATAATCCTGCATGTTATTAGGGTTATAGGGTTCATATTGAGGCTCGACGCCACCGATTTCCACCACCGGGCCGTTGTACGGCTGCTGTGGCGCCTGCTGTTCCGTGGTCGGGGCGGTACAGGCGGAGAGCAACACCGCCGCGACGCCGATCCAAAGCCATTCCTTACGCATTACTCACCTCTTATAAACTTTTAGACAGCATTTTCCGATGCGTGTGGATCGACATGATGATGCCGAAACCGGCCATCAACACTATCAGCGCCGAACCCCCGTAACTGACCAGAGGCAAAGGTACGCCAACTACCGGCAAAATGCCACTGACCATACCGATGTTAACAAAGACATAAACGAACAAAATCAGCATCAAGCCGCCAACCATCACGCGGCCGAAGGTGGTTTGCGCCTTGGCGGCGATCATCAGCCCGCGAATGATCACCAGCAGGTAAAGCGCCAGCAGCACCAATACCCCGATCAGCCCCAGCTCTTCGGCCAACACGGCGAAGATAAAGTCGGTATGGCGCTCGGGCAGGAACTCCAGCTGCGACTGGGTGCCGTGCAGCCAGCCCTTGCCGGACAGGCCGCCGGAGCCGATGGCAATCTTGGATTGAATGATATGGTAGCCGGCGCCGAGCGGGTCGCTTTCCGGATCGAGCAGCATCATTACGCGGTCGCGTTGATAACCGTGCATCAGGAAGAACCACAGCACCGGGATAAAGGCCGCCAGCGCGACGGCGGCGACGGCGATCAGTTTCCAGCTCATGCCCGACAGGAACAGCACGAACAGGCCGGAGGCGGCGATCAGGATCGAGGTGCCCAGATCCGGCTGCGCGGCCACCAGCAGCGTCGGCAGGAAGATCAGCACCAGGGCGATGGCGGTGTTTTTCAGCGAAGGCGGGCAGACATCGCGGTTCATAAAGCGCGCCACCATCAGCGGCACGGCGATCTTGGCGATTTCCGACGGCTGGAAGCGCACCACGCCGAGATCCAGCCAGCGCTGCGCGCCTTTACTGATCTGCCCGAAGGCATCCACCAGGATCAGCAAAATCACGCAGAAGATATACAGATAGGGCGCCCAGCTTTCGTACACGCGCGGCGGGATTTGCGCCATGACGGCCATCACGATCAGCCCCATGACGATCTGCCCGATCTTGCGTTCCATCATGCCGATGTCCTGGCCGCTGGCGCTCCACATCACGAAGGCGCTGTAGACCAGCAGGGCCAGGATCAGCAGTAGGAACGTCGGGTCGATGTGGATTTTGGTCCAGATCGAGCCTTTTTGTTGGCTTTCAGTCATGTTCTACCTTAGTCACCTTCTACGCCAGGCGGCAGCGGGGCCTCGCTTGGCAATTGCGTATTGTTGTCGCCCAGCAGAATATGGTCGAGGATCTGGCGGGTAATGGTGCCCACCGCCGGACCGGAGCCGCCGTTTTCCAAAATGATGGCGACCGACACCGTCGGGTTGTTGAACGGCGCGAAGGCGGTCATCAGCTTGTGATCGCGCAGGTGCTCCGCCAGTTTGTGGGCGTTGTAGGTTTCGTAGCCGAATACCTGTGCGGTACCCGATTTCGCCGCGGCTTTGTAAGGGGCGTCCGCAAAGTACTTGCGCGCCGTCCCGTTCGGACGGTTGGCCACCCCGTACATGCCGTCTTTGGCGATTTCCCAGAAGCCGGAGTGAATATCGCCGATCTGCGTGTCTTCTTCCTGTTTGAACGGCACCAGCGCGCCGTTGACGCGGGTGCTCTGCAGCAGGTGCGGCGTTTTGACGGTGCCGTCGTTGATCAGGGTGTTCAGCGCCTTGGCCATCTGGATCGGCGTGGCGGTCCAGTAACCCTGGCCGATGCCCACCGGAATGGTGTCGCCCTGATACCACGGCTTTTTATAGCGCTTCAGCTTCCATTCGCGCGTCGGCATCAGGCCGGAGCGCTCTTCGGACAGATCGATGCCGGTGTACTGGCCGTAACCGAATTTGGTCAGCCAGGTCGACAGCCGGTCGATCCCCATGTCATAGGCGACCTGATAGAAGTAGGTATCTGCGGACTCTTCCAGCGCCTTGGTGACGTTCAGCCGGCCGTGGCCCCATTTTTTCCAGTCGCGGAAGCGTTTTTCCGAGCCGGGCAGTTGCCACCAGCCGGGATCGAACACCACGGTGTTTTTGGTGATCACCCCGGCGCTGAGCGCCGACACCGCGATATAAGGCTTCACCGTCGACGCGGGCGGGTAAACCCCCTGCGTGGCGCGGTTGATCAGTGGGCGATTCGGATCGTTCAGCAGCCCCTGATAGTCCTTGCTGGAAATGCCGTCCACGAACAGGTTCGGATCGTAACTCGGGTTGGACACCATCGCCAGAATGGCGCCGGTGCGCGGATCGCTCACCACCACCGCGGCGCGGCTGCCTACCAGCAACTGCTCGATATAGCGCTGCAGGTTGAGATCGAGCGTCAGGTAGACGTCCTGACCGGCGGAAGGCGGCTGCTCGTGCAATTGGCGGATCACCCGGCCGCGGTTGTTGACCTCGACCTCTTCGTAGCCGGTTTTGCCGTGCAGCGTGTCTTCGTAATAGCGTTCGATGCCCAGCTTGCCAATGTCGTGGGTCGCGGCGTAGTTGGCCAGCTTGCCGTCTTTGTCCAGGCGTTCGACGTCGCGGTCGTTGATTTTCGACACGTAGCCGGTGACGTGGGTGAGGGCGGAACCGTAAGGGTAGTAGCGGCGCTGGTAGCCTTTCACTTCCACGCCGGGGAAGCGGAACTGATTGACCGCAAAGCGGGCGACCTGCACTTCGGTCAGCGCGGTTTTCACCGGAATAGAGACGAAACGGCGCGAACGCTTGCGTTCTTTTTCGAAATTGGTGATGTCGTCGTCGGTCAGGTCGACCACCGTGCGCAGCGCCTGCAGCGTGGCCTTGAGATCGTCAACCTTCTCCGGCATCAGCTCCAGCTGATAAATGGTGCGGTTGAGCGCCAGCGGGGTGCCGTTGCGATCGTAGATAATGCCGCGGCTGGGCGCGATAGGCACCAGCTTGATGCGGTTTTCGTTGGAGCGGGTGCGGTAATCCTCGACGCGGACCACTTGCAGATTATACAGGTTGGCGATCAGGATGCCGGACAGCACCAGGATGACCAGGAACGCCACCAGGGCGCGGCGTACAAACAGGGCGGATTCAGCCGTATAGTCGCGAAAAGGGTTACGTTCTATTTTCATCCCGCTGCTTTATTTCACTCTGTCACGGTCACCACCGGCTATTCCCGGTGGTAAGGATGATTTGTAGTAATACTCCAGGCGCGGTAGAGGCTTTCGGCCACCAGGACGCGCACCAAAGGATGCGGCAATGTCAACGGAGAAAGTGACCAGCTCTGCTCGGCAGCGGCTTTGCAGGCGGGCGCCAACCCTTCCGGGCCGCCGATCAGCAAGCTGACGTTACGGCCATCCTGCTTCCAGCGCTCAAGCTGCTGCGCCAGCTGCGGCGTTTCCCACGGCGTGCCTGGGATATCCAGCGTAACGATGCGGTTGCCTTTGCCCACCGCCGCCAGCATCTGTTCGCCTTCTTTGTCCAGAATGCGCTTGATGTCGGCGTTTTTGCCGCGTTTGCCCGCCGGGATCTCGGTCAGCTCAAACGGCATATCTTTGGGAAAGCGGTGCAGGTAATCCATAAAGCCGGTTTGCACCCAGTCTGGCATTTTGGTGCCGACCGCCACCAATTGCAGTTTCACCGCTTAGCTCCAGAGTTTTTCCAGCTCGTACAGGCGACGGCTCTCTTCCTGCATCACGTGCACGATCACTTCGCCCAGATCGACCACGATCCAGTCGGAGGCTTCCTGGCCTTTCATGCCGTACAGCTCCATGCCTGCAGCACGGGATTCCTGCACCACGTGGCTGGCGATCGACATCACGTGGCGAGTCGAGGTGCCGGTGCAGATGATCATGCAATCGGTGATGCTGGATTTGCCCTGGACGTCCAGAGCGATAATGTCTTGGCCTTTCAGGTCATCGATTTTATCGATGACGAAATCTTGGAGCGCTTTACCTTGCAAAGGTTCCCCCTCGGGTGTGTTCTGTTCAGTCGGCTGCGGCGGGCAAAATGCGCGCGCCGCGGCGTAACCGGATAATGGTTTCGGCAGGCTGCCGCTGAAAGCCAGCTAACTGGTGACTGCCCGGCCAGCTAAGGTTTCCGGGGTTTTCAGCGGATACCTGAAAAATAGCGGCGCAGTATATCACGCACCTTTCGCTAGCGATATAAACCCTGCAACTCGATGTAGCGCTGCACCGGGCGTGGCAGCAGGTCGTCGCAGTTGAGGCCCTGATGGCGGCGCTGGCGAATCTCGGTGGCGGAAATTTCCAGCTCCGGCGTATCGGCCAAATAGATATGGCCGTGTGGGCGACGGCTGAGCAGCGCCGGGTCGGCGGTGCGATGGCGTTCCAGCCACTGCTGCAGCTCCGGCGTGTCCATGCGATCGTTATAGCCCGGGCGCGCCAGCACCAGCAGATGGCAGACGTCCAACAGCGCCTGCCAGCGATGCCACTTATGCAGCGTCAACAGCGAGTCCTGGCCAATAATAAACGCCAGCGGCTGGGCGGCACCACGCTCTTTACGAATCGTTTCCAACGTCTCGATGGTGTAGGAGGGAGTGGTGCGGTGCAGTTCGCGATCGTCGACCGCAAACAGCGGATTGCCGGCGATCGCCAGCTCGACCATTTTCAGGCGCTGCTGCGCATTGGCCTCCGGCTGCGGGCGGTGCGGCGGCACGTGGTTAGGCAGCAGCGTGACGCGATTCAGGCCCACTTCGGCGGCCAACGCTTCGACCGGCCGCAGGTGGCCGTAGTGGATCGGGTCAAAGGTGCCGCCGAACAGCGCGTGCAAAACGGTGGGGTGTTCCGGATTAGTGGGCATCGCTAAAACTCGTGGCCAAGGGTTTGCCGCACAGCAGCATCGACAGGGTTTCCAGTTCCGGCCAGACCGACTGGCCATAATCCTGCTTGAGAGTCAGTTCGATTTGCGTCAGCAGCTGTACCGCCTGCTGTAGCTGGGGGCCGGATAGGCGTTGCAGTGCCTGGGTTACCAGCGGGCGGCGGTTCTGCCAAACCTTGTGCTGATCGAACAGCGTGCGCAGCGGCGCGGAAGCCATGCGGCGCTGCAGCGTCAGCAGCAGCAGCAGTTCGCGCTGCAGAGTGCGCAGCAGGATCACCGGCTCCACGTCCTCTTGCTGCAGCTGTTGCAAAATATGCCAGGCGCGCTTGCTCTTGCCGGCCAGCAGGGCATCCAGCCAGTGGAACGGCGTGAAGTGGGCGGCGTCGTTCACCGCCTGCTCGACGCGCGGCAGCGTGAGTTTGCCGTCCGGGTGCAGCAGCGACAGCCGCTCCAGCGCCTGCGACAGCGCCAGCAGGTTGCCTTCGTAGCAGTAGCACAGCAGCTGATTGGCGGCGTCGTCCAGCTCCAGCTTCATCGCCTTGGCGCGCGTGGCGACCCAGCGCGGCAGCTGCGCCTGTTCCGGCGTCTGGCAACTGACGAGGGCACCGTGCGGGCTGAGCGCCTTGAACCAGGCGCTGTTTTCCTGCGCTTTGGTGAGGCGCGGGCCGCGCAGGATCAGCAGAATATCCTCGTGCAGCAGCGTGGCGAGTTTGGTCAGCTGTTCGCCGATCGGCGCCGTCGGGCCGTTTTCCGGGAAGATCAGCAGCAGCGTCTGGCGGCTGGCGAACAGGCTCATCGCCTGGCAGATGCCGAAGATGGCGTCCCAGTCGGTATGGGCGTCGAGGGAAATGCTGTAGTGCTCACTGAACTGCTGTTGTTGCGCGGCCTGCCGGAGCAAATCCTGGCTTTCCTGCAGCAGCAGCGGTTCATTGCCGCTCAATAAATAACAAGCGCGCAGCCCCTCTCGGAGCTGCGCGGCAAGTTGTTCCGGATAAATGCGGATCATTGTGCGGTTTGGCTTGCCGCTCGTTCGCCGGCGGCAGCGGCTTTCTGCCGGTTCTCTTCTTCCGCCGCATGCACGGTCAGCAGTTTGCGCACCAGCTGTTGCGCCGCCTGCTCACGCATTTCCTGGCGAATGATCTCCTGTTCGGAGTCCTTGGCCAGCGCGGTCAGCGGGTTGTCGAAGAAGGAACGGAACACTTTCACCGACAGCGGATACAGGTCATGGCCCGGGATCAGCACCTGCGCCTGCACGGTCAGCACCAGCTGGTACTCGGCGGTTTTACCGTCCTGGAAGATCGAAGCGGTATCCTGGCTTTCCGTCGCGCCGACGATACGCAGGGAAGGCACGTCTTTACGTTTCGGATCGCTGACGATAGTCACATCATTCAGACGCAGCTGCTCACGCACCGCGCGCGTCAACGGGCCGTAAGGATCCGAACTGTCCAGGATCAGCGTTTTCATTTCATTCGGCACCTGCGTGGTGCCACGCAGGTGAAAACCGCAGCCGGCGGTGACCAGCACCGCCAACCCCAGCAACAGCGTCAGAATACGTTGTCGCACAACTCCTCCTTGTGTTAACCCACAACCAGGTTAAGCAGTTTGCCCGGAACGTAGATCACTTTGCGAATCGTGACGCCGTCCAGATATTTAGCCACCAGATGCTCTTCGGCAGCGCGCGCGCGCACCTGCTCTTCGGTCGCATCGGCAGATACGGTGATTTTAGCGCGAACCTTGCCGTTTACCTGCACCACCACCAGCTTGGAGTCTTCGACCATCGCCTGCTCGTCGGCAACTGGCCATGGCGCGGTGTCCACGTCGCCTTCGCCGCCCAGCGCCTGCCACAGGGTGAAGCACACGTGCGGGGTGAACGGATACAGCATGCGAACCACGGCCAGCAGCGCTTCTTGCAGCAGCGCGCGATCCTGCTCGCTCTCTTGCGGCGCGCGGGCCAGCTTGTTCATCAGCTCCATCACGGCGGCGATCGCGGTGTTGAAGGTCTGGCGGCGGCCGATATCGTCGGTTACCTTGGCGATGGTCTTGTGCAGATCGCGGCGCAGCGCTTTCTGATCTTCGTTCAGCGTCGCTACGTCGAGCGGCTGTACCGCGCCTTTTTCCACGTGATCGTAGGCCAGTTTCCACACGCGTTTCAGGAAGCGGTTAGCCCCTTCCACGCCGGATTCCTGCCACTCCAGCGTCATTTCTGCCGGCGAAGCGAACATCATGAACAGACGCACGGTGTCCGCGCCGTATTTTTCCACCATCTCCTGCGGGTCGATGCCGTTGTTTTTCGACTTCGACATTTTGCTCATGCCAGCATAGACCAGTTCACGGCCTTGCGGATCGGTGGCCTTGATGATGCGGCCCTTGTCGTCGCGCTCGACGGTGGCGTCAACCGGAGATACCCAGACGCGCTCGCCGCTGTTGCCGGTGTAGTAGAAGGCGTCGGCCAGCACCATACCCTGACACAGCAGGCGCTTGGCCGGCTCGTCGGAATCCACCAGGCCTGCATCGCGCATCAGCTTGTGGAAGAAGCGGAAGTACATCAGGTGCATGATGGCGTGTTCGATACCGCCGATATATTGATCGACCGGCAGCCAGTAGTTGGCGGCGGCCGGATCCAGCATACCCTGGTCATACTGCGGGCAGGTGTAGCGCGCGTAGTACCAGGAAGACTCCATAAAGGTGTCGAAGGTGTCGGTTTCACGCAGCGCCGGCTGGCCGTCGACGGTGGTCTTCGCCCACTCAGGATCGGCCTTGATCGGGCTGGTAATGCCGTCCATGACCACGTCTTCCGGCAGGATCACCGGCAGCTGATCTTCCGGCGTCGGCATCACGGTGCCGTCTTCCAGCGTCACCATCGGGATTGGTGCGCCCCAGTAACGCTGACGGGAGACGCCCCAGTCGCGCAGACGGTAGTTGACCTTGCGCTGGCCCACGCCTTTGGCGACCAGTTTGTCGGCGATGGCGTTGAAGCCCGCTTCATTGTCCAGGCCGTCGAATTCGCCGGAGTTGAACAGCGCGCCTTTGTCGGTCATCGCTTCGGCGCTCACGTCAGGCTGGCTGCCGTCGAGGTTCAGGATCACCGGTTTGATCGGCAAATCGTATTTGGTGGCGAATTCCCAGTCGCGCTGGTCGTGCGCCGGTACCGCCATCACGGCGCCGGTGCCGTATTCCATCAGCACGAAGTTGGCGACCCACACCGGCAGCTTCTCGCCGCTCAGCGGATGGACAACGAACAGGCCGGTCGGCATGCCTTTCTTCTCCATCGTCGCCATTTCGGCTTCGGCAACTTTGGTATTGCGGCATTCTTCGATGAAGTCGGTCAGCGCCGGGTTATTGCGCGCGCCCTGTTGCGCCAGCGGGTGGCCCGCGGCGACCGCCACGTAGGTGGCGCCCATGAAGGTGTCGGGACGGGTAGTGTAAACCGTCAGCTTCTCTTCGCTGTCCGCCACGTTGAAGGTGATTTCCACGCCTTCGGAGCGGCCAATCCAGTTGCGCTGCATGGTTTTCACCTGCTCTGGCCAGCTTTCAAGCGTGTCCAGATCGTTCAGCAGCTGGTCGGCGTAGGCGGTGATTTTGATGAACCACTGCGGGATCTCTTTACGCTCGACCTTGGTGTCGCAGCGCCAACAGCAGCCGTCGATAACCTGTTCGTTGGCCAGCACGGTCAGATCGTGCGGGCACCAGTTCACCGCCGAGGTCTTCTTGTAGACCAGGCCTTTTTCATACAGCTTGGTGAAGAACCACTGTTCCCAGCGGTAGTATTCCGGCTGGCAGGTGGCGATTTCGCGATCCCAGTCGTAGCCGAAGCCCAGCAGTTTCAGCTGGTTCTTCATGTATTCGATGTTGTCGTAGGTCCACGGGGCCGGTGCGGTGTTGTTTTTCACCGCCGCGCCTTCCGCCGGCAGGCCGAACGCATCCCAGCCGATCGGCTGCAGTACGTTTTTGCCCAGCATGCGCTGATAGCGCGAGATCACGTCGCCGATAGTGTAGTTACGAACGTGGCCCATGTGCAGTCGGCCGGACGGGTAAGGCAGCATGGATAGGCAGTAGTACTTTTCCTTGCTGTCGTCTTCGGTAACTTTGAAAGTCTGCTTCTCTTGCCAGTGAAGCTGTACGTTCGATTCTATGTCTTCTGGACGGTATTGCTCTTGCATGGCGGCCGGTGGTCCTGTAGGTGTAAACCGTTGCCCCGGTCAGAGGCAACGCAATGAACATTTAGTATTCGTAGATCCGCATAGCATAGCTGATAAGACCTCCCGGCAACAACTCCAAGCGCCTGACTCGGCGCATTTAAAAAAAACGCCGCCATGACGCGACTCACAACCTGCGGATCCCGCGTCTTGCCAAGTGACATCAGTCATTTACGGCTAAAATAAGAACAAGTAGCTTAGGGGTATCCCTACAGCCAAGTCCGGCGCAGCGTTTATCGAGGAGAGTCTATGAACAAGGTTGCTCAGTATTACCGCGAATTGGTGGCATCGCTGACCGAACGCCTGAAAAACGGTGAACGCGATATCGACGAACTGGTGGCCAGCGCCGAGCGGCGGTTGAACGAGGCCGAAGATCTGACCCGCGACGAGGTGCGGCAGGTGACGCAGGCGGTGCGGCGCGATCTGGAAGAGTTCGCCCGCAGCTATCAGGAAAGCCGGGATGAGTTTACCGACAGTGTGTTTATGCGGGTGATCAAAGAGAGCCTGTGGCAAGAGCTGGCGGATATCACCGACAAAACCCAGCTGGAGTGGCGCGAAGTGTTCAAGGATGTCAGCCACCACGGCGTTTACCACAGCGGTGAAGTGGTGGGGCTGGGCAATCTGGTGTGTGAGCAGTGCCACTACCACCTGGCGTTCTATACGCCGGAGGTGTTGCCGCTCTGCCCGAAATGCGGTCACGACCAGTTCCAGCGCCGGCCGTTTGAACCTTGATGATGTTCCCCGCTGCGGCGGGGAACGCTAAGGCCGGCATTTAACGGAACAGTTTCTTCAGCAGGTTGCTCAGGAAACCGCCGCTGACGGCTGCCGGGGCGGCTTGCGCCGGTGCGCTGGCCGCTACGGCGATGCCGGCCGGGATTTTCTGCGCGATCGCGATGCGGCTGTCCTGGGCGGCTTTCTCTGCCGCTTCCGGGCCGTAGGCGAAGCCTTCCGCCAGCACGAACTCAACGTCGGTGATGCCGATAAAGCCCAGGAACAGCTTCACGTACGGCGTGATCAGATCCGTCGGCGTGTCGGCGTGGATGCCGCCGCGGCTGGAGATGACGATCGCTTTCTTGCCCGTCACCAGCCCTTCGGCGCCGGCGGAGGTATAGCGGAACGTCTGGCCGGCGCGGGCGATCAGATCGAAGTAGATCTTCAGCTGCGTCGGGATGTTGAAGTTGTACATTGGGGCGCTGATGATCAGCGTGTCGTGCGACTTCAGTTCGGCAATCAGCTCATCGGACAGCGCCAGGGTGCTTTGCTGGTGCGGCGTCAGCGGCTTGTCGCCGGCGGTAAAACCGGCCATCACTTCGCCATCCAGCTCCGGCAGGGTCGGGTTGGCCAAATCGCGCACGGTGAATGTGTCTTCAGGGTGAGTTTCACGCCATTGTTCAACAAAAAAATCGACTAATTTTCCAGACTGGGAATATTCACCCAGAATGCTTGATTTCAGGACCAGTACGCGGCTCATTGGCTTATCTCCAGGCGAAGTCTAATCGGTAACGATGTCAGTCGGTGTAAACGCATGGTAGAGGCAAGCCAGGAACAGTGATAGCGCAAAAATTCGCTGAGTTAAATCAAAAAACTTGAATGAGGGGCGCGAGCGCCCCCGATGGGATCAATAACGCGCTACGCGCTCGGCCAGCAGATCGATAAAGCCTTCGCGGTTGATGCCGGTCAGCACTTCCACGTTGGCCGCGTTGCCGGTTTGCTGGAAATAGTCAACCACCGTCATGCCGACGGTGTATTCCCCTTTGGTTTCCACCCCCACCCAGCGCTCTACGCCGGTAAACAGCTGCGGCGCCAGCAGCCAGGCGATGGTGCAGGGATCGTGCATCGCCGCGCCGGGCAGGCCGCGCGGATGGCTGAGGTACAGCGGCAGGTAAAAATCGAGCATCTCCGCGACCGCCTGCGCGACCGGATTGTCTATCTGGCGAATGCGCTCGATATCCTGCGGCAACACCAGAGCCTGATGGGTGACGTTCAGCCCGGCCATGGTCAGCGGCACGCCGGATTTCAGCACCATTTCGGCGGCTTCGGGATCGACGAAGATGTTGAACTCCGCGACCGGCGTGGTATTGCCGGCGTTCATGCCGCCGCCCATAAATACGATGCGCTCGATGCGGCTTTTCAGCTCGGCATGCTGGGCCAGCAGCAGGGCGATGTTGGTCATTGGGCCGGTCACCACCAGGGTCATTGGCTGCGGGCTGGCGCGCAGCAGGTCGGCGATCAGCTCGACGGCGCCGCGGGGATCGGGTTTGATGGTCGGCGTCGGCAGGTGGGTATTGCCCATGCCAGTTTTGCCGTGAACATAGTCGGCGATCACCAGTTCGCGCATTAGCGGGCCGCCGGCGCCGGCGGCGACCGGAATGTCCTCGCGCTGCATCAGGGTCAACAGGCCCAGCGCGTTATGCAGGGTTTTCTCCGGCGTCTGGTTGCCGGCGGAGGTGGTGATGGCTTTGACGTCCAGCTCCGGCGAACGCAGCGCCATAGCCAGCGCGATGGCGTCGTCGAGGCCGGGATCGCAATCGATGATAATAGGGCGGGGCATGTTCTTTCTCCTCTGTTTGTTATCCAGCGAGCATCGGATCAAAACCGGGGAGAAACAAGCGCTTTTAGTGCCGGGAGAGAGGATGCGCCCCTGACGGGGCGCATGGATGGCGTATTTAGTGCAGGATCTTGGCCAGGAAGTCCTTGGCGCGCTCGGACTCGGGGTTGTTGAAGAAATCGTCTTTGTTGCGGTCTTCGACGATTTTGCCTTCGTCCATAAAGATTACCCGATTCGCCACCTTACGGGCGAAGCCCATTTCGTGGGTCACCACCATCATGGTCATGCCTTCGTTCGCCAGTTCGACCATCACGTCCAGCACTTCGTTGATCATTTCCGGATCGAGCGCCGAAGTCGGTTCATCGAACAGCATGGCGATAGGATCCATGCACAGCGCGCGGGCGATGGCGACGCGCTGCTGCTGGCCGCCGGACAGCTGACCGGGGAACTTGTTGGCATGGGCGGAGAGGCCGACGCGTTCCAGCAGCTTCAGGCCCTTCTCGCGCGAGGCGGTCTTGTCGCGCTTGAGCACTTTCACCTGCGCCAGCGTCAGGTTGTCGATGATAGACAGGTGCGGGAACAGCTCGAAGTGTTGGAACACCATGCCGACCTTGGCACGCAGCTGCGCCAGGTTGGTTTTCTTGTCGTTGACCGGCGTGCCGTTCACCAGGATGTCGCCCTGCTGAATTGGCTCGAGACCGTTGACGGTTTTGATCAGGGTGGACTTGCCGGAACCTGAAGGACCGCAGACGACGACCACTTCGCCTTTTTTCACTTCGGTGGTGCAATCGGTCAACACCTGAAAGTGACCGTACCACTTAGAAACATTTTTCAGGGATATCATCAAACAGTCCTTTTCTTCAAATAGCTTACCAGCGCCGAGACGGCGAGGCTGATAACAAAATAGACAAAGCCGGCGAACAGGATCATTTCAACCTGGGTGCCGTCGCGTTCGCCGATGGTCGACGCGGTGCGGAAGAAGTCGGCCAGGCTCAGTACGTAAACCAGCGAGGTATCCTGGAACAGTACGATGCCCTGGGTCAGCAGCAGCGGCACCATGGCGCGGAATGCCTGCGGCAGGATCACCAGCCGCATGGATTGCCAATGGGTCATGCCCAGCGCCAGCGCGGCGGAGGATTGGCCGCGCGAGATGCTGATAATGCCGGCGCGGATGATTTCCGAGTAATAGGCCGCTTCAAACAGGGAAAAGGCTACCATAGCCGAGATCAGGCGAATATCGGTTTTCGGCGATAACCCTAGAACCTGTTGTAATAAGCTTGGAACCACCAGATAGAACCATAGCAGCACCATCACCAGCGGCACCGAGCGGAACAGGTTGACGTACAGGGTGGCGAACCAGCTGATCGGTTTGAACGG
The DNA here is from genome assembly GCF_052168715.1 of Serratia sp. CY44782. Taxonomy (NCBI): domain Bacteria; kingdom Pseudomonadati; phylum Pseudomonadota; class Gammaproteobacteria; order Enterobacterales; family Yersiniaceae; genus Serratia; species Serratia sp. CY44782. The sequence goes on from NZ_JBJNME010000004.1 coordinate 276,667, forward strand.
CGACAGACGCATCACCGCCAGCACGGTGCCCCACAGAATGCCGACCACGATGGCGGTCACGGTGATCTTCAGCGTGATCACCATGCCCTGCAGCAAATAAGGGAAGCTTGGGACGATCGACGCCCAGTCAAATTCGTACATTATTTACTCCCCAGGTTGCCAGGCAACTGCACTTTCTTTTCGACCAGACGCATAAACAGCATGATAACGGCGTTGATGCCGATATAAGCCAGCGTGATGGCGGTAAAGGATTCATAGGCGTGTGCGGAGTAATCCAACAGCTTGCCGGCCTGCGCGGCCATGTCCACCAGCCCGATGGTGGAGGCGATGGCGGAGTTTTTGACCAGGTTAAGCATTTCCGAGGTCATCGGCGGCACGATCACCCGGTAGGCGTTCGGCAGCAGCACGTAGCGGTAGGTTTGCGGCAGCGTCAGGCCCATCGCCAGCCCGGCGGCTTTCTGGCCGCGCGGCAGGGACTGAATGGCGGCGCGCACCTGCTCGCATACGCGGGCGGCGGTAAACAGCCCCAGGCAGAGCATGGAGGAGACGAAGAACTGCACGTTGGGATCCAACTCGCTTTTAAACCAGGTGCCGATATTGGCCGGCAGCAGCTCGGGGATCACCAGATACCAGGTAAAGAATTGCACGATCAGCGGCACGTTGCGGAACAGTTCGACGTAACAGGTGCCGAGGGCGGAAAGAAAGCGGTTGGGCACGGTACGCAAGATACCGAACAGCGAACCGACGAAGAAAGCGATAATCCATGCACAGACGGAGAGGGCCACCGTGACCTGAAAGCCGGACCAAATCCAGCCGAGGTAAGTGGTGTTCCCAAACGGGGCCTGCTGCAGGAAGATACCCCAGTTCCAATCTATTGACATAACAAACTCCGGTAAACGGGCGCAGGGCGCCGAAGATTGATGACTTGATGAGCGCCGATCGCCGTGCGGCCAGTCTGGCTGGCTTGTTGTGTGCGGAGATCGGTGATGCGCGTTGGGGAAAATGAGGGAGGGGAACGGCCCCCCTCATACCTGTCTGTCCCAGTCATCAACTGGGCCGGTTTGGCCTGCGGCCGCCCCGGCTCTTGTTCTATTTAGTTCAACGCTTTGTCGTTAGGCTCTTTGAACAACTGCTTCATGTCGTCCGACAGTTCGAAGTTCATGTTGAGGTTTTTCGGCGGAATAGGCTGTTTGAACCATTTGTCAAACCACTTGGCCGCTTCGCCGGAGGTTTGCGCCTGAGCGATGGTGTCATCAACCAGCTTTTTGAATTCAGGATCGTCTTTGCGCAGCATGCAGCCGTAGGCCTCTTTCGACTGCGGCGTGCCGATGATTTCCCACTGATCCGGCTTCTTGGCCTTGGCGCGCTCGCCCGCCAGCAGGGCGTCATCCATCATGAAGGCCACGGCGCGCCCGCTTTCCAGGGTGCGGAAGGAGTCACCGTGGTCTTTGGCGCTGATGATGCGCATGTTCATTTTGTCGCTGTCGTTCAGCTTGTTCAGCAGCACTTCGGAGGTGGTGCCGGAGGTGACCACCACCGGTTTGCCGGCCAGGTCTTTAAAGTCTTTGATGTCGGAGCCTTTTTTCACCAGCAGACGGGTGCCGACCACGAAAATGGTGTCGGAGAAGGCGGCCTGTTTTTGGCGCTCGAGGTTATTGGTGGTGGAGCCGCACTCGAAGTCATAGGTGCCGTTTTGCAGCAGCGGGATGCGGTTCTGCGAGGTAATCGGCAGCATTTTCACCTGCAGATTCGGCGCATTAAGCTTTTTCTTAACAGCTTCAACGATTTGGTTGGAGTAGTCCTGAGAGTAGCCCACAACTTTTTGTTGGTTGTCGTAGTAGGAAAAGGGCACTGACGATTCGCGGTGGCCGACAACGATCACGCCGTTGTCTTTGATTTTCTTCAGCGTACCGGACAGGTCTTCCGCATGCGCCACGCTACCTGCCATACCGAGCAGCAGTAACGATAACGCCAATTTACGCATTTGCATGGTCCAACTCCTTTGCTGTTGTGGTGGCTCTGACTAAAGAGCGTCAGGTTAAATCGACTATTTATTGCTCAAGTTATAAAGATAGTCTTAGAACGGATAGCCGTTAAAAAATAACCGATTGTGAATACCTTGAAACTAAAATGTTTCATTTTTTGAGACGCCGCGCGCACCAAATCAATGCAACGAAACCCTAACGCCCCTGCGTGGTGCGCTCAATGCACCCAAAATGTGCGCAGGTGCGACAAAACGTCAGCAAAAGTAAATCGGCGCGCGCTGTCACCATAGTTAAAGCAAGGAGTGTGCCAGCCGCGTTGATTTAACGGCGTTTTCTGACCAAGGAGGGGATAGTGACGGGAACGCGGGGCGCGGCGGGCGCGCCCCGGCGAGAAGGACTATTTGCGGCGCAGGCCCAACATCAGCGCCCAGCCGCCCAGCAGCAGGGTTATCACCCACAGCGGCGTGGCGCCGAAGCGCGCGTAAGGCGTGACGCCGGTGGTCGGTGTGACCTTCACTTCGAGCACCTGACGGGTAAACTGCGGGATCTCGGCGATCACCTCGCCGTTCGCATCCACCGCGGCGGTAACGCCGTTATTGGTGCTGCGCAGCAACGGTCGGCCGAGCTCCAGCGCCCGCATGCGCGCCATCTGAAAGTGCTGCCACGGGCCAATGGAGTGGCCGAACCAGGCATCGTTGGAAATGGTCAGCAGGAAGTTGGTGTCCGGGCGGAAGTTATCGCGCACCTGCTGGCCCAACACGATTTCGTAGCAGATGGCCGCCGTCAGATTGTACCCGCGCACGCTGAGCTGCGGCTGCACGTAGTCGCCGCGGCTGAAGGAGGACATCGGCAGATCGAAGAACGGCGCCAGCGGCCGCAGCAGGGTTTCCAGCGGCACGAACTCGCCGAACGGCACCAGGTGGTGCTTATTGTAGCGATCCTTGGCTGGGTAGCTGTACGGCGTCGGTTCGCCGAGCACGATGGCGCTGTTGTAGATCTGCTGGCCCTGTGGCGTGGCGCGCACGTCGACGATGCCGGTGATCAGGCTGCTGTTCTTCGCCCGCATCAGATCGTCCATCATGGTCAGGAAGCCGTTCTGGTTGGCTTCATAATCCGGGATGGCGGACTCCGGCCAGATGACGATCGGCGCCTTCCCCACGTACGGACGGGTTTCGTCCAGATAGGTTTGCAGCGTGCTGACCAGCGCTTTCGGATCCCATTTCATCGACTGGGCGATGTTGCCTTGCACCATGGCGACGTTCACCGCTTTTTCCGGCTGCGGAGTAAACCACTGCAGCTGGCGCAGCGGCCACGGCAACAGCAGCAGCGCGGCAGCGATGACCGCAGCCGACAGGCGGCGCTGATTGACGGCGTACACCAACAGGCCAGCGATGGCCATCAGCACAAAGGTGATGGCGTCGACGCCCAACAGCGGCGCGATGCCCTTCAGCGGGCCGTTGATCTGACTGTAGCCGAACTGCAGCCACGGGAAGCCGGTCAGCACCCAGCCGCGCAGGAATTCGGTCACCTGCCACAGCGCCGGCGCGGCGATGGCCAGCCGCCACCAGCGGGTGGCCGGCCACAGGCGCGTCAGCAGCCCGGCGAACAGCCCGGTATACAGCGACAGGTAAGCGGCGAGCAGCACCACCAGGAAGACGTTGACGGCGAAAGGCATGCCGCCGAAATCGGCGATGCTGACATACACCCAGTTGATGCCGCTGCCGAACAGCCCGAAGCCCCAGACAAAGCCGAGCAGGGCAGACTGTTTGGTGGTGCGATTGAGGGTAACGGTCAGCAGGCCGAACAGGGAGACGATGGCCGCGGGCCAGAAGTCGTAGGGCGAGAACGCCAGCGTCCCGCCGGCACCTGACAACAGCGCCAGCAGGGCGCGAACCCGCTGGCGTTCAAGTAATGAGGCTTTAGCCATGTTGGATTTAATCTTCCAGTTTCGGTGGTGGAGAATCGTCCGGAATTTTTACATGAACCTGGATAATACGTCGACTGTCGGCCATGGCAACTTTAAATAGGTAACCTTCGATTTCAATGGTTTCCCCGCGCGCCGGCAGGTGACCGAAGGCCTGCATCACCAGACCGCCGATGGTATCGACCTCGTCATCGCTGAAATGGGTGCCGAAGGCTTCGTTGAAGTCTTCGATCGGGGCCAGCGCGCGCACGGTGTACATGTGGCGGCTGAGCTGGCGGATATCCAGATCGTCTTCGTCGTCGTATTCGTCTTCGATCTCGCCGACGATCAGTTCCAGAATGTCTTCGATGGTGACCAGGCCGGATACGCCGCCGAATTCGTCAATGACAATCGCCATGTGATAGCGCTGGGAGCGGAACTCTTTCAGCATCCGGTCGACGCGCTTGCTTTCCGGCACCACCACCGCGGTGCGTAGCACCTTGTCGATGCTGAACGGCTCGGAGTCCGCGCGCATGAACGGCAGCAGATCCTTGGCCATCAGGATGCCTTCGATGTGATCTTTGTCTTCGCTGATCACCGGGAAGCGCGAGTGGGCAGAGTCGATAATCACGTCCAGGCACTCTTCCAGCGTCTGGTTGCGCTTGAGCGTCACCATCTGGGAGCGGGGGATCATGATGTCGCGCACGCGCTGCTCGGCGATATCCATCACGCCTTCCAGCATGTCGCGGGTATCGGGATCGATCAGGTCGTTTTGTTCGGAATCACGGATCAGCTCGACCAGATCGCCACGGTTTTTGGGCTCGCCGTGGAACAGCTGGTTAAGGATAAGAGTAAAGAACCCCTTCTTGGGACTGGGGCTGTCATTGCTTTGTGAATGGTCGTCGCTCATGGCGTTTTCGTTACTGTCACTCATGTCAGAGTTAAGGGGCGTCAGCGACAGCCCCGCAGGGGGCTGTAGGGTAAACGGCTGACGTCAGACGGGGTCTTTTTCCGCCAGGTACGGATCAGGGTAACCCAGTCCGTGCATGATTTCGGTTTCCAAAGACTCCATTTCTTCGGCTTCATCGTCTTCGATGTGGTCATACCCTAGCAGATGAAGACTGCCATGGACAACCATATGCGCCCAGTGGGCCTCCAGCGCTTTGCCTTGCTCAATCGCTTCCTGTTCAACCACCTGGCGGCAGATGATCAGATCGCCGAGCAGCGGCAGCTCGATGCCCGGCGGGGCCTCGAACGGGAAAGAGAGCACGTTGGTCGGCTTGTCTTTGCCGCGGTAGGTCAGGTTCAGCTCGTGGCTTTCCGCTTCGTCCACCAGACGCACGGTTACCTCGGCTTCTTCCTGAAATTGCGGCAGCACGCCTTCCAGCCAGCGCTGGAAGGTGGCCTCATCCGGCAGGCCGTCGCCGCTTTCACAGGCAATCTGCAGATCCAAAATCACCTGGCTCATGGTGTCTCCTGCTCGGAGGCGGCGAGCGCCTCGCGCTTACGTTGTTCGGCAATCGCGTCTTTGCGTTTCTGTTCGGCCGCTTCCCAGGCCTCATAGGCGATGACTACGCGGGCCACCACCGGATGGCGCACCACGTCTTCGCTGTGGAAGAAGTTGAAGCTCAGTTCTTCCACGTCCGACAGCACTTCCACCGCGTGGCGCAGGCCGGATTTCTGGTTGCGCGGCAGGTCGATCTGGGTGACGTCGCCGGTGATGACCGCCTTCGAGTTGAAGCCGATGCGCGTCAGGAACATCTTCATCTGTTCGATGGTGGTGTTCTGGCTCTCATCCAGAATGATAAAGGCGTCGTTCAGCGTACGGCCGCGCATATAGGCCAGCGGCGCGACTTCGATCACGTTGCGCTCGATGAGCTTCTCCACGCGCTCGAAGCCCAGCATCTCGAACAGGGCGTCGTACAGCGGGCGCAGGTAAGGATCGACCTTCTGGCTCAGATCGCCGGGCAGGAAGCCCAGTTTTTCGCCGGCTTCGACCGCAGGGCGCGTCAGCAAAATGCGGCGAATTTCCTGGCGCTCCAGCGCATCCACCGCGGCGGCGACCGCCAGGTAGGTTTTGCCGGTGCCCGCCGGGCCGATGCCGAAGGTGATGTCGTGATCGAGAATGTTGGCGATGTACTGCGCCTGGTTAGGCGTACGCGGTTTCACCATGCCGCGCTTGGTTTTAATGGTGACCGCCTTGCCATAATCCGGCACGCTGTCGGCCACCTGTTCCAACACCCGGCTCTCTTTGATAGCCAGGTGGATTTGCTCTGGGTCGATATCCGGGATCACGCCGCGAATCGGCGCGGTATCCACGTACAGATGGCGCAGGATATCGGCGGCGGCAACCACGCACAGGTTTTTGCCGACCAGCTTGAAACGGTTGTCGCGGCGATTGATTTCAATGCCCAATCGGCGCTCGAGTTGCTTGATGTTGTCATCAAACGGGCCGCACAGGCTGAGCAAACGCTGGTTGTCTGCGGGCTCTAACAAAATTTCTTGTGTTGCGACGTTCAAACTATTCCTCTAGGTCACATCGGGCCTGGTTGATGTCACATAGCGCGTTCGGGACGCGCGCGTTCAGGACGAGCCTGAATACTCTCTTTCTTGAATTATTCATGGTGCGCCGCAACGGCGCAAGTTTACCGCTGATCTATCTGTGCGCCATCGGCGGAATTCAAGGGAAGATAAGGAAAAAACGCGGCGGGGCGCAAAGCCCGCCGCGTCATCACAGAACAAGGCCGCCGTGAATCAGTTCTTTTTCACGAACTCGGATTTCAGCTTCATCGGGCCGAAGCCGTCGATTTTGCAGTCGATGTTGTGATCGCCTTCGACCAGGCGAATGTTTTTCACCTTGGTGCCGATCTTCAGCATCGAGGAGCTGCCTTTGACCTTCAGGTCTTTGATTACGGTGACCGCATCGCCGTCCGCCAGCAGATTGCCGTTGGCGTCTTTGACGATCAGCGCGTCCTGATCTTCCGCCGGGGCGCTGTCGCTCCACTCGTGGGCGCACTCAGGGCAGATGAACAGGGCATTGTCCTGGTAGGTGTATTCGGAGTTGCACTTCGGGCAGTGTGGGAGTTGCATGTTATGTCGCCTCTTCAACAATAAAAAATAAAAAAGAAAATCACCGGGCGCGGGCGCCCGGCGGAGAAACGGTAAGGAGTAGCGCGAATGGGCGGCGATAAGGCGGCCGCCGCGGCGTCAGGGCTGGTAAATGCCGACGCCCAGCGCGTTTTCTTTGCGGGTACGGGCGATCACCGACTGCGGGGATTCATGTACGCGCAGATCCATCTGCTGTTCGGTGCGCACCACTGCGCCACGCAGGGTGTTGGTCAGCACCTCGGTAATTTCCACGTCGACGAACTGGCCGATCATGTCGGGCGTGCCCTCGAAGTTTACCACACGGTTGCACTCCGTGCGCCCGGCCAGCTCCATCACGCTTTTGCGCGAGGTGCCCTCCACCAGAATGCGCTGGACGGTGCCGAGCATGCGGCGGCTGAACTGCAGCGCCTGCTGGTTGATGCGATCCTGCAGAATATACAGCCGCTGTTTTTTCTCTTCTTCGCTGACGTCGTCGACCATGTCCGCCGCCGGGGTGCCCGGGCGCGACGAATAGATGAAGCTGAAGCTGACGTCGAAATTGACGTCGGCGATCAGGTTCATGGTCTGTTCGAAGTCGGCCTGGCTTTCGCCCGGGAAACCGACGATGAAATCGGAGCTGAGCTGAATGGCCGGCCGCGCCTTGCGCAGCTTGCGGATAGTCGCCTTGTACTCCAGCGCGGTGTGCGCGCGTTTCATCATGGTCAGGATGCGATCCGAACCGCTCTGCACCGGCAGATGCAGGAAGCTGACCAGCTCCGGCGTGTCTTCGTACACCGCGATGATGTCATCGGTGAACTCGATAGGGTGGCTGGTGGTGAAGCGAATGCGATCGATGCCGTCGATGGCTGCCACCAGGCGCAGCAGTTCGGCGAACGAACAGATCTCGCCGTCATGCGTGGCGCCGCGGTAAGCGTTGACGTTTTGGCCGAGCAGGTTGACCTCGCGCACGCCCTGCGCCGCCAGTTGGGCGATTTCGAACAGCACATCGTCGCTCGGGCGGCTCACTTCTTCACCGCGGGTGTAAGGCACCACGCAGAAGGTGCAGTATTTGTTGCAGCCTTCCATGATCGACACGAATGCGGTCGGGCCTTCGGCGCGCGGTTCCGGCAGACGGTCGAACTTTTCGATCTCCGGGAAGCTGATGTCGACCACCGGGCTGCGGGTACCCTGAACGTGATTGATCATTTCCGGCAGGCGGTGCAGGGTCTGCGGGCCGAAGACCACGTCGACGCAGGGCGCGCGGCTGCGGATCAGTTCGCCTTCTTGCGAGGCCACGCAACCGCCGACGCCGATGATCACCGACGGATTCTTTTCTTTCAGCAAGCGCCAGCGCCCCAGCATGGCGAAAACTTTCTCCTGCGCTTTTTCACGGATCGAGCAGGTGTTCAGCAGTAGCACGTCCGCCTCTTCGGCGTTTTCGGTCCACTCGAAGCCGTGCGTGCTGTTCAACAGGTCGGCCATTTTCGATGAATCGTACTCATTCATCTGGCAGCCCCAGGTTTTGATATGTAGTTTTTTCGTCATTGACTTGCCATTACTCAGTGCGGAGCGAAAGTTGCGTTACGCGACATGCAGGGCGCGTATTGTAATCATTTGCCGCCGTTGTGACCAGCGTGGGGGAAAATGGCACGCGACCTGAAGCCGGAGCGAAAATCCGGTACACTGCGCAAAACGCCATGCCGGGTGGGATGGCGAGCATCCACATAGAAAACATAGCCAATATGAAGACATCTCAAAATCGGTATGACGCGGTGGTGGTGGGCGGCGGCATGGTCGGCGCGGCGGCGGCCCTGGGGCTGGCGCAGGCGGGCTGGTCGGTGGCGTTGCTGGAACATCAGGCGCCGCAGGCGTTCGAGGCGCAAAGCCCGCCGGATCTGCGTATTTCCGCTATCGGCTGCACCTCGGTGGGGTTGCTGAAACAGCTCGGCGCCTGGCAGGCCGTGACGGCGATGCGCACGGCGCCGTATCGCCGGCTGGAGACCTGGGAATGGGCGTCGTCGCGCGTGGCGTTCGACGCGGTGTCCCTGGGGCTGCCGGAGCTGGGCTTTATGGTGGAAAACCGCATTCTGCAGCTGGCGCTGTGGCAGCAGTTCGCGCAGTGCGCCAACCTGACGCTGCTGTGCCCCGCCAGGCTGCAATCGCTGCAGCGGGCGGACAATGCCTGGCAGCTGACGCTGGACGGCGGCGAGATGCTGCAGGCACGCTTGGTTGTCGGCGCCGACGGCGCCAACTCGCAGGTGCGCAAGCTGGCAGCGATCGGCACCAACGGCTGGCAGTATCGTCAGGCGTGCATGTTGATCACCGTCGATACCGGCGCGCCGCAGCAGGATGTGACCTGGCAGCGCTTCTTCCCGTCCGGGCCGCGCGCCTTCCTGCCGCTGTACGACAGTTGGGCGTCGCTGGTGTGGTATGACAGCCCGCAGCGCATTCGCCAGCTGCAGGCGATGCCGCCGGCGCAGCTGGAGCGCGAGATCGCCGCCGCTTTCCCGGCGCGACTGGGCCCGGTCAAGGTGCACGCCGCCGGTTCGTTCCCGCTGACGCGGCGTCATGCGCAGCGTTACGTGCTGCCGGGGCTGGCACTGCTGGGGGATGCGGCGCATACCATCAACCCGCTGGCGGGGCAGGGCGTCAATCTGGGGTATCGCGACGTGGATGCCTTGCTGAACGTATTGAGCGATGCGCGGGAGCAGGGAGAGGACTGGAGCAGCGAGGCGGTACTGCTGCGTTATCAGCGCCGCCGCCGTACCGACAATCTGCTGATGCAGAGCGGCATGGATCTGTTTTATACCGCTTTCAGCAATAACCTGGCACCGCTGAACATTGCGCGCAATCTGGCGCTGATGGCCGCGCAGCGGGCGGGTAAGCTGAAAGAGCATGCGTTGAAGTACGCGTTGGGATTGTAACCGACAGGGCTCAGCTGCGGCTGGGCCCGTTAGGATTGGCTGAACGCCAGACAGCAAAAAGCCCGCCGAAGCGGGCTTTTCTAAATATGGCTGGGGTGCCAGGATTCGAACCTGGGTATGCTGGTATCAGAAACCAGAGCCTTACCGCTTGGCGACACCCCAATTATGGTGGCTACGACGGGATTTGAACCTGTGACCCCATCATTATGAGTGATGTGCTCTAACCAGCTGAGCTACGTAGCCGATGTTACTTTTTACTTCTTTGATTTGCAAGCAGTTTGTTATGGCTGGGGTACCTGGATTCGAACCAGGGAATGCCGGTATCAAAAACCGGTGCCTTACCGCTTGGCGATACCCCACCTGCAAACAAATCTTATGTTGAAACCCCATTCTCGAAAGAATATGGCTGGGGTACCTGGATTCGAACCAGGGAATGCCGGTATCAAAAACCGGTGCCTTACCGCTTGGCGATACCCCATCAACATACTGCGCCGACGATGAAGAGAAATGGTGCGGGAGGCGAGACTTGAACTCGCACACCTTGCGGCGCCAGAACCTAAATCTGGTGCGTCTACCAATTTCGCCACTCCCGCAATGCAAAAAATAGATGGTGGCTACGACGGGATTCGAACCTGTGACCCCATCATTATGAGTGATGTGCTCTAACCAGCTGAGCTACGTAGCCCTCTTTTTTTTGCTTTGCCTTCATCGGCGTTGCGGGGCGCATTATGCGTATATGACCGATTTGCGTCAACAAGTTTTTTCCCGAAAAAGTGCCGGGAAGCGCCGTTTGTCTGGGTTGTGAACATTATGGCGATAAAATCGGCAATTCAGGCAGTTGGCGGGGGGAAAAGGCAACAAAAAGGCGGGCCAAAAGGCCCGCCTTGGGGAAAACGCTGCGCGATTATTTATAGGCGGCCTGGTGCACGCCGACGGCGCGGCCGGAAGGATCGTCCATCTTCTTGAACGACTCGTCCCATTCGATGGCCTTGGCGGACGAGCAGGCGACGGACGGGCCGCCCGGCACGCATTCGGCGGCGCTTGGCAGCGGGAACAGCTCTTCGAAGATCTCGCGGTACAGGTAGCCTTCTTTAGAGGTCGGCGTGTTGTACGGGAAGCGGAAACGCGCGGTTTCGAGCTGTTGATCGCTGATTTGCTGCGCAGCGACCTCTTTTAGCGTGTCGATCCAGCTGTAGCCGACGCCGTCGGAGAACTGCTCTTTTTGGCGCCAGGCCACGCTGGCCGGCAAATAGGACTCGAAACATTCGCGGACGATGTGTTTTTCCATTTTGCCGTTGCCGCACATTTTATCTTTCGGGTTGATGCGCATCGCCACGTCGAGGAATTTCTTGTCCAGGAACGGCACGCGGGCCTCAACGCCCCAGGCGGACATCGCCTTGTTGGCGCGCGCGCAGTCAAACATATGCAGCGCCAGCAGCTTGCGCACGGTCTCTTCGTGGAATTCGCGGGCGTCCGGCGCTTTATGGAAGTAAAGGTAGCCGCCGAACACTTCGTCCGCGCCTTCGCCGGAAAGCACCATCTTGATGCCCATCGCCTTGATTTTGCGCGACATCAGGTACATTGGCGTCGAGGCGCGAATGGTGGTGACGTCATAGGTTTCGATGTGGTAAATCACGTCGCGGATGGCGTCCAGCCCTTCCTGCACGGTGAAGTGGATCTCATGGTGCACGGTGCCCAGATGGTTGGCGACCTCCTGCGCGGCGCGCAGATCCGGCGAGCCTTCCAGGCCGACGGCGAAGGAGTGCAACTGCGGCCACCAGGCTTCGCTGCGTTCCTGATCTTCCACGCGGCGCGCGGCGTACTTCTTGGTGATCGCCGAGATGACCGAGGAATCCAGCCCGCCCGACAGCAGCACGCCGTAAGGCACGTCGGACATCAGGTGGCTTTTCACCGACTCTTCCAGCGCGGTGCGCAAGGCGGCGGCGTCGGTCACGTTGTCTTTGACGCTGTCATAATCAAACCAGTCGCGGCGATAGTATTCGCGGATCTCACCGTCCTGGCTCCACAGGTAGCTGCCGGCCGGGAATTCCTTGATGGTGCGGCACACCGGCACCAGCGCTTTCATTTCCGAAGCGACGTACAGGTTGCCGTGCTCGTCGTGGCCCATGTACAGCGGGATGATGCCCAGGTGATCGCGGCCGATCAGATAGGCGTCTTTTTCGGTGTCATACAGGGCGAAGGCGAACATGCCTTGCAGATCGTCGAGGAAGTCCGGGCCTTTCTCCTGATACAGCGCCAGGATCACTTCACAGTCGGACCCGGTCTGGAACGCGTAGCGGTCGCTCAGCTGTTGGCGCAGCGCCTGGTGGTTGTAAATTTCGCCGTTGACCGCCAGAACGTGGGTGTGCGCGGCGTTGTACAGCGGTTGAGCGCCGTTGTTGACGTCGACGATCGACAGGCGTTCGTGGGCCAAAATGGCTTTGTCGCTGGCATAAACGCCGGACCAATCCGGGCCGCGGTGGCGCATCAGGCGCGAGAGCTCCAGCGCTTTCTTACGCAGTTCAACGGGATCGGACTTCAGATCGAGCACACCGAAAATAGAACACATACAACTCTCCTAACGGGCTTTCATGACTGTGATGTTGTTTTTTACTGTTATGGGCAGCATTGCCGATTCATCAGTGATAACGCGGTTTTGCTGCGCTGTGGTTATGAAAATGCGCCTAAAGCTGCAGGAGATGCAAGCGTTTTAGCCATACGCTGAGAAATAGTTGTTTGCGTGGCTGCGATTTTTAACGGATTTTCAGTTATTGGCGGGAAAATTTAACGATTATGCAATTTTTAACGTGATGACGGGATTGCCGGCCGGTTTGGCCGGCAATCGATTAGCGATTAGGCGATGAGCTGCCACAGGGTGAAGGCGGCGTCCGGCGTCCAGCCGGCGTTGGAAGTGTGCGCCTGGATACAGGTGTATTTCTTGCCTTTATAACTCACCACGTCGCCGGCTTTGTAGCTGTGGTTGTTCTGCCACTCGGGCGCACCCGGATCGGGCGGCGTGCCGTCGTTGGCGGTTTTAACCGCCAGCGCGCTGCTCGGCAGCGAGGTATTGCCCTGGCTGTCGGTCGCGGTAACGAAGTAGCTGTACTGGGTGGCCGGGGTCAGGCCGCTGTCGGCCAGCGACAGGGTGGCGGTCTGGCCGATCGGGTTGCCGTTGCGGTAGACGGTGTAGCTGGCGATCGGTAAGGCGCCGGTGGCGGCGGCCCAGCTCAGCTTCAGCGAGGTGGCGCCCAGATCGGCGACCGTCAGCGCCGTTGGCGCATTAGGCTTTCCCGGCGGCGGGGTGACGCCACCCTGAATCAGCGGCGCATAGCGGGTTTTGAACTCCCAGTTGTAGGCCACGCCGGCTTTGCTCTTGCCGTTGTCCCAGTTGATTGACCAGGTCATCAGGCCCTTGATCGACAGGTTCTTGGCGTCGAGACGGGAGAAGGCGTTATACACCGCCTGTTTGTTGACCACGTAGCCGGTGGCGGCGGCATCGTTATTGCTCGGCAGACCGATGACGAATTTTGCTGCCGGGATCTTTGCATAGCCGCGGGTGCCGGTGACCAGGCTTTCCGTCAGGTAGTAGAGGAATTCCTCTTTCATGGCGTCGTTATTCTGCGTGATCCAGGCGTTGAGTTCGTCCACCCAAATACCGTCGCCACCCTGGTTATAATATTGCGGCGCGATAAAGTCATAATAGCCTTCGAGGGCGTTGATATAATCCAGATAGGTGCCGTTGGTGCGTAAATACGGGAATTCCGGCGCCATGCTGATAATAAAGTTTTTCCCCTGAACGGCGTAATAGTCTTTTACTTTTTTCAATGCCGCAGGCAAGACGGTTTTATTATTGGCGGCGCCGATTGCCGCCTGTTCCAAATCGATATCCAGGCCGTCGAAGCCATAGACTTCCACCAGACGAATAATCTCGTCTTTCAGCTTATCTTCGTCGCCGGTTTTCAGCTCGATATGCGCGTCTGCGCCGCCGAGGGAGATCAGCACCGCGCGGCCCTGGCTGTTCAGCACGCCCACCTGGCGGCGGAACTCGGCGTCGGACAGGTTGTACGGTTTGAAGGTTGGGATGCCCTGGCCTTTCATAAAGGCGACGGCCACCACGTTGTATTCGGCGGGAATGTCGGTCAGGTTCATATTGGCGAACTGGCCTTGCCGATAGCCGTCACTGGCGCCGGCGGCCCAGTTGTGCCAAAAACCCATCAGGATTTTTTTATTGGCGATAGTCGGCATAATGGCTGCGTCATCGGCGGCGGCATTAATCATGTTATTTGTGCTCATGGTAGCCTCATTAATTAGGGGTAAAGGTTTTTCGCTGGCCGGCAATATCAGCTATTGGCGGGGCGTAAGGTTATAATGAGGATTTTTAGCGCAGGCAGGCTGAAACCTTTTGTGGCCATGAACGAATTAAATTCAAACTGCGGTCAGGAAGAGAGAAATAATGGCGGCCGGGCAGCCGCCATAAATGCATCAGAAGATGGTGATATCGGCAACGGAAGGGTAGACGTAGCTCGGGCGGAACGGCATGGTTTCGATGTCGCTCAGCGTGGAGACGCCGGACAGCACCAGCACGGTTTCCAGGCCGGCCTGGAAGCCCGCCAGAATGTCGGTGCGCAGGTTGTCGCCGACGATCACCGTCTCTTCCGAGTGCGCCTGCATTTTGTTCAATGCGGCGCGAATGATCCACGGGCTGGGTTTGCCGACGTAAAACGGCTTGCGGCCGGTGATCTTCTCGATGGGGGCGCACAGCGCGCCGCAGGCCGGCGAGAAGCCGTGGCCGTGGCTATCCGGGTTGGTGGCGATAAAGCGTGCGCCGTTACTGACGAAGTAGGCGGCCTTGTGCATCATGTCCCAGTTGTAAGAGCGGGTTTCACCGACGATCACGAAATCCGGGTTGATGTCGGTGATGGTGAAACCGGCTTTGTACAGCTCATGGATCAGGGCGCCTTCGCCGACCACGTAGGCTTTTTTGCCTTCCTGGCGGCGCAGGAAATCGGCGGTGGCCATCGCCGAGGTATAGAACGCGCTCTCCGGCACTTCCAGCCCGGCGGCGGCGAAGCGGTTCGCCAGATCCTGCGCGGTCTGTGACGGGTAGTTGGTCAGCACCACCAGCGGCATGCCTTGTTCCTGGATGCGCGCCAGGAACAGATCGGCGCCGGGCACCGGCGTATTGTCATGCAGCAGCACGCCGTCGATATCGCATATAACGTTTTTGATTTTCATTTGTCGCTGTTTCTCATGATTACGGCAGGCAAGGGGTGACGATAACACACCTGCCAGAAGCGGCGGATCAGCTTTCCAGCAATCGCTGCAAGAGCACGCCGTTAAGCATCGCGCGTTTGGCCAGGGCGAAAGCGCCGATCGCCGAGCGATGATTGAGTTCGGAGGTCACCACCGGCAGATTTTTGCGGAAGTCCTTCAGCACCTGGGTATTGATGCAGCTCTGGATCGCCGGCAGCAGCACCTTGTCCGCTTCAGTGATCTCACCGGCGATCACCACCTTCTGCGGGTTAAACAGGTTGATGGCGATAGCCACCGCCTTGCCCAGATAGCGACCGACGTGTTCGATCACTTCGCTGGCCAGCAGATCGCCGCGGTTGGCGGCCTTGCAGATGGCGTTGATGCCGCAGTCTTCCAGCGTCAGTTTGCTCGGGTAGCCCTGGTTCAGCAGCTGGCGCACGCGCTGTTCGATCGCCGCGTTGGCGGCTACGGTTTCCAGGCAGCCGAAGTTGCCGCAGTGGCAGCGTTCACCCAGCGGATCGATCTGGATATGGCCGATTTCGCCAACGTTGCCGTTATTGCCGAGAAAAATCTGCCCGTTGACGATGATGCCGGCGCCGGTACCGCGGTGCAGGCGCACCAGAATCGAGTCTTCGCAGTCGCGGGTAGCGCCGAAGTAGTGCTCCGCCAGCGCCAGGCTGCGGATGTCGTGGCCGACGAAGCTGGTGACGTTGAAGCGCTGCTGCAGGTTGTCGACCAGCGCCCAGTTGCTGACGCTGATGTGCGGCATGTAGCGCACCACGCCCAGCGCCGGATCCACCAGGCCGGGCAGGATCACCGCGATGGCGATCAGCTCGCGCAGGCGGCGCTGGTTTGCTTCGATGAATTGGGCGATGGCGGCGAACAGCGCATTTTCCAGCGTTTCCTGGGTGCGTTCCGGCAGCGGATAGTGTTCTTCGCTGAGCGATTTACCGCTCATGTCATACAGGGTGATGGTGGCGTCGTGGCGGCCGAGACGCACCGCGACGGTATGGAAATGACGGGTTTCCGACACGATGGAGATCGCGCGGCGGCCGCCGGTGGAGGCTTGCTGATCGACTTCTTTGATCAGCCCGCGCTCCAGCAGCTGGCGAGTAATTTTGGTGACGCTGGCGGGGGCAAGCTGGCTGAGTTCGGCAATTTGAATGCGCGAGATCGGGCCCTGCTGGTCGATCAGGCGGTAAACTGCCGCGCCGTTAAGTTGTTTGACTAAGTCAACGTTCCCTATTTGTGCTTGTCCGCCAGTGCTCATCAATAATGTTACTCGCTGTTCATTGAATTAAACCTCGTTACCGTTAACGAGCGTTTTGGTGATCTTGAAATCACGGGTGAAGGCGGTCAGGTTAGCCACCTTGCCGGCTTCGATGGTGCCCAGACGCTGCTCGACGCCGATGGCGCGCGCCGGATACAGCGTCGCCATGCGCAGCGCTTCGTCCAGCGCGATGCCGATATGCTCGACGCTGTTTTGCACCGCTTCGATCATGGTCAGCGCGGAACCGCTCAGGGTACCGTTCTCATCCACGCACAGCCCATCCCGATAGTATATTGTTTTACCGGCGAAAATAAATTGGTCAATATCTGCACCTGCCGGTGCGGTCGCGTCGGTGACCAAGACCAATTTATCACCTTTCAGGCGTTTGGCGTTACGGATACTCGCCCAGGCCACGTGATGGCCGTCGGCGATGATGCCGGTATAGACCTCCGGCGTATCGAAGATCGCCCCCATCAGCCCCGGTTCGCGGCCGGTGATATACGGCATGGCGTTGTACAGGTGGGTGGCGAAGCTGATGCCGGCGGCGAAGCCGGTGCGCGCCTGATCGTAGGTGGCGTTCGAGTGGCCGGCGGAGACGACGATGCCGGCCTCGGTCAGCTGTTTGATAAAGTGCGGCTCAACCATTTCCGGCGCCAGCGTCACCTTGGTGATCACGTCGGCATTGGCGCACAGGTAATCGATCATGTCCTGAGTTGGCTTGCGAATGAACGCCGGGTTATGGGTGCCTTTTTTCACCGGGCTGAGATATGGCCCTTCCAGGTGCAGGCCCAGCGCCTGGTTTTGGTGCTTTTTCAGATAAGCGCGCATCACGTCGACGCTGTGCTTCATGAATTCGTCGCTGCTGGTGATCAGCGTCGGCAGATAGCTGGTGCAGCCGGATTTCTCGTTGGCGCGCTGCATGATCTCCAGCGTTTCTTCCGAAATCGCTTCCAGCGAATCGTTGAACTGGACGCCGCCGCAGCCGTTCAACTGCACGTCGATAAGTCCGGGGGCCAGGATGGCGCCACCCAGGTCGCGCGTTTCGATGCCGGCGGGCAATTCAGCCGCCGGGCAGACTCTCTCGATCAGCCCATCAGCGATAATGACTGCATGGTCATCAAGTACGTCGTGGCCGGTATAGATACGGCCGTGGGTTAAAGCGAACATCGTAGCCCCCTGCAAAGATTAAAGACTTTTCACGCTTTCCGCTTCTAACTCGCGGAAATATTTGACGGTTTTGACTTTCAGCTCCATGGTAGCCGGCTCGTCGCACACCACGACCGCTTTGGCGTGCAGCTGCAGGCAGCTGATGGTCCACATGTGGTTGATGTTGCCTTCCACCGCAGCTTCCAGCGCCTGCGCCTTGGCGTGGCCGGTCACCAGGATCATCACTTCTTCCGCGTCCAGCAGCGTGCCCACGCCGACGGTCAGCGCATATTTCGGCACCAGGCTGACGTCGCCGCCGAAGAAGCGCGAGTTGGCGATGCGGGTGTCTTCGGTCAGCGTTTTGATGCGGGTGCGCGAAGCCAGAGATGAAGCCGGCTCGTTGAACGCGATATGGCCGTCGATGCCCACGCCGCCCATGAACAGGTTAATTTTGCCGTAAGACTTGATCTTCTCTTCGTACTGGCGGCACTCGGCGTCGACATCCGCGGCGTTGCCGTTCAGCAGGTTGATATTTTCACGAGGGATATCAACGTGGTCAAAGAAGTTGCGGTACATGAAGGTGTGGTAGCTTTCCGGGTGTTCCTGCGGCAGGCCAACGTACTCGTCCATGTTGAAAGTCACAACATGCTTAAAGCTTACTTCACCTGCTTTGTGCATCGCAATCAGATGTTTGTAGGCTTCCAGCGGCGTGCCGCCGGTAGGCAGGCCGAGGACAAACGGGCGCTCTGCGGTTGGCTTGAATGCGTTGATGCGTTGAACGATATGACGCGCGGCCCATTTGCCGACTTGTGCGGTATCTTTCAGTGGGATAAGTCTCATCTAACACCTCTTGGGATAAGTAAACTAAAGCTATACTGTACGGGCCTGCGGGAGTCCTAAGCGTAACCCAGCTTTATGATTCTCGCGTGAATCGTCCGTCCGGTTGATTTTTTGAATGATAAAATAAGTTTTGTGTGATGGCCAGCAATCTGGGAGGTAAAGACTACTTTTTGGTGATATTTATCACAAAAAGGGAGGTTTTAATTTGCGATACAAAATAAATTTTTTACACTCGGCATTGAGTGATACGTGCCAAGCATTGTTTCTAAAAAGGTAGTGAGAGCTCCAAATAAACTACTAATAGGGTCCGTCCGCGGACAACATAGGGGGAAAAGGTGAACATTCTTAGTTACTTGCAAAAGGTGGGACGGGCGCTGATGGTGCCGGTCGCCACGCTGCCCGCCGCCGCCATCTTGATGGGCGTCGGGTACTGGATTGACCCTGTTGGTTGGGGCGGCGACAACGCTTTCGCTGCCTTATTGATTAAATCCGGCTCTGCGATTATCGATCATATGGCGGTGTTGTTCGCCGTTGGTGTCGCCTACGGCATGTCCAAAGACAAGGACGGCTCTGCCGCACTGACCGGCTTCGTCGGTTTCCTGGTGCTGACCACCCTCTGTTCACCGGCCGCCGTGTCGATGATTCAGAAGATCCCGCTCGACCAGGTGCCCGCCGCGTTCGGCAAGATTGAGAACCAGTTCGTCGGTATTCTGGTGGGTATCATCTCCGCCGAAGTGTACAACCGCTTCAGCGGCGTCGAACTGCCTAAGGCGCTGTCGTTCTTCAGCGGCCGCCGCCTGGTGCCGATCCTCATTTCCTTCCTGATGATCCTGGTCGCTTACATCCTGATGTTCGTCTGGCCAGTCGTGTTCGGCGCTCTGGTGAGCTTCGGCGAACACATCCAAAAATTGGGCTCGGTCGGCGCGGGCATCTATGCCTTCTTCAACCGTCTGCTGATCCCGGTCGGCCTGCACCACGCGCTGAACTCGGTGTTCTGGTTCGACGTGGCCGGTATCAACGATATCCCTAACTTCCTCGGCGGCCAGCAGTCGATCGACGCGGGTAAAGCGGTTGTTGGCATCACCGGCCGTTATCAGGCGGGCTTCTTCCCAATCATGATGTTCGGTCTGCCGGGCGCGGCGCTGGCCATCTATCACTGCGCGCGTCCTGAGAATAAGGCGAAAGTGCTGGGGATCATGATGGCGGGGGCATTCGCCGCCTTCTTTACCGGCATCACCGAACCGCTGGAATTCTCCTTCATGTTCGTGGCGCCGGTGCTGTACGTGATCCACGCCGTGTTGACCGGTATCTCGGTGTTCATCGCTGCTAACATGCATTGGATTTCAGGCTTCGGCTTCAGCGCCGGCCTGGTGGATATGATGCTGTGGGTGCGTAACCCGCTGGCGACCCACTGGTACATGCTGATCCCGCAGGGTCTGGTGTTCTTCGTTATCTACTATGTGGTGTTCCGCTTCACCATCAATAAGTTCAACCTGATGACCCCAGGCCGCGAGCTGGCGGTTGCCGGTGACGAAACCGACGGTTATGACGTCAACGTCAACAGCAACGCCGGTAAAGACGAGAACGAAACTACCACGCTGGCCCGTCGCTACGTCGGCGCGATCGGTGGTTCCGACAACCTGACCGGCATCGATGCCTGCATCACTCGCCTGCGTTTGAACGTGAAAGACTCCGCGCTGGTGAACGACGCATTGGCGAAACGCCTCGGCGCATCCGGTGTTATCCGTCTGAACAAGCAGAGCGTGCAAGTGATCGTCGGCACCCGTGCTGAACTTATCGCCAGCGCAATGCGCAACGTGATTGCCGCCGGCCCGGTAGCGGCAGCGGCGGCCCCGGCGGCGGCTCCTGCAGCGGAAGCCAAACCGCAGGCGGTACCGAACGCACCGAAAGTCGCGTTTGAAACGCTGGTGGCGCCGGTGACCGGTGAAGTCGTGGCGCTCGATCAGGTGCCGGACGAAGCTTTCGCCAGCAAGGCGGTAGGTGACGGCCTGGCGATTCGCCCGACCGACAACATCGTCGTGGCGCCGGCGGACGGCACCGTGGTGAAAATCTTCAATACCAACCATGCGTTCTGCCTGGAAACCGACAAGGGTGCCGAGATTGTGGTGCACATGGGGATCGACACCGTCGCGCTGGAAGGCCAGGGCTTCAAACGCCTGGTGGAAGAGGGCGCGGAAGTGAAAGCCGGTCAACCGATTCTGGAACTGGATCTGGATTATCTGAACGCCAACGCGCGTTCGATGATAAGCCCGGTGGTGGTCAGCAACTCTGACGACTACGCCGGCCTGGCGGCGCTGGCCAGCGGCTCTGTCGTCGCCGGTCAGACCAAGCTGTACGAGATCCAAAAGTAAGGCCGTTTTTACCTGAGTAGTACCGGGGGCTGGCCACGCACCATGGTGGAGTTTGCCCCGACTTGGCGGGAAGAGAGCGATCTCTTCCCGCTTTTTTTATTCCGTTTCGCCCCACGGCGGTGCGCTGCGCGCCGAGGGTGCAACGCGCCGCATTTTTCGTGAAACAAACGGTTGTTTCCAGACGTGGCTTGTTGGATCATAGGCGGTTATGTGTAGCGCTTTGCATTGAGGAACAGTGAAATGAGTGAGGCTGAAGCCCGCCCAACCAATTTTATCCGTCAGATCGTCGATGAAGATCTGGCGTCGGGGAAACACACGTCGGTACATACCCGCTTCCCGCCGGAGCCTAACGGCTATCTGCATATCGGCCACGCCAAGTCCATCTGCCTGAACTTCGGCATCGCCAAGGACTATCAGGGCCAGTGCAACCTGCGTTTCGATGACACCAACCCGGTGAAAGAAGACATCGAGTTCGTGGAGTCAATCAAGCACGACGTGGAGTGGCTGGGCTTTGAGTGGAGCGGCAACGTTCGTTACTCCTCAGACTATTTCGATCAGCTGCACCAGTATGCGGTTGAGCTGATCACCAAGGGGCTGGCCTACGTCGATGAGCTGTCGCCGGAGCAGATCCGTGAATATCGCGGCACCCTGACCGCGCCGGGCAAAGACAGCCCGTACCGCGGCCGCAGCGTGGAAGAGAACCTGGCGCTGTTCGAGAAGATGCGCAACGGCGAGTTCGCCGAAGGCGCCGCCTGCCTGCGCGCCAAGATCGATATGGCTTCGCCGTTTATCGTGATGCGCGATCCGGTGCTGTACCGCATCAAGTTCGCCGAACACCACCAGACCGGCAATAAATGGTGCATCTATCCGATGTACGATTTCACCCACTGCATTTCCGATGCGCTGGAAGGGATCACCCATTCGCTGTGCACCCTGGAATTCCAGGATAACCGCCGTCTGTATGACTGGGTGCTGGATAACATCACCATTCCTTGCCACCCGCGTCAGTACGAGTTTTCGCGCCTCAACCTCGAATACGCCATCATGTCGAAGCGCAAGCTGCACCAGCTGGTGGCCGAGAAGATCGTCGAAGGCTGGGACGATCCGCGTATGCCGACCGTCTCCGGTCTGCGCCGTCGCGGTTATACCGCCGCCTCGATTCGTGAGTTCTGCCTGCGCATCGGCGTGACCAAGCAAGACAACAACGTCGAGATGGTGGCGCTGGAATCCTGCATCCGCGACGATCTGAACGAGAACGCGCCGCGCGCCATGGCGGTGCTGGATCCGGTGAAAATCGTCATCGAGAACATGGGCGATGCGGTGGAAATGGTCACTATGCCTAACCACCCGAACAAACCGGAAATGGGCAGCCGCGATGTGCCGTTCAGCCGCGAGATCTATATCGATCGCGCCGACTTCCGCGAAGAAGCCAACAAGCAGTACAAGCGTCTGGTGCTGGGCAAGGAAGTGCGTCTGCGCAATGCGTACGTGATCAAGGCCGAGCGCGTCGAGAAGGACGAAGCGGGCGAGATCACCACCATCTTCTGCAGCTACGATGCGGAAACGCTGAGCAAAGATCCTGCCGACGGCCGCAAGGTGAAGGGCGTGATCCACTGGGTGTCAGCGGCGCACGCGCTGCCGGCGGAAATTCGCCTGTACGATCGCCTGTTCAGCGTGCCTAATCCGGGCGCGGCGGAGGACTTCCTCTCCACCATCAACCCGGAATCGCTGGTCATCAAGCACGGCTTCGTCGAGCCGAGCCTGGCGGCTGCACAGCCGGAGAAAGCCTATCAGTTCGAGCGAGAAGGTTACTTCTGCGCCGACAACCGTCACTCGTCGGCCGAGCATCTGGTGTTTAACCGCACCGTCGGCCTGCGTGACACCTGGGCGAAAATCGAAGGCTAATCTTATTCGCCTCGAAAATTAATGAATTAGCGCGGCTTTAAGCCGCGCTTTTTTATGCCTGCGCTCAGCTCGCGATCTATTCCTCTCTCATTTTATCCGGGGTGCGTTTAATTAATGGCGATGCATTAACCCATTAGTTCTCTTATATTGGTCCTATTAGTCTTCATTTTTTCTTATATATTCGTGATGCGAATTAATTTCATTTGGAGAGCGCTCTCAATTTTTATCGTCTGACTGACGAATTTAGCCAGGCTGAAACCATTAATCGTCTCTGGTTGACCTTGTATCTCAATTTATTCTGATTTAATTGAATTTTTTATTCGACACCCTCTATGATCACCAGCGTAACAAATTCTCACTGATATGTGCTCCTTGTCATACTTTGACAAATCTCCCTCATTTTTCATTTGATAATTCGCGTCGCGAAAAATAGTCTGTCTGTAGCAATTAGTGCTGTGGGAATAACATCTCGTCGGCAATATTTTTTACCCGTTCGGGTTTTTTATTGGCAGTCGTGCAGGGCAGTGGTGAACACAGGCGGCTGCAACTTTTAAGTTAAGTCAAAGAGGAATTTCAATATGGGTACGCACGGTGCTCAGCGTAAAACGCTGGCGCTCGCAGTTGCGGGCGCGCTGTTGGGAACAGGGTTTGCCATGGCGCCTGAGGCGAAAGCCGCAGGGTTTATCGATGATTCCACGCTGACCGGCGGCATTTATTACTGGCAACGTGAGCGCGACCGTAAAGATCTTAATCCGGACAGCAAGGATTACAACCAATACACCACCAACCTGTCGCACTCCACCGCCAACCTGAGCCTGGATTTCGCTTCGGGCTACGCCTGGGACATGTTCGGTCTGGACGTCGGTGCCTTTACCGCCATCGAGCTGGCGGAATCCAGCGCCAGCGGCCACCCGAACGAGATCGCGTTCTCCTCGAAAAACCGTACCTACGACGAAGACTATTCCGGTGACAAAGGCGGCGTCAGCCTGTACAAAGCCGCCGCCAAATTCAAATACGGCCCGGTCTGGGCGCGCGCCGGCTATATTCAGCCGAGCGGCCAAACCCTGCTGGCGCCGCACTGGAGCTTTATGCCGGGCACCTATCAGGGGGCCGAAGCCGGCGCCAAGTTCGACTACGGCGACGCCGGTGCGTTGAGCTTCTCCTACATGTGGACCGACAAATACAAGGCGCCGTGGCATATCGAGATGGACGACTTCCGCCAGAACGATAAGAAAACGCGCGTCTCCTACCTGCACTCGCTGGGCGCCAAGTACGATTTCAAAAACGATCTGGTGCTGGAAGCCGCCTTCGGTCAGGCGCAGGGTTATGTGAATCAATACTTCACCAAGGCGTCTTACAAATTCGATGTGCTCGGCAACCCGCTGACCACCAGTTACCAGTTCTACGGTGCGGAAGACCGCATCAGCGACAAGAACGATCCGAACAGCATCTACGACGGCCTGGCCTGGCTGCAGGCGCTGACCTTTGGTTACACCACCGGGCAGTTCAACTGGCGTCTGGAAGGCACCATGGTCAAGGCGGAAGGCAACCAGGGCTTCTTCCTGCAGCGCATGACCCCGACCTACGCCTCATCCAACGGTCGTCTGGACGTGTGGTGGGATAACCGCTCCGACTTTAACGCCAACGGTGAGAAAGCGGTGTACGCCGGCGTGATGTATGACCTCAGCAACTGGAACCTGCCGGGCATGGCGGTCGGCGGCTCCTACGTTTACGCCTGGGACGCCAAGCCGAGCACCAACCCAATCTACGATCAGAGCCAGCGCCTGAAAGAGAGCGCCTGGAGCCTGGATGCGATGTACACCATCCAGGAAGGGCGCGCCAAGGGCACCCTGATCAAGCTGCACTACACCCAGTATGACAACCACACCAACATCCCGAGCTGGGGCGGCGGTTACGGCAACATCTTCCAGGACGAGAAAGACGTCAAGTTCATGGTCATCGCGCCATTCACCATCTTCTGATGCGTTCCCCGGCCTCGCCGCCGGGGGCAGTTAAGGGAATTCAACGATGAAAAAAATCATGCTGATGTTGGCGGCCGCCGCGGCCTTGAGCGCCTGTGCGCAACCCGCCGCACCGCCGGAAGACGCCAAATTGAAGCAGGCTTACAGCGCCTGCATCAACACCGCCGAAGGTTCGCCGGAGCGTCTGCAGCCCTGTAAGGCGGTGCTGAACGTGCTGAAACAAGAGAAGCAGCACCAGCAGTTCGCCGCGCAGGAAACGGTGCGGGTGATGGATTATCAGAACTGCATTATGGCGGTGCACAGCGGTAACGGTCAGGCTTACGACGCCAAGTGCGGCAAGCTGTGGCAAGAAATTCGCGATAACAATAATTAAGAAGGACAAGAACATGAACGCATTCAAACTGAGCGCATTAGCCGCGTTGACGGCAACGATGGGATTTCTGGGCGGCATGGGAAACGCCATGGCCGATCAACAGCTGGTGGATCAGCTGAGCCAGCTGAAGCTGAACGTGAAAATGCTGGATAACCGCGCCGGCGAAAACGGCGTGGATTGCGCGGCGCTGGGCGCCGACTGGGCCTCATGCAACCGGGTGTTGTTCACCCTCAGCAACGACGGCCAGGCGATCGACGGCAAAGACTGGGTCATCTATTTCCACAGCCCGCGCCAGACCCTGCGAGTAGACAACGACCAGTTCAAGATTGCTCACCTCACCGGCGATCTGTACAAGCTGGAGCCGACCGCCAAATTCAGCGGCTTCCCGGCCGGTAAGGCGGTGGAAATCCCGGTGGTCGCCGAATACTGGCAGCTGTTCAGAAACGACTTCCTGCCGCGCTGGTATGCCACGTCCGGCGACGCCAAGCCGAAAATGCTGGCGAATACCGATACCGAAAACCTGGACCAGTTCGTGGCGCCGTTCACCGGCGACCAGTGGAAGCGCACCAAGGACGACAAAAACATTCTGATGACGCCGGCTTCGCGCTTTGTCAGCAATGCCGATCTGCAGACGCTGCCTGCCGGCGCGCTGCGCGGCCAGATCGTGCCGACGCCGATGCAGGTGAAGGTTCACGCGCAGGACGTCGATTTGCGCAAAGGGGTATCGCCGGATCTGAGCACGCTGGTCAAGCCGGCGGCGGACGTCGTCAACCAGCGCTTCGCGCTGCTGGGCGTGCCGGTTCAGGCCAACGGTTACCCGATCAAAACCGACATCCAGCCGGGCAAGTTTAAAGGCGCGATGGCGGTGCCGGGCGCCTATGAGCTGAAAATCGGCAAGAAAGAGGCGCGGGTGATCGGCTTCGATCAGGCCGGGGTGTTCTACGGGCTGCAGTCGATCCTGTCGTTAGTGCCGAGCGACGGCAGCGGCAAGATTGCCACGCTGGATGCCAGCGATGCGCCGCGCTTCCAGTATCGCGGCATTTTCCTCGACGTAGCGCGCAACTTCCATAAGAAGGACGCGGTGCTGCGCCTGCTGGATCAGATGGCGGCCTACAAGCTCAACAAATTCCACTTCCACCTGAGCGATGACGAAGGCTGGCGTATCGAGATCCCCGGTTTGCCTGAGCTGACTGAGGTCGGCGGCCAGCGCTGCCACGATCTGAGCGAAACCACCTGCCTGCTGCCGCAGTACGGCCAGGGGCCGGACGTCTACGGCGGCTTCTTCAGCCGTCAGGACTATATCGACATCATCAAATACGCCCAGGCGCGCCAGATTGAGGTGATCCCGGAGATCGACATGCCGGCACACGCCCGCGCCGCGGTGGTCTCGATGGAAGCGCGCTATAAAAAGCTGCATGCCGCCGGAAAAGAGCAGGAGGCCAACGAATTCCGCCTGGTGGATCCGACCGATACCTCCAACACCACCTCCGTGCAGTTCTTTAACCGCCAGAGCTACCTGAACCCGTGCCTGGACTCTTCCCAGCGCTTTGTCGACAAGGTGATCGGCGAGATCGCCCAGATGCATAAAGAGGCCGGCCAGCCGATCAAGACCTGGCACTTCGGCGGCGACGAAGCGAAAAACATCCGCCTGGGCGCCGGCTACACCGACAAGGCGAAACCGGAGCCGGGCAAAGGCATCATCGATCAGAGCAACGAAGACAAGCCGTGGGCCAAGTCGCAGGTGTGTCAGACGATGATCAAAGAAGGCAAGGTGGCCGACATGGAGCATCTGCCGAGCTACTTCGGCCAAGAGGTCAGCAAGCTGGTGAAGGCGCACGGCATCGACAGAATGCAGGCCTGGCAGGATGGCCTGAAAGACGCCGAGAACGCGAAGGCGTTCGCCACCTCGCGCGTGGGCGTCAACTTCTGGGATACCCTGTACTGGGGCGGTTTCGATAGCGTCAACGACTGGGCCAACAAAGGGTATGAAGTGGTGGTTTCAAACCCGGACTACGTCTACATGGACTTCCCTTACGAGGTGAACCCGGACGAGCGCGGTTACTACTGGGGCACCCGCTTCAGCGACGAGCGTAAGGTGTTCAGCTTCGCGCCGGATAACATGCCGCAGAACGCGGAAACTTCGGTCGACCGCGACGGCAACCACTTCAACGCCAAGAGCGACAAGCCGTGGCCGGGCGCCTACGGGCTGTCCGCTCAGCTGTGGAGCGAAACCCAGCGCACCGATCCGCAGATGGAATACATGATTTTCCCACGCGCGCTGTCGGTGGCTGAACGCGCCTGGCACCGCGCCGGTTGGGAGCAGGACTATCGCGCCGGCCGCGAATACAAAGGCGGGGAAACCCACTTTGTCGATACCAAGACGCTGGAGAAAGACTGGCTGCGCTTCGCCAATATCCTGGGGCAGCGTGAACTGGCCAAGCTGGACAAAGGTGGCGTCGCTTACCGTCTGCCGGTGCCGGGCGCACGCGTAGCGGGCGGCAAGCTGGAGGCGAATATCGCGCTGCCGGGATTGGGCATCGAGTACTCCACCGACGGCGGCAAGCAGTGGCAGCGCTATGACGCCAAGGCCAAGCCTGCGGTGTCCGGTGAGGTGCAGGTGCGTTCGGTTAGCCCGGACGGCAAGCGCTACAGCCGTGCCGAGAAGGTCTAAGCCCGGTGCAACGGCCTGCTGCTCTGGCGGCGGCCGTATAACGAAGGGGGAATGCGTTCGCCCGCGCGTGTCGGCGTAGGGCGGACGTTGTAGTGAGAGTAGTACGTGGAGTAGCAGTGCCGCTGCAATTGTGATATTTCATGACATGATTTTCCCCCGGCTTGTCCGGGGATTTTTTTGCCCGTTGCACGGCGGGCATAAAAAAACCGCCTCGGCGTGAGGCGGTTTTTCATAGCCGGTCAGGCTTATTTCTTGTCGTGCAGCGTTTCGTCTTCGCGACAGTCACCGGTTTCACAGTGGCCGTACAGGTACAGGCTGTGGTTGGTGAGCTTGATGCCGTGCTGCTTGGCGATGTCACGCTGGCGCACTTCGATGGATTCGTCGCTGAATTCGATCACTTTGCCGCAGTCCAGGCAAATCAGGTGATCGTGGTGATGCTGTTGGGTCAGCTCGAACACGGACTTGCCGCCTTCGAAATTGTGACGTGTCACAATGCCCGCATCGTCAAACTGGTTCAGTACGCGATAAACCGTTGCCAGCCCGATCTCTTCGCCCATATCAATCAGTTTTTTGTACAAATCTTCCGCACTGACGTGATGGCATTCCGGATTTTGCAGTACTTCCAGGATTTTGAGTCGCGGAAGCGTGACTTTTAAGCCGGCCTTCTTCAATGCGATGTTGTTGTCGGTCATGCGAATTCAGTCCTGTTACTATGCTAATCAAGTTGAGGCGTACTCGCCTGTGGCATCGGTCGGCACAAAGAGTTAATGCGTCTCATTATAGAACCGGTTGTACTAAATGGAAACCGCCGGTTGTTAACAAAGATATAATTGCACTATTGCATGTTTTGCATGCAACGCCTTGATGGATGGGATAAACCGATATCTCAGTCTACCGTGACGGGGTGGGAAGTTACAAATCTGTAGCTTCTATCGCAGCAATCCCTGCTGCCGATGACGGCCCTGTGGGCACACTATGCACTTTACAGGGCCTTTGTTCAACCTTTCGCCAGTGCCGGGGCTTAGCCGACGATATCGGCCAGGCTCAGCTCTTCGACGATTTGTTTGACCCAGGCGTCCACGCGCTCGTTGGTCAGCTCAGGCTGACGGTCTTCGTCGATCGCCAGACCGATGAAGTGGTTGTCGTCCGCCAGGCCTTTGGAGGCCTCGAAGTGGTAGCCTTTGGTCGGCCAGTGGCCCACGATGGCCGCGCCGCGCGGTTCGATAATGTCGCGGATGGTGCCCATCGCGTCACAGAAGTATTCCGCGTAGTCTTCCTGATCGCCGCAGCCGAACAGCGCCACCAGTTTGCCGTTGAAGTCGACTTCTTCCAGCGTCGGGAAGAAATCATCCCAGTCACACTGCGCTTCACCGTAGTACCAGGTCGGGATACCCAGCAGCAGGATATCGAACCCTTCCAGGTCTTCTTTGCTGCTTTTAGCGATGTCATGCACTTCAGAGACGTCGTCGCCAAACTGTTTCTGGAGAATTTTCTGGATCATTTTGGCAATGTTTTCGGTATTGCCAGTGTCGCTGCCAAAGAAAATGCCTACAGTAGCCATATCGCGTATAACCTTTAAATTCAAGTAATTGCATTACTCGACGCCGGCACTGCCGCCGCTGACGCCGATTAAAATGATGCCATGGCAAGAGCCTTTCGCCTCCGGGGCGGGCGCCGACAGGCGCAGTCTCTTACCGGTAAATGCGTATCATGCCAGAAAGTGGCGCCGGGGTTTTATCGCATTTATGCGATGCCGGAGAATGAAGAAAAGCGTGGTCGATCCGGCGTTGTCCTTAACGCCGCGCCGCGCGTGCGGCCGAAGAGATCAATGTTCCGGCTGTTCTTCCGCCAGTTGTGCCAACAGCATCTGCTCGATGAGTTCGCTGCGGCTGATGTTGCGCTGTTCCGCCAGTTTGTTCAGGGCGTCCACCGCATCCGCGTTGATTTTCAGCTCTACGCGCCGCAATCCACGCACTTTATCGCGCCGTAACTGATTGCGCTTATTGATTCTAAGCTGTTCATCGCGGGAAAGCGGGTTGGTTTTCGGGCGCCCCGGACGGCGTTCATCTGCGAACAGATCCAGCGTCGTGCGATCCGTTTGTTCTTTTGCCATAGGTAGCGGTACTGCAAGGGAGTTTGCATCAAAAAGCGCTCGCACGCTTCCGGAGGCATCGGTTAACACACTTCGGGCCAATAAACCCTAACCCAAATTCACCCCCGAACCGGCGTTCGCGAACGCGCTGGCGCGGCGGCAAAATTATAGCGCGCCATATTACCCCAGCAGATGGAGCGGCGACAATGCCTAACTGCGGGCTAAACGCGCTAAGCCGTTATCTTTAGCGCGTTTTTTCGCCAGATGAGCGCGCTTTTCAGGCTTCGTCGAGGAAACGGTGGATGGCGCGCAGCACCGCTTCCGGTTTTTCGGCGTGCACCCAATGGCCGGTGCCGGCGACGACGTGTGCGCGGGCCTGCGGGAACTGGCGCGCGATGTCCGCACGGTAGCTGTCCTGCACGTACGGCGACAGGCCGCCGCGAATGAATAGGGTCGGGTGCGGCCAGGCCGGCACATCCTGCCAGCCGGTGATGTCTTTGTAGCGTTCGATCAGCACCGGCAGGTTGAAGCGCCATTCGCCGTTGTGGAAGGACTTCAGCAGGAACTGGATCACGCCTTCTTCCTGCAGGTAGTCGCGCATCAGCTGGGCGGCCGCCTGGCGCTGGGTGATACCGGCGGCGCTGACTGCCTTCAGCGCGGCGAAGATCTCGTCGTGGCGGCGGGTCTGGTAATCCACCGGCGCGACGTCGATGACGATCAGCCTGGCGACGCGCTCGGGCGCGATGGCGGTCAGCGCCATCGCCGCTTTGCCGCCCATCGAATGGCCGATGACGATCGCTTTCTCCAGCTGCAGTTCGTCGAGCAGCGCCAGCAGATCCTGCGCCATGGCGGGGTAGTTCATGTCGTCGGCGCGCGGGGAGAGGCCGTGGTTGCGCAGATCGACCTTGATCACCGTGTGCTGTTTATGCAGATCGCGCGCCAGCACGCCCAGGTTGTCCAGATTGCCGAACAGCCCGTGGATCAGCAGCACCGGCAGCGCGTCTGACTCGGCGGCCAGCAGTTGATAATGTAATTTCATGGCGAAGTTCATACTGAGAGAGATTCAGATTAGGGTATCATGATTGAATCGCACGATGAATCATGCGGAATTTTCGCGGCGCGGGCTTGGCAGTGCCGGCTATAGGTATTAGTCTGCATTTTCCGTCCGGAGGCACATTGTTGTGTTCGCCCCAGCGCTTTTAACCTTATAATCCCATGGCTTGAATGCAGGATCTGGCTTCAGGTTCTAAGTAGAAAAAACAGTATTGGATAAAGATGAAAACTATTGAAGTCGACGAAGAGCTTTACCGTTATATTGCCAGCCACACGCAACACATCGGTGAAAGCGCGTCCGATATTTTACGCCGCATGTTGAAATTCACCGCCGGGCAACCGGTGCGCGCGTTGCCTGCCGCCAGTGTGCCGCAGTCCGTCGAGCTGGAAAAAACGGCGCCGGCGCAGCGTCCGCGCGATCGCGTGCGCGCCATGCGCGAGCTGCTGTTGTCGGATGAATATGCCGAGCAGAACAAAGCGGTCAACCGTTTCATGCTGGTGCTGTCCACGCTGTATACCCTCGATGCCGCCGGTTTCGCCGCCGCTACCGAGGCGTTGACCGGCCGTACCCGCACCTATTTCGCCGGCGATCAGCAGACCCTGCTGGCCAACGGCACGCACACCAAGCCGAAGCATGTACCAGGCACCCCTTACTGGGTGATCACCAATACCAATACCGGCCGCAAACGCAGCATGATCGAACACATCATGCAGGCCATGCAGTTCCCGACGGAACTGATCGAGAAAGTTTGCGGTACCGTCTAATTTAGCGAACAGCCCGTCACGATGGCCGTGCGCGACGTATTTGCCCGGTCACCGACAGGGATGAGGGAGATATGTCGATGGCGAATAATCCACGTGCCGGGCAGCCCGCCCGCCAAAGCGATCTGATCAACGTAGCCCAGCTGACGTCGCAGTACTATGTGTTGCAACCGGAAGCCGGCAATCCCGCACATGCGGTGAAGTTTGGCACCTCCGGCCACCGCGGCAGCGCGCAGCGCCACAGCTTCAACGAAGCGCACATCCTCGCCATCGCTCAGGCGATCGCCGAAGTTCGTCATCAGCAGGGCACCACCGGCCCGTGCTACGTGGGCAAAGACACCCATGCGCTGTCCGAGCCGGCCTTCATTTCCGTGCTGGAAGTGCTGACCGCCAACGGCGTCGATGTGATCGTGCAGGAAAACAACGGCTTCACGCCAACGCCGGCGGTATCGCACGCCATTCTGTGCCACAACCGCCGCGGCGGCGCGCAGGCCGACGGCATCGTCATTACGCCGTCCCATAACCCACCGGAAGACGGCGGCATCAAGTACAACCCGCCGAACGGCGGCCCGGCCGATACCAACCTGACGTCGGTGATCGAAAAGCGCGCCAACGAACTGCTGGCGCAACAGTTGAAAGGCGTTCAGCGCCAGTCGCTGGACAAGGCCTGGAACAGCGGCCACCTGCACGCCAAAGACCTGGTGCAGCCTTATGTCGAAGGTCTGGTTGAGGTGGTCGACATGCCGGCCATCCAACGCGCCGGCCTGAAACTGGGCGTGGATCCGCTTGGCGGTTCCGGCATCGCCTATTGGCAGCGCGTGGCGGAGCACTACAAGCTGGATCTGACGCTGGTGAACGATTCCATCGATCAGACCTTCCGCTTTATGCACCTGGACCACGACGGCATCATCCGCATGGACTGTTCGTCCGAGTCGGCGATGGCCGGCCTGCTGGCGCTGCGCGACAAATTCGATCTGGCGTTCGCCAACGATCCGGATTACGACCGCCACGGCATCGTCACGCCGAAGGGCCTGATGAACCCGAACCATTATCTGGTGGTAGCCATCAACTACCTGTTCCAGCATCGCCCGCAGTGGGGCGCTGATGTCGCAGTCGGTAAAACGCTGGTGTCCAGCGCGATGATCGACCGCGTGGTGGCCGACCTGGGCCGCAAGCTGGTGGAAGTGCCGGTCGGCTTCAAGTGGTTCGTGGACGGCCTGTTCGACGGCAGCCTGGGCTTCGGCGGCGAAGAGAGCGCCGGGGCCTCGTTCCTGCGCTTCAACGGCAAACCGTGGTCGACGGACAAAGACGGTATCATCATGTGTCTGCTGGCGGCTGAAATCACCGCGGTAACCGGTGAAAACCCGCAGCATCACTATGACGATCTGGCCAAACGCTTCGGTGCGCCAAGCTACAACCGCATCCAGGCACCGGCAACTGCGGCGCAAAAAGCGGCGTTGTCCAAGCTGTCGCCGGAGATGGTCAAGGCCAATACCCTGGCGGGCGACCCGATCACCGCACGTCTGACCGCGGCACCGGGCAACGGCGCGTCGATCGGCGGCCTGAAAGTGATGACCGACAACGGCTGGTTCGCGGCCCGTCCTTCCGGTACCGAAGAGGCTTACAAGATCTACTGCGAGAGCTTCCTCGGAGCGGAACACCGCGAGAAGATTGAGCACGAAGCGGTCGAGATCGTCAGCGAAGTGCTGGCTTCTGCCAAGTAAATCGCTTTTCTTGATTGATAATAAGCGCTGTTTTTACAGCGCTTTTTTTATGTCTGCAATTTAGATATATCTTTTTATCGGCGCACGCTTGCGCATTTAGATATATCGATCTAGATTAGCGTTATCGACGCTGTTTAGATATATCTAAACAACCTCGTATTGATGTTCACTGTTAAAGCGAGGTATCACCCTATGTTTCATCGATTAGGTTTACACCGGCATCACCACCACCATCATGAATGCGAAGAGGGTCGCCGTCATCGCGGTGGGCGCCATCACTTCGGCGGCGAAGGCGAAGAGCACGGCAGGGGTGGGCGCGGCGGCCGGGGCGGGCGTCACCGTCTGTTCGAGCACGGCGATCTGCGTCTGGTACTGCTGGCGCTGGTGGCGCGCAAGCCCAGCCACGGCTATGAGCTGATCAAGGCGATTGAGGAAGCTTCATCCGGCCTGTACGTGCCGAGCCCGGGGGTGATTTACCCCACGCTGACGCTGCTGGAAGAGCAGGATTTCCTTGAGCCGCTCACCACCGGCAACGGCCGCAAAAGCTACCGCATCACTGCCGCGGGCGAGGGCGAGCTGCAAAAGCATCAACAGGTAGTTGACGTCATTCTGGCGCGCCTGGCGGGCGCTGGCCGCGAGCATCATCGGCACGGCAATCTGGCGGAAGGCATCTACGACGCCATGAACCGCCTGCGCAGCCTGCTGCGCGGCAACGTGATGCGCGCCGATCTCACGCCGCAGCAGGTGGAGCGCATTAACGCCGTGTTGCTGACCGCCGTGGCGGCAATCGAAAGCGAAATGCATATTCAACCCACGCAGCAGGAGAAGAACTGATGCCCGGCCACCGTTTTACTATTACCGTTGAAGCCCTGAGCGATCGCCAGGGCAATCCCGTCGAGAAAGCGCCGCTGAGTTTTGAAGTGACCAACCACGACGATATTCTCGATATCGTCGAGCGCATCCGGGCGCGTGACGATCTGAACTTCGGCCCCGAGCAGAGCGCGGCCTTCGCCGTAGGCTTGAAGCTGTTCTCCGAAGTGATGATCGAAAACCGCAAACACCCGGTGTTCGCTCCGCTGCGCGATGCGTTTAAAGAATTTATGGTCGGATTGAAGAAGGGGCCGGCGGCGTAAAGGCGCGGCAAACCGCGCCCGCCGGGGTTAAGGCATGAAGCGATAGCCGACGCCGGTTTCGGTCAGCAGGTGTTTGGGCCGGGCCGGATCGGCTTCGAGCTTCTGCCGCAGGTGGCCCATGTAGATGCGCAGATAGTGGCTGTGCTCCACGTAGTTCGGTCCCCAGACGTGGCTCAACAGCTGGCGTTGGGTGATCACTTTGCCGGCGTTGGCCAGCAGCTCCGCCAACAGGCGAAACTCGATCGGCGTCAGATGCAGATCTTCGTCGTTGCGCAGTACCCGGCGATTCACCAGATCGACGGTGATTTCCGAAAAGCTTATCAGCGGGCTTTCCTGTTGGCTGGCGGAGTGGCGACGCAGCGCGACCCGCACCCGCGCCAGCAGCTCGCCGATGCCGAACGGTTTGCTGAGGTAGTCGTCGGCGCCGGCGTCCAGCGCGGCGATTTTGTCCTCTTCGGCGTTGCGCGCCGACAGCACGATCACCGGAATGGCGCTCCACTGCCGCAGATCGCGGATGTAGCTCAGCCCGTCGCCGTCCGGCAAGCCCAAATCAAGAATGATCAGATCCGGTTTGCGCGTGCCGGCTTCAATCAACCCACGCTGCAGCGTTTCACTTTCAAATACCCGCAGGCCTTCGCTCTCCAGTGCGGTGCGCACGAAGCGGCGGATCTCTTTTTCATCTTCAACAATCAGAATGTTGGTTGGCGTTATGCTCACGTTTCCCCTGCGTTGATTACAGATCGAAGGCGTCGCCGTCGATCTCGGGCGGTTTTTCCAGCGGCAGCACGAAGCGGAAGCTGGCGCCGCCGTTGGCGCCGTTTTCCGCCCAGATGCGGCCATCATGCACTTCAATAATGGCACGGCAAATCGCTAACCCCAAGCCGACGCCGGGGATCGCCGACTCTTTATTGCCGCGTGAAAACTTGTCGAAAATCAGCTGCAGCTGATCGGCGGGGATGCCGGGGCCGTTATCCCAGACCTCGACTTCCAGCCACTCGGGCAGCGTGCGTGCGCGAATGCCGATGGTGGCCTCGGCGCCGGCGTATTTATTGGCGTTTTCCAACAGGTTGGTGAACACCCGCTCCAGCAGGCTGCCGTCGCAGTTCACCAGGATCTGTTCCGGCGGCAGCTCGACCACGATAGGATGCTGGCTGAGCAGCGGCTCCAGCATGTGCAGCGAGGCGCCGACGATCTCTTCCAGCGACTGCCACTCTTTGCGCAGGCTGAAACCGCCGGACTGGATGCGCGCCATATCCAGCAGGTTGTTCACCAGCCGGGTGGTGCTCAGCACCTGCTGGCGGATCTGGCTGGCCTGGGTGGCGTGATTGGAACCTTCGGCCGCCAGATCCAGCGTGAGAATTTCCGCCTGGCCGAACAGCACGGTCAGCGGCGTGCGCAGATCGTGCGACAGCGCCGCCAACAACGAGTTGCGCAGCTGTTCGCGCTCGGTGTCCAGTTTGGCTTCTTCGGCGCTGCGCGCCAGGTGCAGCCGCTCCAGCGCGCTGGCGATCAGCACCGCGAAGGTCTGCAACAGCCGCTGCTGTTCCGGCACCATCAGCTGGCGCAGGTTGTTGGGCTCGATCGCCAGCAGGCCGAAGGTCTGTTTGGGGGTATTGAGCGGCAGCAGCTGGTAAGGCACGCCGGGCAGGGTGTCGGTGCCGGCGCCGGCCGGCAGGCCTTTGTCGAAGCTCCAGCGCGCGATGGCCTCGTCTACCGACAGCAGCCCGCCTTCCTCGCCGACCATCTGTTGCAGGCGGCCGTCTTCCTGCGGCAGCAGCAGCACGGTTTTCGCCTGGAAACTGCTGGAGAGGAAGTGGCGGCTGGTGTTGGCGATGTCGGCCACGGTCAGCGCGCGGCTCAGCCCGCGCGACATTTCGTACAGGTGGCGCGCCCGCTGCTCGCGGTAGCGCGCCACCCGGGCCTGATAACGCACCCCGGCGGTCAGGTTGCCGATGATGATGCCGACGGCGAGCATCACGCCGAAGGTCAACAGGTACTGCATGTCGCTGACGGCGAACGACCATTCGGGCTGGACGAAGAACAGATCGAAACTGGCGACGTTAATCACCGCCGCCAGCACCGACGGCCAGCGGCCGAAGAACAGCGCGACGATCGCCACGCCGAGCAGATAGACCATCACCAGGTTGGCCTGATCGAAGCCCGGCAGCAGCCACTGCGAGAGCAGGGTAATCAGCGCGCACAGCGCCACCGCCACCACGCAACCGCGCAGCTGCATGCGCCATTTATCATTGAAGCTGCGGCCGTCGTGTTCCTTGCCCGGCGGCGGTTGTGCGGTGTCGCTCTCCAGCGCCACGATCACCAGATCGAGATCCGGGCCCAGCCGGCCGAGGCGATCGGCGAAGCTGCCGCGCAGCTTCCAGCGCTGCTCGCTACGGCGGCCGATGATGATTTTGCCGAGGTTATGCTCGCGGGCATAGCGCAGCACCGCGCGCTCTTCGGACGGATCGGCCAGCGTGGCGGTTTCTGCCCCCAGTTCCTGCGCCAGCCGCAGCGCGCGCAGAATGGCGCGGCGCTGGTTTTCCGGCAGCCGGTGCAGCTTGGGGGTTTCCACATAGACCGCATGCCAGTGGCAGCCGAGCCGCGCCGCCAGCCGGGCGGCGATGCGCACCAGCTTTTCGTTGCCGCTGTTGTGGCCGACGCACAGCAGAATGCTGTCGCGGGTGTGCCACACTTTCTCGCGCCCCTGGGTGTCGCGAAACTCGCGCATCTGGTCATCGACCCGATCGGCGGTGCGGCGCAGCGCCAGCTCGCGCAGGGCGATCAGGTTGCCTTTGCGGAAGAAGTGCTCGATGGCGCGCTCGGCCTGGCCGGGAATATACACTTTGCCTTCGTGCAGCCGCCGGCGCAGATCGTCCGGCGGCAGATCGACCAGCACCACTTCGCTGGCCTCGTCAAATACGTGGTCGGGCACCGTTTCACGCACCCGCACGCCGGTCACGCCGCCCACTACGTCGTTCAGGCTTTCCAGATGCTGTACGTTGACGGTGGTCAGCACGTCGATGCCGGCATCCAGCAGCTCTTCCACATCCTGCCAGCGTTTGGGGTGGCGCGAACCGTGAGCGTTGCTGTGCGCCAGTTCATCCATCAACACCAGCGCCGGGTGGCGCGCCAGCGCGGCGTCGAGATCGAATTCATGCACCAGCCGGCCGCGATGCTGGATGCGTTTTTGCGGCAGCAGCGTCAGGCCGTCGAGCAGGGCGGCGGTCTCGCTGCGGCCGTGGGTTTCCACCACGCCGACCAGCACGTCCAGCCCCTGAGCGCGCAAACGCTGGGCTTCCTGCAGCATGGCGTAGGTTTTGCCGACGCCGGCGCAGGCGCCGAAGAATACTTTCAATCGGCCGCGCGGTTTTTCATTGGCCATCGCCAGCAGGCTATCGGGATCGGGGCGCTGCTGCTCTTCTTCGACCATGACAATTCCTTGTGTTACCAAGCAAAAAGGGGTTCGGCATGCCGAACCCTATCACTATGCTGAATACGGCGCGTTACTTCAACGCATCCAGCGCCAGGTTCAGCTTCAGTACGTTCACCACCGATTCCCCCATGAAGTTGGGTGTGGCCCGATCGGTGTTGTCTTCGATCAGTTTGGCGATCTGTTCCGGCGGCAGATGCCGTGCCGCCGCGACCCGTGCCAGCTGATACTGTGCGGCGGCGATCGAGATTTGCGGATCCAACCCGCTGCCGGAGGCGGTCAGCAGATCGACCGGGATCGGGCCGCTCATCGCAGGGTTGGCCTGGCGCAGCTGCGCTGCGCGCTCGGCGATAGCCTTATCCAACGCCGGATTGGTGGCCGCCAGGTTGCTGCCGGCAGAGGCCAGTGGATTATAGGCCGAATCGCCGGTGGCCGATGGGCGGCCCCAGAAATAGTCGGCGCGCGTGAAGTTCTGGCCGATCAGCGCGGAGCCGACCGCCTTGTCGCCCCGGTACAGCAGCGAACCGTTGGCCGCACCCGGAAACAGCAGCTGCGCCAGCCCGGTGGTCAGCAGCGGATAGGCGATGCCGGTGATCAGCGTCAGCAGGATCAGCATCACCAGCGCAGGTCGTAAATAAGTCATGTTCATTTCCCTCAATGGTTAACCGGCGACGTGCAGCGCGACCAGGATCAGGTCGATCAGTTTGATGCCGACGAACGGCACCAGCAGGCCGCCGACCCCGTACAGCCACAGGTTGCGGCGCAGCAGGGCCGCGGCGCTCATCGGTTTGTAGCTCACTCCTTTCAGCGCCAGCGGGATCAGGAACACGATCACCAGGGCGTTGAAGATCACCGCCGACATGATGGCGGAGGCCGGGGAATGCAGATGCATCACGTTCAGCGCGTTCAGCTGCGGATAGGTGGCCGCGAAGGCCGCCGGAATGATGGCGAAGTATTTGGCCACATCGTTGGCGATGCTGAAGGTGGTCAGCGAGCCGCGCGTCATCAGCATCTGTTTGCCGATGTGCACCACTTCGATCAGCTTGGTCGGGTTGGAATCCAGATCGACCATGTTGCCCGCCTCTTTGGCGGCCTGGGTGCCGGAGTTCATCGCTACCGCCACATCGGCCTGCGCCAGCGCCGGGGCGTCGTTGGTGCCGTCGCCGGTCATCGCCACCAGGCGGTCTTCCGCCTGGTACTGGCGGATCAGCGCCAGCTTGGCTTCCGGCGTGGCTTCCGACAGGAAGTCGTCCACCCCGGCCTCGGCGGCGATCGCCGCCGCGGTCAGCGGGTTATCGCCGGTGATCATCACCGTTTTGATGCCCATCTTGCGCAGCTCATTGAAGCGTTCCTTGATGCCGCCCTTGACGATATCCTTCAGCGCCACCACGCCCAGCACTCGGGCGCCTTCCGCCACCACCAGTGGTGTACCGCCGGTGCGCGCCACGCTTTCCACCAGATCGTCCACCGCCCGCGGGAAGTGCCCCTGATTGGATTCGACGTGACGGCGAATGGCATCCACTGCGCCTTTGCGGATCATGCGCTCCTGCACGTTGACGCCGCTCATGCGGGTCTGGGCGGAGAAGGGCACGAAGGTGGCGTTCAGCGCCTGCAGA
The DNA here is from genome assembly GCF_052168715.1 of Serratia sp. CY44782. Lineage (NCBI taxonomy): Bacteria > Pseudomonadati > Pseudomonadota > Gammaproteobacteria > Enterobacterales > Yersiniaceae > Serratia > Serratia sp. CY44782. Next base: position 316,188 of record NZ_JBJNME010000004.1, read on the forward strand.
TCGCGTTCGCGCAGGTTGAATCGCTGTTTGGCCAACACCACGATGCTGCGGCCTTCCGGCGTTTCGTCCGCCAGCGAGGCCAGCTGCGCGGCATCCGCCAGCTCTTGCTCTTTCACGCCCGGCGCCGGCAGGAACTCCGAAGCCTGTCGGTTACCCAGCGTGATGGTGCCGGTTTTATCCAGCAGCAGCACGTCCACGTCGCCGGCGGCTTCCACCGCGCGGCCGCTGGTGGCGATCACGTTGGCGCCGAGCATGCGGCTCATCCCGGCCACGCCGATGGCGGACAGCAGGCCACCGATGGTGGTGGGGATCAGACAGACCAGCAGCGCGACCAGCACGGTGATGGTGACCACGCTGCCGCTGCCGGCCGCTTCCACGCTGTATTGCGAGAACGGGAATAGGGTGGCGGTGGCCAGGACGAACACGATGGTCAGCGCCACCAGCAGGATAGTCAGTGCGATCTCGTTCGGCGTTTTGCGGCGTTTGGCGCCTTCCACCATGGCGATCATGCGATCGAGGAAGGTTTCCCCCGGGTTGACGCTGCACTGCACCACCAGCCAGTCGGACAGCACGCGGGTGCCGCCGGTGACCGAGGAAAAGTCGCCGCCGGACTCGCGGATCACCGGCGCGGACTCACCGGTGATGGCGCTTTCATCTACCGAGGCGCCGCCTTCCAGCACTTCGCCGTCGCACGGGATGGTGTCGCCGGCTTCCACCAGCACGATATCGCCCTTGCGCAGGCTGTCGGCGGCCACTTTCTCCGTGGTGCCGTCGCGGCGCGGGCCGGCCAGTTTTTTCGCCCAGCTGGTTTTCTTGGTGCCCTTCAGGCTTTCCGCCTGGGCCTTGCTGCGCCCTTCGGCCAGCGCTTCCGCGAAGTTGGCGAACAGCACGGTGAACCACAGCCACAGGGAGACGCTGCCGGTAAAGGCGGCGGCACCGTCGGTTTGGCCGGTGAGGATCGCCAGCCAGATGGCGGTGGTCAGAATGCTGCCGATATACACCACGAACATCACCGGGTTGCGCCATTGAACGCGAGGGTCCAGTTTTTTCACCGCATCGATCAGCGCGGTACGCACCAGGGCCGGTTCAAACAGCGCGCGTTGTTTGCGAGTCATCTCTTATTCTCTCTCTGTGACGTCGGTTAGTTTGCCAACCAAAGCTGCAAATGCTCGGCCACCGGGCCCAGCGCCAGCGCCGGCACGAAGGTCAGCGCGCCCACCAGCAGCACGGTGCCGATCAGCAGGCCGATAAACAGCGGCCCATAGGTCGGCAGGGTGCCGTTGCCCGCCGGTTGGCGTTGTTTGGCGCTCAGCGAACCGGCGATCGCCAGCACCGGCAGGATCACCCCGAAGCGGCCGACAAACATGGCGAAGGCCAACAGCAGGTTGTAGAACGGCGTATTGACGCTCAACCCGGCGAAGGCGCTGCCGTTGTTGTTGGCGGCGGAGGACAGGGCGTACAGCACTTCGCTGAAGCCGTGGGCGCCCGGGTTGAGGATGCCGGCGCGGCCCGCGTCGGTGCCGATGGCCAGCGCGCTGCCCAGCAACACCAGCGTCGGCGTGACCAGGATCGCCAGCGCGGTCATCTTCATGTCGTAAACGTCGATTTTCTTGCCCAGATATTCCGGGGTGCGGCCGATCATCAGGCCGGCGATAAACACCGTCAGCAGCACGAACAGCAGCATGCCGTACAGGCCGGAGCCGACGCCGCCGAACACCACTTCACCGATCTGCATCAGCCACATCGGCACCATGCCACCCAGCGCGGTGAAAGAGTCGTGCATGGCGTTAACCGCCCCGCAGGACGCGGCGGTGGTCACCACCGAGAACAGGCTGGTGGCAAGAATGCCGAAGCGCGACTCTTTGCCTTCCATATTGATGTTGCTGTCGGCGCCCAGCGCGCTCAGGTGCGGGTTGCCCGCCAGTTCGGCGTACATCACCACCACCACAGCTACCACGAAGATCAGCGCCATTGCCCAGATCAGCGCATGGCCCTGGCGGTTTTCACCGGCCAACTGGCCGAAGGAGAAGCACAGTGCGCAGGGGATCAGGAAGATGGCCAGCATCTGCACGAAGTTGGTCAGCACGGTCGGGTTCTCGAACGGGTGCGCCGAGTTGGCGCCGAAGAAGCCGCCGCCGTTGGTGCCGAGCATCTTGATCGCTTCCTGCGAGGCCACCGGCCCCATGGGCAGCGTCTGCTGCGCGCCTTCGAGCGTGGTGACGTGCAGGTAAGGCAGGAAGTTTTGCAGTGTGCCCTGGCTGACGAAGAACAGGGCGATCAGCAGCGCGATTGGCAGCAGCACATACAGCGTGATGCGGAACAGATCGGCCCAAGCGTTGCCGACGGTGTTGCCGGCGCGGCGGGTAAAGGCGCGGATCAGCGCAAAGGCCACGGCGATGCCGGTGGAGGCGGAGACGAAGTTCTGCACTGCCAGCCCGGCCATCTGGCTGAAATAGCTGAGGGCGCTTTCGCCGCTGTAGGCCTGCCAGTTGGTGTTGGTGACGAAGCTGACGGCGGTGTTGAGCGCCAGATCCCAGGAGAGGCCCGGGAAGCCTTGCGGGTTGAGCGGCAGTGAGCCCTGCGTCATCAGCAGGGCGAACAACAGCGCCAGGCCGAGCAGGTTGAACGCCAGGATCGCCAGCGCGTACTGCCACCAGTTCATCTCGGTGGCGCGGATGCCGCAGGCGCGCCAGACGCCGGCTTCCACCCCGCGCAGCGCAGGCAACGGCTCACCTTCGATCAGGCGCGCCATAAAGCCGCCCAGCGGCCGGGCCAGCAGCAGAAGCACCAGCAGGAAGCTGGCGATCAGTAAAAAGGCTGAAGCCGCCATCAGAAATCCTCCGCGTTAAACAGGGCGTAGACCAAATAGGCCAACAGCAGCAGAACCAACAGCGCACCACCAATAACGCTGAAACTCACGGGACACCTCCAGAGGTGTTGTTTTTGATAGAGGCAGTGTAGGGAGAGGGGTAGAAAGAAGATGAAAAAATCGCGCGGGCAGGTGTAAAAAAAGTATAAAAATGGCTGAAATTTCAGCGGAAATTCAGCGCTTCAACCATCAGGCCGGTGGCGAGATTGCCCCTGATGGGGGAGGGCGAACGGGCGTAAGCGGGAAATAACGAACCGGATAATAACCACAATGTAACCCATGGTAAGTTAAAAATTAACCTGACTGTAACAAAATTACGGATCGCTGCGACGATTAGCGATTTTTTGCGCGATTTAGTGGTCGGATGAGTAGTAAACTTTCATCAAGTGCGCTAAAATTTTGCTCAGTTACCAAATTACCGATTGTTCATTTGATACGCCGACGCCGTTTTCCCTGACAAATCAACGGCAGGCGTTTTTAAGGAGGTTCGCATGTCTACTACCTATCACGCTTATTCACTGCATCGGATTCTCCTGCGCCGCAGCGCAGTGGTCATCGCGGGCATTTTGGCCCTGCCGGTGATGCTGTTCCGCAGCGATCGCGGGCGTTTTTACAGCTACCTGCACCGCGTCTGGTCAAAAACCAGCGATAAGCCGGTCTGGCTGCAGCAGGCGGAACTGGCGTCCTGCGATTTCTACTGAGCCACTGCTGATTCACGAAAACCCTCGCCCTGCGGCGGGGGTTTTTTTATGCCTATAGCCGCCCCGATCAAGCGCAAGGTCGTATTCGGCAAGCCATTCTTCTACACTTTCCTCATCGGCCAACAACACGGGAGAGCGGTATGAGCGACAAGATCCCTATCGGTATCAGCGCCTGTTTACTGGGCGAAGCGGTGCGTTTCGACGGCGGTCACAAGCGGCTGGCCTTTGCGGTGGAACAGTTGGCGCCCTATGTGCGCTTTGAGCCCGTTTGCCCGGAAATGGCGATTGGCCTGCCCACGCCGCGCCCGGCGCTGCGCCTGGTGAAACAGGCGCAGTCGTGGCCGGCGATGCGCTACAGCAACGACGCCGGCGTGGATCTGACCGAGGAGATGCGCGGCTTCTCCGCGCAGCGCGTGGCGGCCTTGCAGCATCTGTGCGGCTATATCGTCTGCGCCAAGTCACCGAGCTGCGGCCTGGAACGGGTGCGGGTCTACAGCGAAAACGGCAAGGACTCGCGTAAAAACGGCGTCGGTCTGTTTACCGCCGAACTGCTGCGCCAGATGCCATGGCTGCCGGTGGAAGAGGATGGACGATTGCAGGACGCGGCACTGCGGGAAAACTTCATTGAACGGGTGTATGCGCTGTACGAGCTGAACATGCTGTGGCGTCAGGGGCTGACCCGCGGCGGGCTGATCGCGTTTCACAGCCGCTATAAGCTGTCGCTGCTGGCGCATTCGCAGCCGGCGTATCGCGAGCTGGGGCGCTTCGTCGCCGATATTCACCGCTGGGACTCGCTGGAGGCCTTCGCCGTGGAATACCGCAACCGCCTGATGGCGCTGTTGGCGCACAAGGCGACGCGCCGCAACCACACCAATGTGTTGATGCACGTGCAGGGCTACTTCCGCCGTCAGCTCAGTACGGCTCAGCGCCAGGAGCTGGCGCACCTGATCGACCGCTACCGGCAGGGCATGCAGCCGCTGTTGGCGCCGATTGCGCTGCTCAAGCATTACATGGCGGAATACCCCGATCGCTATCTGGCGGAACAACGCTATTTCGAACCTTACCCGGAGGCGCTGCGTTTGCGTTACGGCCATTGATTGACAAGGAGTTTTATGACCACGCATCTGGTCTGGTTGCGTAACGATCTGCGTATCACCGACAACAACGCGCTGCACGCCGCCTGCAGCGATCCCGAAGCCCGGGTACTGGCGGTGTTTATCGCCACGCCGCAGCAGTGGCGGCAACATGAGATGGCGCCGCGGCAGGCGGCGCTGATCCACGCCAGCCTGCAGGCGGTGCAGCAGGCGCTGGCGCACAAGGGCATTGCGCTGCATTGCCATGCCTGTGCGGACTTTGCCGCGTCGATCGACTGGCTGGCGGACTATTGCGAGCGGGAGCAGGTGGATGCGCTGTTCTACAATCGCCAGTACGAACTGAACGAACGCCGGCGCGATGCGCGGCTGGAACAGCGGTTGAGCGGCCGGGTGAGGTGCCACGGTTTCGATGACAGCCTGCTGTTGCCGCCGGGCAGCGTACTCACCGGCGGCGGCGAGATGTACAAGGTCTATACGCCGTTTCGCAACGCCTTTCTTCAACGCCTGACCGAGTCCGACGTGAGTTGCCTGCCGGCGCCGAAGATCCGTGCCGGTGGCGCGTTGCCTGCGCCTGAGGCGCCGGCGGCGTTCGATTACCCTACGGCGGAGACTGGGGATGGTTATCCCGCCGGCGAGGAGGCTGCGTTGCAGCGGCTGCGCGCCTTTTGCCGCGAGCAGGTGCAGGATTACCTCCGGCAGCGCGATCTGCCGGCCCTCGCCGGCACCAGTAGCCTGTCGCCCTATCTGGCGATCGGCGTGCTGTCGCCGCGCCAGTGCTTCAATCGCCTGCGCGCCGAATGCCCGCAGCTGCTGGAAGATCGCGAAAGCGGTGCCTTCGCCTGGCTCAACGAGCTGATTTGGCGCGAGTTCTATCGCCATCTGCTGGTGGCCTATCCCGATCTGTGCCGCCATCGGCCGTTTATTGCCTGGACGGACAAGGTGCGCTGGTGCGATGACGCGGCGAAGCTGCACGCCTGGCAGCGGGGCGAGACCGGCTACCCGATCGTCGATGCCGCCATGCGCCAGCTGAACGCCACCGGCTGGATGCACAACCGGCTGCGCATGATCAGCGCCAGTTTTCTGGTGAAGGATCTATTGATCGACTGGCGCGCCGGGGAGCGCTATTTCATGTCGCAACTGCTGGATGGGGATCTGGCGGCCAACAACGGCGGCTGGCAGTGGGCGGCCTCTACCGGCACCGACGCTGCGCCGTATTTTCGCATCTTCAACCCGACGACTCAGGGTGAACGTTTTGATCCACAAGGCACTTTTATCCGTAAATGGTTGCCGGAACTGGCGGATGTGCCCGACAATGACATCCATCATCCCCATCGCTGGGCGGAAAAGCAGCGATGCACGCTGAACTACCCGCTGCCGATCGTCGACCATAAGCAAGCCCGGCTGGAGACGCTGGCGGCGTTTGAGGCGGCAAAACGGGGAGAGTCTTGAGGCAACTGCAAGGAGCGATGCAATGATGAAAAAGGTGCTGGCCCTGTGCCTGAGCGGCTATTCGGCGCTGGCGATCGCCGGCTTTGACGTGGTGGCGCTCGGCGTCGACGGCGGCGTCAGCGACGGCAATCTGACCTCCTACCTGATCCGCAGCGACAATCAGCCGCGGTATGTGGCGCTGGACGCCGGTTCGCTGCTGCCGGGCATCGCCAAAGGGCTGGAGAAGGGCAGCTTCCCGCAGGTGACGCCCGAGCTGGCCGCGCCTTACACGCCGCAGGGCTATGTGTTCCGGCAGTTGATCGGCAGCTACTTTATCAGCCACGGCCACCTGGACCACGTGGCGGGGCTGATCGTTGGCTCGCCCGAGGACAATAAAAAAACCGTTTACGCCCAGGCGGACACCGTACTGACCCTGCGTAATCACTACTTCAACTGGAAGGCGTGGCCGAACTTTACCGACGCCGGCAACGGCTCGCGGCTGGGCACTTACCGGCTGCAAACGGTGCGGCCGCAGCAGCGGTTTACCCTCGGCCTGACCGGATTAACCGGCGTGATGTACCCGCTCAGCCACGATCGCTATCCGTCGTCGATGCTGCTGATTTCCAACGGCAACGAGTTCTTCGCCTACTTCGGCGATACCGGGCCGGATAAGGTCGAGCAGTCGCGCGATCTCGATACCGTATGGCGCGCGCTGGGGCCGCTTGTCGAGCAGAAGAAGCTCAAGGGCATGATTATCGAAACCTCTTACCCTAACGGGGTGGAGGATAAACATCTGTACGGCCATTTGACGCCGGCCTGGCTGCTGAAGGAGCTGAAGAACCTGACGCAGTACAGCGGCGGCGATGGCTCGCTGAACGGTTTGCCGGTGGTGATCAGCCACATCAAGCCCAGCCTGAAGCAGGGCGAAGACACGCGCGCCGCCATTGAGCAACAGCTGGCGCAGGGCAACGATCTGGGCGTGAAATTCATCCTGATGGCGCAGGGCGACCGGCAGATATTTTGACTATGAAGAGAGAAGAGAATGCGTAACCTCGATCTGGAACAACTGATCAACACGGAACTGAACGCCGCGGCGTTTCAGGACTACGCCCCCAACGGATTGCAGGTAGAAGGCCGCCCGCACGTGCAGCGCATCGTGACCGGTGTCACCGCCTGTCAGGCGCTGCTGGACGCCGCGGTGGCGCATCAGGCCGACGCGATTATCGTGCACCACGGCTATTTCTGGAAAAACGAGGCGCCGGCGGTGCGCGGCATGAAGCGCAACCGCCTGAAAACGCTGCTGACCCACGACATCAACCTGTACGGCTACCACCTGCCGCTGGACGCGCATCCGGTGCTGGGCAACAACGCGCAGCTGGCGCAGGCGCTGGGCATTCGGGTGATTGGCGACGTCGAGCCGCTGGTGCCGCACGGCGAATTTGAACAGCCGCTGACCGGCGAAGCGCTGCAGCAGCGTATCGAAAGCCGGCTGGGGCGCGCGGTGCTGCACTGCGGCGATAACGCGCCTGAGCACATTCGCCGGGTGGCCTGGTGCACCGGTGGCGGCCAGGGCTTTATCGACAGCGCGGCGCGCTTCGGCGTCGATGCGTTCATCAGCGGTGAAGTGTCTGAGCAGACCATTCACAGCGCGCGCGAAATGGGCGTGCATTTCTTCGCCGCCGGCCACCACGCCACCGAGCGCGGCGGCGTGAAGGCGTTGGGCGACTGGCTGGCGCAGCACCACGGCTTTGATGTGACCTTTATCGATATCCCGAATCCCGCCTGATTTTTTTCTTCCCCGGATCCAGCCCGGCCTGTGCGCCGGCTGAATCCTTTTACCGCGCTATTTCCTTATTTTCCTTATGGTTGCGTTCTATTGACAGCCGGGGCCGCGTCACGCATAACTGGTGTGTTTTTCATCGCGATAATAATAAGGAGAATAAGGGTGCAACAAGCACGTTATTACCTGTTGGGTGAAAGAGCGGTAGTGCTTGAACTGTCGCCGCCGGTGACCTTACCGAGCCAGCAGCGCATCTGGGCGCTGGCGGAAAAGCTGAATCACCACCCCGACGTGCGGGAAGTGGTGCCGGGGATGAATAACCTGACGCTGTTGCTGCATACGCCGCAGGCCGACGCCGAAGCGATGCTCGCGCTGCTGCAGCAAGGTTGGGAAAGCAAAGAGAGCCTGACGCCGGAATCGCGCCAGGTGGATATTCCGGTGGTCTACGGCGGGGAGCAAGGCCCCGATCTGGATGAAGTGGCGCGCCATACCGGCATGACGCCGCGGCAGGTGGTGGAATGCCACGCGGCGGCGGCCTACGTGGTCTATTTCCTCGGCTTTCAGCCGGGTTTCTCCTATTTGGGCGGTATGCCGGAACAGCTGGCGACGCCGCGCCGCGCTGAGCCGCGTCTGGCGGTGGCGGCCGGCTCCGTCGGCATCGGCGGCGGCCAGACCGGCATCTATCCGCTGGTGACGCCCGGCGGCTGGCAGCTGATTGGCCGCACGCCGCTGGCGCTGTTCAATCCGCATGAAATGCCGCCGACGCTGCTGCGCCCGGGCGATAACGTGCGCTTCGTGCCGCAGAAGGAGGGCGTATGCTGATTATTCTGCGTGCCGGCATCTATACCACGGTGCAGGATTTGGGCCGCGAGGGATTCCGCCGTCTGGGCATCAGCACCGGCGGGGCACTGGATCAACCGGCGTTGAAGATCGCCAACCTGCTGGTGGGCAATGCGCCTGAGGCCGCCGGGCTGGAGATCACCCTCGGCCAGTTCAGCGCCGAGTTTACCCGCCCTGGCTGGATCGCCCTGACCGGCGCCGGCTGCGACGCGCAGTTGGACGGCAAGCCGCTGTGGACCGGCTGGCGCTACCCGGTGAAAAAGGGGCAGCGGCTGGCGCTGGGCACGCCAAAACGCGGCATGCGCAGCTACCTGGCGATCTCGGGCGGCATCGCCGTGCCGGAAATGCTGGGCTCGTGCAGCACCGACATGAAAGCCGCCTTTGGCGGCCACGAAGGCCGTAACCTGAAGGACGGCGATCGGCTGCCGCTGGGTAAATCCACCGCGCTGCCGCAACACCGCTGCGGCGTGAAGCAGCTGCTGTTCACCAACCGCATCCGCGCGCTGCCGGGGCCGGAGTACGCCGAATTCAGCGAAGAGGCGCAGGACACGTTCTGGCGCACCGCCTGGCAGCTCAGCCCGCAGAGCAACCGCATGGGCTACCGCCTGCACGGCGGCACGCCGCTGGAGCGCACCACCGACCGCGAGATGCTTTCGCACGGCCTGCTGCCCGGTGTGGTGCAGGTGCCGCACAACGGCCAGCCGATCGTGCTGATGGCCGATGCGCAAACCACCGGCGGTTACCCGCGTATCGCCTGCGTGATCGAGGCCGATCTCTACCACTTGGCGCAGATCCGTCTCGGCGAACCGATCCACTTCGTTCTCTGCTCACTGACGGAGGCGCAGCGCGCCAAGGCTGAGCAGGATCTCTTCCTTCGACAGATTGCCTGGGGGTTACATGATCGTTGATTTGAACGCCGATCTCGGCGAAGGCTGCGCCAACGACCAGGCGCTGTTGCAATTGGTGAGTTCGGCCAACATCGCCTGCGGCTTCCACGCCGGCGATGCGCAGACCATGCGTCAGTCGGTGCGCTGGGCATTGCAGTACGGCGTGGCGATCGGCGCCCACCCGAGTTTTCCCGATCGGGAGAACTTCGGCCGCACCCGCATGCAGCTGCCGCCGGAAACGGTGTACGCGCAGGTCGTGTATCAGCTCGGGGCGTTGGCGGCCATCGCCCGTGCCGAGGGCGGGGTGATGGTGCACGTTAAGCCGCACGGCATGCTGTACAACCAGGCGGCGGTTGAGCCGGCGCTGGCGGAAGCGATCGCCCGGGCGGTGCAGGCGGTCGATCCGGCGCTGCGGCTGGTGGGGCTTGCCGGCAGCGAGCTGATCCGCGCCGGGGAACAACTCGGTCTGACCACCCGGCAGGAGGTATTCGCCGATCGCGGCTATCAGGCCGACGGCACGCTGGTGCCGCGCGGTTTGCCGGGGGCGTTGATCGACGATGACGAACAGGCGCTGGCGCAAACGCTGGAGATGGTGCGCCATCACCGGGTGCGCAGCGTGGATGGCGTCTGGACCGCCGTTCAGGCGGAAACCGTCTGTCTGCATGGGGACGGCGAGCATGCGCTGGCGTATGCGCGCAAGCTGCGGGACAGTTTTGTTCAGCAGGGGATCCGCGTCAGCGCGGAGCAGTAAAGCAATAAAGCAAGACACAACATCACAAGCAAAAAACTATTAGAAAATATCGAGGGAAGACTATGGAACAGGCCGTGAATCTCTGGCCACTGATCGGCATCGCCGCCATCGTGGTCGGGTTTGTATTGCGTTTCAACCCGGTGCTGGTGGTGATCGCCGCCGGCATCATCACCGGTTTGGCGGCGCTGATGCCGCTGGACGTCATTCTGGAAAAGCTCGGCGAGGGCTTTCTCAACACCCGTAACCTGCCGCTGATCCTGCTGCTGCCGCTGGCGGTGATCGGCCTGCTGGAACGCCACGGGCTGAAAGAGCGTGCGCAGGCGTGGATCGCCAAGATCAAAAGCGCCACCGCCGGCCGTTTGCTGATCGTATACCTGTTCGTGCGCGAGATTACCGCAGCGATGGGGCTGACCAGCCTGGGCGGGCATCCGCAGATGGTGCGGCCGCTGCTGGCGCCGATGGCGGAAGGGGCGACGGAAAACCGCTACGGCGAGCTGCCGGAGCGCACCCGCCACCGTCTGCGCGCCATGTCGGCCGCGACCGACAACGTCGGGCTGTTCTTCGGCGAAGATATCTTCGTCGCTTTCGGCGCGATCATCTTCATGCACAACTTTATGCTGGAGTCCGGCGGCATTCAGACCGAGCCGCTGCATATCGCGCTGTGGGGGATTCCGACCGCGATTTTCGCTTTCCTGATCCACGCGTTTCGGCTGTATCGGATGGATAAGCAGCTGAGCGCCGAGCTGGCGCAGCTGAATCAGGCGGCGCTGCAGGCGAAGGGGGAGGCACGATGAACTTCCAGCAACAATATCTCTACTGGCTGGCCGGCGCGGTGCTGCTTATTGTGGCGGTGATGTCCTTCCGCGATCGCGCCAACCCGCGCCGCATCACCACCGGGCTGTTTTGGGGGCTGTACGGCCTGGTGTTCCTGGTCGGCGACTGGACTTACCGCCTGCTGGGCGACGTGCTGGGCGAAGGCAGCAACGAGAAACGCATGCTGCACATCATCGTTGGCGGGGTGGTGGTGGTGATGGCCCTGATTGCCGGCTTCGGCGGCGTGCGCCTCGGCAGCTATCACCAGCGAACGCCGCAGGAGCGCGAGGCCAGCGCCAAGCGCCTGGGCAATAAGCTGTTTATCCCCGCTCTGGCGATCCCGGTGGTGACGGTGATCGGCGTGCTGCTGTTCAACAACATTCCGGAGTTGCAAAGCGCGGTGTTCGGCAGCGGTAACCACGCGACGCTGATCACGCTGTTCTCGATGACCGTCGGCTGCCTGATTGGCCTGGTGATCGCGGTGAAAATGACCCATGAGAAGGCCCTGCAGCCGATACAGGAAGCGAGGCGCCTGCTGGATTCGATCGGCTGGGCGTTCATTCTGCCGCAGATCCTTGCCACGCTGGGGCTGCTGTTTACCGTCGCCGGCGTTGGCACCGCGATCTCGCATTTGACCCAGGAGTATCTGGCGGTCGATAACCGCTTTATCGCCGTGGCAGTCTACGCTATCGGTATGGCGGTGCTGACCATGGTGATGGGCAACGCCTTCGCCGCTTTCCCGATCGTTACCGCCGGCATCGGCATTCCGATCCTGGTGCTGCAGCACGGCGGCAACCCGGCGGTGATGGCGGCGATCGGCATGTTCTCGGGGTATTGCGGCACCCTGATGACGCCGATGGCGGCGAACTTCAACATCGTGCCGGCGGCGCTGCTGGAGCTGCCGGACAAGAATGCGGTGATCAAGGCGCAGGTGCCGACCGGCGTGCTGCTGCTGTTGGTTAACGTGTTCCTGCTGTATTTCCTGATGTTCCTGTAGGAGTAAGGATGCAAAAAGTATTGATTACCGGCTTTGAGCCGTTTGGCGGCGAGCGCCTCAACCCTTCCTGGGAAGTGGTGAAGCAGCTCAATGATATGGAGCTGGTCGGCGCGCGCATCGTGGCGCGCCAGCTGCCGTGCGTGTTCGGCGCGGCGCTGGACGCGCTCAATGCGGCGATCGACGAGGTGCAGCCGGTGATGGTGCTGGCTATCGGCCAGGCCGGCGGCCGCACCGATATCACGATTGAGCGGGTGGCGATCAACGTCGACGATGCGCGCATTCCCGACAATCAGGGGCAACAGCCAGTGGACGAGCCGATCGTCGCCGGTGGTCCGGCGGCCTATTTCAGCACCTTGCCGATTAAAGCGATGGTCAGTTCGATGCGCGAGGCCGGCATTCCGGCCTCCGTTTCGCAGACCGCCGGCACCTATGTGTGCAACCATGTCATGTATGGCCTGCTGCACCGTTTGAGCGGCCAGCGCGAGGTCAAGGGCGGGTTTATCCATATCCCGTACCTGCCGGAACAGGCGGCGGCGCACCCCGGTGCGCCGAGCATGGCGGCCTCGACGGTGCTGTTTGCATTGGAGCTGGCCGTTTCCATCGCTTTGCAAGTGGAGCACGATCTGAAAGTGGTGGGCGGCGCGACGCATTAATCATGTCATCCCCGGCGCATCGGGCTGCGCCGGGTCTACGCAAGGAGTGGTCTATGCCGGAAGGACCGGAGATTCGCCGGGCGGCGGACAAACTGGCGGCGGCGGTGATCGATCAGCCGCTGACCGCCGTCGATTTCGCTTTTCCCCAGCTGAAACACTATCGCCAGCGTCTGCTCGGCGAGCGCATCGTCGCCATTGAGCCGCGTGGCAAGGCGCTGCTGACCCATTTCTCCAATGGGCTGACGATGTACAGCCACAACCAGCTGTACGGCGTGTGGAAAGTGGCGGCGGCAGGGGAAACGCCGGAGACCAAGCGCGATCTGCGGGTGCGGCTGGAAACCGCCCGCAGCGCGATATTGCTCTATAGCGCTTCCGACATTACCGTCGGGCCGCGCGAGGAGATAGAGCAACACCCGTTTTTGCAACGCATCGGCCCCGACGTGTTGGACATGTCGTTGACGGTAGACGATGTGGCGGAGCGGTTGCTGACGCCGCGTTTTCGCCGCAGGCAGCTGGGGGGCATGCTGCTCGACCAGGCGTTTCTTGCCGGATTGGGCAATTATCTGCGCGCCGAGATCCTGTGGCAGGCCGAACTGGCGCCGCAGCATAAACCGCAGGATCTGACGCCAGAGGCGCTGCGCCACCTGGCGGAGGCATTGCTGGCGGTGCCGCGCCTTTCCTACCAGACGCGCGGGCAGGCGGATGACAACCGGCATCACGGCGCGCTGTTTCGCTTCAAGGTGTTTCATCGCAGCGGCGAGCCTTGCGAACGCTGCGGTGGGATGATCGTGCGTACCGAACTGTCGTCGCGGCCGTTTTATTGGTGCCCGGGCTGCCAGAAATAACCAAAAAAAACGCCGCCCGAAGGGGCGGCGCTGTGCGGTTTCAGCCGGGAAAGCGGCTTACTTGTTTTTCAGCTGGGATTTGAAATCGCGTTCGGCATAGCCGGTGTACAGCTGACGCGGACGGGCAATTTTGATGCCTTCGTCGTGCATTTCGTTCCAGTGGGCGATCCAGCCGATGGTGCGCGCGATGGCGAAGATCACGGTGAACATGGAAGAAGGAATACCCATCGCCTTCAGGATGATGCCGGAGTAGAAGTCGACGTTCGGGTACAGTTTCTTCTCGATGAAGTACGGGTCGTTCAGCGCGATGTGCTCCAGCTCCATTGCGACCTGCAGCAGGTTGTCGTCCTTCTTGTTCAGCTCTTTCAGCACTTCGTGACAGGTTTCGCGCATCACGGTAGCGCGCGGATCGTAGTTCTTGTACACGCGGTGGCCGAAGCCCATCAGGCGGAAGGAGTCGTTCTTGTCCTTGGCGCGCTTGATGAATTCCGGAATGTGCTCGACAGTCTTGATCTCTTCCAGCATTTTCAGCGCCGCTTCGTTGGCGCCGCCGTGCGCCGGTCCCCACAGGGAGGCGATACCGGCCGCGATGCAGGCGAACGGGTTGGCGCCGGAAGAGCCGGCGGTGCGCACGGTAGAGGTAGAGGCGTTCTGCTCATGGTCGGCGTGCAGGATCAGAATGCGGTCCATGGCGCGTTCCAGCACCGGGTTCACCACGTACTCTTCGCACGGGGTGGCGAACATCATGTGCAGGAAGTTGCCCGCATAGGACAGATCGTTGCGCGGGTAAACGAACGGCTGGCCCAGGGAATATTTGTAGCACATCGCGGCCACGGTCGGCATTTTGGACAGCAGACGGAACGCGGTGATTTCACGGTGACGCTCGTTGTTGACGTCCAGCGCATCGTGGTAGAACGCCGCCAGCGCGCCGGTCACGCCGCACAGCACCGCCATCGGGTGCGAGTCGCGACGGAAACCACGGAACAGATGGGTGATCTGGTCGTGGATCATGGTGTGGCGGGTGACGGTGGTCTTGAAGGTCTCGAACTCTTCCGGCGTTGGGGTCTCGCCGTACAGCAGGATGTAGCACACTTCCAGGTAGGAAGATTCTTTCGCCAGCTGCTCGATAGGGAAGCCGCGGTGCAGCAGCACGCCTTTGTCGCCGTCGATGAAGGTAATCTTGGATTCGCAAGAAGCGGTGGAGGTAAAGCCGGGATCAAATGTGAAATAACCTTTGGAACCCAGAGCGCGGACATCGAGGACATCAGGGCCCAGTGTCGGTGTCAATACGCCCAGTTCGATCGGAGCTTCGCTGTCGTTAATGGTTAGCGTCGCTTTCTTATCAGTCATTTACTGTCTCCTTAGCGCCTTATTTTAAAAACCACTAACAACTGAAATACCTTAAATCTCTGCAGGTTGCCCGCAAAAAAATGGTGCGGACGCTAACTCTGTGAGCGACTGCGCAACTGTGCGCGGGTAGGGTACAGAGTGCTGACCAGGCGAACGAGACGGGTGACCAGTTGTTAACGATTCATAGTAATTCGTTATAGTCTGTTAATCTTACCTATGAGCTGTTCGAAGAGATGTGAACCTATCCCAATAATCTGTTTTTATTTGCTTTATTTGCTTTTTGACGCCGGCAAAATCGAGCGGGAAACAACGGCTATTGGGATAGGTTCGTCAAATACACTGTTGCATAACTCGAACCCGGGGGGAAGTGTATCTGCTGACCCATAGCGCATCATAGGACCGTTTGTGCCCCTATATGTAATGGAAATGTTGATCTCTTGTCAAATCAGATAATTAATTTTGCACTAATTGTGAAATCCGTGATCTGAATCACTGTTCGGGGGAAATGTTATCAAAGCGGTTGTATGAGAATTGTAATCAGAATGTGATCCTCCTATACTGCCGCCAGGTCTCCGGATTACCCTGAAGTAGGAGCACCCAGCGTTATAAATGCGCGCCGTTTGAGCACAGAGGATGTTGATGTTTGAGCGCGTGACGTGTAAGGGTTTTAGGCTCTTAACGCTGTCTGATCCCCGCCCAGGCCCGGAGGAAGGAAAATAATAAGAGCTGTGTGGGCAAATACGTGAAAAAACAACGACCTGTCAACTTGGATCTGCAAACGATCCGGTTCCCCGTAACTGCGATAGCGTCTATCTTACACCGAGTCTCTGGCGTAATTACCTTCGTTGCCGTGGGTATCCTCCTCTGGCTGCTGGGCCTGTCACTCTCTTCCCAAGAGGGGTTCCTGCAGGCGGCCGCCATCATGAATAGCTTCATCGTCAAATTCATATTCTGGGGCATCCTCACGGCGCTGGCCTATCACATTTGCGGTGGCATCCGTCACTTGTTAATGGATTTTGGCTACATCGAAGAGAGTTTGGCCGCCGGTACCCGTTCCGCCCAGGTGGCGATCGGTCTGACCGTCGTGCTGTCAGTTCTGGCTGGAGTCCTCGTATGGTAAACAACGTTTCTGCATTAGGGCGCAACGGCGTGCACGATTGGCTGCTGCTGCGCGCTTCCGCTATCATCATCACCCTGTACGTCCTGTATATCCTGGGCTTCTTCGTCACGGCTCCGGAACTGACTTATGACATCTGGCGCGGTTTCTTCGCCACTTCCATTACGAAAGTGTTCACTCTGCTGACCTTGCTGTCGATTCTGGTGCACGCCTGGATCGGGCTGTGGCAGGTGCTGACGGACTACGTCAAGCCGCTGGCGGTTCGCCTGGTGTTGCAGCTGGCTGTCGTGGTCGCGTTGCTGGTCTATTTACTGTACGGAACAATCGTAGTGTGGGGTGCTTAAATGAAACTGCCAGTCAGAGAGTTTGATGCCGTCGTAATCGGCGCCGGCGGTGCGGGCATGCGTGCCGCGCTGCAAATTTCCCAAGCGGGCTCGACCTGTGCCCTGCTGTCCAAAGTTTTCCCGACCCGTTCCCATACCGTGTCCGCACAGGGCGGCATCACCGTCGCGCTGGGCAACAGCCACGAGGACAACTGGGAATGGCATATGTACGACACGGTGAAAGGTTCCGACTATATCGGTGACCAGGACGCCATCGAATATATGTGTAAAACCGGCCCGGAAGCGATTCTGGAACTGGAACACATGGGCCTGCCGTTCTCTCGTCTGGACGACGGCCGCATCTACCAGCGCCCGTTCGGCGGCCAGTCGCTGAACTTCGGCGGCGAGCAGGCGGCGCGTACCGCAGCCGCAGCCGACCGTACCGGCCACGCGCTGCTGCACACCCTGTACCAACAGAACTTGAAAAACCACACCACCATCTTCTCCGAGTGGTATGCGCTTGATCTGGTGAAAAACCAGGACGGCGCGGTGGTCGGCACCACGGCTATCTGCATCGAAACCGGTGAAGTGGTTTACTTCAAAGCCAAGGCCACCGTGCTGGCGACCGGCGGCGCAGGCCGTATTTATCAGTCCACCACCAACGCCCACATCAACACCGGCGACGGTGTCGGCATGGCGCTGCGCGCCGGCGTGCCGGTGCAGGACATGGAAATGTGGCAGTTCCACCCGACCGGCATCGCCGGCGCGGGCGTGCTGGTGACCGAAGGTTGCCGCGGCGAAGGCGGTTACCTGCTGAACAAACACGGCGAGCGCTTCATGGAGCGTTATGCGCCGAACGCCAAAGATCTGGCGGGCCGCGACGTGGTTGCTCGTTCGATCATGATCGAAATCCGCGAAGGCCGCGGCTGCGACGGTCCTTGGGGCCCGCACGCCAAGCTGAAGCTGGATCACCTGGGTAAAGAGGTGCTGGAATCCCGTCTGCCGGGCATTCTGGAACTGTCCCGCACCTTTGCGCACGTCGATCCGGTGAAAGAGCCGATCCCGGTTATCCCAACCTGCCACTATATGATGGGCGGCATTCCGACCAAAGTGACCGGCCAGGCGTTGACCGTGAACGAGAAAGGCGAAGACGTGGTGATCCCGGGGCTGTTCGCCGTGGGCGAAATCGCCTGCGTATCGGTGCACGGCGCCAACCGCTTGGGCGGCAACTCGCTGCTCGACCTGGTGGTGTTCGGCCGTTCCGCCGGCATGCACCTGCAGGAATCGCTGGAAGAGCAGGGTGTGAGCCGTGACGCCAGCGACTCCGACGTGGAAGCCTCGCTGGAGCGTCTGAACCGTTGGAACAACACCCGCTCCGGCGAAGACCCGGTCGAAATTCGCAAAGCGCTGCAGTCTTGCATGCAGCACAACTTCTCGGTATTCCGCGAAGGCGATGCGATGGCCAAGGGTCTGGAAGAACTGAAAGTGATCCGTGAACGTCTGAAGAACGCACGCCTGGACGATACCTCCAGCGAGTTCAACACCCAGCGCATCGAGTGCCTGGAGTTGGATAACCTGATGGAGACCGCGTATTCCACCGCCGTGTCGGCCAACTTCCGTACCGAGAGCCGTGGCGCACACAGCCGCTTCGACTACCCGGAACGCGATGACGCCAACTGGCTGTGCCATTCGCTGTATCTGCCGCAATCGGAAAGCATGACGCGTCGTGAAGTGAACATGCAACCGAAGCTGCGCCCGGCATTCCCGCCGAAAGTGCGTTCTTACTAATTGCGGAGATCGACAGATGAAACTCGAATTTTCCATTTATCGCTACAACCCGGATGTCGATGACGCGCCGCACATGCAGGACTACACCCTGGAAGCGGAAGAAGGTCGCGACATGATGCTGCTGGATGCGTTGATCCAGCTGAAAGAAAAAGATCCGACCCTGTCGTTCCGTCGCTCATGCCGCGAAGGCGTGTGCGGTTCCGATGGCCTGAACATGAACGGTAAAAACGGCCTGGCGTGCATCACCCCGATTTCGTCACTGCGCAAAGGCAACGGCAAGATCGTGATCCGTCCGCTGCCGGGCCTGCCGGTGGTGCGCGATCTGGTGGTGGATATGGGCCAGTTCTACACCCAGTATGAAAAGATCAAGCCATACCTGCTGAACGACGGCAAGAACCCGCCGGCGCGCGAGCACCTGCAGTCGCCGGAGCAGCGCGCCAAGCTGGACGGTCTGTACGAGTGCATTCTGTGCGCCTGCTGCTCGACCTCTTGCCCATCGTTCTGGTGGAACCCGGACAAGTTCATCGGGCCTGCCGGTCTGTTGGCGGCGTATCGCTTCCTGATCGACAGCCGTGACACGGAAACGCAAGAACGTTTAGATGATCTGGACGACGCTTTTAGTGTTTTCCGCTGCCATAGCATTATGAATTGTGTCAGTGTATGTCCTAAAGGCTTGAACCCGACGCGTGCGATCGGGCATATCAAGTCCATGCTGCTGCAACGCGGCGCATAAACGGAATGAGATGCTGCGCCGGGCTCTTTTCCGGCGCACATCCCATAGGGGAGGGAACCTCTAAAAACTGACCCGTGGCTGCGGCGCTATGCAGCCTGGTTCTTCCGCCGGTTTTTAGAGGTTCCTTGTAAGGGACCGCAAGGTCCATAACAGAACGTATCGGGCCGTCATGGCCGCAAGTACGTCGAGTGAACCGTTTTACGGCAAACCGTATTCATCACGGTAATTATGTTAACCACGGCGAAAACTAAAGCTTCAAAGCTTAAGGGATCATGATGCAGAACGGCGCAATGAAGGCCTGGCTGGATTCCTCCTATCTGGCGGGCGCGAACCAGTCTTACATAGAGCAGCTCTATGAAGACTTCTTAACCGATCCGGGTTCCGTTGAAGATAGCTGGCGTTCCATTTTTCAACAGCTACCAACCGCGGGTGTCAAACCCGATCAGCTTCACTCTCAAACGCGCGATTACTTCCGCCGCCTGGCGAAAGACTCCGCGCGCTATAACACCACCATCACCGATCCGGAAACCGACGCCAAACAGGTCAAGGTACTGCAGCTGATCAACGCCTTCCGCTTCCGCGGGCATCAGCATGCCAACCTCGATCCGCTCGGCCTGTGGCAGCGCGAGCAAGTTCCTGACCTTGATCCCGCTTACCACAACCTGACCGAAGCCGATTTCCAGGAAACCTTCAACGTGGGCTCTTTCGCCATCGGCAAAGAAACCATGAAGCTGGGCGATCTGTACGCCGCGCTGAAGCAGACCTATTGCGGGTCGATCGGCGCTGAGTACATGCACATCACCAACACCGAAGAGAAACGCTGGATCCAACAGCGCATCGAGTCGGTGGTGGGGCGCGCCAGCTTTACCGCCGACGAAAAACGCCGTTTCCTGAACGAGCTGACCGCGGCGGAAGGCCTGGAACGTTACCTGGGCGCCAAATTCCCGGGTGCTAAACGCTTCTCGCTGGAAGGCGGCGACGCGCTGGTGCCGATGCTGAAAGAGATGGTGCGCCACGCCGGTAAGAACGGCACGCGCGAAGTGGTGTTGGGCATGGCCCACCGCGGCCGTCTGAACGTGCTGATCAACGTGCTGGGCAAAAAGCCGGCCGATCTGTTCGACGAATTCGCCGGCAAGCATAAAGAACACCTCGGTACCGGTGACGTGAAATATCACCAGGGCTTCTCCTCCGACGTGGAAACCGAAGGCGGCATGGTTCACCTGGCGCTGGCGTTCAACCCGTCGCACCTGGAGATCGTCAGCCCGGTGGTCATGGGCTCGGTTCGCGCCCGTCGCGATCGTCTGGATGAAGCGCGCAGCAACATGGTGCTGCCGATCACCATCCACGGCGATGCCGCCATCACCGGCCAGGGCGTGGTTCAGGAAACCCTGAACATGTCTCAGGCTCGCGGCTACGAAGTGGGCGGCACCGTGCGTATCGTCATCAACAACCAGGTTGGTTTCACCACCTCCAACCCGCTGGATGCACGCTCTACCGAATACTGCACCGACATCGCCAAAATGGTTCAGTCGCCGATCTTCCACGTTAACGCGGACGATCCGGAGGCCGTGGCCTTTGTCACCCGCCTGGCGTTGGATTTCCGTAACACCTTTAAGCGTGACGTGATGATCGATCTGGTCTGCTACCGTCGCCATGGGCACAACGAGGCCGACGAGCCGAGCGCCACCCAGCCGGTGATGTATCAGAAGATCAAGAAACACCCTACGCCGCGCAAAATCTACGCTGACGTTCTGACCGAGCAGAAAGTGGCCAGCCTGGAAGATGCCACGGAAATGGTCAACCTGTACCGCGACGCGCTCGACCGCGGCGATTGCGTGGTTGAAGAGTGGCGTCCGATGAACCTGCACTCTTTCACCTGGTCTCCGTACCTGAACCACGAGTGGGACGAAGAGTACCCGAGCAAGGTTGAGATGAAGCGCCTGCAGGAGCTGGGCCGCCGCATCAGCACCGTGCCGGAAGCGATCGAAATGCAGTCGCGCGTGGCGAAAATCTACGCGGACCGCGCCGAGATGGCGGCGGGCAACAAGCCGTTCGACTGGGGCGCCTCCGAAACGCTGGCCTACGCGACCATGGCGGATGAAGGCATTCCAATCCGCATCTCCGGCGAAGACGCCGGCCGCGGTACCTTCTTCCACCGCCACGCGGTGGTGCACAACCAGAAAAACGGTTCCGTCTACGTTCCGCTGGCGAACATCCACAGCGGCCAGGGCGAATTCAAGGTCTGGGACTCCGTGCTGTCCGAAGAAGCGGTGCTGGCGTTCGAATACGGCTACGCGACGGCGGAACCGCGCACGCTGACCATCTGGGAAGCGCAGTTCGGCGACTTCGCCAACGGCGCGCAGGTCGTTATCGACCAGTTCATCAGCTCCGGCGAGCAAAAATGGGGCCGTATGTGCGGCCTGGTGATGCTGCTGCCGCACGGCTATGAAGGCCAGGGCCCAGAGCACTCTTCCGCGCGTCTGGAACGCTATCTGCAGCTGTGCGCAGAGCAGAACATGCAGGTGTGCGTCCCGTCCACGCCGGCGCAGGTTTACCATATGCTGCGTCGTCAGGCGCTGCGCGGTATGCGCCGTCCGCTGGTGGTGATGTCGCCGAAGTCGCTGCTGCGTCACCCGCTGGCGATTTCTTCGCTGGACGAACTGGCCAACGGCACCTTCCTGCCGGCGATCGGCGAGATCGACGACTTGGATCCGAAAGCGGTCAAGCGCGTCGTGCTGTGCTCCGGTAAGGTCTACTACGACCTGCTGGAACAGCGTCGCAAGAACGAGCAGAAAGACGTGGCCATCGTGCGTATCGAGCAGCTGTATCCGTTCCCGCATCAGGCCGTGCAGGCCGTGCTGGAACAATACTCGCACGTGCATGATTTCGTCTGGTGTCAGGAAGAGCCGCTGAACCAGGGCGCCTGGTACTGCAGCCAACACAACTTCCGTGAAGTGGTACCGTTCGGGGCTTCTTTACGTTACGCAGGACGTCCGGCCTCCGCTTCTCCGGCGGTGGGCTATATGTCCGTACACCAGAAGCAGCAGCAGACTCTGGTGAACGACGCGCTGAATATTGACTAATGTTCGCTCGCTTGCCGGCCGAGGGGCCGGCAAGCAGATGATAAAAAACTTAAGGGAAAGCTAAATGAGTAGCGTAGATATTCTGGTTCCTGACCTTCCTGAATCGGTTGCCGATGCGACCGTAGCCACCTGGCACAAAAAACCGGGCGACAGCGTGCAGCGTGATGAAGTCCTGGTTGAAATCGAAACCGACAAAGTCGTGTTGGAAGTGCCGGCCAGTGAAGCGGGCATTCTCGATGCTATCGTGGAAGAAGAGGGCGCGACCGTGCTGTCTCGCCAGCTGCTCGGCCGCATCCGTCCGGGCGACAGCTCCGGCAAGCCGACCGCTGAGAAGAGCCAAGAGAAAGAAGCCACGCCTGCCCAGCGCGCTACCGCGAGCCTGGAAGAAGAAAGCAATGACGCGCTCAGCCCGGCGATTCGTCGCCTGATCGCCGAACACGATCTCGATGCTGGCGCCATCAAGGGCACCGGCGTGGGTGGCCGCATCACGCGTGAAGACGTGGAAGCACACCTGGCCAAAGGCGGCGCCGCTGCCAAACCGGCCGCCGCCGCTGAAGCCGCACCGCAGCCTGCTCTGGCCGGCCGCAGCGAAAAACGCGTGCCGATGACCCGCCTGCGCAAACGCGTCGCCGAGCGTCTGCTGGAAGCGAAGAACAGCACCGCGATGCTGACCACCTTCAACGAAATCAACATGCAGCCGATCATGGACCTGCGCAAGCAGTACGGCGAAGCCTTCGAGAAGCGTCACGGCGTGCGTCTGGGCTTCATGTCCTTCTACATCAAGGCGGTGGTTGAAGCGCTGAAGCGTTTCCCGGAAGTGAACGCGTCGATCGACGGTTCCGACGTGGTTTACCACAACTACTTCGACATCAGCATCGCGGTTTCGACCCCGCGCGGCCTGGTGACGCCGGTATTGCGCGATGTAGACGCCATGAGCATGGCTGACATCGAGAAGAAAATCAAAGAGCTGGCCGTTAAGGGCCGCGACGGCAAACTGACCGTGGAAGAGCTGACCGGCGGTAACTTCACCATTACCAACGGCGGCGTATTCGGCTCCCTGATGTCCACCCCGATCATTAACCCGCCGCAGAGCGCCATCCTGGGCATGCACGCCATCAAAGATCGCCCAATGGCGGTCAATGGTCAGGTGGTGATCCAGCCGATGATGTATCTGGCGCTGTCTTATGACCACCGCCTGATCGACGGTAAAGAATCCGTCGGTTATCTGGTGACGGTCAAAGAGATGCTGGAAGATCCGGCTCGTCTGCTGCTGGACGTCTAGTAACCCTTGCCGGGCGCGGCATGCCGCGCCCGCACTCTGTGCTATGTGGCCGGAAAACCATGCGGTTTACCGCGTAATAATGGTCCGGCTAAAAACCTTCAGAACTGAATGGATAGAACATCATGAATTTACACGAATATCAGGCAAAACAGCTGTTTGCTCGGTATGGCATGCCGGCACCAACCGGTTACGCCTGTACCACTCCGCGTGAAGCAGAAGAAGCCGCATCCAAAATCGGCTCCGGCCCGTGGGTGGTGAAATGTCAGGTTCATGCTGGCGGCCGCGGTAAAGCGGGCGGCGTTAAAGTCGTCAACAGCAAAGAAGATATCCGTGCTTTCGCGGAAGCCTGGTTGGGCAAGCGTCTGGTGACTTACCAGACTGACGCGCTGGGCCAGCCGGTTCACCAGATCCTGGTAGAAGCGGCGACAGACATCGATAAAGAGCTATACCTGGGCGCGGTAGTGGATCGTTCTACCCGTCGCGTGGTGTTCATGGCGTCTACCGAAGGCGGCGTGGAAATCGAGAAGGTGGCGGAAGAAACCCCTGAATTGATCCACAAAATGACTATCGATCCGCTGGCGGGTCCACAGCCTTATCAGGGCCGTGAGCTGGCCTTCAAACTGGGCCTGACCGGTAAGCAAGTCAGCCAGTTCGCCAAGATCTTCATGGGCCTGGCGACGCTGTTCCTGGAGCGCGACCTGGCGATGGTTGAGATCAACCCGCTGGTGATCACCAAGCAGGGCGATCTGGTATGCCTGGACGGCAAACTGGGCGCCGACGGCAACGCCCTGTTCCGCCAGCCGGAACTGCGTGAAATGCGTGACCCTTCCCAGGAAGACGAGCGCGAATCCCGTGCGGCTCAGTGGGAGCTGAACTATGTTGCCCTCGACGGCAACATCGGCTGCATGGTTAACGGCGCCGGTCTGGCGATGGGCACCATGGACATCGTTAAACTGCACGGCGGCGAACCGGCCAACTTCCTGGACGTTGGCGGCGGCGCGACCAAAGAGCGCGTGACCGAAGCGTTCAAAATCATCCTGTCCGACGACAAGGTGAAAGCGGTTCTGGTTAACATCTTCGGTGGTATCGTACGTTGCGATCTGATCGCCGACGGCATCATCGGCGCAGTGGCCGAAGTGGGCGTTAACGTCCCGGTGGTGGTGCGCTTGGAAGGGAACAACGCCGAACTGGGCGCCAAGAAACTGGCGGACAGCGGCCTGAATATCATTGCTGCGACCAGCCTGACTGATGCGGCTCAGCAAGTTGTTGCAGCAGTGGAGGGTAAATAATGTCCATTTTAATCGATAAGAACACCAAAGTAATTTGCCAGGGCTTCACCGGTAGTCAGGGGACTTTCCACTCCGAACAAGCTATCGCTTACGGCACCAAAATGGTTGGCGGCGTAACCCCGGGCAAAGGCGGCACTCAGCACCTGGGCCTGCCGGTGTTCAACACCGTGCGCGAAGCGGTTGAAGCGACCGGCGCGACGGCCTCGGTCATCTACGTTCCAGCGCCGTTCTGCAAAGACTCCATCCTGGAAGCGATCGATGCCGGCATCAAACTGATCATCACCATCACCGAAGGCATCCCGACGCTGGACATGCTGACCGTGAAAGTGAAGCTGGACGAAGCCGGCGTGCGCATGATCGGGCCGAACTGCCCTGGCGTGATCACCCCAGGCGAGTGCAAAATCGGCATCATGCCTGGTCACATCCACCTGCCGGGCAAAGTGGGCATCGTTTCCCGCTCCGGTACCCTGACCTATGAAGCGGTGAAACAAACCACCGATGCCGGTCTGGGCCAGTCCACCTGCGTGGGCATCGGCGGCGACCCGATCCCGGGCTCCAACTTCATCGATATCCTGAAGATGTTCCAGCAGGATCCGCAGACCGAAGCGATCGTGATGATCGGTGAGATCGGCGGCAGCGCTGAAGAAGAAGCGGCAGCGTACATCAAAGAACACGTCACCAAACCGGTTGTCGGCTACATCGCCGGCGTGACCGCGCCGAAAGGCAAGCGTATGGGCCACGCGGGCGCCATCATCGCAGGCGGCAAAGGCACGGCGGACGAGAAGTTTGCTGCGCTGGAAGCCGCGGGCGTGAAAACCGTTCGCAGCCTGGCTGACATCGGCGACGCGGTAAAAGCGGTGCTGAAGCGCTAAGAATTTAGTACGAAATAACAATATCTCGACATGTTTGGCCACCCATTGGGTGGCCTTTTTTATTGGCGCAGATCAGAAGTCGTTGAGTGCCTTGATCAGTGCGATCCGATCCTGCAGGCGGCGCTGTTGCACCGGATCCGTAGCGGCTTGGCGCTGTTGCTCCAGCGCGGTGAGGGCGGTGCGGTAATCGTCGGCGTTGCGGAACAGCGTGTCTTTGACGTTGATCGAGGCGACGTTGGTGTAGCGGCCATCGTCGGTGGTCGGTACCTGGATAACGCCCTCATTGAGCAGCCGTTTGACGATCGCCCGCTGCGGTTCGTAATCCTCCATGCCGATCAGCTTCCAGCGCTGCGGCGGCACGCCCTGATAGTGGCCGTGCTTCACCTCCGTCAGGTAGCGCAGAGTCAGGTGGCGAATAGTGCCTTCTTCTTCACCGTATTGCGCTTTGCTGTCGAACAGCACCGGGAAGGATTGCCCCTCCAGCGCACCACCCTTTTGCGTCAGGTGGCCCATACGGTAACTGTTCATGCCCAGGCGGATCGGCATATCGTCGGTGACCGGCGTGCCGTCCGCCAGGCGCAGGTCGACGATGCGCGAGCCGGCAGGTTGGCGCAGGTCGATGGTGTAAGTGACGCCGTCGAAGAAATCATTGGTGGAATATTTGGACGATCGCCGCGCCGGGTTAAAGCTGTAGGTGACATCGCCCGGCTGCAGCTGATTGAAGTAGCCGGCGGACCACTCCATGTAGCGTTTAAGCGCTTTGCCGTTGAGCTGATACACGGTGATCTCGCCGCCGGCGTATTGGTAGTTAAAGGCGATGTCCTTGGCCTTGATGTCGCCGACGTCCAGCTTGGCGCGATCGTTGTCGATCTGTAGGGCGATCACCTGCGCCAGCGGCGCATAGTGGCGGGCGGCCTGCTGGAACAGCGCGCTGATGCCGGTATCCTGCACGTGCACCTGGGGAATGCCGCGGAATTCGTCGGTGGGCACCAGATCGCTGCCGCTCAGTTTCGCCACGACCCGGTTGGCGTTGGCGCGCAGAATGTCATGGTACGGCTGGTAGAGCGCTTGCATGGCGCTGTCCGGCGTCATCCCCTTGATGGAGTAGGTGTAGCTGTTTTTGTCGATCAGCGTGAACTTGCCGTCGCGGCGTTCAAACTGCAGATCGATGCGCGACAGCGCGCGGCCGTATTTATCCGGCTCGGTGATGATGACGCCGTTAACCACCGCTTTGTCGATCTTCACATGCATATGGCCGGCGACGATCGCCGCGAGCTCCGGATTGGCGTTGGCGATGTCGGCTACGCCGGTGCCGGGACGCTGATTTTCGTTGTCGATGCCCATATGCGCCACCAGCACGATGGCGTCGACCTGGCCGTCGATTTGCCTGATGACCTGTTTCACCGCCTGCACCGGATCGGTGAAGTTCAGCCCTTTGATGCGATCGGTGCCCTTGGCGAATTCCGCGGTCATCGGCGTGTCCATGCCGATAATGCCGATCTTCACGCCCTGGAGTTCGACGATGGTGTAGGCGGGCAGATAGGGCTTGCCGTTGTCCCAGACGATATTGCCCGCCAGCGCCGCGCCCTTGAACTGCTTGAGCGGGGTGGCCAGCACCGGCAGGCCGAAGTCGAACTCGTGGTTGCCCATCACCCAGACATCGTAATTGAGCGCGTTGAGGCCCAGCATCATCGGGCTGACGGCCTCATGCTTGAAGGTTTCGACGAAGTTGCCCTGAATGGTGTCGCCGGCGTCCACCAGGATCAGGTTGGGCTGCTCGGCCCGCACTTTTTTGACCTGGGTGGCTATCTGGCTCAGGCTGCCCGCCAGATTTTCCGTGTCGCTGGCGTAGTCCCAGGGCACGAAGGTGCCGTGCAGATCGGAGGTGCCCAGCAGGGTGATATTTACCGTTTCGGCGGCCATGGCGTTTCCCGAGAGTCCCAAGACAGAGGCAAAGATGATTTTTTTCATAAGTTATTGTCACTCAATGCAATTTTAACATAAGTGGTCATTTTGCTACAAAATCGCAACCTTTACGATCCCATCGCGAGAAATAGACTAATATTGGAGAGAGATTTGTTGTTTTGTGACTGCTATCACTGTCACGGCTTATTGGAAATAAAAGGTTAATTATGTCGCATAATAAGCGCGTAATAATACAATGGCGGCCCTTTTAAATTACATTTATTTAACACAAAAATATCATTAAAAAACAATTAAACCATTGCGCAACATGACCCTAAGAAAATTATGCGAAATGTGCTGATGAATATGGAAATAAGATGCGGATAGGCTTAAATTGTCTCAGATCAAATTAGCCCGAAGTACCTCTTTCGGCTAAGATTTGACCTGTAACCAAAAGTCTAACCCACGTCACGTAAAAACCTATTTATTGTGTGGGATTGGGCGAGTATCATCCATGTTGTGATTATGGATGGTTGATCTTGTTGCATTTGTTACCCGTTGTCGGTTTTCAGTGGCGTGCTTGTCGGCGGCCCGTGGGGCTATTGGCCGAGTGTGCGGTTGAAAGCGGAGAAGCTGGATCAAATTTGTTGTGTTTAAGGGCATTCACTGCGGGGCGTTACTGGCGGCTTTGAAAGAAGCGTGCCGATAACCGCGTGTCGGAGTCTTCCTGCGAGGAGCAAGGAGTCAAGATGTTTGATATTGTCGAACTGTCGCGCTTACAGTTTGCTTTAACGGCGATGTACCATTTCTTATTTGTCCCATTAACGCTCGGTATGGCGTTCTTGCTGGCAATTATGGAAACGGTATATGTCCTGTCTGGCAAACAAATCTATAAAGACATGACCAAATTCTGGGGAAAGTTATTTGCGATTAACTTTGCTCTGGGTGTGGCCACCGGTTTGACCATGGAGTTCCAGTTCGGGACTAACTGGTCGTATTTCTCTCACTACGTCGGCGATATCTTCGGGGCCCCTCTGGCTATCGAAGGTCTGATGGCGTTCTTCCTTGAATCGACGCTGGTCGGCCTGTTCTTCTTCGGCTGGGATCGTCTGAGCAAGGTGCAGCACATGGCGGTAACCTGGTTCGTGGCCCTCGGCTCCAACCTGTCCGCGCTGTGGATCCTGGTCGCCAACGGCTGGATGCAGAACCCGATCGCTTCGGATTTCAACTTCGAAACCATGCGCATGGAGATGGTCAGCTTCTCCGAACTGGTGCTTAACCCGGTTGCGCAGGTGAAATTCGTTCACACCGTGGCTTCCGGCTACACCTGTGGCGCGATGTTCGTTCTGGGCATCAGCTCCTACTACCTGCTGAAAGGCCGCGACATCGCCTTCGCCAAGCGCTCCTTCGCCATCGCTGCCAGCTTCGGTATGGCTGCCATTCTGTCCGTTATCGTTCTGGGTGATGAATCCGGCTACGAAATGGGCGACGTGCAGAAAACCAAACTGGCCGCTATCGAAGCGGAATGGGACACCCAGCCGGCGCCGGCGTCCTTCACCCTGTTCGGCATTCCCGATCAGGACAAGATGGAAAACTCCTTCTCTATTCAGATCCCGTATGCGCTTGGCCTGATCGCCACCCGCTCCACGGACACTCAGGTCACCGGCCTGAAAGATCTGATGGCGCAGCATGAAGTGCGTATCCGCAACGGGATGAAAGCCTACCAGCTGCTGGAAGAGCTGCGCGGCGGCAACACCGATCCTGCGGTGCGCGCCGAATTCAACAAAACCAAGCAAGACCTGGGCTACGGCATGCTGCTGAAGCGCTATACCCCGAACGTCACCGACGCGACGGAAGCGCAGATCCAGCTGGCGACAAAGGACTCCATTCCGCGCGTGGCGCCGCTGTACTTTGCCTTCCGCATCATGGTGGCCTGTGGCGTGATCATGCTGTTGATCATCGGCCTGTCGTTCTGGAACGTGATCCGCGGCCGCATCGGCCAGAAAAAATGGCTGCACCGTGCGGCGCTGTACGGTTTGCCGCTGCCTTGGATCGCGATCGAGTCCGGTTGGTTCGTGGCGGAATACGGCCGTCAACCGTGGGCGATTGGTGAGGTGCTGCCGACGGCGGTCGCCAACTCTTCGCTGACCGCGGGCGACATTCTGTTCTCGATGGGGCTGATCTGCGGCTTGTACACCCTGTTCCTGGTGGCTGAATTGTACCTGATGTTCAAGTTTGCGCGTCTGGGTCCAAGCAGCCTGAAAACCGGCCGCTATCACTTTGAACAACCGACTGCCGCCGTGCAGGAAGCGCGCTAAACAGGAGTCCACGTATGTTTGACTATGAAGTACTGCGATTTATTTGGTGGGTCCTGGTTGGCGTACTGCTGATCGGCTTCGCCGTCACCGACGGTTTCGACATGGGCGTCGGCATTCTGGTGCGCATCATCGGGAAAACCGATACCGAGCGCCGGGTGATGATCAACTCCATCGCCCCGCACTGGGACGGTAACCAGGTGTGGCTGATCACCGCCGGCGGCGCGCTGTTCGCCGCCTGGCCGATGGTCTACGCAGCGGCCTTCTCGGGCTTCTACGTCGCCATGATCCTGGTGCTGGCCGCCTTGTTCTTCCGCCCGGTCGGTTTCGACTACCGCTCCAAGCTGGAGAGCAGCCGCTGGCGCAACATGTGGGACTGGGGCATCTTCATCGGCTCCTTCGTGCCTGCCGTGGTATTCGGCGTGGCGTTCGGCAACCTGCTGCAGGGCGTGCCGTTCCACATGGACGAGTACATGCGCCTGTTCTACACCGGCAACTTCTTCCAACTGCTGAATCCGTTCGGTCTGTTGGCGGGCGTGGTCAGCCTGACCATGCTGGTTACCCAGGGGGCGACCTACCTGCAAATGCGCACCACCGGCGAGATCCACCTGCGTTCACGCGCTGCGGCGCAGATCGCGACGCTGATCATGGCGGTGTGCTTCCTGCTGGCGGGCGTATGGCTGGTGAAAGGCATCGACGGCTTCGTCGTGACGTCGGCGCTGGACACCCTGGCGGAATCCAACCCGATGCGTAAAGAAGTGGCGCATCAGGCAGGGGCTTGGCTGATCAACTTCAACAAGTATCCGCTGCTGTGGGCGTTGCCTGCGCTGGGCGTGGTGCTGCCGTTGTTCACCATCCTGTTCTCGCGTCTGGAGAAAGGCGCACTGGCGTTCGTCACCTCGTCGCTGACCATCGCCTGCGTCATCCTCACCGCCGGGGTCACCATGTTCCCGTTCGTGATGCCGTCCAGCACCGTGCCTAACGTCAGCCTGACCATGTGGGACGCGACGTCGAGCCTGTTGACGCTGAAAGTGATGACCGTCGTGGCGGCGATCTTCGTGCCTATCGTTTTGGCGTACACCAGCTGGTCGTACTACAAAATGTTCGGTCGCCTCGACAAGAACTACATCGAAAACAACAAGCATTCGCTGTACTAAGGATAAGGAGCTAAACCATGTGGTATTTTGCCTGGATTCTCGGAACGCTTCTTGCCTGCGCCTTCGGCATCATCACGGCGCTGGCGCTTGAGCAGAGCGAAGCGACCAAAGCTCAGCAAGACGGTAAGTGATGAGCTCGTCCGTGATTGACAAGCTGTACGCTGTCACCGACAAGGGCCCGATCCGGGCCCTTTCCCTGGTGCTGGCGTTGATTTTGGCGGGGTGCGTGTTCTGGGATCCGACGCGTTTCGCCGCCAAAACCAGCTCGCTGGAGATTTGGGAAGGGCTGTTGCTGATTTGGGCGGTGTGCGCCGGGGTGATCCACGGTTTCGGATTCCGCCCGCAGCGCAGCATCTGGCGCGCCTTTTTCGCGCCGCTTCCCGCAATTGTGATCCTGTGCGCAGGATTACTTTACGTTTCTTTATAATCTCCCTGATGTCCCCACGTTATGGGCCCTCACGGCCCATAATTATTTTCATTCCCATCTTGTAACCCATTCCCAACCCGATCCGTCTTGCGTATAGTAGCAGCGTTAAATTGCATTGCTGGGAAGTAGAGTGAGTAATACGTTGTTTCGATGGCCGGTTCGCGTTTACTACGAGGATACCGATGCCAGTGGTGTGGTCTATCACGCCCGCTACGTCGCCTTTTTTGAAAGAGCGCGCACAGAGATGCTGCGTCAGCACAACTTTCATCAACAGCAGCTGCTCAGTGAACAAGTCGCTTTTGTCGTCCGGCGCATGACGGTGGATTATCTGGCTCCGGCTCGTCTCGACGAGCAACTGGAGGTCCAGAGCGAAATCACCTGTCTGCGCGGGGCTTCTCTCACGTTTGCTCAACGCATTGTCAATTCTGACGGGGCCCTACTGAGCCAGGCAGATGTCCTGATTGCCTGTATTGATCCACACCAAATGAAGCCAAGAGCGCTTCCTAAGTCTATTGTCGCGGAGTTTAAGCAGTGACTGACATGAACATCCTAGATTTATTCTTGAAGGCGAGCCTGCTGGTTAAGCTTATCATGTTGATTTTGATATGCTTCTCGGTAGCCTCTTGGGCGATCATCATTCAGCGCACCCGCATCCTCAATGCGGCGACGCGTGACGCCGAAGCCTTTGAAGACAAATTCTGGTCCGGTATCGAGCTTTCCCGTCTGTACCAGGAAAGTCAGGCGCGTCGCGATAGCCTGACTGGTTCCGAGCAGATCTTCCATTCCGGGTTCAAAGAGTTCGCCCGCCTGCACCGCGCCAACAACCATGCGCCGGAGTCGGTGATCGAAGGGGCGTCGCGCGCGATGCGCATTTCGATGAACCGCGAGCTGGAAACGCTGGAAACCCATATTCCGTTCCTCGGCACCGTCGGTTCGATCAGCCCGTATATCGGCCTGTTCGGCACCGTGTGGGGGATCATGCACGCCTTTATCGCGCTGGGCGCGGTGAAGCAAGCCACGCTGCAGATGGTGGCGCCGGGTATCGCCGAAGCGCTGATCGCCACCGCGATCGGTCTGTTCGCCGCCATCCCGGCGGTAATGGCCTATAACCGTCTCAACCAGCGCGTCAACAAGCTTGAGCAGAATTACGACAACTTTATGGAAGAGTTCACCGCTATTCTGCATCGTCAGGCCTTCTCCAGCGACAGCAAATAAGTAGGAGGTAGCATGGCGAGAGTACGTGGACGTAGTCGGCGCGAGCTGAAGTCCGAAATTAACATCGTTCCGCTGCTCGACGTGTTGCTGGTGCTGCTGCTGATCTTTATGGCAACCGCGCCAATCATCACGCAGAGCGTGGAGGTTGACCTGCCGGACGCCACCGATTCCAAAACGGTGTCCAGCGATGACAATCCGCCGGTGATCCTCGAGGTTTCCGGCGTAGGTCAATACACCCTGGTGGTGGATCACAACCGTATGGAGCTGCTGCCGCCTGAGCAAGTCGCGGCCGAAGCCAAGTCGCGTTTGGCGGCTAACCCGAAAACGGTCTTTTTGATCGGCGGTGCGAAGGAAGTCCCTTACGATGAGATTATCAAAGCATTGAATATTCTCCATCAGGCGGGCGTGGCTTCCGTGGGGCTGATGACCCAGCCGATCTGACCGTAAGGCGAACGGCAACCCGGTTCCTGCGCTGCGGCCCAGGAACCCCGTATAAGCAACACCAGTTTTTGGGAATCTATTTTGGTAAAGGCAACTGAGCAAAACGATAAGCTGAACCGCGCCGTTATTGTTTCGGTCGTTCTGCACTTCATATTGATTGCCCTGCTGATTTGGGGATCGCTGCAGGAAAAGGTCGACATGGGCGCCGGCGGTGGCGGTGATGGCACCGTGGTGGGCGCAGTGATGGTCGATCCTGGCGCGGTGGTGGAGCAATACAACCGCCAGCAGCAGCAGAGCAACGATGCGCAGCGTGCCGAGAAGCAGCGCCAGAAAAAGGCGGAGCAACAAGCCGAAGAGCTTCAGCAGAAGCAGGCGGAGCAACAGCAGCGCCTGAAAGAGCTGGAGAAAGAGCGTTTGGCGGCGCAGGAGAAAGCTGCGCAGGACGCCAAGGCGCAGGCTGAGCAACAGCAGAAGGCAGCGGAGCAGCAGAAACAGGCCGCCGAGCAGCAAAAAGCGGCGGAAGCCGCCGCAGCCAAGGCTAAAGAACAACAGAAGGTCGCCGAAGCCGCCGCCGCCAAGGCGAAGGCCGAAGCGGAAAAGGTCGCCAAGGCGCAGGCGGACGCGCAGAAGAAAGCCGAAGCGGAAGCCAAGAAAGAAGCGGCCGCCGCTGCCGCCGCCAAGAAACAGGCGGAAGAGGCGAAGAAAGCCGCGGCGGCCGCCGCAGAGCAAAAAGCCGCAGAGGCCGCGGAGAAGAAAGCGGCCGCTGAAGCCGAGAAGAAAGCCGCAGCGGAAGCCGAGAAGAAGGCCGCCGCCGAGGCAGAGAAGAAAGCTGCGGCCGAGAAAGCGGCTGCCGCCAAAAAAGCCGCTGCGGATGCCAAGAAGAAGGCCGCCGCTGAGGCTGCGAAACAATCGGATGAAGTTAGCGATCTGTTTGGCGGCCTGGCGGACGGCAAGAACGCGCCGAAAGGCGGCGGTGCTAAATCGAAAGGTGACGGTAAACCGGCCGGGCAGGGTAATGCCAAGGCGGCTGGGGCCAGCGGGGCGGATATCAGCGGTTATATGGGGCAGATTCAAGGGGCGATTCAGAGCAAGTTCTATGACGCCAGTTCGTTCGCCGGCAAAACCTGCGACCTGCGTATCAAGCTGGCGCCGGATGGCCTGCTGATAAGCGTACAAGCGGCGGGGGGTGATCCTGCTCTGTGTCAAGCAGCAGTGTCTGCCGCCAAGTTGGCGCATATACCGAAGCCGCCGAGCGATGCCGTTTATCAGCACTTTAAGAATTCTATACTTGAATTCAAGCCGCAATAACGGTTGATTGAGTGAGTGATATCACAGGGATGTACTAAGGTAACCAACAGGGATTATGTAGTTTTACGTAAGTTGGTTTGTTAAAATTCTGCTAATTTATCGCAGGCATCCCGCCTGGATAAGGGAGATGAGATGAAGCAGGCATTTCGAGTAGCGCTAGGTTTTTTAATTCTGTGGGCGTCCGTGCTGCACGCGGAAGTTCGCATTGAAATCACCCAAGGGGTCGACTCCGCTCGTCCGATTGGCGTGGTGCCGTTTAAATGGGCGGGCCCAGGCACGCCGCCGGAAGATATCGGCAAGATTGTCGGCGCGGATCTGCGCAACAGCGGCAAATTCAACCCGATCGACGTGGCGCGCATGCCGCAGCAACCGACCTCCGCGTCTGAAGTGACGCCGGCGGCCTGGACTGCGCTGGGCATCGACGCCGTGGTTGTCGGCCAGGTTCAACCTGGTGCCGACGGCAGCTACCTGATCTCCTACCAGCTGGTGGACACCTCGGGTTCGCCGGGCACCGTATTGGCGCAGAACCAGTATAAAGTGACCAAACAATGGTTGCGTTATTCTGCCCATACCGCCAGCGACGAAGTGTTCGAGAAGCTGACCGGCATCAAGGGCGCGTTCCGTACCCGTATCGCCTACGTCGTGCAGACCAACGGCGGGAAATTCCCGTATGAGCTGCGCGTAGCGGATTACGACGGTTACAACCAGTTCACGGTGCACCGTTCGCCTGAGCCGCTGATGTCGCCGGCCTGGTCGCCGGACGGCAGCAAACTGGCTTACGTGACCTTCGAGAGCGGCCGTTCCGCGCTGGTGGTACAGACCCTGGCTAACGGCGCAATCCGCCAGATCGCCTCGTTCCCGCGCCACAACGGTGCGCCGGCGTTCTCGCCGGACGGCAGCAAGCTGGCCTTCGCGCTGTCCAAGAGCGGCAGCCTGAACCTGTACGTGATGAACCTCGGCTCCGGCCAGATCACGCAGCTGACCGATGGTCGCAACAACAACACCGAACCGACCTGGTTCCCGGATGGCCAGTCGCTGGCGTTTACCTCCGACCAGGGCGGGCGTCCGCAGATTTATAAAATCAGCGCCAGCGGCGGTGCTGCACAGCGTCTGACGTGGGAAGGCTCTCAGAACCAGGATTCTGAAGTCAGCTCCGACGGTAAATTCCTGGTGATGGTAAGCACCAACAGTGGTGCACAACACATCGCCAAACAAGATCTTGGATCGGGCGCCGTTCAGGTTTTGACCGGCACCTTCCTGGATGAAACGCCTAGTATTGCGCCAAACGGCACCATGGTGATCTATAGCTCCACGCAAGGTATGGGCTCCGTGTTGCAGTTGGTGTCAACTGATGGGCGTTTCAAAGCGCGTCTTCCGGCAACTGATGGACAGGTCAAATTCCCTGCCTGGTCGCCGTATCTGTGATGCATGTGTAAATATGTATGGCAAACTATAAAAGGATCAAAGAAATGCAACTGAACAAAGTGCTGAAAGGGCTTCTGCTGGCACTGCCAGTTCTGGCTGTAGCAGCTTGTAGTTCTAACAAAAGCGCAAACAACGACCAATCTGGTATGGGCGCTGGCACTGGTATGGAAAACGGCAGCAGCAACCTGTCTTCCGAAGAACAAGCTCGTCTGCAGATGCAAGAACTGCAGAAGAACAACATCGTTTACTTCGGCCTGGACAAGTATGACGTAAGCTCCGAATTCGCTCAGATGCTGGACGCGCACGCTGCATTCCTGCGTAACAACCCGTCTTACAAAGTGACCGTTGAAGGCCACGCTGACGAACGCGGCACGCCGGAATACAACATTGCTCTGGGTGAGCGCCGTGCTAACGCTGTTAAAATGTACCTGCAGGGTAAAGGCGTTTCCGCTGACCAGATCTCTATCGTTTCTTACGGTAAAGAAAAACCAGCAGTACTGGGCCACGACGAAGCGGCTTATGCTAAAAACCGTCGTGCCGTTCTGGTTTACTAAGAGAATCGCATGAACAGTAACTTCAGACGTCACCTGTTGAGTCTGTCGTTACTGGTTGGCGTAGCGGCCCCCTGGGCCGCTACTGCCCAAGCGCCAATCAGTAATGTCGGCTCCGGCTCGGTCGAAGACCGCGTCACCTCGCTTGAGCGCATCAGCAATGCTCAAGGCCAGCTTTTGAACCAACTCCAGCAACAACTCTCTGATAACCAACGCGACATTGATTCTCTCCGTGGGCAAATCCAGGAAAGTCAGTATCAGTTGAATCAGGTGGTTGAACGCCAGAAGCAAATCTATCAGCAGATGGATAGCCTCAGCCAGGGCGGCGCTCAGAGCGCCTCTGCGGCCGCGGGCGCTGCCGGTGGGGCAGCCGCAGGCGCATCTTCCGATGCGGGCGGCAGCGCGCCTGCAGCTGCTTCTGCAACGCCGAGCGGCGGTGATGAGAACAGCGACTACAACGCCGCTGTTTCTCTGGCGCTGGAAAAAAAACAGTATGACCAGGCGATTTCCGCCTTTCAGTCCTTCGTAAAACAGTACCCGAAGTCTACCTACCAGCCCAATGCCAACTATTGGCTGGGCCAGTTGTTCTACAACAAGGGTAAAAAAGACGACGCGGCCTACTATTTTGCGGTGGTGGTGAAGAATTACGCGAAATCACCGAAGGCGCCGGACGCCATGTACAAGGTGGGTATCATCATGCAGGAGAAAGGGCAGGCCGATAAAGCCAAAGCCGTATTCCAGCAGGTGATTAAACAGTACCCAACCAGTGCGGCGGCCAAACAGGCGAAAAGCCGCGTAGGCGGTTAACAGTCAGAAAAATGAGCCCAGAAGTTAGTCGATTTGACCGATTTCTGGGCTCATTCGCGTGAAGAACAAGCAGTTGAACGCATCAGTAAAAAATTTAGGTTGCGCTGCCAAGATAAATTAGTAATATATGCCGCCGTTGCCAAGACATCTTGCAAGATGTTAAAGCGGCAGGGAAATTGGGTCGTTAGCTCAGTTGGTAGAGCAGTTGACTTTTAATCAATTGGTCGCAGGTTCGAATCCTGCACGACCCACCAATTTTGAAGCAAGAAATGAAGTGGAATCGGGAAGGATAACATCACGAAGTGATGGCCCGTCAGGGCGAGGCCAAAGGCCGAGTCATCCTGCACGACCCACCAATTTCTGAAGTAGCAGTAACCACAACAGTGGGTGATTAGCTCAGTTGGTAGAGCATCTCCTTTACACGGAGGGGGTCGGCGGTTCGAGCCCGTCATCACCCACCACTGTTATGGGTCGTTAGCTCAGTTGGTAGAGCAGTTGACTTTTAATCAATTGGTCGCAGGTTCGAATCCTGCACGACCCACCATTCTTTAAGAATGGCTGCGATAGAGAATCGTAAAGGATGAGAACCGTAAAGGTTCGAGTCTCGCGAAGCGAGACAACATCACTCCGGTGATGGCCCGCAAGGGCGAGGCCAAAGGCCGAGTTATCCTGCACGACCTACCATTCTTTAAGAATGGCAGCTTCAGAATCGGTTTGATGTGGCAAAGTAAAGGTCCGAGTCGAGTACCCGTCGAGTTGTCCTGAACATCCCCCATCCTTGTTTTCCGCGAGTCGGTTCCAATAGAGCCTATTCGCCATCAGCAGTAAACCACATCAGTGGGTCGTTAGCTCAGTTGGTAGAGCAGTTGACTTTTAATCAATTGGTCGCAGGTTCGAATCCTGCACGACCCACCACTCTTTAATAGAGCAAGGTGTTAAATCGTCAGGATGAGAACCGTAAAGGTTCGAGTCTCGCAAAGCGAGACAACATCACTCCGGTGATGGCCCGAAGGGCGAGGCCAAAGGCCGAGTTATCCTGCACGACCCACCACTCTTTAATAGAGCAAGGTGTGAAAAATAGCAGTACCACAGCAGTGGGTGATTAGCTCAGTTGGTAGAGCATCTCCTTTACACGGAGGGGGTCGGCGGTTCGAGCCCGTCATCACCCACCACACTGCGGGTCGTTAGCTCAGTTGGTAGAGCAGTTGACTTTTAATCAATTGGTCGCAGGTTCGAATCCTGCACGACCCACCAATTCAGAGAAAAGCGCCTTTTGGCGCTTTTTTCGTTTCTGTAACATCTAAACCTGACCTCATCTTCTCGCCAACATGGTCACCGAGTCGTGCGGGTGAGATCATGCGTTCAGGTTCGAGCATCGCGTAGCGATACGACAACGCGCAGCGTTGCCCGCAGGGTGAGGCCACAGGCCGAATCAATCCTGCACGACCCACCCATTCAGAGAAAAGCGCCTTTTGGCGCTTTTTTCGTTTCTGTAACATCTAAACCTGACCTTATCTTCTCGCTAACATGGTCACCGAGTCGTGCGGGTGAGATCCTGCGTTCAGGTTCGAGCATCGCGCAGCGATACGACAACGCGCAGCGTTGCCCGCAGGGTGAGGCCACAGGCCGAATCAATCCTGCACGACCCACCCATTCAGAGAAAAGCGCCTTTTGGCGCTTTTTTCGCATCTGCAGCACCGTCAGCTACATTCGTGCTTTCTCGTTTCAACACCGCACCGATCATCACGCTGTTCTCTGAACGGCTATACGGTCTCGTCAGGCCATTACTCGCTGTGAGCTGTGTAGCCAATGTCTGTGTTTTTAATTCATTAAACAATAGGTGCGCAAATATGAAAATATCAGCGGACTTTTCGCGCAGCTTTAGGTATTTTGTTTAGTATATAAAACGAAGGGCGTTGCGGCAGGCAATATTCACGCGGCAGGCGCCCAGCCTAGCATGAGATTGCAGCGATGAGTGAAATGTTTGATGTCAATGCGGCGGTGTATCCCTTCCCGCCGAAACCGGTTCCGCTGGACGTAGCCGAAAAAGCCTTTTATCGCGAGAAGATCAAAACCCTGCTCAAGCAGCGCAATGCGGTGATGGTCGCCCACTATTATACCGATCCGGAAATCCAGGCGTTGGCGGAAGAAACCGGCGGCTGCGTGGCGGATTCGCTGGAAATGGCGCGCTTCGGCAGCGCCCATCCGGCTTCCACGCTGTTGGTGGCCGGCGTGCGCTTCATGGGGGAAACCGCCAAGATCCTCAGCCCGGAAAAGCAGGTGCTGATGCCGACGCTGTTTGCCGAATGTTCGCTGGATCTGGGCTGCCCGGAAGAGGAGTTTCATGCGTTTTGCGACAGCCACCCCGATCGTACCGTGGTGGTCTATGCGAACACCTCGGCGGCGGTCAAAGCGCGCGCCGACTGGGTGGTCACTTCCAGCATCGCCGTTGAGCTGATCGAACACCTGGACAGCTTGGGCGAGAAGATCATCTGGGCGCCGGATCGCCATCTCGGCAGCTACGTGCAGAAGCAGACCGGCGCCGACGTGCTGTGCTGGCAAGGCGCCTGCATTGTCCATGACGAGTTCAAGACTCAGGCGCTGCGGCGCATGAAGGCGCTTTATCCGCAGGCGGCCATCCTGGTGCATCCCGAATCGCCACAGGCGGTGGTTGAGTTGGCGGATGCGGTGGGATCGACCAGCCAACTGATTCAGGCGGCGAAAACATTGCCGCATCAACAGCTGATCGTCGCCACGGATCGCGGTATCTTTTACAAGATGCAGCAGGCCTGCCCGGACAAGGAGCTGTTCGAAGCGCCGACCGCCGGAGAAGGGGCGACCTGTCGCAGCTGCGCGCATTGCCCGTGGATGGCAATGAACGGCCTGAAGGCGATTGCCGAAGGGCTGGAGCAGGGGGGCGCGCAGCATGAGATCCACGTGGACGCCGCGCTGCGTGAGAAGGCGCTGGTGCCGCTGAACCGCATGCTGGATTTCGCCGCTCAGCTTAAGATGCAGGTTAAAGGCAACGCTTAACCGTTTAAAAGGATGACTTCATGAGCTTCTTCAGTACCAGCAATATTCTGGTGCACATTCCGCTTGGCGCGGGCGGTTACGATCTGTCGTGGATCGAAGCCATCGGCACGCTGTTCGGGTTGCTGTGCATCTGGTACGCCAGCAAGGAAAAAATCATCAACTACCTGTTCGGCCTGATCAACGTCACGCTGTTCGCGGTAATTTTCTTCCAGATCCAGCTGTACGCCAGCCTGCTGTTGCAGCTGTTCTTTTTCGGCGCCAACATTTACGGTTGGTATGCCTGGAGCCGCCAAACCCAGGATAATCAGGCTGAGCTGCAGATCCGCTGGCTGCCGTTGCCGAAAGCGTTGGCCTGGGCGGCGGTTTGCGTCATCGGCATTGGCCTGATGACCTTTAACATCGACCGCGTGTTCGCCTGGCTGACGCAGATCGCGGTAGCGGTGATGCAAGGGCTGGGGCTGAACGTGCAGATGCCTGAACTGCAGCCGGACGCGTTCCCGTTCTGGGATTCGGCGATGATGGTGCTCTCCATCGTGGCGATGATCCTGATGACGCGCAAGTACGTGGAAAACTGGCTGCTGTGGGTGGTTATCGACGTCATCAGCGTGGCGATCTTCGCTTACCAGGGGGTGTACGCGATGGCGCTGGAGTATGTCATTCTGACGCTGATCGCCCTGAATGGCTCCTGGCTGTGGATCAAGAGCGCCGGGCGTAACCGTTCCAACCCGCTCTCGTCCGCACCGTAGCAACAGCAGAGGGCGCCGTGGTGGCGCCCTCTTGGCTTAGTGACGATGTCCCAGATGGGAGTGCGCTTCGGCATGTGAGTGTTCACTCGGCTCCGGCGCCCGGTTGATACCGCAGTCCGGTGTCTCGCAGTGCCGGTACTCCATCTGAATGGTCACATGGCCAATCTTGTAGTGTTCCAACAGATAAGCCTGAATGCGTTGCAACAGCCCATCGTGGTCATGCGGCGGGATCACCTGCGCATGCAGCGTCATCAGCTTTTGTTCGCCGATCTGCCAGACATGCACGTGATGGATGTTGCGCACTTCCGGGATATTCAGGCACAGGTCTTTTTGCAGCTTGGCGATATCGACCTCCTGCGGCGTGCCTTCCAACAGCTCGTGGAAACTCTCCTTCAGCAGCCGCCAGGCGCTGCGTAGCACCAGACAGGAGACCAGCACCGACAGGATCGGGTCAATCGGTGTCCAGCCGGTGGCAAGAATGACGATGGCGGCGACGATGGCGCCCACCGAACCGAGCAGGTCGCCCAACACATGCAGCGCGGCGGCGCGCACGTTGATATTTTTCTCTTCGCTGCCGCGATGGAGCAGCCAGAAGGCGAACAGGTTCGCCAGCAGCCCCGCTACGGCGATGATCAGCATCGGGGTACCCATCACCGGCTGCGGTTCGAAGAAGCGCCGTATCGCCTCCCACAGGATGAATACCACGATCACCAGCAGCGCCGCGGCGTTGAGGAAGGCCGCCAGGGTGGTGAGGCGCAGATAGCCGAAGGTGTGGCGCGCGTTGGGCTTGCGCTGGGAGAAGTGCACCGCCATCAGCGCCACCAGCAGCGCGGCGGCATCGGTCAACATATGGCCGGCGTCGGCCAACAGCGCCAGCGAGCCGGACAACAGGCCACCGACCACCTCGGCCACCATAAAGACGGCGGTGACTAAAAAAGCGGTCAGTAGGCGTTTACTATTACTGTCTTTCGGCAGGTGTACGTGTGGAGTGTCCGACATTATTCATCCTTATGCATAGCGAAAGAGGGGGCGGCGGCGAGCAGAGCGTCCAGCTCCGGTTCTATCTGCGCCACTAACGCCTTTAATTTAGTATAAGCGGCGGCGGCAAGCTCGCCCCGACGTGCGGTATCCACCAGCTGCTGGCACAGCTGCGCGGCTTCCGGCAGCTGCAGCATCAGCAGGCTGCCCTTGATGCGGTGCGCCGCCTGCTCCAGCTGTGGCCAGTCGCTCGCGGCGACGGCGTCCGCGAGCCGCTGCCGGTCTTGGCGCAGCGTATCGCCGAGCGTCTGCGCCAGCCGCTGCAGCATGGCGCGATCGCCACCTGCCATTTCGGCCAGCGTTTGTCGCAGGTCAGTAAGGACTGACTTTTCTTCCTGAGCCTGCGGTTGCTGAGCCAATACCTGGCCGATCGCCGCCAGTGAAATCGGTTTGGTCAGGAAGTGGTCGATCGCCACCAGCCCCGGCGGGATGCGGGTAAACTCCTGCACGTCTGCCGAGCAAAGCACGATGCGGCAAGGCGGGCGTTGCAGCCGCTGTTCGTCGCGGCGGATCAGCCTGGCCAGCGTCAGCCCGTCCGGGCGCGGCATGTTATAGTCGATAAACAGCAGATCGAACGGTTGCCGGCGCTGGGCCTTCAACAGCGCATAGCCTTGTTCAAAGCGGGCGGGTTGCAGCCCGAAGTGGCGCAGCTGGCGTTCCAGCAGCAACAAATTGGTGGGGTGATCGTCGATCAGCGCGGTACGCAAGGCGGAAGACGGCAGAGGATAGGTGTGCTCCTCCTGGGCGACAGCCGGCGCCGCACCGCTCAGCTCGACCGGTATCGCGACCTCGACGCGGGTGCCGACGCCCGGCTGCGAGTGCAGCTCGATGCGGCCGCCCATCTGTTCGACGATCTCTTTGCAGATAGACAGTCCCAAACCGGTGCCCTGCACCGAAATGCGTTGCGCGCCGCGCGCGCGGTAAAACGGTTGGAACAGCTTGCCTATCTCATCGGCGGCGATGCCGCAGCCGCTGTCGTTCACCGTTAATCGCAATTCCCCCTGCCGCTCATCTTGCGCGCGCCAGCCGATCTCGACCTGAATAGTGCCGCGCGGTGTAAACTTTATCGCGTTGTTTATCAGGTTGTTAGCCACTTGAAGTAAACGCTCACCATCAATAATCACCGCCTCCGGCAGCGCCGGATCTGCCAGCACGCTCAGCGTCAACGGGCGTTCGCCGATCAGCGGCCGGTAAAGGGCGTCGATGCGCGCTACCCAGGGGCGCAGCGCCACCGGTTTCGGCGCCAGCGTCAGCGAACCGGTTTCCAGCCGGGCGTGATCTTGCAGGTCGTTGAGCAGGTTGAGCAGCGAAGAGGCCGAGCTGTATATCACCGGCAGGCCTTCCGGCGCGGGTTGGCGTTTGAGCTCCAGCTCCAGCAGGCCGAGGATGGCGTGCATCGGCGTGCGCAGCTCGTGGCTGACGGTGGCGAGGAATTTGCTCTTCATGCGGTTTTCTGCTTCGGCGCGGCGGCGCGCGTGCTCGAGTTCTTCGCGTTCGCGTTTTTCACGGCGCTGCAGCATGAAACGGCGCAGCGTTAGCGCCAGCAGCAGCACGGTGGCGGCGGCCAGCAGTGCCAGCAGCCAGGTGGTCTGCGGCGGCATGCGGTTGTCATTCACCGCGTCGATCAGGTTGCTGCGATCGACGATCCACTCGTCGCGCAGCGATTGCAGGGTGTCCGCCGGGATCTGCATCAGATTCTTATCGAGGATCGCCAACAAAAGAGGTTGATCGCGGCGCACGCCGAAGGCCACTGGATAGGGGATGTTGTTGGCGGCAAAGGCCAGCTTGATGGCGCCGGAATAGCGCGACAGCGCCAAAAAGTTGGCGGAGATAACGTTATCCACCAGCGCATCCAACTGGCCGTTGGCCAGCGCGTCGTACATCGACTTGCTGTCGTCGAAGCTGATGGCCTGCTCCTGTTCCGGCACCAGCCCCTGCGCCAAATCGCCCTGCAGCACGCCGATGCGCTTGCCGGCCAAATCGCTCCAGGTGGAAATGCCGTCGGCGTGCTGGCCGA
The DNA here is from genome assembly GCF_052168715.1 of Serratia sp. CY44782. Lineage (NCBI taxonomy): Bacteria > Pseudomonadati > Pseudomonadota > Gammaproteobacteria > Enterobacterales > Yersiniaceae > Serratia > Serratia sp. CY44782. Next base: position 360,068 of record NZ_JBJNME010000004.1, read on the forward strand.
CGTAAACGCCCCACAGCGAGCGGTGGATCGGCATGCTGGCGCCGTAGCGCGCCTTAACGCCGCGCGCCAGCGGCAGGGCGGCGCGGAAGCTGGCCTGGCCGGACTGCACCAGCCGATCGGCCTGCTCGGCGTTGCGCGCCCACAGCGGTGCGAAACGCAGCCCGGTGTTTTGCGCGATGATGTTGAGAATGTCGATGGCGTAGCCGCGCGGCTGGCCGTCAGAGCCGCGGTAGGCGAACGGGAAGTTGTTCTCGATGGCGGCGTAGTAAACCACGCGGTGGCTCGCCACCCAATTCTTCTCCATCGTCGTCAGGTCGGCATTGCCGGTGTCGAGGTAGCTGGGGATCTTTTTGCTCCAGCGGCTCTGCAGGGCGTTCATCAGCTCCATCGGCGCGTCGGCGATGGCGGTGTCCAGCGTGTCTATCAGCCGTGAGTCGGCGGCGGCGAACACGAAGGACAGGTTGCCCAGGTTCTCGTTGCTTTCAATCTGATAGAGCTGGCCGAGCTGCAGTTGGTCGATGATAAAGCTGGCGCTGGCCTCGTCGGCGATAAAGTAGTCGCTGCTGCCGTTGAGCAGCGAGTAGACCGCCTGCAGATTGTTGTCGTAGCGCTGAATCTGCGACGCCACCGCCTGCAGAGCGCCGCCGGACTGCATGTCGGTCAGCGCGCCGATCGCGACGCGGGCATTGGCGGAGTTGAGCATCACCGGCCGATCGTTGCTGCGATCGCGCAATACGCGCAGGTTGCTGACGTAATAGGGCTGAGAGATCGCCAGGCCGTGCAGCGCCTCACTCTGCGGGATGCCGTACAACAGATCGATCTTGCCGTCGTGCAGCGCCTGCTCCAGCTGCTTCAGATCGGCAAAGCCGTAAATGGCGAAGCGAATACCAGTCACCTGCTGGATATAGCCGAGGTAGTCGGCGTTCAGCCCGTACAGATCGTCGTCCACGATGATGTTGTACGGGCTGGTGTTCTCGCTGATGATGCCAACGCGCAGCGTTCGGTCGCGCCAGGGATTTTTCTCGCCGACGATCAGCATGTTCTCGGGCGTATTCAGGTTGCTGACCAGCTGGTAGCGCACCGGCTCCGCCGCCTGCGCCAGACCGCTCCACAGGATCAGCAGCAGCAGGGCGCGGCGCATCATGGCGCCAACTCTTTAAACACCGCGACCAGCTCCAGCAGGTTGCCGGCGCCGGTCTTGCGCTGGATATTTTTCTTGTGCGTGCTGACGGTCTTGTTGCTGATGTGCAGCCGATCGGCGATCTGCAGGTTGGACAACCCCTGGCTCAGCAAGCCCAGTACCTCGAGCTCTTTGGGAGTGAGCAGCCCGCCTTCCGCCGTCGGCGCCTCTTCCGCCAGCGCGGCGGCGGGGAAGTGGGTTTCACCGTCCAGCACCTGCTCGATCGCCTGTACCAGCTGCGCCAGGGAGCTGCCTTTATTGACGAAACCGTTGGCCCCGGCGGCATGGGCCATGCGCGCATAGACCTCGGCCTCCTGCGCGGTATAGATCAGGATCGGCTGCTGCGGGTAGCGGCGGCGGATTTTTTTCAACAGCTGCAGCCCGTCGACCTGCGGCAGGCCGATATCCAGGATCACCAGGCCGAAAGCGGCCTCGGCCAGCAGGGCCAGCGCCTGGACGTCGTCCTGCGCCGCCTGCAGGCGGTAGGAGCGGGATGATTTCATTAGCGCCGCTTCCAGTGCGACATGAACCACCGGGTGGTCATCAACTAATAACAGAGAGGGCATGTTCAACTCGGGTCACTTTATATTCCGATCGCTAGCATAGCGAAAAAGGAGGCTCTGCGCTCCCCTGATGAAACAGCACAATCTGCTGTTAATTTGGCGGTTCCAGAGGAGGGGGGCAAAGGTGATTTACAGCGCCATTCCCACAGGCTAGATTGTTTGGATCTATACCGTTACGCACTGCGAAATACCCCTCGATACCGAATGGAAAAGCTATGAATTACCAAAACGACGATTTACGCATTAATGATATTAAGGAACTCCTGCCGCCAGTGGCTCTGCTGGAGAAATTCCCGGCCACTGAACGCGCAGCAAAGACGGTGTCCCAGGCCCGCAGCGCAATTCACAATATCCTCCGCGGCAGCGACGATCGCCTGCTGGTGGTGATTGGCCCTTGCTCTATCCATGACACGAAAGCTGCCAAAGAGTACGCAGAGCGTCTGCTGGCGCTGCGTGAAGAACTGAGCGGCGAACTGGAAGTAGTGATGCGCGTATACTTCGAAAAACCGCGCACCACCGTGGGCTGGAAAGGCCTGATCAACGATCCGCAGATGGACAACAGCTTCAACATCAACGACGGTTTGCGTCTGGCGCGCAAGCTGCTGGTGGAGATCAACGATAGCGGCCTGCCGGCCGCTGGCGAATTCCTCGACATGATCACGCCGCAGTACCTGGCGGATCTGATGAGCTGGGGCGCCATCGGCGCGCGTACCACGGAATCGCAGGTGCACCGCGAGCTGGCCTCCGGCCTTTCATGCCCGGTCGGCTTCAAGAACGGCACCGACGGCACCATCAAGGTGGCGATCGACGCCATCAACGCCGCCGGCGCGCCGCACTGCTTCCTGTCGGTAACCAAGTGGGGCCATTCGGCGATCGTTAACACCAGCGGCAACGGCGACTGTCATATTATTCTGCGCGGCGGCAAAGAGCCGAACTACAGCGCGGCGCACGTGAAGGACGTCAAAGCCGGCCTGAGCAAAGCCGGGCTGCCGGCGCAGGTAATGATCGACTTCAGCCATGCCAACAGCAGCAAACAGTTCAAAAAACAGATGGACGTGAGCGCTGACGTTTGCGGGCAGATCAGCGGCGGTGAAAAAGCGATTATCGGCGTGATGATTGAGAGTCACCTGGTCGAAGGCAACCAGAACCTCGAAAGCGGCGAACCGCTGGTTTACGGCAAGAGCGTGACCGACGGCTGCATCGGCTGGCAGGACACCGAAACCGTGCTGCGCGATCTGGCGGCGGCGGTGAAAGCGCGCCGCGGATAATCGCTAAAATGACAAGGGCCTGGCAGCCGGGCCCTTGTTTTATCCTTGTCATTGCACCTCTATATATCCCACTCATTTAAGGCTTACAATTAATAGGCCAATGAAATCATTAAGCGACCTCCTTCGCATTATTCCTATTTAATAAAAGAATAATTGTCACTGCTCATGGCATTGTGCTTATATAAGACGCTTTTTTATTCCACAAACCCCGCATGACAAATAAGCGGGGAGTGGTATGACCTATTCCTTTCAGGACGAAAGAATTATGACAAGCAATACCTCGCAGCCGCTGGAGCTGCACCGGATTAAATTCCATGGGAAAGGTGGCGAGTACTTCGCTATTTGGTTAGTCAATGCATTATTGACCATCGTGACCCTGGGCATCTATTCCGCCTGGGCGACGGTGCGTCGTCGTCGCTATTTTTACGGCAACACGGAGTTGGACGGCGATCGTTTCGATTACCATGCGCAGCCGCTGCAAATTCTGAAAGGGCGGCTGTTGGTGATCGGCGGCATCATCGTGTTTTATATCCTGCTGGCGGTGGCGCCGCTGCTGGGGCTGCTGGCCTTATTGGCGTTGCTTGCCCTGCTGCCATGGGTGGTGATTCGCAGCTGGCGCTACAATGCAATTATGTCGAGCTATCGCGGCGTACGTTTTAATTATGTTTGCCGCACCGGGCGCGCTTATTGGGCGCTACTGTTCTGCCCGCTATTACTGATTATCGGGCTTTATGTCGGCTTAATCATTTTGCTCAGTATTGGCAGCAGCTTTGACAGCATTAACGCCATCGGCCTGATGCTGGTGTTGACGTTGCTGTTGGCCGTGCCGGCATTCGCCGCCGTCAACGGTATTATTAGCGCGCTGCAGCACGATCTGTACGTTAATAATCTGTTCTTCGGCCGCACGCCGTTTATTGCCGAGCTGAAAAAGTCGGCCTTCATCAAATTTGCCTTGATCGGCCTGCTCATTTTCCTGCCGTTCATGTTGGCGGCGCTGGTGTGTATGGGGTCGTTTATCCTGTCACTGTACCAAATGGTATTGATGGGTATGTTGACGGATGAAACCGCCGATTTGCTGGTGTTGGAGAATATTGGCAGCCTGCTGCTGATGATGGTGGTGTTGCTGGTTGGCGCCTTGATTGCCAGCAGCTACCAGATTGTCGCCCAACGCAACTATCTGTTTAACCAGGCGACGCTGAACGGCAGCATCAAACTGCGCTCTTCCATGCAGACCCTGCCGTATATGGGACTGTTGATCACCAATACCCTGATCACGCTGTTCTCGTTCGGTTTCGCCGTACCGGTGGCGGAAGTGCGTCACGCCCGTTATCTGGCGGAGTGCACGGCGGTTGAAGGCGATCTGGCATTGCTGGACATCGCGGCGCATCAGGAAACCGCCAACAGCGCGGTGGCCGAAGAAGCGGTGCAGGCGCTGGATCTGGGCGGCAGCTTCTGAGGCGCCAATGATCCTAGAGGGCGCCTACCAGTTGCCGGGGCGGGCCGCACGTGAGGCGGCCCGCCTGCTGGTGAACGAAAGCGGCGAGGGTGTGACGCTGCAGCGGCAGGATGAGCAACGTTACATCCCCTTGGCGGACATCACCGTCTCTGCGGCGCTGGGCAATATTCCGCTGACGCTGACCTTTAAGGACGGCGCGCGCTTTGTGCCGGACGACGACGCGGCGTTTCGCCGCTGGTTCTATCAGCGCCGTTCGCCGGGCTGGGTGCATCGTCTGGAACGCCACAAACGCGGCGTCGCTCTGGCGCTGCTGATGACGCTGTTCACGGTCGTGGCTTACGTGTATGTGGTATTGCCGTGGGCGAGCAGCGAGATCGCCATGCGTATCCCCACGTCGGTGGAACAGACGCTGGGCGAACATACGCAGACGTTCTTGAGCCAGAGCGGTTTCGAGCCCTCGGCATTGTCGGCCGAGCGGCAGCGGGCGTTGCAGCGGTTGTTCCGGCAGGTGATGCCGGCCGAGATGCGTGAGGAACGCACGCCGCTGTCGTTGAAGCTGATGGCGGTGCCCGGTGCGCCGAACGCATTTATGTTGCCGGACGGCACGCTGGTGCTCAGCGATAGTCTGGTCGCCCTGGCGAAAAACGACGATGGGCTGGCGGCAGTCATGTTGCATGAGATGGGGCACCACGCTCATCGCCACCCAATGCGCATGCTGGTGCGTTCGTCGCTGGTGGCGTTGACGCTGATGTGGATGACCGGTGACGTCAGCGGCATCGGCGATACGCTGCTGCAGTCTGCGTCCTTCGTGAATGAGATGCAGTTTTCCCGCGGGATGGAGCGCGAGGCGGATGCGTTCGCCATTGCGCAAATGCAGCGCCAGGGGCGTTCGCTGGCGGAGATGGCGGCGATCTACCGTGCGCTGGCGCAGGCGCCTGAACGTGAAACGGCTGATGGCTGGACGCTGCCGGCCTGGCTCAGCACCCATCCGGCGATGCAGGAACGGCTGGAGGCGGTGAATGAGGCGATGGCACAGCAGTCGCGACAGCAATAAAAAAGCCCCCGGTTTTCACCGGGGGCTTTTTCGTTAACGGGCGAAATTACTTCGCTTTACCCTGGTTTGCCACGGCCGCCGCTTTTGCCGCGATCTCGTCGGCGTTACCCAGGTAGTAACGTTTGGTTGGCTTGAAGTTCTCGTCGAATTCATACACCAACGGCACGCCGGTTGGGATGTTCAGCTCGAGGATTTCGTCTTCGCTCAGGTTATCCAGGTATTTCACCAGCGCGCGCAGCGAGTTGCCGTGCGCCGCAACGATCACGCGCTCGCCGCTCTTGATGCGTGGCAGGATCTCTTCGTCCCAGTAAGGAATCACGCGATCGATGGTCAGCGCCAGGCTTTCGGTCAGCGGCAGCTCTTGCTCGGTCAGCGAGGCGTAGCGCGGATCGTGGCCAGGGTAACGTTCGTCTTCTTTGGTCAGTTCAGGTGGGGTCACCGCGAAGCCGCGACGCCATTGTTTCACCTGCTCGTCGCCGTATTTTTCAGCGGTTTCCGCTTTGTTCAGACCCTGCAGCGCGCCGTAATGACGTTCGTTCAGCTTCCAGGATTTTTCGGTCGGCAACCAGGCCTGATCCAGCTCGTCGAGGATGTTCCACAGGGTGTGGATCGCGCGCTTCAGAACGGAGGTGTAAGCGAAGTCGAAAGTGAACCCTTCTTCTTTCAACAGCTTGCCTGCTGCTTTCGCTTCGGTACGGCCCTTGTCGGACAGATCGACATCATACCAACCGGTGAAGCGGTTTTCTTGGTTCCACTGGCTTTCGCCGTGACGCACCAGAACCAGCTTAGTTACAGCCATAGCTTAACTCCTTAATAATCTGACATTTCAATGATAACGAAAATCATTATATTGCTGCGGGCCGGGGCTCGGCAATCGATAGTGTCTAACCATAGCCAATTTCTTGCCGCAAAGTAAGGGCTGGCGAAGGGAAAAAGCTGAATCGTTCAGGCTGGCGCTGAGAGAGAGAAACGGCGCGCCGAAATCGCTTCGGGCGCGCCGTGGCGTGGGGCAAATCAGGCCGATTTTTTCAGGCAACTGCTCATGAAGGTTTTACGCGCGTCGCCCTTCAGATTCTTGGTCTTGGCGTCGGCGTTGCAGGTTTTCATTTTCTGCTGCTGCGGCGTCAGGGTTTTGCCCGTCGCGGCGGCGCCTTCAGACTTCAGGCAGGTGCTCATAAAGGTGGAGCGATCCGCGCCTTTCAGCGACTTGGTGGATGCCTGTTGGTTGCAATCGGTCATGCGTTTCTGCTGGGCCGCCTGCGCCGGCGAAGGCGTTTTTGTCGCCGTCGTCGCGTCGGCCGCCATCAGATTGGTGCTCAGCATTAAGCCCGCCAGCAATGGAAGTGCAGTAATCAGACGCATAGGTGTTCCTTCAGCTATTGATTGGCCGCCATCGGCCGAAAATTGTGACGTTGCACAAGGCGTTGTGCTTATCACGGTAGCCTGAGTGTAGTGCGCGCTTTGGAATAAGGAAAGGTGGGTGCCGGCGGGGGAATAGCGCTAAAAGGTAAGCATTTATAACAAATCGCCCCCGGCCGCACGGCGAGGGGCGTGGCGGGTCAGATAGGATAAAACTGATAATGCGTGGCGCTGCGGTAGCGGCTCCCCGGCTGCAGCCAACAGTCCGGCTGCGGCCATTCGGGATGGTGCGGGCTGTCCGGCAAAAACTCGCTCTCCAGCGCCACGCCGGCGTGGTTGGCATAGCTGCCGCCATCGCGCGCCGGCGTGCCGGCAAGATAATTGCCGCTGTAGAGTTGCAGTGCGGGCGCGTCGGTGAACACGCTCATCTGCACTTGTCCGTCGGCGGACCATAAATGGGCCGCCGGGCACTCCAGCGCGCCGCAGGTGCGGTGCAGCAGAAAAGCGTGATCGTAGCCTTTTACCCGCTGCTGGTCGCGGTCACGCAGAAAATCCTGCAGCAGCGTTTTCGGTTGGCGAAAATCCATGCCGCTGCCGTCCACCGGCGTCAGCTCGGCGCAGGGAATGCCCTCGGGATCGACAGGCAGATAGCGATCGGCGAACAGCTGCAGCCGTTGGGCGCGGGCGTCGGTGCCGGCACCGTCCAGATTGAAATAGGCGTGGTTGGTCAGGTTGACCGGGCAGGGGCGATCGACCTGCGCCAGATAGCTGATTTCCACGCGATTGTCGGGGGTCAGGTGGTAGCAGACCTGCACGTCGAGATTACCGGGAAAGCCCTGATCGCCATCCGCCGAGTGCAGTGCATAGCAAACCTGCTGCGCATCGTGCTGTACCCGGCGCCAGCGGCGGGCATGGAAACCGTCGGGGCCGCCGTGCAGCTGGTGGGCGCCCTGATTGGCGATCAACGCATGGGATTTCCCGTCGATGGGCAAACTGGCGTTGGCGATACGGTTGGCGTAGCGGCCGACGGTGGCGCCCAAATAGGCGCCCTGGCGTTGGTAGTCCGCTGGGCTGCGGCAGCCAAGCAGCAGCTCGCGCCTTTCACCGGATTTAAGCGGCAAGACGGCGGACAGCCAGGTGGCGCCCCAGTCCATCAGCGTCACCGTCATGCCGCCGGCATTTTGCAGTTGTGTCAGCTGGTAAGGTTGCCCATCGGGTGCGACTGCCGTCGTTGTCGTCAGCATAGGCCGGCACCTTGCGAAGCCTGGCAGACGTAGAACGTTTCCCGCAATCCATCAGTTTGCCGCGGATACTCGTGCGCCACGGCGGCACGCACCGTCTCCACGAGATCCTGCGGCATCAGTGCGACGATGCAGCCGCCAAAGCCGCCGCCGGTCATGCGCACGCCGCCGCGTAGGCCGATCGTCGCTTTGACGATCTCGACCAGCTTATCGATCGGCGGCACGGTGATTTCAAAGTCGTCGCGCATCGAGGCGTGCGACTCCGCCATCAGCCGGCCCATGCGCTGCAGATCGCCGGCCGCCAGCGCCTCGGCCGCCGCCAGCGTGCGGGCGTTCTCGCTGATGACATGGCGCGCGCGTTTGGCCACTAACGGATCGAGCAGGTGCTGACGCGCCTCAAACTGTTCGGGGCTGACGTCGCGCAGCGCCTTGACGCCGAAGAACCGCGCCGCTTCCTCGCACTGTTTGCGGCGGGTGTTGTATTCGCTGTCCACCAGCCCGCGTTGCACATTGGAGTTGACGATCACCACCGCGACGTTGTCCGGCATCGACACCGCACGGGTTTCCAGCGAGCGGCAGTCGATCAGCAGAGCGCTGTCGCGCCGGCCGAGCGCGGAGATCAGCTGGTCCATGATGCCGCAGTTGCAGCCGACGAATTGGTTCTCCGCCTCCTGGCCGTTCAGTGCCAGCGCTACGCCGTCCAGCGGCAGCTGATAGAGCGCCTGCAACGCCTGGCCCACCGCCACTTCCAGTGCGGCGGAGGAGCTGAGCCCCGCCCCTTGCGGTACATTACCGGCGATCACCAGATCCGCGCCCCCGAAGTCGGCGTTGCGGCGCTGAAGGTGCTTCACCACGCCGCGCACATAGTCGGACCAGCGCTGATCGGGGTGGCTGACGATCGGATCGTCGAGCGAGAATTGATCCTGCTGATTCTGATAATCGGCGGCGAGTACGCGGATCTGGCGGTCGTCGCGCTTGGCGCAGGCGATGACGGTTTGATAATCGATGGCGCAGGGCAGCACGAAGCCGTCGTTGTAATCGGTATGCTCGCCGATCAGGTTCACCCGCCCCGGCGCCTGGATGGTCAACGCCGGCGCGTAGCCGAAGTGTTCGGTAAACAGGGAATGGGTAAGCGGTTTCAGGCTCATGCTTGGGCTCCGGCTTCACGGTAATGAATATCGCTGACGGCGCGCAGACGCTCTGCGGCCTGTTCGGCGGTCAGGTCGCGCTGGGTTTCCGCCAGCATCTCGTAACCGACCATAAATTTGCGCACGCTGGCTGAACGCAGCAGCGGCGGGTAGAAATGGGCGTGCAGCTGCCAGTGTCGGTTGTCGGCACCGTTGAACGGCGCACCGTGCCATCCCATCGAATAGGGGAAGGAGCACTGGAACAGGTTGTCGTAGCGGCTGGTCAGCTTCTTCAACGCCAGCGCCAGATCTTGGCTTTGTGCCGCGCTGAGATCGGTAATGCGCTGCACCGCCGCTTTCGGCAGCAGCAGCGTTTCAAACGGCCAGGCGGCCCAGTAGGGCACCACCGCCAACCAGTGCTCGGTGTTCACCACGATGCGTTCGCCGGCGGCCAGCTCGCGCTGCGCGTAGTCCAGCAGCAGCGGGGAGGCATGTTCCTGAAAATACTCGTGCTGCAGGCGATCTTCGCGCTCGGCCTCGTTCGGCAGAAAACTGTTGGCCCAGACCTGCCCGTGCGGGTGCGGATTGGAGCAGCCCATCGCCGCGCCTTTGTTTTCGAACAGCTGTACCCAGGGGTACTGCCTGCCCAGCTCATCGGTTTGCGCCTGCCAGGCGGCGACCACCTGCTCCAGCGCCGGCAGCGTCAATTCGGGCAGGGTCTTGCTGTGATCGGGAGAGAAGCAGATCACCCGGCTGACGCCGCGCGCGCTCTGGCTGCGCATCAAAGGATCCTGGCTGTCGGGCGCCGGCGGCGTATCGCTCATCAGCGCGGCGAAATCGTTGGTGAAGACGTAGGTGCCGCGATAATCCGGATTGCGATCGCCGGTGACGCGCGCGTTGCCCGGGCACAGGAAACAATCCGGATCGTGCGCCGGCAGCGTTTCCGTGGGGACGGCCTCTTGTTGGCCCTGCCAGGGGCGCTTGGCGCGGTGCGGTGAGACCAGCACCCACTGGCCGCTCAGCGGGTTGTAGCGGCGGTGTGGATGATCGATAGGGTTAAATGCCGTCATACGGTTCCTTTCTTGGCGTCGACGAGGTGTAATCGCTTTCAGCCGCCGTCTTGATACGCCCGTTGCTGAAAAGGGAGAGTACATTGCGTAAAAAGATAGCATGCCCGTGGCGATAAAAAGGTGATCTAACGCGAAAAATGGAATCGTTTACACTTCATTGAAAAGCGCCGGATGCGCGGAGATGAGCCGGTGGCTACGTGCTTGAGGGGATCGCGGTGAGCTGCCGGTGATAGCGTTTTCACCTGGTCAACCGGCAGAGAGAGGTTCTCTGCCGGCGTCAGCCGTCAGGGGTGCTGATACAGCGGGTAGGTGAAGAACAGCAGATGGGTGAGGTTAAGCCCGAAATGGAACAGAATCGGCACCCACAGGCGGCCGCTCCACATCCATGCCAGGCCGTAGATCACGCCGGCCAGCGTCGCGAAGATCACCATCAGCATGCCGCCGGCCAAATGCGCGGCGCCGAACACCAGGGCGGCGACGATCAGCGCCGGCCAGGCCCCCAGCCATTGGCTGAGGCGCTGTTGCAGGTAGCCGCGAAACAGCGCTTCTTCGGCCATGCAGACGAAGAACAGGTTCGCCATCACGAACGGCAGGATCCAGGCGGGCGCATGCAGTTCGATTTTTAAACCGCCCAGCGCCACGGCCAGCAGCAACAGCGCCGGTACGCTGATGATCAATGCAATCCAGGAACCCGAGGCGACGCTTTTTTCCGCTTTATCGGTTCTGAACAGCGTGGGCAAGCAGGCGAACAGCAGGAAGGGCACCATCGCCTTATCGAAGTTGTAATACATGGTGAACGGCGCGCTGAGCGGGCCGGCTTTGTCGCCGTCGATCATCAGCTGGTTGTGGATGCCCGGCACCAGATGCAAGAACAGCGCGATGCAGCCGGCGACCACCAACCCTTCGAACGCGATCGCCAGATTACGCTGCTCGCGAAAATGGTGACGCAGGCCCGCCAACGCAACGATCGCCAGCAGATAACTCAGGCTGAGCGGCGTCAGTACCCCATGATAAAGCCCCATGCCCGCCGAGGCGGCCAGGATCACCCAGGCTATCAGCCGGTTAAACGGCAAGAAAAATAACGAAGCAGCCAGTACGCCCCACATAATATGTCCCTTTAAAATATGTACACGGCGCTCAGCGCCTTTGCGGCGTGCGATGATGGCGAAATTGAGCGCTAAAGCGGATAGTAGCACACCCAAATGACGCTAAAGGTCGGGGCAGTGACGGATTTGTGCATGATGCCGGCCCACACAGCCGGCGACAGCGCGGATCACCCTTTCATCCAGGCCTGCGAGCGGGTGATTTCGGCCAGATTTTGCAGGGTGTCCAGGCTCTGCTGGTGGATCTCCTGCGTGGGAGCCGCGCACAGATCGTGCAGTACGGTCACCTGAAAGCCGGCGTCGTGCGCCTGACGCGCGGTGCTCTCGATGGCGAGCGGCGTGCTGACGCCCGCCAGCAGCAGATGATGGCACCGATGCTGCCGTAGCCAGGCTAACAAATTGTTACCGGAGAAGGCGCTTACCGCCGTTTTTTCAAACAGCAGATCGGTCTCTTCCTGGTGCAGTTCGGGCATCCAGCGGCAGCCCGGGCTGTTAAGCCGCAGCGCGCCTATCTGTTTCAAATGGTTGAACAGCGGCGAGTGGGGGGGAATATCATGATAATCGTCGGCGAATCCCACCCGCACCCAAATCACCGGGATTTTTCGCACCCGGGCGTAGGCCGCGGCGGCATTGACGTTGGCGAGCAGGTGGGTCGCCACCACCTGTTCGCGGCAGTGGTTGGCACGCCCTTTGGGCCCGATCAGATCCTCGATCAGGTCGATAATAATCAACGCAGCGGACATGGCGTCTCCAGAAAATGGCCTTCTTTCTTTCTATGATAAAAGGCCAAATGTGATGTGCTGCGGTGAAGTGTTGCCGGATATGTTTACGTCGCGCTTCAGGCGGAGGCCGCCTCCAGCCGTTGCTGTTGGTAGCCGTAGCCCCCCTCGCCGTCGGGCACGAAGCTGAGGCGGTGAGTGATGCACTGCGGCGCGTCTTCGGCATGGTGCGAGACGAAAAGCAGCTGGGTGGCGCCCTGGCCGATCAGCACGTCGATGAAGCGACGCACCAGCTGGCGATTGAGCGGATCCAGCCCTTGCAACGGCTCGTCGAGGATCAGCAGCGCCGGATGTTTCACCAGCGCGCGGGCGATCAGCGCCAGCCGCTGTTGGCCCCAGGAAAGGCTGTGGAACGGGGCATCGCCGCCGCGCGCGCCGTCGAGCCCGAGCAGCGCCAGCCATTGTTCGGTCAGCTGCCGCTGACGATCCGACACCGCCTGATAAATGCCGATCGAATCGAAGAACCCCGACAGCACCACGTTGCGCACGCTGGTGTTGACGCGATAGTCCAGATGCAGGCTGCTGCTGACGTAGCCGATATGGCGCTTGATCTCCCAGATGGTTTCCCCGCTGCCGCGGCGGCGGCCGAACAGCGTCAGATCGTTGCTGTAGCCCTGCGGATGATCGCCGGTGATCAAACTGAGCAGCGTGGATTTGCCGGCGCCGTTCGGGCCGACGATCTGCCAATGTTCGCCGGGGTTAACCTGCCAGTCGAGATGATTGAGGATCGGCCGATCGTTATAGCTGACCACGCCGTCGCGCAGGACGATCAGCGGCCGATCCGTCGGCAGCGTCACCTTTTGCGTCGGATCCTCGGTCTCCGGCAGCGCCAGCCCGCTGAGGTTTTCGCTGTGCGCCAGCTGCGCCACCAGCGCGTCCGCCATCACCTGGCGGCGCGGCCCGCGGCTGGTCAGGGTGCAGTCCGCCAGCACGCCCACCTGCCGGACAAAATCCGGTATTTCGTCGAACCGGTTGAGCACCAGCACCACGGTTTGGCCCTGGGCGGAAAGCTCGCTCAGCAATGCGGCGAGCTGCGCGCGCGAGTGAACGTCCAGCCCGTCGAAGGGCTCGTCGAGGATCAGCAGGTCAGGCTCGGGCATCAGCGCCCGGCACAGCAGGGTTTTACGCGTTTCGCCGGTGGAGAGGTATTTGAAGCGGCGCGTCAGCAGGGCGGTGATGCCGAACTGCGCGGCCAGCCGCTCACAGCGCGCGGCGTCTTTCACCTCTTCCTGAATGATTTCCGCTGCGGTGCGGCCGGTGTCGTCCTCGTCCGCGCTGAGCAGATCGGTGTTGTTGCGTTGCCACTCGTCGCTGACAATTTTTTGCAGCTGTTCGAAGGAGATGCGCACCGCGTGCTGAAAATCGCTGCGGCGTTCACCGCTCAGCAGAACCAGTTCGTCCGCCAGCGCGCGCGCCAGGGCGGATTTGCCGCTGCCGTTGGCGCCGACGAAGGCCCAGCTGTCGCCGGCCTGGATTTCCAGCGCGTCCAGCGTCAGGGTGCGGGTATCGCTTAAGCGGAATGAACCTTGCGAAATGTGCAACGACGACATCACCTGTTCCTTTTTTTGCAATTATTTGCCTTAGAAATAGGCGCATTGCAGGGGGATGTCAATCAACAAAAACGCAACGTCACGTTGCGCTTAACACAACGTGGCGACAATCACGCGATCGGCGTTGAACAGGGCGTGTACGGCGGCACCGACGCTCAGCTGCAGACGCTGCAACTCCGCTGTCGCCAGGGTGGCGCACAGGGTTTCGCCGCCCGCCAGCGTCACCAGCACCTCGCTGTGTTCAGCGCCTGGCTGAATGCCGGCCACCACGCCCGCCAGCGCGTTATCTGCGCCGGTATGCTCCGCCGTATCGACGCTTAACCGCACCCATGGCGCCTTGATCAGCGCCAGCACCTCTTTACCCGGCGTCAGCTGCAGCCGGTCGGCGCTTTGTTGGGTGACGGCCGCCATCAGGCGAGTGGTGCCGTCGTTCAACAAAATCGCCAGGTGCTGCTGCACCTGCTGATGATCGCGTTCGATGACGGTGCCGAAGAACTGATTGCGCGCGCTGGTTTGCAGCGAGAAGCGCGAGATGGCCGCCAGCAGGCTGTCGAGCGGCAGATCGTCCTGCTGCAACACGTCGAAAGCTTTTTGCTGCACCTGGCCCAGCAGGTCATACAGCTGGATCAACCGCTGGCCATAGTGCGTCAGCTGCGCGCCGCCGCCGCCTTTACCGCCGGTGGCGCGTTCCACCACCGTTTGTTCCGCCAGCTGGTTCATTTCATTGATGGCGTCCCAGGCGCTTTTATAGCTGATGCCCGCCAGTTTGGCGCCCTGGCTGATGGAGCCGGTGTGCTGCACCTGTTTCAGCAGCGCGATGCGGCGCGGATCGGCGAACAGCTTTTGCTGGAGTTTGAGAGTCAGAAGAATTTCGGCCTGCATAGCGCATCCTGTCGGCGGCAAAAATCTTATTGTCGCCGATTTGGCGGCAAAGCGCCAAACGCAGTGCGGTGGAGCGCGAGGCAATAAAGACTGGCATTGCTTTGTTGTTATAATATAACATAACAGAAAAACGATAAGGCTTTACGCCGGCTTACGGCCGGTTTTTATTTCACCACAGGGATGCTCCACATGAGTACGACACGCCGGCGTCTTGTCACGCCCAGAAAATCTTTATGCCTTGCCGCCTGGGTCGGCGGCGCACTGACGGCGCCGCTGGCTTTCGCTGCCGACTGCGATAAAGCCCGCAATGCCACGGGGTGCGAAGAACAGCTCACCGTTGAGGCGGCGGCCCCCGCCGGGCGCTACGATGCGTTGAGCGCCGTGAGCCGCAGCGCTTCGCAGCTCGGGCTGACCGCTCGGGAGACGCCGCGCAGCGTCGATATCATCAGTGCAAGGGCGATCCAACAGCGGGGCGACCGCTCGCTGGCCGCCGCCGTCGAGCACGCCACCGGTCTGTCCGGCGTCGCTTCGCCAACGTTGTCCAATAACTTTTCCGCGCGCGGTTTTCGGCCGATCGCCTGGTTGTATAACGGCGTGGAGATGCCCGGCAGCACGCTGCAGCTGGGCGATCCGGCGCATTACGACAGCATCGAGATACTGCGCGGGCCGGGATCGGCCTTGAACGGCCTGAGCGCCGCGGGCGGCAGCGTCAACCTGATCTCGCGGCGGCCGACCTTCAGCCGCCAGCCGCTCGAGCTCGATTATGGCTTCGGCAGCTACCGCAGCCAGCGTCTGCATCTGGGGGCCGGCGGCGCGCTGGTGGACGATGCGGTGGCGTACCGGTTGGACGTCAGCGGCAACGACAGCGGCAGCAACGTGCAGTATGAACGCGATCGGCAGAAGCGGGTTTCCGGCTCGCTGCTGTTTAAGCTGACGGACGATGCGCTGTTGACGCTAAGCCTGGACCGCATGCTCAATCGCACCAACAACCCTTACTACGGCACGCCGCTGCTGGACGGGCGCATTGCCGGTGAGCTGCGCGACATCAATTACAACAACCTGACCGACAGCCGCATCCAGAGCAACGCCACCGCATTTCAGGCCAGCCTGGACTGGTTTATGACGCCCGAAGTGGAATGGCATAACCAATTCTATTACTACAGCGGCTTTCGCGAATGGCGCAACGTCGAGCGCTTCCGCGTCGCGGCGGCGGCCCGGCCCGGCGACGTCAACCGCGACTCCTTCGGTGCCCTGGCGCACGACGACGATCTGATCGGCAACCGCAGTTCGCTGGTATTCGACCGCGCCATCGCCGGTTTTGATAACCGGTTGCTGGTCGGCCTCGATCTGAGCAAGCGGCATTTTCAGTATTATTCCAACGGTTTCCCCGGCTCGGAAGACGTGCCGCTTGGCGCGCCGCCCAGAGAGCCGTTCGCCCAGGGTACCGACCGCCAACGCGCGCCGGTGCGCCACGTCACCCAGAACCAGTACGCCGCTTTTCTCGAGGATCGCTTCAGCCTGACCGAGCGTTTAGCGTTGCTGGGCCAGCTGCGCTACAACCATATGAACATGGACTGGCGCTTCCAGGGGCCGCAGGAAGAGAGCCGCGCACACACCTACGTTTTCAGCACCTGGAGCCTGGGCCCCAGCTATGCATTGACCGATAACCTCACGCTCTACGCCAACTACACCACCGGCCAGGAGCCGGGTAACGATCTGTTCTTCCTCAGCCCAACGCAGACCGAGCTGCCGCTGACGCGAGCGCGCCAGTGGGAGGCCGGCGCCAAAGGGCAGTTCTGGGGTAACAAGGGCGAGGCGACGCTGGCGCTGTATGAACTGCGCAAGGACAACCTGTTTGTGCCCGACGCGCAGCGGCCGGATGCGTTGAACGCGGTAGGCAGGCAGACGTCGCGCGGCATTGAGCTTGGCGTGGTGCTGCGTCCCGACGAGCGCTGGGAGTTGGCCGGCAACGCCGCCTATACGCATGCCCGCTACGACGACTATCGCGGCGGCAGCCCGCTGCGCAGCTACAACGGCAATCGCCCGGCCTATATCCCGGACTGGACCGCCAACCTCAGCGTGCATTATCAGGCGACGGAACGCCTGGGGCTGGCTTCTTCACTGCGCTACGTCGGCAGCAGTTACAACGACGACGCCAACCAGCGCAAGATGCGCGCGTACACCACGCTCGATCTGGCGGCGGATTATCAGCTGACGCCGATCGTTGATGTCGGTTTCCGCATTCGCAACGCCACCAACCAGCTGTACGCCTATCAGCGCACCTACCCGGATCAGGCGCTGATCGCGCCGCCGCGCAGCTATGAAACCTTCGTGTCGGTCAGGTTCTGACGGCGTGAAAGGCTGGCTTGCCCTGCTGTTGTGCGCCCTGGGATTGGGCGGCGGCGCGCCGCTGCGTGCTGATGCCGTCAGCCTGCAAAATTGCGGGGTAACGCGCGATTACCCGCAGCCGCCGCAGCGGGTGCTGGTTTACGCCAACCCGGCGTTGGAAAACCTGCTGGCGCTGGGGCTGGCTGGCCGTGCGATCGGCGTGGTCGGGTATGACCGCGCGCGCGATCCCGTGCCGACGGCGCCGGCCGATGCGCTGCGGGCGCCCACCAGTCCGGCGCCGCCCACGGCGGAGGCGTTGCTGCTGATGCAGCCGGATTTTGTCTATTCGGCCAGCTATTACTGGCTGCACAGCTCGGAAACGCCAGACCGGGCGCTGCTGGCAGAATGGGGCATCGGCACTTATCTCTCTCCCGGCGCCTGCAGCGGCCAGCAAAGCGCGATCGCCGCCGCGCTGACGTTCGAAGACATTTTCACCGAGCTGAGGGAGCTGGCGCGTATTTTCAACGTCAGCCGCGCCGGTGAAGCGCTGGTCGAACGGCTGCGCGGGCAACTGCAGGCGTTTGAGGCGCAGCGCGCACCGCTGCCGCATTTGCGTCTGCTGTGGTGGTATGCCGGCGCGCAAACGCCCTACGTGGCGGGCTGCTGCGGCGCGCCAGGCTTGCTGAGCCGCAGCGTCGGCAGCGAGAACCTGTTCGGCGATCGGCCCGAGCTGTGGCCGACGGTGTCCTGGGAGGTTATCGCCGCCCGCGATCCGGATGCGATCGTGCTTGGCGATCTGCCGCGTGGCGGCCTCGGCGACAGCGCGGCCGACAAGATCGCCTTTCTGGAGCATCACCCACTGACCGCGACGCTGCGCGCCGTGCGTCAGCGGCGCTACGTGATCCTCCCCGGTTACGACATGGACCCTTCCGCCCGCACCGTGGCGGCGCTGGGCCGTTTGATTCGGGGCCTGGCGGCCTTGCCGCCGCAGGCGCCGACTTTTTCCAACAAGGAACCTTGATATGACTGCCGTTTCATTCTCTTCGCTGCTGGACTCCTGGGATCGCCAGCAGGCGGCTTACATCGCCGAGCGGGAAGCGCGTTTTAACGCCCAGCTGGAGGTGCTGGCGCTGGCCGCCGGCCAGGATTTTCACGTGGTGGATCTGGCCTGTGGCCCTGGATCGCTAAGCCTGCGCATTTTGCAGCGCTTTCCGCAGGCCAAAGTGACCGCCATCGATCTCGATCCGCTGCTGCTGGCAGTGGCGCGCGGCGCGCTGGCGGCGTACGGCGATCGGATCCGCATTCTGCAGGCCGATCTGGCGGATCCGGCCTGTTTTTCCGCGCTGTCCGGCCCCGCGCCGCAGGCGGCGGTGTCCAGCACGGCGCTGCACTGGCTGATGCCCGAGCAGCAGCTGGCGCTGTACCGCAACGTTGCCGGGCTGCTGGCCGACGGCGGCGTGTTCCTGAACGCCGATCATCAGCGCTATGACCAGCGGCAGCCGCGGCTGAAAGCGTTGGCGGAGCGGCATGATGAGCAGACCCAACAGCGCGCCTGGGACAACGGCGTCGAGGATTGGGATCGCTGGTTCGCGAGCGCGCTGCAATCGCCGGCGCTGGCCGCTTATCAGGCCGAGCGTGAAGCGCTGTTCGCCGGCCGCCCGGTGCCGCCGCCGACGCCGGTGGATTTCCAGCTCGCGGCGCTTAGACAAGCCGGTTTCAGCGAGGCGGGGACGGTGTGGCAGCTGTTGGACGACTATGTGATCGCAGGCTGGAAATAGCATGATCCGGCGGTTACTGCCCGGCCGTAAGGCCGGCTGGCTGCTGTTGCTGGCGGCGGCGCTGCCGCTGGCTCTGCTGGGCGCCACCCTGTCGGGGCCTGCGCCGATCGCGTGGCACGACGCCTGGCGCATCGTATTCGGCGTCAGCGGCAGCGCGGCGACCGATGCCGAGGTGTATCAGCGCATCATCTGGTCGCTGCGGATGCCGCGCGCGCTGTTGGCGGCGCTGGCCGGTGCCGGGCTGGCATTGGCGGGCACCGTGCTGCAGTCGCTGACCCGCAATCCGCTGGCCGATCCCTGGGTGCTGGGGATCTCCTCCGGCGCCGGCGTGGGGGCGGTAACGGTGCTGGTATTGGGGCTGGGGGGCGGCCTGCTGTCGGTGTCCGGCGGCGCGTTTATCGGCGCGCTGGGAGCGTTTGCGTTGGTGATGCTGCTGGCCGGGCGTTCGCTGCAGGGGGAGTCCACGCTGTTTATTCTGGCCGGGGTGGCGGTGACGCAGCTGCTTTCTGCGTTGACTTCGCTGATCACCCTCTGGCAGGCGGATGCCAACGCCACGCGCGGCGTGATGTTCTGGCTGCTGGGATCGTTCAGCGACGCGCGCTGGCCACAGGTCGGGCTGTGCGGGCTGGCGCTGGCGGCGGCGCTGCTGCTTTGTTGGCTGCGGGCGGGTGAGCTGGACGCGCTGGCGTTCGGCGGCGTGACCGCCGCTTCGCTGGGGGTGGCGGTGGCTCCGCTGAAGCTGCTGCTGTATGTGGTGACCACCGCGCTGACGGCGGCGATCGTCGCGTTCAGCGGCGCGGTGGGATTTATCGGGCTGACGGTGCCGCACGTCGCCCGGCGGCTGGTCGGCTCGCGGCATCGGCTGCTGTTGCCGGCCAGCGCGCTGTGCGGCGCGCTGTTCGCCGTGGCGGCGGACACGCTGGCCAGAACGCTGTTTGCCCCGCGCGAGCTGCCGGTCGGCGTGCTGACGGCGCTGTTGGGGGTGCCGGTATTCCTGCTGTTGCTGTATCGGAAGGTCAATGCATGACGATTGAAAAAGCGCGATCCGGCCTGTGCGCCGAAGCGGTGAGCTGGCGAGCGGGCGAACGCACGGTGCTGGAAAATCTGGATTTCTGCGCCTTGCCCGGTGAGGTTACCGGCGTGCTCGGCGTCAACGGCAGCGGTAAATCCACGTTGCTCAAGCTGCTGGCCGGGTTGCAGCCTGCCGCCGGGGGCTGCGTTTGGTTGGAAGGACGCGAAATTACCGCGTTTTCCGGGCGGGGGCGAGCCAGGCGCATCGCTTTTCTTGAGCAATCCGCCCCCGGCGCCTTCGCGCTGCCGGTGAAGGAGGCGGTGCTGCTGGGGCGCCTGGCCCATATCGGCCGCTGGCGCGGTTTCGGCCCCGAAGATCGCCGCCTCGCCGGGCAGGCGATGGAGCAAGTGGGCATCAGCCACCTGGCCGATCGCGATTGGCAGCGGCTGTCCGGCGGCGAACGGCAGCGGGTGCACCTGGCGCGCGCGTTGGCGCAGCAAACGCCGTGGCTGCTGCTGGATGAGCCCGCCAACCATCTGGATATCGCCCATCAGCAGCAGTTTATGGCCTTGCTGCGTCGGCTGAAACTCAGCGTGGTGGTGACGCTGCACGATCTGAATCTGGCCGCCTGCTATTGCGATCGGGTGGCGCTGCTGCAGCGGGGCAGGGTCTGTGCGGCGGGTGCGCCGCGGCAGGCGCTGACGCCGGAGAACATTCGCGCGGTGTTCGGGGTGGAGGCCCGGCTGGCGGCGCCCGCCGGCTATGCGCCGCCGCTGATCTATTACCCCGCACCGGCATGAGCCCGGTGGAAAGGGCACGTTTAGCCGATCACAATTTCGCCCTGCTGGCTAAAATAACTCCGGTTTTACCGATTTTTTTGGGTTAGAATAACCCGATATGCGGTGAAAGGCATTTGCCGCTCAATGGGCAGTTAAGCGAGGCTATCATGTTGGAATTATTGAAAAGTCTGTTGTTTGCCGTGGTCATGGTGCCGGTGGTCATGGCGCTGATCCTCGGCCTGATCTACGGTTTTGGCGAAGTGTTCAACGTCTTCTCCAAAGTGGGCCGTTCGAAAGAAAATCGCACCCAGCACTGACCGTTCCCCATCCCGATACCCGCCGGCATCGCCCGGCGGGCATTCCTCAAGTTATCTCACGCTTTGCCGATAAACCGCATGACAAGCTTTCGCGCAACGTTATATTATTTTTTATATAACGAAGAGTGATAATGCACGTTAACTTGCGGAGAAAAACAATGAAACAGCAATGGACCAAATGGGTTGGCGGGATCGTGTTGGCATCGGGCCTGGTGGCACAGGCTTCGGCGGCGGAAAAGATCACCGTGTTCGCCGCCGCGTCGCTGACCAACGCGCTGCAGGACATCGCCACCCAGTATCAAAAAGGCAAGGACGTGCAGGTGGTTTCCTCCTTCGCGTCCTCCTCGACGCTGGCGCGCCAAATTGAGCAGGGCGCCCCGGCCGATCTGTTCATCTCCGCCGATCAACAGTGGATGGATTACGCCATCGACAAGCAGCAGATGGTGAAAGACACCCGCTATACGCTGCTGGGCAACGAACTGGTGCTGATCGCCGCCAAGAGCGATAAGCAAGATAAGATCGCCATCGACAAGCAGACCGACTGGACCAAGCTGCTCAACGGCGGCCGTCTGGCGGTGGGCGATCCGGATCACGTGCCGGCCGGCATCTACGCCAAAGAGGCGCTGGAACACCTGGGCGCCTGGAGCGCGCTGGAGCCGAAACTGGCGCGCGCCAACAACGTGCGCAGCGCGATGGCGCTGGTGGAGCGCGGTGAAGCGCCGCTCGGCATCGTCTACGGCTCCGACGCGGTCGCCAGCGACAAGGTGAAAGTGGTGGGCGTATTCCCGGAAGACAGCCACAAACCGGTTGAATATCCGATGGCGATTGTGAAAGATCGTCAAAATCCGACGGTCAGCGCTTTCTATACCTATCTGAAGGGCCCGGAAGCGGCCGCTATTTTTGAACATTATGGATTCACCCCGCGTAAATGATTCTGAGTGAGTACGAGTGGCAGGCGGTTGAGCTGAGCCTGAAAGTTTCCGGTTTGGCGGTGGTCTGCAGCCTGCCGTTCGGCATTCTGATGGCCTGGGTGCTGGTGCGTTGCCGCTTTCCCGGCAAGGCGCTGCTGGACGGCGTCATTCACCTGCCCCTGGTGCTGCCCCCGGTGGTGGTCGGCTATTTGCTGCTGATCGCCATGGGGCGGCGCGGCGTCATCGGCGAGTGGCTGTACGACTGGTTCGGCTTTAGCTTCAGCTTTAGCTGGCGCGGCGCCGCGCTGGCATCGGCGGTGGTGGCGTTTCCGCTGATGGTGCGCGCCATCCGGCTAGCGCTGGAGGCGGTGGATACCCGGCTGGAGCAGGCGGCGCGCACGCTGGGCGCCAACCCGTGGCGGGTGTTTTTCACCATCACGCTGCCGCTGTCGCTGCCCGGCGTCATTGTCGGCGTGGTGCTGGCCTTCGCCCGCTCGCTGGGGGAGTTCGGCGCCACCATCACCTTCGTCTCCAACATTCCCGGTGAAACCCGCACCATTCCGCTGGCGATGTATACGCTGATCGAAACGCCGGGGGCGGAAGCCGCCGCCGCGCGGCTGTGCGTGATCGCCATCGTGCTGTCGCTGGCTTCGCTGATGGTGTCCGAATGGCTGGCCCGCTGGGGCCGCAAACGGATGGGGGTGTAAATGCTGGAGCTGGATTTCTCGCAGCAGCTGGGCGACCTTAATCTCAACGTCCGCGCCGATTTGCCGGCGCAGGGCATCACCGCGATTTTCGGCCTGTCCGGCGCGGGTAAAACTTCCCTGATCAATGCCATCGGCGGCCTGACCCGTTTGCAGCAGGGGCGCATCGCGCTCAATGGCCGCACGCTGGTGGATACCGCCGCGGGCCTTTGCCTGCCGCCGGAAAAGCGCCGTATCGGCTACGTGTTTCAGGATGCACGGCTGTTCCCGCACTATCGGGTGCGTGGCAACCTGCAGTATGGCATGGCGGCCGGCATGCGCGCACAGTTCAACACCATCGTCGAGCTGCTGGGCATCGGGCCGTTGCTCAATCGGCTGCCGCTGACGCTCTCCGGCGGTGAAAAACAGCGGGTGGCGATCGGCCGCGCGCTGCTGACCGCGCCGGAACTGCTGCTGATGGACGAGCCGCTGGCCTCGCTCGATCTGCCGCGCAAACGCGAGCTGCTGCCGTATCTGGAGCGGTTGGCGCAGGACGTCAACATCCCCATCCTCTACGTCAGCCATAGCCTGGACGAGATCCTGCGCCTGGCCGAGCAGGTGATGGTGCTGGATCGCGGCGAGGTGCGCGCGTTCGGCGGGCTGGAAGCCGTCTGGGCCAGCAGCGCACTGCGGCCGTGGCTGCAGCGTGAAGATCAAAGCAGCGTGCTGCGCGTCAGCGTGATTGAGCATCATCAACGCTATGCCATGACCGCGCTGGCGCTAGGCGATCAAAGGCTGTGGGTCAGCGGTATCGACGCCGAATTGGGCACCCAGTTGCGCATTCGCATCAACGCCGCCGACGTCTCGCTGGTGCTGCAGCCGCCGGTCAACAGCAGCATTCGCAACGTGTTGCCGGCCAAGGTGAGCGAGTGTCTGGACGTGGACGGGCAGGTGGAAGTGAAGCTGGCGGTCGGGGAGCACGTGCTGTGGGCGCGGATCACGCCGTGGGCGCGAGACGAACTGGCGATCCGCCCTGGGCAGTGGCTGTACGCGCAGGTGAAGAGCGTGTCGATCAGCCGCGAGAGCCGCTAAGACAGGCCCTCCCGGCGGGAGGGCGAAAAGATTACAGCACGCGGGTGCGGATCACCTCGGCGATGCCCGGCTGCAGGTTATCGGCGATCACCAGATCGGCGCGTTCCTTGATCGCGTCATCGGCGTTGCCCATCGCCACGCCCAACCCGACCGCTTCCAGCATGCTGATGTCGTTGTAGTTGTCGCCGAACGCCACCACCTGATCCATGCTCAGCCCCTGCGACTCCACCCATTGGCGCAGGCGCTTGCCTTTGCTGTTGCCGCCTTTGGCGATATCCACCTGATCGTGCCAGGACCATTCGCACGCCAGCCCAAGCTCTTTCTCCACCGTGTCGGCAAACTCGCGCAGCGCCAGGGTATCGGCGTGCGAGGTGGCGAATTTCCAGATCGCCTGCGCGTCGTCGGCCGCTTGCGCCAGGCTGCCGACCTGCAGCAGCGTTGGGCGCTGCGCTACCGGCAGGGTTTCGGCCCAGGCCAGCGAGCGGGTCACGTGGCCGCTCGGCTCCTGGTAGAGCATGGCGTCGTCGACGTACATCAGCCCGTGAATGTCGGTCTGTTTGAGCATCTGCAGCACCTGCTTGGCCTGATCTTTCGCCAGAGGATCGGCCGCCAGCACCTTCTTCTGCTGAAAATCATACAGGTAGGTGCCGTTGCAGCAGATGGCCGGGGTGTCTATCTGCAGCGCCTGGTAGAACGGATGGATGGCGACGTGGTGACGGCCGGTGACCACCACCACCTGGATGCCGGCGGCGCGTGCCTGCGCCAGCGCTTCCAGCGACTGCGGTAAGATGCGTTTTTGGTTGTCCAGCAGGGTGCCGTCAAGATCGAGGGCAATGACGCGGTAGCTCATAGGGTTCTCGTTATCGTTAGCCATAAAATTAATCCGATGGTACACCGGATAGCCAACGGAGAAAACCGCGTGAGCTTCCGGTGCTAAGCGGGGTTGCCATGCGACGGATGTGCGGTAAGCTAGGGGCAATCGAACGGCCTGAAACCGGTTCCTCTTTTACCCTTTGCAAGGAGAACACATGAAGCAAATCGTTTATGTCGCCAGCCCGGAGAGCCAGCAGATCCACGTTTGGCAGTTGGACGATGCCGGCGCGCTGGCGCTGCTGCAAACCGTTGACGTGCCGGGCCAGGTGCAGCCGATGACCCTTCATCCGGACAAGACTCACCTGTACGTCGGTGTACGTCCGGCGTTCGGCATCGTCAGCTACCGCATCGAGGCGGACGGCACGCTGCAGCAGGCCGGCATGGCGCCGCTGCCGGGCAGCCCGACCCATATTTCCACCGATTTGCAGGGGCGTTATCTGTTCTCCGCCTCCTACAGCGGCAACTGCGCCAGCATCAGCCCGATCGGCCACGACGGCGTGGTGACGGCGCCGATTCAGCAGATCGACGGCCTGAGCGCACCGCACTCGGCGAACATCGATCCGACTAACCAGCTGGTGCTGGTGCCTTGCCTGAAAGAAGACCGCATCCGCCTGTTCAACCTGAGCCTGGCGGGCCAGCTGACGCCACATGCGCAGGAAGCGGTGGCGACCGCCGCCGGCGCCGGGCCGCGTCATATGGCGTTCCACCACAACGACAAGTTCGCCTACTGCGTCAATGAGCTGGACGGTACGGTGGACGTGCTGGCCATCTCGGAAAACGGCGGCCACTACACCGTGACGCAGACGCTGGACATCATGCCGGCCGACTTCGACGGCACCCGCTGGGCGGCGGACATTCATATCACGCCGAACGGCCGCTTCCTGTATACCAGCGATCGCACCGCCAGCATTCTGACCATCTTCAGCGTTTCCGAAGACGGCGGCACGCTGAGCGTGGTCGGCTATCACCCGACCGAAGCGCAGCCGCGCGGTTTCAACATCGATCACAGCGGCCGCTTCGTGATTTCGTCCGGCCAGAAATCCGATCACATCGCGGTGCATGAGATTGATCAGCGCAGCGGTGAGCTGACCACGCTGGCGCGTTATCCGGTAGGCAAAGGCCCGATGTGGGTGAGCGTGCTGGCGAAGTAATTCGGCGGTCAGACGAGTATGGAAAAAGCGCGGTTCGGTTGAATCGCGCTTTTTTATTGGCGGGGGATCAGTTGAACGTCACCGTCAGCGTGGCGCTGCCGAGGCTGTGGAAATGGACGTTGAAGCCCACCAGCGCGCCGCTGGATCCCTCATCCACCTCGATATGTTCCACGTCCAGCGCATGCACGGTGAACTGGTAGCGGTGGCTCTCGCCCTCTGGCGGCGCCGCGCCGCCGTAGCCAGCCAAGCCGAAGTCGGTGCGGGTCTGCAGTGCGCCGGCGGGCAGCGGCGCTTTGCCGGAGCCCGCGCCCTGCGGCAGCTCGCGCACGTCGGCGGGAATGTTGGCCACGATCCAGTGCCACCAGCCGGAGCCGGTTGGGGCATCGGGATCGTAAACGGCGATTACGAAGCTCTTGGTACCGGCCGGCACGCCGTCCCAGGCCAGGTGGGGCGACAGGTTATCGCCGTGGTAGCCCATGCCGTTGAAGACCTGCGCCTGCGGCAGCTTGCCGCCGTCCTGCAGATCGTTGCTGTACAAACGAAAAGCCATAGTGACTCCCAGTTGTCGGTAAACGCGGACCCTTAAGCTAGATCGTTTCGCCGTGACAATACAAGTGGGATTGCCATTCGCCAACGGCGGCGCGGATCGGTTACCATGGCCGCATCTTCCTTCCTACAGACCGCCGGATAGCCAAACAACGCCACCATGATCTCACTGAAAAAACGCACGCCGTGGTTCGGCTGGCTGCGCCGTTGGGCCAAAAGCATCAAGCGCGATATTTACGCGCTGTGGCTGGCCGCCCGTGATAAGCGCACCCCGTGGTACGCCAAACTGATCGCGCTGCTGGTGGCCGGCTATGCGATCTCGCCGATCGATCTGATCCCGGACTTCATTCCGGTGCTGGGCTATCTGGATGACGTCATCATCGTGCCGTTGGGCATCATGCTGGCGGTGCGCCTGATCCCCAAGCCGCTGATGGCCGAGCTGCGCGAGAAGGCGCAAAAGCGCGTCGATAACCCCACCGGCCGCATGGCGGCAGCGATGATCATTTTACTTTGGCTGCTGTGTCTGGGATTGCTGGCCCGCTATCTGGACCAGCATTGGTAAGCCATTAACGCGCGGCGGCGGCGACGGCGGCGGTCAGGCGGCTGAGCTGTTCCGCTTCGATGATGTAAGGCGGCATCAGGTAAATCAGCTTGCCGAACGGCCGGATCCACACCCCGCGTTCGACGAATCCGCGCTGCAGCTCGGCGACGTCCACCGGTTCACGCATCTCCACCACCCCAATCGCGCCCAGCACCCGCACGTCCGCCACCTTCGGCAGCGCCGCGAGCGGCAGCAGTTCCTGTTTCAGCTGGGCTTCGATGGCGCTCACCTGCGCCTGCCAGCGATTTTCCGCCAGCAGCGCCAGGCTGGCGTCCGCCACCGCGCAGGCCAGCGGGTTGCCCATAAAGGTTGGGCCGTGCATAAAGCAGCCGGCCGCGCCGTTGCTGATGGTCTCCGCCACGTGGCGGGTGGTCAGGGTGGCGGACAGCGTCATGTAGCCGCCGGTCAGCGCCTTGCCCAGGCAGAGAATGTCCGGCACCACCTGCGCGTGCTCGCAGGCGAACAGCTTGCCGGTGCGGCCGAAGCCGGTGGCGATCTCGTCGGCGATCAGCAGCACCTGATGGCGATCGCACAGCTCGCGCACCCGCTTGAGGTAGGTCGGGTGGTAGATACGCATGCCGCCGGCGCCTTGCACCACCGGTTCCAGGATCACCGCCGCCACTTCACCGGCGTGCTGCTCCAGCAGCGCGGCGAACGGCGTGATGTCCTCTTCGCGCCATTCCTCGTCGAAGCGGCACTGCGGCGCGGTGGCGAACAGGTGCGGCGCCAGGTAACCCTGATAGAGGCTGTGCATCGAGTTGTCCGGATCGCAGACCGACATCGCGCCGAAGGTATCGCCGTGATAGCCGTGGCGCAGCGTCAGGATGCGCTGCCGCCGCTCACCGCGCTCCTGCCAGTACTGCAGCGCCATCTTCAGCGACACTTCCACCGCCACCGAACCGGAATCCGCCAGGAACACGCACTGCAGCGCTTCCGGCGTCATCGCCACTAACCGGCGGCACAGCGAGATGGCGGCCGGATGGGTAATACCGCCGAACATCACGTGCGACATCTTCTCCAGCTGCCGGCTGGCGGCCTGATTCAGGTGCGGATGGTTGTAACCGTGGATCGCCGCCCACCAGGAGGACATACCGTCCACCAGACGCCGGCCGTCCGCCAGCTGCAGCTCGACGCCGCTGGCCGACTCGATCGGGTAACAGGGTAACGGGCGGCTCATGGAGGTGTAGGGGTGCCAGATATGACGTTGGTCAAACGCCAGGTCGGAAGCGGTGACAGACATACTTGTAAACCAAATTGAATTAAGATTGGTTGACAGTATATCCACAATATTTAAACTGGCGACACTTTTTCGTTTTGGAGACGCCATGATGGCCGATCGCATTCACTGGACAGTAGGGCAAGCCCAGGCCCTGTTTGATAAACCTCTGCTTGAACTGCTGTTCGAAGCGCAAACCGTACACCGCCAGCACTTTGATCCGCGTCAGGTGCAGGTCAGCACGCTGCTGTCGATCAAGACCGGCGCTTGCCCGGAAGACTGCAAATACTGCCCGCAAAGCTCGCGCTACAAGACCGGCCTGGAGTCGGAGCGGTTGATGCAGGTCGAGCAGGTGCTGGAATCGGCGCGCAAGGCCAAGGCGAACGGCTCGACCCGTTTTTGCATGGGCGCGGCGTGGAAGAACCCGCACGAGCGCGATATGCCTTATCTGCAGCAGATGGTGCAGGGCGTGAAAGCGATGGGTATGGAAACCTGCATGACGCTGGGCACGCTGGACGGCACTCAGGCCGAGCGGCTGGCGGAAGCCGGGCTGGATTATTACAACCATAACCTCGATACCTCGCCGGAGTTTTACGGCAGCATCATCACCACCCGCAGCTACCAGGAACGCCTGGATACGCTCGACAAAGTGCGCGACGCCGGTATCAAAGTATGCTCCGGCGGCATCGTCGGGCTGGGTGAAACGGTGCGCGACCGCGCCGGGCTGCTGGTGCAGCTGGCCAACCTGCCGAAACCGCCGGAGAGCGTGCCGATCAACATGTTGGTGAAGGTAAAAGGCACGCCGCTGGCGGATAACGACGACGTCGATCCGTTTGATTTTATCCGCACCATCGCGGTGGCGCGCATCATGATGCCGTCTTCTTATGTCCGCCTCTCCGCCGGCCGTGAACAGATGAACGAACAGACGCAGGCGATGTGTTTCATGGCCGGCGCCAACTCGATCTTCTACGGTTGCAAGCTGCTGACCACGCCGAACCCGGAAGAAGACAAGGATCTGCAACTGTTCCGCAAGCTGGGGCTGAACCCGCAGCAGACCGCCACCGAACACGGCGACAACCAGCAACAGCAGGTGCTGGCTAAGCAGCTGCTGAACGCCGATACCGCCGAGTTTTACAACGCGGCGCTGTGATGAGCTGGCCACAACGCATCGAGCAAGCGCTGGCAGAGCGGCGCCTGAACGCCGCCTACCGTCGGCGACAGACCACCGAGGGCGGCAACGGCCGCCAGATCCGACTCGGCGATCGTCTCTACCTGAACTTCTCCGGCAACGACTACCTGGGGCTGAGCCAGGATGCGCGGGTGATCGCTGCCTGGCAGCAGGGCGCGCAGCGTTACGGCGTCGGCAGCGGCGGGTCGGGCCATGTCACCGGCTTTTGCGCAGCGCATCAGGCGCTAGAGGAGCAACTGGCGGCGTGGCTCGGCTATCCGCGCGCGCTGCTGTTCATCTCCGGTTACGCCGCCAACCAGGCGGTGCTGGCGGCGTTGATGCAGAAAGGCGATCGCATTTTAGCCGATCGCCTCAGCCACGCCTCGCTGCTGGAGGCGGCGGCGCAGTCGCCGGCCGAGCTGCGCCGCTTCCAGCACAATCAGCCGCAGGCGCTGGCGGATCTGCTGGCCAAACCCTGTGAAGGGCAGCGGTTGGCGGTGACCGAAGGGGTGTTCAGCATGGACGGCGACGGCGCACCGTTGGCGGAACTGCATCGCTTAACCCGCGCGGCGGGCGCCTGGCTGATGGTGGACGATGCCCACGGCGTCGGCGTGCGCGGCGAGCAAGGCCGCGGCAGCTGCTGGCAACAGGGCGTGCGCCCTGAACTGCTGGTGGCGACCTTCGGCAAGGCGTTCGGCGTCAGCGGCGCGGCGGTGCTGTGCGATGAGGCGACCGCCGAGTATCTGCTGCAGTTCGCCCGCCATCTGATTTACAGCACCGCGATGCCGCCGGCGCAGGCCTGCGCGCTGCAGGCGGCGCTGGCCTGCATTCGAGAGGGCGATGAACTGCGCGCCCGGCTGCAGGACAACATTCGGCGTTTCCGCCAGGGCGCGGCGCCGCTGGCGCTAACCCTGACGGATTCCGACACCGCCATCCAGCCGCTGCTGGTGGGAGACAATCAACGCGCGCTCGATCTGGCGACCCGCCTGCGTGAGCGCGGGCTGTGGGTGAGCGCCATCCGCCCACCGACGGTGCCGCCGGGCGGCGCGCGGCTGCGCATCACCCTGACGGCGGCGCATCAGCCGCAGGACATCGATCGCCTGCTGGAGGTATTGCATGACGTCAGCCAATGACGCGGTGAACAAACAGGCGGTCGCTTCGGCCTTCAGCCGCGCCGCTGGCAGCTACGACGCCGCCGCCGCGCTGCAGCGAGACGTTGGCGAGCGCTTACTGGGGATGGGGAGTGCCCATCCGGGCGAACGGCTGCTGGATGCCGGCTGCGGCACCGGCTATTTCAGCCGCCTGTGGCGCGAGCGCGGCAAGCAGGTGACCGCGCTCGATCTGGCGCCGGGCATGCTGGACGTTGCCCGTCAACGGCAGGCGGCGCACCATTATCTGCTGGGTGATATCGAACAGGTGCCGCTGCCCGATGCAGCGATGCACATCTGTTTCAGTAGCCTGGTGGTGCAGTGGTGCAGCGATCTGCCCGCCGCGCTGGCGGAGCTGTATCGCGTGACCCGCCCCGGCGGCGCGATCCTGTTTTCCACGCTGGCGGCGGGATCGCTACAGGAGCTGGGGGACGCCTGGCAACAGGTGGACGGCGAGCGCCACGTGAACGCTTTCCTGCCGCTGGCGCAGATCCGCGCCGCCTGTGCTGAATACCGACACGAGCTGGTCACGGAGTTGCGCACCCTGAACTACCCGGACGTGATGGCGCTGATGCGTTCGCTCAAGGGCATCGGGGCCACGCACCTGCATCAGGGGCGCGAGGGCGGCCTGATGTCGCGCGGCCGTCTCGCCGCGCTGCAGGCGGCTTACCCGTGCCGGCAGGGGCAGTTCCCGCTCAGCTATCATCTGGTTTATGGAGTGATTTATCGTGATTAAACGTTGGTTCGTGACCGGCACCGACACCGAGGTCGGAAAAACCGTCGCCAGCAGCGCCTTGCTGCAGGCCGCCAACCGGGCGGGCTACCGCAGCGCAGGTTATAAGCCGGTGGCTTCCGGCAGCGAGATGACCGCCGAGGGGCTGCGCAACGGCGACGCGCTGGCGCTGCAGGCCAACAGCGGCGTGGCGCTCCGCTACGACGAAGTGAACCCTTACGTTTTTGCCGAACCGACCTCGCCGCATATCGTCAGTGCCGATGAAGGCCGGCCGATTGAGGCGGCGCGGCTGTCCGACGGCCTGCGCCGGCTGGAGCAGCGCGCCGACTGGGTGCTGGTCGAGGGCGCCGGCGGGTGGTTTACCCCGTTGTCGGCGCAGTACACCTTCGCCGACTGGGTGCAGCAGGAGCAACTGCCGGTGATCCTGGTGGTGGGCATTAAACTGGGCTGCATCAACCACGCGGTGCTGACGGCGCAGGCGGTGCAACAGGCGGGGCTGACGCTGGCCGGTTGGATCGCCAACGACGTGACGCCGCCGGGGCGGCGGCATCAGGAATACCTGGCCACGCTGCGCCGCATGCTGCCGGCGCCGCTGCTGGGCGAAATCCCGCACCTGCCGCAGGCCGAGCGGGCGCCGCTGGGGCAGTATCTGGATATCAGCCTGCTATAAACCCTCCATGAGGGAGGCTTTCTCCCTCATTCTCCTTCCTGGCGCGCCAGCCCGGCGCCGATCAACGCCTCATCCAGCTGCGCCAGCGCGCCGTGCGCCACCGTGCGCCCGCTGTCCAACAGGCAGAAGCGGTCCGCCACCCGGCGCACGAACGGCAGCTGATGCTCCACCAGTAAAATGGTCATGCCCAATTCGCGGTTGAGCCAGCGGATCACGTTGCCGATGTCGGCGGCGATCGAGGGCGGTACGCCCGCCGTCGGTTCGTCGAGGATCAGCAGTGCCGGCTCCTGGGCCAGCGCCCGCCCAATCGCCAGCTGGCGTTGGGCGCCCACGCACAGATCGCCGGCGCGGCGCGCGCGCATCTGACGCAAATGGGGAAACAGGCTGTAGATCAGCGGCGGAATGCAGCGAGGGGCGCCGCGCCCGGCCATTTGCGCCACCTGCAGATTCTCCTCCACGCTCAGCTGCGAGAAGAGCTGCCGCCCCTGGGGCACGTGGCTGATGCCCAGTGCGGCGCGGCGCTCCATCGGCTGCAGCAACAGGTTTTGCGGCGGCTGATCCGCTGGCTGCCAGGTCATGCTGCCGCTCACCACCGGCACATGCCCCATAATGCAGTTGACCAGCGTGGTTTTGCCCACGCCGTTGCGCCCAAGCAGCACGGTGCACTGGCCGTGCGGCAGCTCCAGGTTGATGTCCCACAGGGTGTGGTTCTGCCCGTAAAATTGATTGACCGATCTCAGGCTCAGCATTTGGCATTCTCCTCATAGACGCCCGTTTCACTCGTTGGCGGGGACTGCAAAGGCCGCATGCGCGGCGGATTTCCCGAGTGTGGCAATGTCTGGAACAAAATGCCGTCCGTCCAATGAGCCAGAGCAAGGTCTGCGGTAGACGGAATGACAGTCAATATGTCGTTAAAAACGACGCTTGTGACGACTTGGTGTCGTTCTTGCGCTTTTACGGGCGATAGCGCCGCAGAGATCACGCGTCGCGGCAGGCAGCGCATCATGCTGCCGCACCGCGTTTATACGCAGGAAGATAAAGCAACTCTCAGGCCAGTTTTGCCGCCGGGTGAAAACGGGGATTGTTATCGCCTTGTTAACCACTCGTCAGGCCTGACGCACGCTGCCGCGGCGGCCTGAAAATGCGCAGGGAAGTTAACCCGGACGTTTTTTGCACTCTCATGGTGCTCTTCGGTGAGAACATGGTGCAAGGCGTTGCGCCGCCGTCAAGAGCGATCCGCGTGAAAGGGGCCAATGCGATTTTGGCAATGGGGATTTTTAGTATTAATCGGCATAAACAAAGCGATATTTTTATGAAAAAATAACTAAAAAAGGCATTTTGGCGAGTGTAAAGGGCGAAAAGCTTTCTTTCTGTAACTCCCGCCCCGGGCGGGACGGTGAGAGTTATCCACTATTCCTGTGGATAACCTTGTGTATTAGATTTAGAAAAACGCTGTAAAGCGAGAGCCGACGCGGGTTCTGTTCGCTTTGTCCGCATTCTCGTCTTTTTATTAATGTCATTAAATATCAGTAATTTAATTAAAATCAAGACGCAAGGGCATTGATCAGGCCTCTATGTATGATTTTTCGACGCCGTGCTAACAATAAGTTAATTCGCGGCAAGTTCTGGGGATAAATCTGTTATTGACAATAAAAATGTCACCGGGCTGTAACGCCACGGTGCAACCGCGTTGCCGCGGCGCCGGGCGCAGTGACGAATCCGCTTGAAGCTGGTTTTATATCCAGTATCATGGGCACTGGCGCAAATCGCCGACACTTTCCATAATTAGGGGCCATGCCCGGCGCAGAGCCGGCTGGCCGCCTGAGCGCGCGCATCTCCACAGGGTAGCCGAGCAATGAGTAAACTTTTCAAACTGCATTCAGAGTTCAAACCGGCCGGCGATCAGCCGGAAGCCATTCGCAAGCTGGAAGAGGGGCTGGAAGACGGCCTGGCGCACCAGACGCTGCTGGGGGTCACCGGTTCGGGCAAGACATTCACCATCGCCAACGTGATAGCCGATCTGAATCGGCCGACCATGGTGCTGGCGCCGAACAAGACGCTGGCGGCGCAGCTGTACGGCGAGATGAAAGAGTTTTTCCCGGAGAATGCGGTGGAATACTTCGTCTCCTACTACGACTACTACCAGCCGGAAGCCTACGTGCCCAGCTCCGACACCTTCATTGAAAAAGACGCTTCGGTGAACGAGCACATCGAGCAGATGCGCCTTTCCGCCACCAAGGCGCTGCTGGAGCGGCGCGACGTGGTGGTGGTGGCGTCGGTGTCGGCGATCTACGGCCTGGGCGATCCGGATCTTTACCTGAAGATGATGTTGCACCTGACTCAAGGCATGATCATCGATCAACGATCCATTTTGCGTCGGCTGGCGGAGCTGCAGTATTCCCGCAACGATCAGGCCTTCCAGCGCGCCACCTTCCGCGTGCGCGGTGAGGTGATCGACATTTACCCCGCGGAATCGGACGAGCTGGCGCTGCGCGTCGAGCTGTTCGACGACGAAGTGGAGCGGCTGTCGCTGTTCGATCCGCTGACCGGACAGATCGAGCAGGTGGTGCCGCGTTTTACCATCTACCCGAAATCGCACTATGTGACGCCGCGCGAGCGGATCATGCAGGCGATGGAAGAGATCAAGGTCGATCTGGCGGACCGCCGCAAGGTGCTGCTGGCCAACAACAAGCTGCTGGAAGAGCAGCGCCTGACGCAGCGCACCCAGTTCGATCTGGAGATGATGAACGAGCTGGGTTACTGCTCGGGCATCGAAAACTACTCGCGCTACCTGTCCGGGCGCGCCGAGGGCGAGCCGCCGCCGACGCTGTTCGACTACCTGCCGGCGGACGGCCTGCTGGTGGTCGACGAATCCCACGTCACCATTCCGCAGATCGGCGCGATGTTCAAGGGCGACCGCGCGCGTAAAGAAACGCTGGTGGAGTACGGCTTCCGCCTGCCGTCGGCGCTGGACAACCGCCCCTTGCGCTTCGAGGAATTCGAGGCGCTGGCGCCGCAGACCATCTATGTCTCCGCGACGCCGGGCAAATATGAGCTGGAGAAATCCGGCGGCGATCTGATCGATCAGGTGGTGCGGCCGACCGGGCTGCTGGATCCGATCGTGGAGGTGCGGCCGGTCGCCACCCAGGTGGACGATCTGCTCTCCGAGATCCGCAAGCGCGCGGCGATCAACGAGCGCGTGCTGGTGACCACCCTGACCAAACGCATGGCGGAAGACCTGACCGAATACCTGGAAGAGCATGGCGAGCGCGTGCGCTACCTGCACTCGGACATCGATACCGTGGAACGGGTCGAAATCATCCGTGACCTGCGCCTGGGCGAGTTCGACGTGCTGGTGGGTATCAACCTGTTGCGTGAGGGGCTCGACATGCCTGAGGTGTCGCTGGTGGCGATTCTGGACGCCGACAAGGAAGGCTTCCTGCGTTCCGAGCGTTCGCTGATCCAGACCATCGGCCGCGCGGCGCGTAACCTGAACGGCAAGGCGATCCTGTATGGCGATCGCATCACCGATTCGATGGCCAAGGCGATCGGCGAAACCGAGCGGCGCCGCGCCAAGCAGCAGGCCTACAACGAAGCCAACGGCATCGTGCCGCAGGGGCTGAACAAGAAGATCGGCGATATTCTGCAGATCGGCCAGCCGGTCAACCGTGCCAAGAACAAAGGCAAGGGCAAGGCGCTGGACGGCGGCGCTTCGCTTCAGAACCTCACGCCGAAAGCGCTGGATCAGAAAATCCGCGATCTGGAGGCGCAGATGTACACTCACGCGCAAAACCTGGAGTTCGAACAGGCCGCTGCGCTGCGCGACGAGATCCACCAGCTGCGCGAGCAGTTCATAGCGATTTCCTGACCGTTGGATGGCGCCCGCGCCGCGGGCGTCAAAATTCCTTGTCGGCCGCGCCAAAGCTGTTAAGGTGTGCGGCCCGATTTGACCATGAAGAGTACCGAACATGAGCCAACACCAGTCCAAAGACCCGCTGCACGGCGTGACGCTGGAGCAACTGCTGAATAAACTGGTGGATCACTACGGTTGGTCCGAGCTGGGCGCACGCATTCGCATCAACTGCTTCCGCAGCGATCCGAGCATCAAGTCCAGCCTGAAGTTTTTGCGTCGCACGCCCTGGGCGCGCAAAGAGGTGGAAGATCTGTATATCGATATGGTCAGCCATCCCGCCCCAGCCAGCGATAATCCCTGGCTGCGCGGGCGAGACGGTTAAATTCGGTCAGCGGCGGGCGGCCAGCTCTACCAGCGCCCGATCCAGCGCCTGGCGCAGCAGCTGGCGATCGTGGCGGTAGGGGATGTCGCTCGCTTCCAGCGGCTGTTGAATCACCACCCGATCCTGCACTTCACTGGCGTCCACCGCCGGGCCGACGATCAGCGCATCGATCATCCGGCGGCCGATCTTCTCTTCCATCAGCGTCAGCTTATCCTTTAACGACAGCGCCGCGGCGGCCACGCTCAGCTCGCGGCCGAGGTTGCCGATATAGATCATGCTGGCGCTGCTGCGACGCAGCGCCTGGGTGAGATCGTCCAGCAGCAGCAGCGGCATCAGGCTGGTGAGGAAACTGCCCGGCCCGATCAGGATCACGTCGGCCTGTGCGATGGCGTCCAGCGCTTCGCGCGTGGCGTTGACCGGCGGTGACAGCATCAGCTCCTGCGGCATATGGGTCAGCTGGTCGACATTCACTTCACCGTAAACATGGTTGCCTTCGTGATCGTGCGCCATCAAATCCACCGGCTGCTCCGACATCGGGATCAGCGCCGCGTCCACCTTCAGCAGGCTGCGCACCAGGTTGATCGCTTCCAGCGGGCGCACGCTCAGGTGATCCAGCGCTTTCAGCATCAGGTTGCCGAGGTTGTGGCCGGCCAGTTCGCCGTTGCCGCTGAAGCGGTATTCGAACATCGCCGAGGCGACGCTCGGTTCGGTGATCAGTTGGTTGAGACAGTTACGGGTATCGCCCCAGGCAATGCCGCCTTCCGAACGGCGGATACGGCCGGTGGAACCGCCGTTGTCGGTGGTGGTGACGATGCCGGTCAGGCGGGAGCCTAAGGACGACAGGGCCGACATCACACGGCCCAGGCCGTGTCCGCCGCCTAACGCCACCACGCGGTCGAGATCGGCCAGGGTACGATTACGCATAAATTTCCTTACAAAGGGACTGAACTGCCCGCATAAGGTAGCGGATCCGGCATAAAAACGCGATAAGAGTGTCATTTGCGTGATTCCGGTCAATTCGTCCGCGCAAGTGATGTTTATCATGGTTTACCAGAATACACGGCGTCTAAAAACGCTGTATAGACAATTATATAGCGAATTTACGCGTTGGCTATCGTTGCCGATTAGCGTTAGAATTCTGCTGAAAACCACGGTTTCGTTCCGGCTACTCAAGGTAGCGGGAAGAGAAATCAAACTCCTAGCCCCTGCGCCTACGTTGTTCATCCGGAACGATATGGCGCCTGGGCCGTGGCGAAGTCAGCCACCAGGGTGCAGAGGGGAAACGCTCGCATCTCCCGACTTTGGAAAGGTGTTATGGTGCCGCAACTCATTGATGCTTATGAGCGCAAGTTCTATTACCTGCGCTTGTCGATCACCGACGTGTGCAACTTTCGTTGCACCTATTGTCTGCCCGACGGCTACAAGCCAAGCGGCAGCCCGAAAAGCTTCCTGTCGCTGGATGAAATCCGCCGCGTCAGCCGCGCGTTCGCCGAACTGGGCACCGAAAAGGTGCGCCTGACCGGCGGCGAGCCTTCGCTGCGCCGCGATTTTACCGAGATCATCGCCGCCGTGCGGGAAAACCCGGCCATCCGTACCCTGGCGGTCACCACCAACGGCTACCGTCTGGCGCGCGACGTCGCCGCCTGGCGTGACGCCGGTCTGACGGCGATTAACGTCAGCGTCGACAGCCTGGATCCCCGCCAGTTTCACGCCATCACCGGTCAGGACAAGTTCCGCCAGGTGATGGACGGCATCGACGCCGCCTTCAGCGCCGGTTTCAGCAAGGTTAAGGTCAACGCGGTGCTGATGCGCGACGTTAACCACCAGCAGCTCGGCGCCTTTCTCGTCTGGATCAAAGACCGGCCGATCCAGTTGCGTTTTATCGAACTGATGGAAACCGGCGAGGGCGGCGAGCTGTTTCGCAAACACCACGTTTCCGGCGAAGTGATTCGCCGGCAGCTGGAGCAGCAGGGCTGGCAGCGCCAGGCGCGCGGCCGCAGCGACGGCCCGGCGCAGGTGTTCAGCCACCCGGACTACCAGGGTGAGGTGGGTCTTATCATGCCGTATGAGAAAGACTTCTGCGCCAGCTGCAACCGGCTGCGCGTTTCTTCCATCGGCAATCTGCACCTGTGCCTGTTCGGCGAGCAGGGGGTGCCCCTGCGCGATCTGCTGGCAGAGGACGGCCAGCTCGACGCGCTCAAGGCGCGCATCCAGAGCGGGCTGCTGAGCAAGAAGCAGACCCATTTCCTGCATCAGGGCAACAGCGGGATCACCCAGAACCTGTCGTTTATCGGCGGCTGACAGCCAATAGGAGCCTATTGAACCATGAGCCATGCGAGCAGCGAGTTTATTCCGGCGCATATCGCCATCCTGACCGTGTCCGACAGCCGCGGCGCGGCGGAAGACACCTCCGGCCAATATCTGCAGGAAGCGGCGCAGGAAGCCGGTCATCAGGTGGTGGATCGCGCCATCGTCAAAGATGACATTTACCAGATCCGCGCGCGGGTTTCCGCCTGGATCGCCGATGACAACGTGCAGGCGGTGCTGATCACCGGCGGCACCGGTTTTACCGCCCGCGACAACACGCCGGAAGCGCTGCTGCCGCTGTTCGACAGAGAGGTGGAAGGGTTCGGCGAACTGTTCCGCATGGTGTCGTACGAAGAGATCGGCACCGCGACGATCCAGTCGCGTGCGCTGGCCGGCCTGGCCAACCGCACGGTGATCTTCGCCATGCCGGGCTCCACCCGCGCCTGCCGCACCGCCTGGGAGCGGATTATCGAAGAGCAGTTGGACGCGCGCCATCGCCCGTGCAACTTCCAGCCCCATTTGAAGAAGCCCTGAGTCATGACACAGCTAACCCACATTAACGCCGCCGGCGAAGCCCATATGGTTGACGTTTCCGCCAAGGCCGAAACGGTGCGCGAGGCGCGCGCCGAAGCCTTCGTCGAGATGCTGCCCGCCACGCTGGCGATGATCGTCGACGGCAGCCATCACAAGGGCGACGTGTTCGCCACGGCGCGCATCGCCGGCATTCAGGCGGCCAAACGCACCTGGGAGCTGATCCCGCTGTGCCACCCGCTGATGCTGAGCAAGGTCGAAGTGCAGCTGGAGGCGCAAACGCAGCACAACCGGGTGCGCATCGAAACCTGCTGCCGGCTGACCGGCAAAACCGGCGTCGAGATGGAGGCGTTGACCGCCGCCTCGGTGGCGGCATTGACCATCTACGACATGTGCAAAGCGGTACAGAAAGACATGGTGATCGGCCCGGTGCGCCTGCTGGCGAAAAGCGGCGGCAAATCCGGCGATTTTAAGGTGAACGTATGATCGATATTCTTTTCTTCGCGCAGGTGCGCGAACTGGTGGGCACCGGCGGCCTGTCGATGCCGGCGGATTACCCGACCGTCGAGGCGCTGCGCCAGGCGCTGTGTGCGCGCGGCGATCGCTGGGCGCTGGCGCTGGAGTCCGGCAAGCTGTTGGCGGCGGTCAATCAGTCGCTGGTGGCGGCGGACCATCCGCTGCGCGCCGGCGATGAAGTGGCCTTCTTCCCGCCGGTCACCGGGGGGTAAGCATGGAAAATACCCGCATTCGCGTGGGCGAAGCGCCCTTCAACGTCGGCGACGAGTACCAATGGCTGGCGCAGTGCGACGCCGATGGCGCGGTAGTGACCTTCACCGGCAAGGTGCGCAACCATAATCTGGGTGACGACGTCAGCGCGCTGACGCTGGAACACTACCCCGGCATGACCGAGAAGGCGCTGGCGGAGATCGTGGCCGAGGCGCGCAGCCGTTGGCCGCTGCAGCGGGTGACGGTGATCCACCGCGTCGGCGCGTTGTATCCCGGCGACGAGATCGTGTTCGTCGGCGTGACCGGCGCGCACCGCAGCATGGCGTTCGCCGCCAGCGAGTTCATCATGGACTACCTGAAGACCCGCGCGCCGTTCTGGAAGCGCGAAGCGACAGGCCAGGGCGATCGTTGGGTCGATGCCCGCGACAGCGATCGCGAGGCCGCGCAGCGCTGGCACGACGCGGCTAAATAACGCGTCAACAGCGGAAATAAATCAAGACCTTTGCCGCTTTCGCCCGGCATATTCTGTGGTACGCTTATAGCAGGCGAAGCCCCGTTCGCGGGGCTTCGGAATCTTGTTTACTACGCAAAAGGTAACCGTCATGGACCGATATCCACGCTCTAATGGTTCAATCGTCGAACGTGCCAACAGCGGCATTCAGGCCTACATGGCGCAGGTTTACGGCTGGATGACCTGCGGTCTGCTGCTGACGGCGTTCGTTTCCTGGTATGCGGCCAACACGCCCGCGATCCTCAACTTCATCTTCTCCAGCCAGATCACCTTCTTCGGCCTGATCATCGCCCAACTGGCGCTGGTGTTCGTGATTTCCGGCATGGTCAACCGCCTGAGCGGCGCGGTGGCCACTTCGCTGTTCATGCTGTACTCGGCGCTGACCGGGCTGACGCTGTCGAGCATCTTCATCGCCTACACCTACAGCTCGATCGCCAGCACCTTCGTGGTCACCGCCGGCATGTTCGGCGCCATGAGCCTGTACGGTTACACCACCAAGCGCGATCTGAGCGGCTTCGGCAGCATGCTGTTCATGGCGCTGATTGGCATCGTGCTGGCCTCGCTGGTGAACATCTGGCTGAAAAGCACCGCGCTGATGTGGGCGATTACCTACATCGGGGTGGTGGTGTTCGTCGGCCTGACCGCGTACGACACGCAAAAACTCAAGGCGATGGGCGAGCAGCTGAACGCCGATGATAAAGACAGCTTCCGCAAGTACGCCATCGTCGGCGCGCTGACGCTGTATCTCGACTTCATCAACCTGTTCCTGATGTTGCTGCGTATCTTCGGCAACCGTCGCTAAATCCGTGGCCTTTCAAGCAGTAGCTTGAAATCCCCAGGACTTACCGAGCTCTGCATGTGACATGCAGAGCTTTTTTTATGCGATTTTGCGGCGGAACAGCGCGTAGGCGGCGCTGCCGGTGGTGGCGGTGATCACCAGCAGCGGCCACAGGCTGTGCCAGATGATGTCGAAGCTGGCGTCCTTTAGGTAGATCTGCTTGGTGATGTCGGTGAAGTGGCGTATCGGGTTGACCCAGGTCAGATCCTGCAGCCACACCGGCATGTTCTCCACCGGCGAGACGTAACCCGAGAGCAGGATCGCCGGCATCATGAACACGAACACGCCGATGAACGCCTGCTGCTGAGTGGCGCACAGCGACGAGATCAGCAGGCCGAAACCGACCAGCGACAGCCCGTAGATCAGCATGGTGGCATAGAACAGCAGCAGCGATCCGGCAAACGGGATCTGGTACAGGAAGATGCCGATCAGCAGCACGATGCTGGCCTGGAAGCTGGAGACGATCAGCGCCGGCACCGCCTTGCCGATAAAGATCTGCCAGGTGGTGAGCGGCGAGACCAGCAGCTGTTCCAGCGTGCCCTGTTCGCGTTCGCGCGCCACCGACAGCGAGGTGACGATCAGCACGCCAATGGTGGTGATCATGGCGATCAGCGACGGCACCACGAACCATTTGTAGTCCAGATTCGGGTTATACCAGTTGCGCACCACCAGCTCGCTGTTGTTGGGTTTGGCGCGGTTGCCGAGCAGCTCGTTCTGATATTCCTGCACGATCTGCTGCACGTAGTTGGCGGCGATCTGCGCACTGTTGGAGTTGCGCCCGTCGAGCAGCAGCTGCAGCGGCGCGGTGTTGCCGGTGGCGATATCGCGCGAGAACTGCGCCGGGAAGCGGATCAGCAGCAGCGCCCGCTGGTTGTCGATGGTGGTTTTTATCTCCTGCGGGCTGCGCAGCAGCTGCACGTGTTGAAAGGCCTTGGCCTTGGCGAAGCGCTGGGTCAGCTCTACCGAGGCTTGGCCGCTGTCCTCGCTGTAGACCGCGATGGTGGCGTTGGTGACTTCCAGCGTCGCGGCGAACGGGAACAGCAGCACCTGCAGGATCACCGGCATGATTAAAATGGCGCGGGTTTGCGGATCGCGCAGCAGCGCCTGCATTTCCTTGATGATGAGCGTCAACAGACGATGAAACATCGCTTTTTCTCCTCAATCCAGCCGGCGCTGGGTTTTCCAGGCCGTCAGGCCGATGAACACCACGGCGGAAGCGATCAGGAACAGCAGATTGATCAGCAGCACGGTGCCGACGTTGCCCGCCAGGAACAGCGTTTGCAGCGTGCTGACGAAGTAGCGCGCCGGAATGATATAGGTCACCGCACGCACGATGGCCGGCATGCTGTCGATCTGGAAGATGAAGCCGGACAGCATGATCGACGGCAGGAAGGCGGCGTTCAGCGCCACCATCGCCGCATTGAACTGATTGCGGGTGAGGGTGGAGATCAGCAGACCCATGCCGAGGGTGCTGGCGAGGAACAGGCTGCTGATCAGCAGCAGGATCGGCAGGGAGCCGCGATAGGGCACGCCGAGCACCCACACCGCCACCGCCATGCACAGCGCCATGGCGGCCATGCCGAGGAAGTAATAAGGGATCAGCTTGGAGAGCAGCAGCTCGCTGCGCGTCACCTGGGTGGACAGCAGGGCCTCCATGGTGCCGCGCTCCCATTCGCGGGCGATCACCAGCGAGGTGAGGATGGCGCCGATCACCGTCATGATGATGGTGATGGCGCCGGGAATGATGTAGTGCCGGCTGATGGCCGCCGGGTTGAACCAGTAGCGCATCTGTACGTCAATCAGCGGTTTGTCGCTGTTCCCCCGATCGGTGGCGCGCTGCTGCTGCCAAATTTGCCATACGCCCTGGGCATAGCCCTGCACGAAGTTGGCGGTGTTCGGCTCGCTGCCGTCGGTGATGATCTGGATAGGGGCGCTGTCGTGCGGGCGCGCCATGCGCTGGTCGAAATCCACCGGGATCACCACCAGGCCGCGGATCGTGCCGGCCTGCATCTGCTGGATCAGCTGTTGGCGGTTGTCGCTGATGGTCGGTTCGATATAGGGCGAACCGGCGAACGCCTGGGCCAGATCGCGCGCGTCTTCGCTCTGCTGCTCCATCAGAATGCCCAGATGCAGCTTGCTGGAGTCCAGGTTGATGCCGTAGCCGAAGATAAACAGCAGCATCAGCGGGATGACGAAGGCGATCAGGCCGCTGCTGGGATCGCGCAGTATCTGCCGCGTTTCTTTCAGGCACAGCGCGCGCAGCCGGCGCCAGGAGAAGCCGCCGTCGTCGATTGGGGTGCGGTTATCGCTCACCGTGATTCCTCCTCATCGTAACCCTGCACCAGCTCGATAAATGCCTGC
Source organism: Serratia sp. CY44782 (assembly GCF_052168715.1). Classification (NCBI taxonomy): domain Bacteria; kingdom Pseudomonadati; phylum Pseudomonadota; class Gammaproteobacteria; order Enterobacterales; family Yersiniaceae; genus Serratia; species Serratia sp. CY44782. Next base: position 403,215 of record NZ_JBJNME010000004.1, read on the forward strand.
TCCATCGAGGGGTTGGGATTGTCGTCGCGCGCCACCTGCTGTTTGAGATCGTCCGGCGTGCCGGCAGCGATGATCTTGCCGCGGTACACCAGGCCGATGCGGTCGCAGTACTCCGCTTCGTCCATAAAGTGGGTGGTCACCATCACCGTGACGCCCTTGTCGACCATGCCGTTGATGTGCAACCAGAACTCGCGCCGCGTCAGCGGATCGACGCCGGAAGTCGGTTCGTCGAGGAACAGGATATCCGGTTCGTGCATCAGCGCGCAGGCCAGCGCCAGGCGCTGTTTGAAGCCGAGCGGCAGCGCGTCCGGCGTCTGATCGAGGATCGGCGCGAAGTTGAAGGCGCGCGACATCTCGTCGATTTTGTCGCGCTGCGCCTTGCCGCTCAGGCCGTAGACGCCGGAGAAGAACTTCAGGTTCTGCGCCACCGTCAGGTTGCCGTACAGCGAGAATTTTTGCGCCATGTAGCCGAGGCGCTGGCGCGCCTGGCCGGAGCTGGTCTTGAGATCCATCCCCAGCACCAGCGCCTTGCCGCTGGAGGGGATCAGCAGGCCGCACATCATTTTAAAGGTGGTGGACTTGCCGGCGCCGTTCGGCCCGAGCAGGCCGAAAATTTCGCCGCGCCGCACCTGGAAATCAACGTGATCGGTAGCGGCGAAGTCGCCGAATTTTTTGGTCAGCTGCACCGCTTCGATCACCGTTTCACCGCTTGCGCCGTTGACGGTCGGCATGATCTCCGCCAGCGCCGAGCGGTGGTTGGGGCCGCCGCCGAGCAGATCGATAAACGCATCCTCGAAGCGCGGATCCGCTTCGTCCAGTTCGGCGTCCGGCAGATCCAGCGCCTGCAACAGCCGGCGGTGATCTTCGCCTTCCTTCAGGATCAGGCGCAGATACTTACCCTGGATCACCCCATCGGTGACCGCCGGCAGGCAGATCGCCCGCTGCAGCAGCGATCGATGGCTGCCGGGGGGCGCGGCGATCAACACCGTGCGCCCGGCCATACGGCGGGTCAGCTCCTGCGGTGCGCCGCTGAACAGCAGCTCGCCCTCGTTGAGCAGCAGCACTTCGCGGCACTGTTCGGCCTCGTCGAGATAAGAGGTGCTCCACAGGATCAGCATGCCGTCGTTGGCCAGTTCGTGCACCATGCGCCACAGCTCGCGGCGCGAGATCGGGTCGACGCCGACGCCCGGCTCATCCAGCAACAGCACTTGAGGTTCGCCCACCAGCGTGCAGGCCAGGCCGAGTTTCTGCTTCATACCGCCGGACAGCTTGCCCGCCAGGCGCTCGGTGAAGCGGGTCAGATCGGTGAATTTCAACAGGCGCTCGAAGGTCTGGCGGCGAAGATCGCCGGTGACGCCGCGCAGATCGGCGTACAGCGTCAGGTTCTCCATCACCGTCAGATCCTCATACAGCCCGAACTTCTGCGGCATGTAGCCGAGGATCGCGTGCAGTTGACGATCCTGCGCGATCGGATCCAGCCCGGCGACCCGCAGTTTGCCGCTGCTGGGCTGTAGCAACCCGGCCAGCATGCGCAGCAGGGTGGTTTTGCCGGCGCCATCCGGGCCGACCAGCCCAATGACCTCGCCGCTGCGCAGGGTGGTGGTCAGGCTGGCGACCGCCGGTTTCTCAAGCGACGGGAAGCGCTTCTCTAGCCCTTCCAGCTCAATGGTGTGCGCCTGTTCCATGGCCGGCCTCAGGGTTTGGCGAAGCGCAGGGTGACCGGCATGCCCTGGCGCAGCGCGTCGTCGGCGTCGGTGACGATCACCCGCAGGCGGTACACCAAATCGGTGCGCAGATCCGGCGTTTCAACGCTTTTCGGCGTGAATTCCGCGGTCGGCGAGACGAAACCGATCTTGCCGTGGTAAGGCTTGTTGGGGCGGCCGTCGGTGTAGATCTCCAGTTCGGTGCCGGGCACCGTCTGGTTCAGGCTGGTTTCGTTGACGTAGGCGCGCACCCACACCGGCCGGGTCAGCGACAGGGTGAAGACCGTGCCGCCGGCGCCGAGCATGGTGCCCGGCTCCACCGCGCGGGTCAGTACCGTACCGGCGGAAGGGGAGACCAGCGTGGCGTCTTGCAGGTTCAACTGCGCCTGTGCCAGCGCCGCCTCGCTCTGTGCCACGTCGGCCTTGGCCTGTTCGATTTCTTGCGGGCGGTTGCCGCTGAGGTATTGCGACAGCTTGTCTTTCGCCGCCTGCAAGTTGGCCTGCGCCTGATTGCGGGCGGTGCGCGCATCCTCCAGCGCGTCGGCGGAGGTGGCGTTTTTCGCCCACAGCCCCTGCTGGCGTTTCAGGAAGCTGTCGGCGTAGGCGAAGGCGGACTGGCGCTGCGCCATTTCCGACCGTACCTGGGCGATCTCTTCGCTGCGGTAGCCGGCCTGCAGCAGCGACAGCTTGGCGCGCGCGCTGCCGACGTTGGCTTCGGCCTGCTGCAGCGCGTTGCGGTAGGGCGCGTCGTCCAGTTTGCCGAGCAGCTGGCCCGGCTGAACGGCATCGCCTTCATCCACCGTCAGCGACGCCAGGCGGCCATCGACGCGAAAGCCGAGGTTCACCGTGCGGATGTCGACGTTGCCGTACAGCGTCAGCGGCTTATCCTGCTGTTGTTGGTAATGCCATACCCCGTAAGCGGCGGCCGCGATCAGCAGAATTAACAACACGATCAAGGCACTGCGTTTTTTGTTCATAACACTCCCTGCCTGAATTTACGCGCCGTGACGTTGGCGCAGCCCGGTAACCAGAATCTCAATATGTTCGCTCAGCACGGCGCCGATCTGCGCCGCTTCGTCCTCGCCAATGGCTTGCCAACCGGCCTGGCGGCGGATGGTTTCGCGCGCCACGCGAAACGACAGCACCTCGCCGATCAGCGCATGGGTATGCAGCACGAGGCGGGTCGCCTGGTCGTCGATGCCGGTCGCGGCCGCCAGCAGGCGGCAGAGCCGCGCGTGCATCGGCGCGATCACCTGGCTGTGGATCAGCGGGTAGGCCTCGGTCGGGGCGAGCTGTTCGCGCGACATGATTTTGCTCAGGTTCAGCGTGTGCGGCTGGGTCATCAGTTCGCTGAAGGCCAGCAGGCCACGCTGCAGCAAACGCAGCGCCGCGTCGGGTGAGCGCTGCGCGGCGGACTGTTGCCAGAAGCGATCGACCTCCTCGGCTAGCGGGGCGAACGCCTGCTGGATGAAATCGGCGAGCGACTGCGCCACGGCCAGGTACAGCCCCTCTTTGGAGCTGAAGTAATAGGTGATGGCGGCGATATTCTGGCCGGCCCGTTGGGCGATGTCGCGGGTGGTGGCGCCTTCCAGGCCGCATTCGCCGAACAGTTCGGTCGCCGCGGCGAGCAGCTGCCGGCGCGTTTGCTCGCCGCGCGCTCGGCCGGCGGCCTGATGAGGGACGGAAGCTGGCATGGGGCACGCTCAAAGTTAATCAATCATATGATTAACTTTATGCCAGATTGTTTAAAACGCAACCTCTAATCACAATGAGTTATGTGATCGGCTTCAGACAATGCTGAATTTACGGCAGATTGTGCTCTGGGTGCGTAAAAGTGCTTTTTATTGCGCGACTTCTGTTACAATCGCCGCCTGGTGCACTGCAGTTTGTGCCAATCCCTCGTGGTCATGCTTAATGCCCCGTCTGATCATCCTCCCAGGAAACTGCACCGAACACCGTTAGGTTAGGGGGGATCTGGAGTTTTTCTCTTTATGTCATTTGAAACCCTCGGCTTAAGTGCTGAAATTGTGCGCGCTGTTGAAGAACAGGGCTATCGCGAACCGACGCCAATTCAGCGTCAGGCTATCCCTGTCGTGCTGGAAGGTCGTGACCTGATGGCCAGCGCCCAGACCGGCACCGGTAAAACCGCCGGTTTTACCCTGCCGCTGTTGCAGCTGCTGAGCAAGCATGACCATCCGGTCAAGGGCCGTCGCCCGGTGCGCGCGCTGATCCTGACGCCAACCCGTGAGCTGGCGGCGCAGATCGGCGAAAACGTCGATGCCTACAGCAAACACCTGCGCCTGCGTTCGCTGGTGGTGTTTGGCGGCGTGAGCATCAACCCGCAGATGATGAAGCTGCGCGGTGGCGTCGATATCCTGGTGGCAACGCCGGGCCGTCTGCTGGATCTGGAACATCAGAACGCGGTTGACCTGTCCAAAATCGAAATTCTGGTGCTGGACGAAGCGGACCGCATGCTGGACATGGGCTTTATCCACGACATCCGCCGCGTGCTGGCCAAGCTGCCCGCCAAGCGTCAGAACCTGCTGTTCTCCGCGACCTTCTCCGACGACATCAAGGCGCTGGCCAACAAGCTGCTGCACAACCCGGCTTCGGTAGAAGTGGCGCGCCGCAACACCGCGTCTGAGCAGATCGAGCAGAGCGTGCACTTCGTCGACAAGAAGCGTAAGCGGGAACTGCTGTCGCAGATGATCGGCGAAGGCGACTGGAAACAGGTGCTGGTGTTTACCCGCACCAAGCACGGCGCCAACCACCTGGCGGAGCAGCTGAACAAAGACGGCATCACCGCAGCGGCGATCCACGGAAACAAGAGCCAGGGCGCCCGTACCCGTGCGCTGGCCGACTTCAAAGACGGCCGCATCCGCGTGCTGGTGGCGACCGACATCGCGGCGCGCGGCCTGGATATCGACCAGCTGCCGCACGTGGTGAACTACGAGCTGCCTAACGTGCCGGAAGACTACGTGCACCGCATCGGCCGTACCGGCCGTGCGGAGCGCACCGGCGAAGCTATCTCGCTGGTGTGCGTGGATGAGCACAAGCTGCTGCGCGACATCGAGCGGCTGCTGAAGCGTGAAATTCCACGCATCGCGCTGCCGGGTTACGATCCGGATCCGACCATCAAGGCCGAGCCGATCATCAACGGCCGTCAGGGTGGCGGGCGCGGCGCCCCGCGCGGCAACGGCGGTGGCCAGCGTTCCGGTAACGGCGGCGGTCAGCGCAGCGGCAACGCGAACGGCGGCCAGCGTGAAAACCGCGGCAACGGCAACGGCAACGGTAACGCCCGCCCGCAGGGTGATGGCCAGCGCCGTTCCGGCGCACCGGCTTCGCGTCGCCCACGCAACCGCAAACCGGCTGAATAAGCCTGATTGCTCAAAGAGTAAGCCGCCGATACGGGCGGCTTTTTTTTTGCCTGGCGGAACGGCATTTTCGTACTAGGCTGGACGGTGGCTAACCCTACATTCCAGGAGACGGAGATGAAATTGAAGTGCGCAATTCTCGATGATTACCAGCAGGTGGCGCTCAAGATGGCAGACTGGTCGGCGCTGGCCGATCGGGTGGAGGTGTCCGCCATCAGCGCGCACTTTACCGATGAAACGGAGCTGGCGGTGCATCTGCAGGAGTGCGACATTCTGGTCATCATGCGCGAGCGCACGCCGATGACCGCCTCGCTGCTGGCGCGGCTGCCGAAGCTGAAGCTGCTGATCACCTCCGGCATGCGCAACGCTTCTATCGATTTGGCCGCGGCCGCCGAGCGCGGCGTAGTGGTGTGCGGCACCCGCAGCGGATCGGCGGCGCCGATGGAGCTGACCTGGGCGCTGCTGCTCGGGCTGGCGAAGCATATCGTGCCGGAAAGCGTCGGGCTGAAAAACAACGGCCCGTGGCAGCGGGATCTCGGCGTTACTCTGCAGGGGAAAACGCTGGGGCTGCTGGGGCTGGGCAAGATCGGCGGCCAGATGGCCAAGGTGGCGCAGGCGTTCGGCATGCGGGTGCTGGCCTGGAGCCAGAACCTGACGGCGGAACGGGCGGCGCAGGAGGGGGCCCTGTTGGCGCCGTCCAAACGGGCGCTGTTCGAGCAGAGCGATTTTGTCTCTATCCACCTGGTGTTGAGCGATCGCAGCCGCGGGCTGGTGGGGCGCGACGAATTGACGGCGATGAAGCCCACCGCTTACCTGATCAACACCGCGCGTGCGGGCATCGTCGATCGGGCGGCATTGGTGGACGTGCTGCAACAGCGGAAGATCGCCGGCGCCGGGCTGGACGTGTTCGAGACGGAGCCGCTGCCGGCCGACGATGCGTTTCGTCAGCTGCCCAACGTGCTGGCGACGCCGCACGTGGGTTACGTGGCGGACGACAACTACCGCGCCTACTTCACCGAGGCGGTCGAGGACATTGCGGCATTCCTCGCCGGCCAACCGATCCGCCGGCTGGGCTGACGGCGCTTTTAATGCCCGCAGAGGCTTGTCTGGCGCGGGCATTCACCCGTATCATTGCGGGTCTTTTTTTAGCTGGGATTGGTCATGCGCGTATTATTGGCTCCGATGGAGGGCGTTCTCGATTCTTTGGTGCGTGAGTTGCTCACCGACGTGAACGACTACGATCTGTGCATCACCGAATTTTTGCGCGTGGTCGATCAGCTGCTGCCGGCCAAATCGTTCTACCGGCTGTGCCCGGAACTGCGCCACGCCAGCCGCACGCCGTCGGGCACGCTGGTGCGCGTACAGCTGCTGGGGCAGTACCCACAGTGGCTGGCGGAGAACGCCGCGCGCGCGGTGGAATTGGGCTCTTACGGCGTCGATCTCAACTGCGGCTGCCCGTCCAAGCTGGTGAACGGCAGCGGTGGCGGGGCGACGCTGCTCAAAGATCCGGAATTGATCTACCAGGGCGCCAAAGCGATGCGCGCGGCGGTGCCGGCCCATCTGCCGGTCACGGTGAAGGTGCGCCTGGGCTGGGACTCCTCCAGCCGCAGTTTTGAAATCGCCGATGCGGTGCAACAGGCGGGCGCCAGCGAGCTGACGGTGCACGGCCGCACCAAAGAGGACGGCTATAAGGCGGATCGCATCAACTGGGCGGCGATCGGCGAGATCCGTCAGCGGCTGAGCATCCCGGTGATCGCCAACGGCGAGATCTGGGATTACCAGAGCGCGCAGGATTGCCTGCAGGCGACCGGCTGTGACGCCATCATGCTGGGGCGCGGCGCGCTCAACGTGCCAAACCTGAGCCGGGTGGTGAAGTACAACGAACCGCGCATGCCCTGGCCGCAGGTGGTTGAGCTGCTGCAAAAATACGTCCATCTGGAAAAGCAGGGCGACACCGGCCTGTATCATGTGGCGCGCATCAAACAGTGGCTGGGTTATTTGCGCAAAGAATATGACGAAGCCACCGAACTGTTCAGCGAAATACGCGCGCTGACGACATCGGGGGATATTGCGCGCGTCATCTGCCGTAGCTAAAAATAAACCCGCACGCGGCGGGTTTATTTAAATCGGTATTATCAGGCGGCTTTGTCGAGACGGTTCAATTCTATCTCGATATCCTGAATGGTTTTTTCCAGCCCTTCCAGGCAGGCACCCTGTTTATTCAACAGGTCGTTAATGGCTTCGGCGAATGCCTTATTTTTGCATTCCCCCTGATCGAAGTCCAGCCAGTGTGCGGAGAGCGTTTCGGTGTTCGACTGCGCATAGTGGCGCATTTCCTTCAGCTGGGAAGCGACGTTGCGTAAATTATCCAGCTGCGCCTGTGCGTTTGCATTGTTGCTCATGAATTTCTCCTTGAGTTGGCCGTTAAATAATTTCTACTGCGGGATTAAGCTTACCCCATCTAAATAAAAATATCACCCTTGGTGGCCCAGGTGGTTATTTTTTAATGGATTGGGATATATTTATTTCTTGGCTGAACAAGAACTTGGGTGGAATTGTAAAAATAGATAAATACGGTTTTTTTGTCGGTTATTTACGGCCATTCCATGAGGAATGACCGTTATTCTAACGCTTAAGAGTGATGCTTATTATGCCGCGTCCGCCAGCATAAACATGCCGTAGGGGTGAATTTCCAGATAATAATGTTCGCCGACGTTGGGCTGCAGGCGAGTAGCGTTAACCTGCAGCAAAATCTGCTGCCCATGCCACGCCACCGTGACTTCATACTGCGGCCCCATGTAGGCGACATGCTGGATCACGCAGCGCTGGCTTTCCTCGCCGTGCTCGCTCAGCGTGATCGCTTCCGGCCGCACGCCCACCGTGCCGGCGCCTTCGGTGGCAAAGTGCGCGGGACGCGGCAGGCGATAGCCGCTGATATCGACATAGTCCGCGCTGAAGCCGGCCGGGAACAGGTTGGCGTCCCCCATAAAGCTCGCCATAAAGCGCGACGCCGGCTGCCGATAGAGATCCTGCGGCGAGCCTATCTGCATGATATGCCCCTTGTTCATCACCAGCACGGTGTCTGAGACCGCGAAAGCCTCGCTCTGATCGTGAGTGACGTACAGCGACGTGATATCAAACTGCTTTTGCAGTTCGCGGATCTTTTCGCGCATGCTGCGGCGCAGGTTGGCGTCGAGGTTGCTCAACGGCTCGTCGAACAACAGCACTTTCGGCTTGAGGATCAGCGCGCGCGCCAGCGCCACGCGCTGCTGTTGGCCGCCGGAGATCTGATCGACATAGCGATCGTCGAACCCTGCCAGATCCACCATCGCCAGCGCTTCCTGCACGCGAGCTTTCACTTCGGCGCGCGGAATGCCGAGCATCTTCAGCCCATAGCCGACGTTTTCTCCCAGCGACATGTGCGGGAACAGGGCATAAGACTGAAACACCATGCAGATGTCACGCTGTTGGATGGAACGATGGGTAACGTCTTCGCCATCAATGAATATTTGCCCGTCGCTCGGTTTCTCCAGCCCGGCGACCAGGCGCAAAATGGTGGTCTTGCCGCAGCCGGAAGGGCCGAGCAGCGTCACCATCTGCCCCCGAGGGATGGTGAGCGTGATGTTATCGATCACCGTGTTGCTGCCGAACCGTTTGGAGACGTTGCGCAGTTCAACGAAATTTTTCTGGCTCATCATGGGCTCCATTACGCCTGGTTTTTGGCTTTTGAACGGGAGATGCGTGCCTCGCCGATCAGCCAGTCAAAGAGGAAAATAATCGCCAGCATCACCACGATCAGAATTGAACCGTAGGCGATCGCCACGCCGTATTCGCCGTCTTCCACGCGGTTGAGGATGTAGGCGGTGGCCACGCGGGTATCGGGCGTCACCAGGAAAACGATGGCGCTGACGGTGGTGATGGCGCGCACGAAGCTGTAGATCAGCGCCGACAGGATCGCCGGGCGCAGCAGCGGCAGCAGGATGTGCGTAATGGTGCGCAGCGAGCCGGCGCGCAGGCTGAGCGAGGCTTCGTCCAGCGATTTGTCTATCTGGCCCAGCCCGGCGATCCCGGCGCGAATGCCCACCGGCACGTTGCGCATCACCATCGAGATAATCACGATGGCGGCCGTCCCGGTGAGGTACACCGGTGCGCTGTTGAAGGCGAGAATGTAAGAGACGCCCGCCACGGTGCCCGGCACCGCAAAACACAGCATGGTGGTGAACTCGATGGTCTTTTTGCCCCTGAACTGCTGGCGCACCACGATCCAGGCGATCAGCAGGCCGAAGGCGGCGGTGATCGGCGCGGCGATCGCGGCGTACAGCAGCGTGTCGAGCAGCGAAGGCCACGCGCCGTCGCTCATGCCCTGGCCGAACAGCTTGATGAAGTTATCCAGCGTCAGCGTGTAATCCACTCCCCAGTTGACGGTGAAGCTGCCGTAGAAAATGCTGCCGTAGAGCAGGGCGTTAAAGGCTACCCACACCGCCAGCAACGCGATCACGCCCCACACCAGCGTGACCGGCAGCGGCTGTACGTCGCCGCGATAGGATTTGCCGGACACGGTGACGTAGGAACGCTTGCCGATCCACAGGTACTGGATGCAGAACACCAGCAGCGAGAACAGCAGCAGGAAGGCGCCGAGGGTGCTGGCGGCCTGATAGTCGAGCTGCGAGCCGGTGATGTAGAAATAGATTTGCGTCGCCAGCACGTCGAAGTTGCCGCCGAGCACCAGCGGGTTGCTGAAGTCGGCCAGCGATTGCACCACCACGATCAGAAACGCGTTGGCCAGCGGCGGTTTCAGCAGCGGCACGAACACGCCGTTAAAGGTTTGCCAACGGCTGGCGCGCAGGGTGTAGGAGGCTTCTTCCAGCGAAGGATGAATGGTCTTGATCGCGCCGTCGAGGATCATGAACGCCATCGGCGTGAACGCCAGCACCTGCGCCAGCCAGATGCCGGTAAAGCCGTACAGCCAGTTGGTGTTGGTCAGGCCGAACCAGGCCACCATCCACTCGGTGACGTAGCCGGAGCGCCCCATCATCAGCGTGACGCCCAGGCCGACGACGAACGGCGGCGTGACGATGGGCAGGATGGAGAAGATGCGGCCGATAATGGCGCTGCGCTTGGCGATGCGGGTGGTGTAAATCGCCAGCACCAGGCCGAAGAAGGTGCAGCCGGCGCCGACCGCGATCGACAGGGCGATGGAGTTGAGGATCACCTGAACGATATGCGCCTGCGACAGCACGTTCATAAACGCCAGCGGCGCGAATGCCCCCGCCTGGTCGGTGAACATCGGAATGAAAATCGCGATGCTCGGCCAGACGATGAAGACGCCGATCAGCGCCACGATGGTGACCAGCGCACCGATAACGAAACGGTCGCCGCCCAGCCATTCGAGGCGGGTCAGCGCCAGCGTCATGATGGCGCCCAGCGCGGTCAATTGCACCAGGGTGGCGTAGCCTAGACCGCGCCCCGTCACCGTGGCGCTGACGACGATAAAGGCCATGCACAGCAGCGCCCAGCCGGCATCGAACGCGTGGCGCCGCCGCCGTTCACCGCCCGCCGAGGCGTAAGGGCGAAGCAGCAGCAGGCTCGGCAACAGGCACCATAGCCAGCTGACATTGCGGTGTGACCAGCCGTAGGCCGCGAGGATTTCATCGCCGGTGGACTCCAGCAGGCCGTAATCCAGGCTCCAGCTCGGCAGCAGGGCGAACGCCAGCCAGCCAAGCAAGACCCAAAGGAATATCGCATCTCGTTTTTTCACGAGATGGAGTGCATGTGTATGTGACATAAGTTTCCCGGATGTTCAGGCCGGGTAAGGCGTGAGGCTTACCCGGCAACAGGCGCAGAATGTGGGCTTATTTACCCATCTTGACTTCGCTGACCCATTTATTGATCAGCGCCTTGCGGACCTCGGTCGAGCCGTACTTGTCCATGTCGTAGTTGATCAGCTTCAGGTCGTCGAGCTTCAGCGAGTTCGGCGAGGTAGCGGCGGTGGTGTTGGTCAGGATCTGATAGGACTTGCCTTTCTGCCATGCCAGTTCCTGCGCCTCTTTCGACAGCACCCAATCCACAAACAGCTTGGCGTTGTCGAGGTTACGTGCGCCTTTGAGGATGCTGACGCCGCCGATTTCGTAGCCGGTGCCTTCACAAGGCGAGATCAGCTCAAGCGGCGCGCCCTGTTCTTTTTCGAGTGAGTAGTCATGCAGGAAACCGATGCCGATCGCCGTTTCACCGCGGGCGGCGTTGCGCGCCGGGGCAATGCCGGACTTGGTGTACTGCGAGACGTTGGCGTTCAGCTGCTTGAGGTAATCGAAGGCCTGATCGTCTCCCCACAGCTGGGCAAAGGTCGCCAGCGCGGTATAGGCGGTGCCGGAGCTCTGCGGATCGGCGATTTGAATCTCGCCTTTGTATTCCGGTTTGGTCAGGTCTTTCCAGCACTTGGGCACCGGCAGGTTTTTCTCTTTCAGGCGCTGGGTATTGACGCCGAAGCCGAGAATGCCGACGTAGACCGCCGAGGAGTAGTTGCCTTTCAGCTTCGCCGGGTCGCGGAATTGTTGCATCACCTGTTCGAGGTTCGGCGATTTGTAGGGCTGCAGCAGCCCCATTTCACCGGCCTGGGATTGCGGATCGAGCGTGCCGCCGTACCAGACGTCCGCCTGCGGGTTTTTCTTCTCGGCGTCCACTTTCGCCAGCGTGCTGCCGGAGCCGTTGCGGATGAACGAGGTTTTCACGTCATATTTCTCGCCGAAGGCTTTGGTCTCCGCTTCGCACATTTCATTGGTGGCGCTGCAGTAAACCACCAGGCGGCCCTTGGCGTGCGCGGCGCCGCTCAGCGTGGCCAGCGCGATGCCGGAAGCTATCAGAGTCGTGACCCACATTTTTTTCATTGTTTTATCCTTCTCTCGGTAGAGGTGGCGACGCTCGCCATCAGCAGCGGCATCAGCAATAAACCCATAAGAACGGCGGCGATCGACAGCAAACTGAACATGCCTGACCAGCCGTAGCCTTCGATGACCTGCGACAGCGGCCAGCCCGCCAGCGCTGCCCCCAGGTAGGCGAACAGGCCGAGAAAACCGGTGATGGAGCCCGCTGCGCCTTTGTGCCCGCATTCCACGGCGGCGAGGCCAATCAGCATCTGCGGGCCGAAGACAAAAAAGCCCACCGTAAAGAAACAGCCCGCCAGCAGCGCGTAGTGATGCACCGGCGCCAGCCACAGCGCGGCGACGGAAACCATCAGCCCGAGCGTGAACAGCAAAATCATCGGCGCGCGCTGCCCGCCGAACAGCACATCCGAACCCCAGCCGGCGAACAGCGCGCCGAGCAGGCCGCCTATCTCGAACAGCATCACCGTGGCGTTGGCGCTGAGCAGGTTAACGCCGTGGCTTTCGGTCAGCCAGAGATTGCCCCAGTCGTTCAACGCGATGCGGATCAGGTAGACCAGCACGTAAGAGACGCCGAGCAGCCAGATCATCGGGTTCTTCAGCATCGTGGTGCGCAACATCTGCCACAGCCCCATCGGCGGGCTTTGCTGTTCCTGGCGCAGCTCCAGCGGATCGTGGCGCCACTGGCCGACCGACGGCAGGCCTTCTTCCTGCGGCGTGCCTGTCAGCTGCTGCGTGAGCCAGAGGCCCAACACCATGCTGACGGCGCCCGGGATCAGCATCGCCGCCTGCCAGCCCCAGCGCTGGGCAGCGAAGGCGCTGATCAGCGGCACGATCGCGCCGCCGAGGTTGATCGACATGTTCCAGCAGCCCCACCAGAAGCCGCGCTCGTTGCGCGAATACCAGTGGGTCAGCAGCCGCGCGCAGGGCGGCCAGCCCCAGCCCTGAAAGAAGCCGTTCAGCGCCCAGACCGCCAGCAGCAGCGTCAGCGATTCGCCGAAGGCAAACGCCACGTTCAGCAAGCCGGTGGCGAACAGGCCGATCCCCATAAACCTGCGCTGCCCGTGGCCGTCGTGCCACAGCCCGGCGGCGAATTTCGACAGGCCGTAGCTCAGGTAAAACAGCGAGCCGAGCAGGCCGATGTCCCCTTTATCCAGGCCCAAATCCGTTTGCAGCGCCGGCAGCACGTAATTCACGCTTTTGCGCGTCAGGTAAAAGGCGGCGTACCCGATGACCATGTACAGCAGCAGTCGCGGGCGCAGCGCGCGGTAACGATGATCGATTTCAGATGCCGAGCGTGCCTGCATAGCCGCCTCCCTGGTGGTGACTATAAGAAGGTGAAAGGGAAAGGGGATGAGATAAAGTCCGGAGTGGCTAAGACTTTTTCCTAGTTAGCCGGCGGTTTGTTGCAAATTTGTGGGCAGGTTAACAATTACCCGCGTGCCGCACTGCGTTTCCAGCGTCAGCTCGCCGCCCAGCGCGCTGACCCGCTCGCGCATCCCCTGAATGCCGAGGCCGGGCACCTTGTCCGCACGGATGCCGATGCCGTTGTCCCGTACCTCGAGGTGCAAAAGCGGCCCCTGTTGATACAAAACGATGGCGACTTCGCTGGCCTCGGCGTGTTTGCACACGTTGTTGAGCAGTTCTTGCAGCAGGCGGTAGAGGGTGAAGCGCACCGTTTCGCCGGCGGGCGTGTCGCTCAGCCGGTAATCGAAACGGCAGTGGATGCCCCGTTCGGCAAAGGCGAATTCGCTTAGCAGGTGGTGAAGCGCCTCTTTGAACGCCAGCTCGTCCAGCGCGGGCGGCCGAAGCTGGCGCAGCAGCTGGCGCGTGGAGTGATGAATGCGCCGGGCGAGCTCGCCTATCTGGTGCGCGGCGGCCTGGGTTTGCGCCGGATCGTGCGCCCGTTTGACCAGCTGCGACTGGATTTGAATCGCGGTGATGTTCTGGCCGATTTCATCGTGCAGCTCGCGCGCTAGGTTTTTCCGCGTGTCTTCTTCGGTGTGGATCAGTTTTTCGGTCAGTGCCCGCCGCGCCGCCAGCTCTTCTTCCAGGCGACGCTGATAGTGGTGCAGGTTTTGCGCCAGGTGCTGCTGGCGGCTGATGGCGATGCCCAGGCCGATGCCGAGCAGCGCCTGCGTCGCCAGAAAGATTTCCAGCTCGACCAGGTTGCCGAACCCCACGCCGACCTGCCGGGCGAGGGTGATCATCATGCTGCCGAGCAGGCCAGACAGCACACCGCCCTGCCAGCCGAACTTCCACGCCATCACCACGTTCGGCAGAAACACCACGATCAGCAGCAGGCGCTCGATTTCCGGCGACAGCACCATCTGCGTACCGATGCCGATAACGAAAAACAGGCTGCACCAGATGATTAAGGACGCGCGCAGCGGCGGGTTGGGGGTGTCCAGCCCCAGCAGGTGGTAACGGTGCTGCTGGCGCAGAAATTCAAAGATCAGATAGACGAACGGGGTCAGCAAGACGCCGCCGGTAAACGACGCCAGGCCAAGCAGCATCGCCGGGCTTGGCACAAACGGTGAAAGCAGGGCAGTGTTGAGCAACGAGGCGGCGGTCACCGCAGCCAGCAGCAGCGTCAGCCGCTGCCAGTAGAGCGGAAAACGGTGCCAGAGTCGTTGCGCTACCGCAGCCGGAAACAGGGTGATAAACGGCGCGGCCAGCAGGCCGTAGCCGCTCAGCAGGCGTTCGCCGTGCAGCCAGAACAGCAGCAGGATCGGCGGCACGATCAAGGCGGGCCAATAGCGACGCGCCAGCAGGATCAGCAGCGCGAGATAGACGCCGTGCGGCAGAAACAGCGCCGCCTGGTTGCCGTTGCGGGTCAGATAGAAACCGAGCGTCCACAGCATCAGCCAGCCGCTGCCCCAGGCCAACAGAATAAACAGCGAGATAACCCAGGGCCGGAAGCGGGGCGACATCAATGCCCCGCCAGCAGCTGATGGTCGAGAGCGAAATGCACCAGCTCGATGGTGCTGTTGCACTGCAGCTTGCCCAGGACGTTGGCGCGATGCACGTGCACCGTTTTATGGCTGAGATCGAGCTTGAAAGCGATCTCCTTTACGCTGTCGCCTTTGACCAGCAGATCGAAGATTTCACGCTCGCGTGGGGTCAGCACTTCCAGCGCGGTGGCCGGCCGCTCGCCGCCGCGCAGCGCACGCAGCGCGTCGGCGCACAGGTAATGGCCACCCATATCGACGGAACGCACCGCCTGCACCAGCTCTTCCGGCCCGCAGCGTTTGGTCAGATAGCCGCTGGCGCCGGCGTCCAGCGCGCTCTGCACGAAGGTGGGGGAGTCATAGATGCTGAGGATGATCGCGCGGAACTGCGGCTTCTGCGCCCGCAGGCGTTTCAACAGGCTGAGGCCGTTTTCATCCGGCATGGCGATATCCATCACCGCGACGTTGACGTCGTCGCGCAGCAATGCCGGCCAGGCCGCCGCCGCGCTGCTGTATTGCCCCACCACGTCGAGATCGTCCTCGAGGTTGAGCAACTGCGCAAAGCCGGAGCGCACCACCACATGGTCATCCACCAGTATCACACGGATCATTTTTCGCACTCTGTTGCCGAATCATGGCCCTATGATGCCTGCCGCCGCGGTGCTGGCAATCAGCCAAGCGCGGTTATGCAATCGGTGTAACAGAATCGTAATAAAAGGGCGCCGCCGGCGCCCTCAACGATCCAAATCGATGGCGAAATGCTGCCACAGCGCGGCGCGCCGTTCCTCTTCCGAATGCAACGTCGTTTCGTGGCGCTGGTGATCTTCGGTCACGATCAGCTTCATGTCGCTGAGGGTCACCCGGCCGTGGTCCGTCGGCCGTGAACACACCAGGCGCTGGGTGAAATGCGACTGCGGCGAGGTGCTGTGGAAGCGGCACATCTCGTCGAACTCGTGCAGCTCGCGTGGCTGAACGGTAAAGCGATACAGGGTTTTGGCATGCGAACGTTGGTCGCCGTTGCGGCGCTCCAGCAGGTAATACTCGCCTTCCCGTTCCAGGTGGAAGGTGCCGCTGGCCTGCGGTTGCGGCTCGGCGATGACGATCTTCAGCGGCGTCAGGAAGGAATCGCCGAAACCGACGTCTACCAGCCATGCTTGATCTTCCAGATCCACCCGCAGCGCCAGGTGGTCGTAGGGCGGGCCGAAATGGCCGTCGCGCGCGCGGATCTCGCCGGAGATGAAGCTCACCTTGAAACCGATCTCGCGCAGCAGCAGAGCGAACAGCGTGTTCAGCTCATAACAGAAACCGCCGCGGTTGCGCTCGACCACCTTGCTGAACAGCGCCTCCGGCGTCAGCCGGATGCCCTGATGATAAATAATGCTCAGATTCTCGAACGGGACGCTCAGCATGTGGCGATGGTGCAGCTGTTGCAACGTGGGGAGGTCAGGGCGGGCGGCGCCGGTAAAGCCGATATGCTGCAGGTAGCGTTGGGTATCCACAGGGTGTCTCGCATGAGAAAAAGTAGGCATAAAATAGCGGGCTTTGCGGCGTTTGTGAGCGCATTACGTGCTGCGCTGTCGCTGCTGCCGCAAACTGTCACCGGTCGGCGCTAGCCTGTTCCCCTGAGTTCAACGTTGCAGGAGAGCGGTTATGCAAGATTTCAAACATCGGGTGGCGCTGGTGACCGGCGCTTCCACCGGCATCGGCGAAGCGATCGCCGCCGAGCTGTTTCGGCGTGGCGCCACGGTGGTGATGACCGGCCGCCACACTGCGCCT
>NZ_JBJNME010000005.1:0-398254 GCF_052168715.1 Serratia sp. CY44782
CCCCCCCCCCCCCCCGCCGCGGCGGCGAACCGGAGCAGGATGCCTGGCGTGCGCTGGATGGCATCAACCGCATGGTGGCCGAACCGAACAGCCGCAGCATGCGCCTGATCCTGCTCGGGATGTTTTCCACCCTGCTGCAGGCCAAGGGCGACGTCAAGCTGGATCCGCATGCCCGGCCGCTGCTGCTGGTGGAAGACCCGGAAACTCGCCTGCACCCGATCATGCTGTCGGTGGCCTGGGGGCTGCTCAATCAGCTGCCGCTGCAGCGCATCACCACCACCAACTCCAGCGAACTGGTGTCGCTGGTGCCGGTGGAGCACGTCTGCCGGCTGGTGCGCGAGTCGGGGCGGGTCGCGACCTACCGTCTCGGGCCGCGCGGGCTGAGCGCCGAAGACGGGCGGCGCATCGCGTTTCACATCCGTTTCAACCGGCCGTCGTCGCTGTTCGCCCGCTGTTGGCTGCTGGTGGAAGGCGAGACCGAAGTGTGGCTGCTGAACGAGCTGGCGCGCCAGTGCGGCTACCATTTCGAGGCGGAAGGGGTGAGGGTCATCGAATTCGCCCAGTGCGGCCTGAAGCCGCTGCTGCGCTTTGCCCGCCGCATGGGCATCGAGTGGCATGCGCTGGTGGACGGCGACGAGGCGGGCAAAAAGTACGCCAATACCGTGCGCAGCCTGCTGGACAATCATGAAGACAACGAGCGCGATCGGCTGACCGCGCTGCCGGCGCCGGACATGGAGCACTTCATGTTCCGCGAAGGGTTCGGCCCGGTCTATCACCGGATGGCGTCGGTGCCGCTCAACGCGCAGATGCCGGTGCGCAAGGTGATCCTGAAAGCGGTTCACCACTCGTCCAAGCCGGATCTGGCGATCGAGGTCGCGATGCAGGCCGGCGAATGGGGCACGGACTCGGTGCCGCCGCTGCTGAAGAAAATGTTCTCACGGGTGATCTGGCTGGCGCGCGGCCGGGCGGACTGACGGCCAGCCGGGCGTTATCGGGCGCAGAAATGCGCCGCCAATCCTTGTTCCAGCTCGTCCAGCAGCTGATAGCGGCGGCGATACTCGGCGCGCTTCTTGCTGGCAATCTCTTCGATCGGCTTGCGAGCGATGCGTTCGGGCAGCAGGAAATAGCCGCTGTCGAGCGGTTTGGCGCCCATCGACAGCCAGAACTGATCGTAATCGGCGTGCAGTTTGTCCTTCTTCTTACTCTGGTAACGCCAGTTTTGATAGATATGGGTGGCGTTGCCGACCGCCACGATCTGGCGGATACCGAGGTGCCGCGCCAGCGTGCAGATGCCTTCCAGCACCAGGCGTTTGGGGAACAGGCCGTGACACTCTTTGGTGGTGTGCTGGATCTCGGCGTGCGGCACCTCATGGTTGGCGCCCTGCAGGCCGCCGATGAACAGCGTGGGTTGCTGCTGATAATGCATCAGCGCAAAGGTGATCTCCGCCAGCATCACGCCGTTGGCGTTGCGCAGCAGCAGCGTGGCTTCCCCTTCCTTATTCAGCTTGTCGATCGCCGCCAGCTCCAGCGCGATCGGCGCTTCGTTTTTGCCCATCGCGCTGGCCAGCACGAAAGACTGCGGGCCGAGGTGGCCGAGGCGCATCTTTAGCGGCATGCGTTGCGCGATAAGATCGTAATGATCGCGCAGAGCGAACAGGCATTCGATCTTGCTCATGTTGGCCGCCAGATACGGGCGATGCAGTTTGCACGGCAGGTTCGGCTGCGCGCTCAGGATCTCCTCCAGCAGCGGGTTGCTGGCCAGGGTGCTGAGCAGGCCGCTGGTAGTGCGCCAGTTGAGCAGCGAACGGCCGAGAAACTTCAGGCGAAACGAGGGCTTTTTCCAGGCGTTGCTCGGTGCCTTTTCGCCATTGATCAGCGCCGTCATCAGTTGCCAGCCGTTAAGCGGCCGGGCAGAGGCGAGTGGGTAGCTGAGCTGTGACATGATGAAATCCTTGGCTGTATTGAATGGCGCTATTTCATCAAGGCTTCACTAAACGGGAGTTCAATGCTGAACTGTAACCAAGCGTGTCTCCACATTGTGTTGAGCTAAGGTTTAGTTATTCCCTACGGTGCGTGCTAATTTAGCTCCGCCGCCGCAACGGGCGGTTGATATTCACAAGCACAGGCAGGTCAATTTTGACAGGGTTTAAAGGACATAAACGCCGCTGGATACTCGTTCTGGCGGTCATTGCGGCGCTTGCCGCGGCGGCCGTTTGGCACTTTCGCCATCCGGCGCCAACCGATTTCAAAACGGTAAAGGCCACCCAGCGCGATCTGCAGCAGAACGTGTTGGCGACCGGCCAACTGGACGCGGTGCGCAAGGTCGACGTCGGCGCGCAGGTCAGCGGGCAGTTGGAAAAGCTGTATGTCGAGATCGGCGACAAGGTGAAGAAAGGCCAGTTGTTGGGGGTTATCGATCCGCAACAGGCGCAGAACAGCATCCGTGAAGGCGAGGCGACGCTGCGTGAACTGCATGCGCAACTGCTGCAGGCGCAGGCCGAACAGCAGCTGGCGGCGGTCACGCTGCAGCGCAACCAGGCGTTGGCCAAGCTGCAGGCGGTGTCGCGCCAGGATCTGGATCAGGCGGCGACGCAGCTGGCGGTGAAGAAGGCGCAGGTGGGCACCATCAATGCGCAGATCGCGCGGAACCAGGCCAGCCTGGATACCGCCAAGATCAACCTGGCCTATACCCGCATCGAAGCGCCGATGGATGGCGACGTGGTGCAGATCACCACGCTGCAGGGCCAGACGGTGATCGCGGCGCAGCAGGCGCCGAACATTCTGACGCTGGCGGATCTTGGCACCATGCTGGTGAAGGCGCAGGTATCGGAGGCTGACGTCATTAACCTCAAGCCGGGTCAGAAGGCCTGGTTCACGGTGCTGGGCGATCCGACCCGGCGCTTCGACGGCGTGCTGAAAGACATTCAGCCGACGCCGGAAAAGGTCAACAACGCCATCTTCTATTACGCTCGTTTCGAAGTGCCCAACCCGGAAAGGTTGCTGCGCTTGCAAATGACGGCGCAGGTGCATATTCAGCTGGCCGGCGTCGAGCAGGCGCTGGTGATCCCGCTGGCGGCGCTGGGCGATCAGATCGCCGACAATCGCTACCACGTCTCGGTGCTGAAACAGGGCAAGGAAGAGAAGCGCGAGGTGGCTATCGGCCTGCGCAACAATATCGACGTGCAGATCCTCAGCGGCCTCGAGGCGGGCGATGAGGTGATCGTCAGCCGCGGCGGCGTGGAGGCCGGCTGATGGCGGCGCTGTTGCAGCTGAGCGGCATCCGCCGCAGCTACCGTTCCGGCGAGCAGACGGTGGAGGTGCTGAAGGGGATCAGCCTGAGCATTGAAGCCGGTGAAATGGTGGCGATCATGGGGGCCTCCGGCTCCGGCAAATCGACGCTGATGAACATTCTCGGCTGTCTGGACAAGCCGAGCGCCGGCGTGTATCGGGTGGCCGGGCAGGATGTGGCGACGCTGAGCGACGATGCACTGGCGCAGCTGCGGCGCGAGCATTTCGGCTTTATCTTTCAGCGCTATCATCTGCTGCCGCACCTGAGCGCAGCGCACAACGTCGAAGTGCCGGCGGTGTACGCGGGGCTGGGCAAAGCGGCGCGGCGCGAGCGGGCGGTGGCGCTGTTGCGGCGCCTGGGGTTGGGGGAGCGCGTCAACTACCGGCCGAGCCAGCTTTCCGGCGGCCAGCAGCAGCGCGTCAGTATCGCCCGCGCGCTGATGAACGGCGGGCAGGTGATCCTGGCGGATGAGCCGACCGGCGCGCTCGACAGCCACTCCGGCGAAGAGGTGATGGCGATCCTCAAACAGCTGTGCGCCCAGGGCCACACCGTGATTCTGGTGACCCACGATCCGGCGGTAGCGCGCCAGGCGGAGCGGATCATCGAGATCCGCGACGGCGAGATTATCGCCGATTCGCGTCCGGCACCGCAGAAGAATGCGCAGGCCAAGCCGTTGGCGCTGGCCGCCGCGGCGGCTTCCTGGCGGCAGGTGGGCGGCCGTTTCCGCGAGGCGCTGGTGATGGCCTGGCGTGCGATGGCGGCCAACAAGATGCGCACCGCGCTGACCATGCTCGGCATCATTATCGGTATCGCCTCGGTGGTGTCGATCCTGGTGATCGGCGACGCCGCCAAGCAGATGGTGCTGGCGGACATCAAATCCATCGGCACCAACACCGTCGATATTTATCCTGGCAAGGACTTCGGCGATGACGATCCGACCTACCGGCAATCGTTGAAATACGGCGATCTCGATGCGCTGCGCGAACAGCCGTACATCAGCGCGCTGTCGCCGAGCATCAGCAGCAGCATGCGGCTGCGCTTGGGCAACGTCGACGCGGCGGCCAACGTCAACGGCGTCAGCGAGCAGTTCTTCCGCGTGTACGGCATGAGCTTTACCCAGGGCGTCGGCATCGATCCGCTGCAGGTGCAGTCGCAGGCGCAGACGGTAGTGATCGACGCCAATACCCAGCGCCGGCTGTTCCCGCACCAGAAGAACGTGGTGGGCGAGGTGATCCTGGTTGGCAACATGCCGGCGACGGTGGTCGGCGTGGCCAAGGAGAAGCAGTCGATGTTCGGCAGCAGCAAGACGCTGAACGTGTGGGTGCCTTACAGCACCATGGCCAACCGGCTGATGGGCAACAATTATTTTGACTCGATCACCGTGCGCATCCGCGACGGCTACGACAGCAAGGAAGCGGAACAGCAGCTGTCGCGCCTGTTGACGCTGCGCCACGGCAAGAAGGACTTCTTCACCTATAACATGGACAGCCTGGTGCAAACCGCCGAGAAAACCACCCGCACGCTGCAGCTGTTCCTGACGCTGGTGGCGGTGATTTCGCTGGTGGTCGGCGGTATCGGCGTGATGAACATCATGCTGGTGTCGGTGACCGAACGCACGCGCGAGATCGGCATCCGCATGGCGGTGGGCGCCCGTTCCGGCGACGTGTTGCAGCAGTTCCTGATCGAGGCGGTGTTGGTCTGCCTGGTGGGGGGCGCGCTGGGGATTACGCTGTCGTTCGCCATCGGCCTGGTGGTGCAGTTGGTATTGCCGGGCTGGCAGATCAGCTTCCCGCCGGCGGCGTTGCTGAGCGCGTTCCTGTGTTCCACCGGCATCGGCGTGGTGTTCGGCTACCTGCCGGCGCGCAATGCCGCGCGGCTGAATCCGATCGATGCGCTGGCGCGCGAGTAAGTAAAAGGCATAAAAAATGCCAGTCACACGGCGGCTGGCATTTTTATCGCAGTCACGGTCGATGCAGCGCGACGCTGCCGGAAGCGTTTAGGACAGCGCCTCGCTTTCCACCGGCACAATAAGGCTGGCATGGTTCCCTTTTGGCCCTTGATGCACGTCGAAGCTGACCTGTTGGCCCGCCTTCAACGTTCTGTAACCATCCATCTTGATGGTGGAATAATGCGCGAAAATATCTTCGCCACCGCCGGCTGGGCAGATGAAGCCAAAACCTTTGGCGTTGTTAAACCATTTAACAGTACCCGTCTCCATGCTTTTACATCCCTCGCAACGCTATTTTAAGTGAGATGAATAACTGATTTCGCACCCGCCGCGGGCGGGTAGCAGCGTGGACAAAGGGTGGTTAAAAGACCACCAGCCACGAATTTACACTCTAGAGCAAATGATCGGGCCGTCAAGGGATCGGCTTTTGTCGGCGGGGAGCAGTTCACCAAAGTTTGAAGCAGGTAACGCTATTGCCACGATTCAGTCACAATTGGCCCGTTTTTTTGCGCACGTTACAGTGCGGCGGGACGAAGCCGAAGATGATAAAATAGTAACTATCCCCCACTTTGAATAACCGAAACCTGCCCCCATATAAGAGGGCAGAGCAGAGAAGATGAGCAGCGATGGGCAATAACAACGACTGGCTAAACTTTGAACACTTGGCCGAAGAAAAACAAATCGATGCGGTAAAACCGCCGTCTATGTATAAAGTTATACTTAACAACGACGATTACACACCGATGGAATTTGTGATTGACGTTCTGCAAAAGTTCTTTTCTTATGATATTGAACGCGCAACGCAACTGATGCTCACGGTCCACTATCAAGGCAAGGCGATCTGTGGTGTTTTTACCGCCGAGGTGGCGGAAACCAAAGTCGTCCATGTGAACCGGTACGCAAGGGAGAACGAGCATCCGTTGCTTTGTACGCTGGAAAAAGCCTGAATAAGGCAATCTATTGGGGAGGTGCTTATGCTCAATCAAGAACTGGAACTCAGTCTCAACATGGCGTTCGCCAGGGCGCGTGAGCACAGACACGAGTTTATGACCGTGGAGCACCTGTTGCTGGCGTTGCTGAGCAACCCTGCCGCGCGAGAAGCGCTTGAGGCATGTACGGTGGATCTGGCCGCGTTGCGCCAGGAGCTGGAAGCCTTCATCGAACAAACCACACCGACGCTGCCCGCCGGCGAAGAGGAGCGCGACACTCAGCCGACGCTCAGCTTTCAGCGCGTGTTGCAGCGCGCGGTCTTCCATGTGCAATCTTCCGGCCGCAGCGAAGTGTCCGGCGCCAACGTGTTGGTGGCCATCTTCAGCGAGCAGGAGTCGCAGGCGGCCTATCTGCTGCGCAAACACGACGTCAGCCGTCTCGACGTGGTGAACTTCATTTCACATGGCACGCGTAAAGACGAGCCGGGCCAAGCGCCGAATGCGGAAAACCCGGTGAACGAAGAGCAGTCCGGAGGGGAAGACCGTATGGAAAACTTCACCACCAACCTCAATCAGTTGGCCCGTGTGGGCGGCATCGATCCGTTGATCGGCCGCGATCGTGAGCTGGAACGCGCGATTCAGGTGCTGTGCCGCCGTCGTAAAAACAACCCGCTGCTGGTTGGCGAATCCGGCGTCGGCAAGACCGCCATCGCCGAAGGGCTGGCCTGGCGTATCGTGCAGGGTGACGTGCCGGAAGTGATGGCGGACTGCACGCTGTATTCGCTGGATATCGGTTCACTGCTGGCCGGCACCAAATACCGCGGCGACTTCGAGAAGCGCTTCAAGGCGCTGCTCAAGCAGCTGGAACAGGATCAGAACAGCATTTTGTTCATCGATGAAATTCACACCATCATCGGCGCCGGCGCGGCTTCCGGTGGGCAGGTGGATGCCGCCAACCTGATCAAACCGCTGCTGTCGAGCGGCAAGATCCGGGTGATCGGCTCGACCACCTACCAGGAGTTCAGCAACATCTTCGAAAAGGATCGCGCCCTGGCGCGCCGTTTCCAGAAGATCGACATCACCGAGCCGACGGCGGAAGAGACCGTTCAGATCATCAACGGCCTGAAGGCCAAGTATGAAGCGCACCACGACGTGCGTTATACCGCCAAGGCGATCCGCGCCGCGGTGGAGCTGTCGGTGAAATACATCAACGATCGTCATCTGCCGGACAAGGCGATCGACGTGATCGACGAGGCGGGCGCCCGCAGCCGGTTGATGCCGGCCAGCAAGCGCAAGAAAACCGTCAACGTGGCCGATATCGAATCCGTGGTGGCGCGTATCGCTCGCATCCCGGAGAAAACCGTGTCGGCCAGCGATCGCGACGTGCTGCGAAATCTGGGCGATCGTTTGAAGATGCTGGTGTTCGGCCAGGATCAGGCGATCGAAGCGTTGACCGAGGCGATCAAGATGAGCCGCGCCGGTCTGGGCCACGAGCGCAAGCCGGTCGGTTCCTTCCTGTTCGCCGGGCCGACCGGGGTCGGGAAAACCGAGGTCACCGTACAGTTGGCCAAGGCGATGGATATCGAGCTGCTGCGTTTCGACATGTCCGAGTACATGGAGCGGCATACCGTCAGCCGTCTGATCGGCGCGCCTCCGGGCTATGTCGGTTACGATCAGGGCGGGCTGCTGACCGATGCGGTGATTAAGCATCCGCATGCGGTGGTGCTGCTCGATGAGATCGAGAAGGCGCATCCGGACGTGTTCAACCTGCTGCTGCAGGTGATGGACAACGGGACGCTGACCGACAACAACGGCCGCAAGGCGGACTTCCGCAACGTGATCCTGGTGATGACCACCAACGCCGGGGTGCGGGAAACCGAACGCAAGTCGATCGGCCTGGTGCAGCAGGACAACAGCACCGACGCGATGGAAGAGATCAAGAAGGTGTTTACGCCGGAGTTCCGCAACCGTCTGGACAACATCATCTGGTTCAACCATCTGTCTACCGAGGTGATCCAGCAGGTGGTCGATAAGTTCATCGTCGAACTGCAGGCGCAGCTGGATGCGAAGGGCGTTTCGCTGGAAGTGAGCGACGAAGCGCGCGACTGGCTGTCGGTGAAGGGCTACGACCGTGCGATGGGGGCTCGTCCGATGGCGCGCGTCATGCAGGAGAACCTGAAGAAACCGTTGGCCAACGAACTGCTGTTCGGCTCGCTGGTGGACGGCGGTTCCGTGAAGGTCGAGCTGGACAAGGACAAGAAACAGCTGACCTACCACTTCCTCAGCGCCGCCAAACGCAAGGCGGACGAGGGCGCGGTGCATTAAGGCCGCCTACAGGCAAAGAAAAAGCGATGCTTCGGCATCGCTTTTTTTATGGGTGAGATTCACCGTACAACAGAAACGAGTGAGCCCTCTCAGTTTACCTGCGCACCTGCAACCCGTTGTGTAACGTCGCTGCGGGGGTAAACGGAAAGGGCTCCCGAGGGATTACATCCTCGATGCCGCCAGCGTGTGGCGCGCGGTGAGCCGATTAACGGCTACGGAAGACAATGCGGCCTTTGCTCAGGTCGTACGGGGTCAGCTCTACAGTGACTTTGTCGCCCGTCAGGATGCGGATATAGTTTTTACGCATTTTACCGGAGATGTGTGCGGTTACCACGTGCCCGTTTTCCAATTCAACGCGGAACATGGTGTTCGGCAGCGTATCAAGAACGGTGCCCTGCATTTCAATATTGTCTTCTTTGGCCATCGAATCCTCTAGGTCTAACTACCTTAGTTTTTAACCGGCAAGATAATGCCGAAAAACCCCCATTATGTAAAGATGTGTCGGTGAACATTGCACCGTTTCCACCAATTAGTTTACTGGAGAGGGCGGTTCAGCCGGCTGTGGGGATATGACTTGCGGCTCCCAGCACGCCGGCGCCAAAGGCCGCCGTTGAAGGGTGCTGAGCTGCTGCAAAAATTGACGGCGCGGAATTTCACGCGCGCCAAGGCGGGCAGTGTGAGCGTTCAGCACCTGGCAGTCAATCAATTCCCCGCCATAAGCGGCAAAATGGCGGCAAAAGGCCATCAATGCGCATTTTGAGGCGTTGGTGACGCGGCTGAACATCGATTCGCCGCAGAACAACGCGCCCTGCGCCACGCCGTACATGCCGCCGACCAGTTGATCATCCTGCCACACCTCCACCGAGTGCGCATAGCCGAGGCGGTGCAGATGCTGATAGGCGCGCTGTACCTCCGGGCCGATCCAGGTGCCTTCATCCGGCCGGTGGGCGCAGGCGGCGATCACCGCGGCGAAGTCGTGATTGAGCGTGATGCGAAACGGATCGTGGCGCAAAAAGCGTTTCAGGCTGCGGTTGAGATGAAACTCTGTCGGGAACAGCACCGCACGCGGATCGGGCGACCACCACAGAATCGCTTCCCCCGGCGAATACCAGGGGAAAATGCCGCGCTCGTAGGCCGCCAGCAGCCGCGGCGCCGTCAGGTCGCCGCCGATAGCCAGCAGGCCGTTAGGGTCGCGCAGGGCGCCCTCAGGCGAGGGAAACGCCAGCGACTGGGGGGAAAGTTTAACGATGCGCATACAGGCTCTCTGCGTCCTCTATGGGCCGATTACGGCGCCAGGTTGCTGATACGGTTGCGAAAGCGGGCATAGCGGCCCTGCCGGCGCATCAGGGTGGCGTGATCGCCCTGTTCGACAATCCGGCCGTCGTCCATCACGCAAATGCGGTCGAGATGCTCCAGGCCGTACAGACGGTGCGTCACCAGGATCAGCGTTTTGCCCTGACAATGCCGGCGCAGCAGCGCCAGGATCTGCTGCTCGGTTTCGGCGTCCAGCCCTTCGGTCGGTTCGTCGAGCAGCAGCAGCGGGGCAGGGTGCAGCAGCGCGCGGGCGATGCCCAGACGGCGCTGTTCGCCGCCGGACAGCTGCCGGCCGCCTTCGCCCAGCCAGGCGTTCAGCCCGCCGTCGCTGTCCAGCAATTTGCCGAGCCCCACCTGCTGCAGCACCTCGCTCAGGCGAGCGTCGTCGGCGTCCGGCGCGGCCAGCCGCAGGTTTTCCCGCAGCGTATCGCTGAAGATATGCACCCGCTGGCTGACGACCGTGGTCATCCGACGCAGCGTGGTTTCATCATAATCCTCCAGCGGTTCGCCGTTGAGCAGAATGTTGCCGCCGTCGGTGCGCCAGGCGCGGGTCAGCAGCTGCAGCAGGGTGGACTTGCCGCAGCCGGTGCGGCCGAGCAAGGCGATGTGTTCGCCGGCCGCGACCTCGAGCGTGACGTCGCGCAGCACCGGCTGCGGCTGGTCGGGGTAGGTGAAACTCAGCTGCCGCAGGCTAAGCTGAGCGCGATCGGCGGCGGCCGGGCCGGTGGCCGGGAAGGTGACCTCCGGCTGACGATCGATGATCTGTTTGACCCGCGTGGCGGAGGCGATCACCTGGCCGAGATGCTGGAAGGCACCGGCGACCGGCATCAGCGCTTCGAACGACGCCAGCGCGGCGAAGACAAACAGCGCGATCAGCGCGCCGGGCTGGGTATCGCCGCCGATGCCGGCGGCGGTCAGCCACAGCAGCAGCGTCACCGTCAGCCCGCTGGCGAGGATCATCAGCGCCTGCGCCTTGCCGCTCAGCGAGGCCTGCTGCCACTGGCGGCGTTGCCACCGCTGTTCGGTGGCGTTTAGCGTCTGGCGGAAGTCGTTGACGGCACCGAACACCACCAGCTCGGCCTGCCCCTGCAGCCAGGCGGTCAGGTCGGTTCGGTATTGGCCGCGCAGGGCGGTAAGCTGGCCGCCGATCGGTTTACCGGCGCGATAGAACACCGGCGGCACCAGCAGCAGCAACAGTAACAGAATGCCGCCCAGCGTCAGGGCGAGCGCAGGATCGAGCCAGCTCAGGCCGTAGGTGACCACCAGGATCACCACCGCCGCGCTGATCAGCGGCGAGATCACCCGCAGATAAAGATGATCCAGCGTGTCCACGTCCGCCACCAGGCGGTTGAGCAGGTCGGCCTGGCGGAAGCGGGCGATGCCGCCCGGCGTCAGCGGCAGGATCTTGCTGAAGGTGAACACCCGCAGATGCGACAGCACGCGGAAGGTGGCGTCGTGGCTGACGACTCGCTCGGCATAGCGCCCGGCGGTGCGGAAGATTGCCGCGCCGCGCACGCCGGCGGCCGGCAGCATGTAGTTGAAGGTCAACAGGCCCGCCAATCCGGCCAGCGACGAGGCGGCCAGGAACCAGCCGGAGAGTGCCAGCAGGCCGATGCTGGCCAGCAGAGTGACGATCGCCAACAGGATGCCCAGGTTAATCAGCAGGCTATGGCGGCGATACAACGCCAAAAACGGCAGCAAAACGCGCATGATTAAAGCTCCCCGCGGCGATGGGCGATCAGAGTGGCAAACAGGCCCGGTTGGGCGCTGAGGGTGGCGTAATCGCCCTGTTGCACGATGCGCCCGTTATCCATCACCCAAATCTGATCGTAGTCTTCGGTATCTTCCAGCTGGTGCGTTACCAGCAGGGTGGTTTGCTGATGCGAAGCGGCATTCAACGCCTGCATCACCCGTTGTTCGCTGTGGGCGTCGAGGCTGGCGGCCGGTTCATCCAGCAGCAGCAGGCTGCGCGGGCCGATCAGCGCCCGGGCGACCGCCACGCGCTGCGCCTGGCCGACCGACAGGCGAGCGGCGTTGTCGCCCACTTCGGTGTCGAGCCCCTGCGGCAGATAAGGGAGCAGTTCGCTGACGTAGGCGAGTTCCACCGCCTGCTGCAGCTGCGCTTCGTCGGCCTGCGGGCAGCCCAGCAGAATATTGGCGCGCAGGGTTTGCGCCGGCAGATGCGGGTTCTGGCCGACCCAGCTCAGCTGCTGGCGCCAGGTTTCGGCGGACAGTTCACGCAGCTCAATGCCGTTGACGGTCAACGACCCGCGATAGGGCAGGAAGCCGAGCAGCAGATTCAGCAGTGAGCTCTTACCGGCGCCGCTCAGCCCGACCAGCGCCACGCGCTGCTGCGGTTGCAGGGTGAAGCCCAGCGGCCCGGCCAGCAGTACGCCGTTCGGCGACAGGATTTCCAACGCGTTCGCCTGCAGCGTCAGCGGTTGATCGGCGGGCAGTTGCCGCGTGCCGTTGCCCATCTGTTCGCCTTCGGCGCTGAGGAAGGTTTCCAGCGCTTCCGCCGCGCCGATCGCCTGCGCTTTGGCATGGTAGAAGGTGCCGAGATCGCGCAGCGGTTGGAAAAACTCCGGCGCCAGAATTAACACCAGAAAACCGGAAAACAGCGTTACGCCGAGGCCGTAGCTGCCGAAGTTGAGTTCGCCGAGGTAGGAAAAGCCGAAGTACACCGCCACCACGGCAATGGAGATCGAGGCGAAGAACTCCAGCACGCCGGAAGAGAGGAAGGCCAGGCGCAGCACTTCCATGGTGCGGCTGCGGAAGTCTTCGGAGGATTTGGCGATCTGCGCGGTTTCGGCCTGCGCGCGGTCGAACAGCCGCAGGGTGTCCAGGCCGCGCAGGCGGTCAAGGAAGTTGCCGCTCAATCGCGCCAGCGCCACGAAGTTACGGCGGTTGGCGTCGGCGGCTCCCATGCCGACCAGCGCCATAAACAGCGGGATCAGCGGCGCGGTCGCCAGCAGAATGATGCCCGCGGCCCAATTGATCGGGAAGACGGCGATCAAAATCAGCAGCGGGATGAACACCGCCAGATACATCTGCGGCAGATAGCGCGAGTAATAGTCCTGCATATCCTCGATCTGCTCGACGATGATGCTGGCCCAGCTGCCCGCCGGTTTGCCCTGGATCCAGGCCGGGCCGAGCTGCTGCAGCTTATCCAGCACCTGTTGGCGCATGCGCTGGCGGATCACCTGCCCACACAGGAAACCGATCCGTTCCCGCAGCCAGCTTAACAGCGCCCGCAGCGCGAACGCAGCGGCCAGCCAGATAAACGAAGGGATCAGCTGTTCGCGCGGAGTATGCTCGATGATCAGGGCGTGCAGCAGGCTGGCCAGCAGCCACGCCTGCGCCACGATCAGCAGGCCGCTGAACAGCCCCAACAGCATGGAAAGGCGCAGCCAACGCTGCGCTAACGAACTCTGGGTTTTAAGCCAACGGGTTAACTGTTGCTGTCTGGTTTTTTTCATCAGATATGCGTCTGCGTCGCCGGCGCCCGTTTGTTACGGGCTGGGTTAACGTACTGTTAAATAATAGTGTTTGGCGCAATCGGCGGCAAACAAGCGAGGTCCCATGTTACCTCGTCACCCGGCAGACTGAAAATAATAAAGCGGCCAAATGTGGCTATAACAGACGCGTTACCGACTATTTGACTTCCTCACTCGCGGCCTCGGCTTCCAGAGCGGCGCACACCGACGCTCGCTCTGCGATCCGCGCCACATAATGCTGGAGCGGCGGCCACTCGCTCAGCGAAATCTCGAAGCGCGCCATCCAGCGCAACACGGTAAACAGATAAGCGTCTGCGACGCTGAAATGCGTTCCCAGCAGATAAGTTTGTGGTGCCAAAGCTTGCGCGATATAACCCAATCGCCGCCTCAACTTGTCGCGCAACAACGTCTTGGCGCCGTCGGGCAGGGCGTCATTGAATAAAGGGGCGGCGCCGGCATGGATCTCGCTGGTGATGAAATTAAGCCATTCCTGCAGCCGTACTCGCTCAAAGGCCGTCGGTGGCGGCGCCAGCCGGCACTCTGGGCGCAGGTCGGCGAGGTATTGAACGATGGCTGGGCCTTCGGTGATCACATTGCCATCGTCCAGTTGCAGGGCGGCGACGTAGCCTTTGGGGTTGATGCGATAGAAATCCTCACCGTCGGCGCAGCGCTTGCTGCGATTGTTCACCCTGATCAGGGTGAAGGGGAGCGCTAATTCGCGCAGGACGATATGTGGGGCAAGCGAGCAGGCATCGGGAGCAAAATACAGCTTCATGCTATTTCCTTGTGGGTTAATGAGAACGCTTGCCACAGCATGCCGACGCGGGCAGCGGCGGGAAAATGGAAATTTCAGAAAGCCGCTATTAGCTCAGCGACTGGTCAGGGTTTGCTCCTGTTCTCGCAGGTAACTCATCAGGGTTTGGACGGGGGGCTGGGCCGCCGCCTCGGATGAGCACGCGAGGCCGAAACGGCGATAAATCGGCGCAACAAGCGGCAGAGCACAAACTCCGAGCGCGTCGGGCGGGATCACGGACGCGGGCATCAGCGCAACGCCCGTGCCCTCCCTGACCAGCGTCAACGCCGTTTGCCAATCGCTGACGGTGGCGCGGATATCGGCCAGCGCCAAACCTGACTGCTGCGCCAATCGTTGCGCATTCACATCACACCCGCCGGTCGCCAGGATAAAAGGCAGCCGGAACAGGGCATCCAGCGCCACCGGCCGCCGCGCTCGCGCCAGCGGGTGCGCGCTGGGCACGACCGCCAGCCAGGCATCCTCTCCCAAAGGGAAGCACAGCCGCTCCGGCGCCGGATTGAGCACCACGCCGATGTCTGCCGTTGCCGATGTTAACCAGCTCTCCACTTCGTGATCGGTGCCCTCGAGCGTAATCAGCTCAATGTCGGGGTACAGACGGCGAAATTTGCGCAGCAGCGGCGGCAACAGCTTGCTAAATGCCGACGGGAAACTGGCCAGGCGTATTTTGCCCGCGTGTGCGTTGCCGGCTTGTTGCGCACACTGCTGAATGGCTCGCAGTGCTTCCAACATCATGCGGGCATGGGTGACGATCTGTAGGCCGCTTTGGGTCAAGACGACATTGTGCGGTTGGCGAACCAAAAGCCGGGTGCTCAGCATTGTCTCCAGTTGAGCGATGGCCTGGCTGGCGGCAGACTGCGTCATACCGCAGAGCGCGGCAGCCTGAGTGATGGTGCCGCTGTCGGCGACGGCAACCAGCAGGCGCCAGTGGAGAAGATTATGCATCGGCGTGCATCCTCTTGAGGAGCGAAGACAAAAAAAGCGGCTCGAGAGCCGCTTTTTGCTGGTGGCGAGAAAGCCTTAGCAGACTTCTGCGCCGGCGATGCCGTCCAGGTAACGCTCTGCGTCCAGCGCCGCCATACATCCGGTGCCGGCGGAGGTGATCGCCTGGCGGTAAATGTGATCCATCACGTCGCCTGCGGCGAAAACGCCGGGGATGGTGGTTTGGGTCGCATTGCCGTGAATGCCGGACTGCACCTTGATGTAGCCGTTTTCCAGCTCCAGCTGGCCGCCGAAGATGCCGGTGTTCGGGCTGTGGCCGATGGCGATGAACACGCCGGCCAGTTCCAGTTCGCGGGTTTCGTTTTCCGCTTTGGTGCTGCGGATACGCACGCCGGTCACGCCCATTTCATCACCCAGCACTTCGTCCAGCGTGTGGTCGGTGTGCAGCACGATGTTGCCGCTTTTCACTTTTTCCATCAGCCGGTCGATCAGGATCTTCTCCGAACGGAAGCTGTCGCGGCGGTGGATCAGATGAACCTCGGCGGCGATATTGGACAGGTACAGCGCTTCTTCAACGGCGGTATTGCCGCCGCCGACCACCGCGACTTTCTGGTTGCGGTAGAAGAAACCGTCGCAGGTCGCACAGGCGGAAACGCCTTTGCCCTTGAAGGCGTCTTCGGAAGGCAGGCCAAGGTAGCGGGCTGAGGCGCCGGTCGCGATGATCAGCGCGTCGCAGCTGTATTCACCGCTGTCGCCGAACAGGCGGAACGGACGCTGCTGCAGATCGACGCTGTTGATGTGATCGAAGACGATTTCAGTCTGGAACTTCTCCGCGTGCTCGCGCATGCGCTCCATCAGCGCCGGACCTGTCAGGCCTTCGGCGTCGCCCGGCCAGTTTTCGACTTCGGTAGTGGTGGTCAGCTGGCCACCTTGTTCCAGACCGGTGATCAGCACCGGATTCAGGTTGGCGCGCGCCGCGTAGACGGCGGCGGTGTAACCGGCCGGGCCGGAACCCAGAATCAGTAATTTGCTATGTTTAGCCGTGCCCATGAATAACCTCTTTATTCCACAATGGCGGATAATGAAGCCGATTGTAGGGAAAATGGCGCAGTAAAAAAAGCGCCGGGCGACGTTGTTAACGATTTGTATGATAGTTGTCGCCTATTAATGCACCCGCTGTCGGCAAAACGTACGGCGAACGCAGAAATTTAGCTTATCAAAGCCGCATTCGGTTACCGAAGCGCCAACCGTGCAAAAACGGCGCAATCTGCAACCTCAGCCGCTTCCCACCGGGGTTTATCTGCCAGCGATTCATAACCAAAAATGGGATGCAGACTTTTCATGACGGTACGTTGTTCTGATTTTGCTTCTTTTACTTTGACAATCCGCTGCGCATTTGCGAAAACATCATAGGAAGAAGAAATTATCCCCGTAACACCAGCAAATCGTACGTATTTGCGCCGCGAGGCGGCAATGCGCGGTGGATGTGCGGAGCAGGGCGCGCAAGCGTTTGCTGATTTTTTCTCGACCTAAACGTCGTTACCGGCGTCGCGCGGGGTTGGACAGACAGGCTGCGCGGCGTGGAATGATGGTAGTGTAGTGAAGAAGCATATGACAGGCATCGGGTCTTCGCTTGGAACGAACCCTTACACATTGACGTTGGCTAGGGTGTGGCAAGTGCACGGAAGAAAATAAGAGAGACAATAATAATGGCAGACAACAAGAAACGCCCGGGTAAAGATCTTGACCGTATCGACCGCAACATCCTGAATGAGCTGCAGAAGGATGGGCGTATTTCGAACGTCGAGCTTTCGAAGCGCGTGGGGTTATCCCCGACACCATGTTTAGAACGCGTGCGCCGTCTCGAGCGCCAGGGTTTCATTCATGGCTATACCGCATTGCTTAACCCGCATTATCTGGATGCGTCCCTGCTGGTTTTCGTGGAGATCACGCTGAACCGCGGCGCGCCGGATGTGTTTGAGCAATTCAACTCGGCAGTGCAGAAGCTTGAAGAAATTCAGGAGTGTCATCTGGTTTCCGGTGATTTCGACTACCTGTTGAAAACCCGCGTACCGGACATGTCGGCTTACCGCAAGCTGCTGGGCGAAACCTTGCTGCGTTTGCCGGGGGTCAATGACACCCGTACCTACGTAGTGATGGAAGAAGTGAAACAGAGTAACCGTCTGGTTATCAAAACACGGTAAGGTGCAGGTGCAAAACCTGATTAAATTGGTTACACTCCTGTTTATTCATACAGTTTCGGCGCCGGGGAAGCTTCTCGGCGCTGTTGCTATGTCAGCTAACAGGAACCTGGAGAGCCTTTCTTGAGCCAGGAATATACAGAAGATAAAGAAGTTACCCTGAAAAGACTCAGCAGTGGCCGGCGTTTGCTGGAAGCTGTGCTGATCGTGGTAGCGATTTTTGCCGTTTACCTCATGGCTGCGCTGGTCAGTTTCAACCCATCTGACCCAAGCTGGTCGCAGACCGCGTGGCATGAGCCGATTCACAATTTGGGCGGCGGTGTTGGGGCCTGGTTGGCCGACACGCTGTTCTTCACCTTCGGGGTGCTCGCCTACGCGATACCCCCGATCATGCTGGTCCTGTGCTGGGCGGCCTATCGCCAGCGCGGCAACAGAGACTACATCGACTATTTCGCGCTCTCCCTGCGCCTGATCGGCACCCTGGCGTTAGTGCTTACCTCCTGTGGGTTGGCGGCGCTGAACGTTGACGATCTCTATTACTTCGCTTCCGGTGGCGTGATCGGCAGCCTGCTGAGCAACGCCATGTTGCCGTGGTTCAACGGCATCGGCGCCACGTTGGCGCTGCTGTGCGTGTGGGCGGCGGGGCTGACGCTGTTTACCGGCTGGTCCTGGCTGGTGATCGCTGAGAAGATCGGCGGTGCTGTGCTGGGCGTCGCGACGGTGATGACCAACCGCTCACGCCGCGAAGAGCGCTATTTCGAGGATGACGAACGTTACGTTGACGACGAGCCTGAGCAGGCAGGGAAGGGCGCCGCAGCCGCGGTTGCCGCGACCGCCGCCGGAGCCGCGGCCGCCGATGACGACGTGCTGTTCTCCGCGCCTTCGGTCACCGAAAGCGCCAAAGAGGCGGCGGAAGACGCCTCCGATCCGTTGCTCAGCGGCCTGCGAGCCGACGATGGTGAGGTTGAAGCCGACGCCGCGCCAATCGCGCCGGCGGCTTCGCCTGCACCGGCGGTGACGGCAGAGAGCCACGAGCCGGTTGCTGCACCGATCGCCACACAGGCGCCGTCGGTAACGGTGGCGCCGGCCGCGCCGACCTCGGTCAATCAGCACCCGGTAAGCGCACCAGCGCAAGACGCTACGCCGCCGCTGTACTCCTTCGAAATTCCGGAAGAAACGCCTGCGCCTAAGGCGACGCGCCCTGTCGATCCTTATCAGGACGACGATGAGCCGCGCCTGGGCAATTGGCAAGAGCCGGCTGCATCGCCGCAGCCGGCGCGTTCTCCCTTTGATTTTACCGCCGCGCAGCGCGACAGTGCCGACGTCAGCGGAGCGGGTGGTTTCAGCGCCACCGGCGCCAAGCCACAGCTGGATACGGCAGCAGCCGCTGCTACAGGCGCCGTAGCGGCGACCTTCATGCCGGCTTTCACGGCCACCAGCGACGGCAATCCGCAGGTTAAACAGGGCATCGGCCCTGAGCTGCCGCGGCCGAATCCGGTACGTATTCCGACCCGCCGCGAGCTGGCTTCTTACGGCATCAAGCTGCCTTCGCAGCGTGCGGCCGAGCAGGAACAGCGCCAGGCCGAGGTGGAGCCTCAGCAGCCGACGGCGGTGAGCCCGCAGGAAGAAGAGGCGCTGCAGGAAGCTGCGCTGCGTCAGGCGTTTGCCGAGCAGCAAAGCCAACGCTACGGTGAAAGCTATGCGCCGGAGCAAGATGACGAGAGCGCCCTGCAGGAAGCTGAGCTGAGCAAGGCGTTTGCCGAACAGCAGAGCCAACGTTATGGCGAAGGTTATCAACAGAACGACGAAGAGGCGCTGCAAGAGGCCGCGCTGCGCCAGGCGTTCGCCGAGCAGCAGCAGGCGCGCTACGGCCAGCAAGAACAGGCCCCGCAGGCGCCGGCTGCCAGCCCGGTCGATACCCGCAATGCTTTCAGCTTCTCGCCGATGGCGGATTTAGTGGACGATGGCCCGAGCGAGCCGATGTTCACGCTGTCCCCGCAGCTTGAAGAGCGCATTGAACAGCAAAGCGAGCAAGAGGACGACGTGCCGTTCGGCCAGTTTGAGCCTGCGGCGCCGGTTGCCCAACCTCAGCAACCGCACTCGCAGCCTCAACAGTACCAACAACCGCAGCAACAGCAGTATCAACAGCCGTCGCAGCCGCAATATCAGCAGCCGCAGCAACCGGTGCAGCTGCCGCCTCAGCCAACTCAGGCCGAGCAACATCCGGCGATGGACAGCTTGATTCACCCGTTCCTGATGCGTAACGATCAGCCGCTGCAGAAGCCGACCACGCCGCTGCCGACGCTGGATCTGCTGACCGAAGCGCCGAAAGAGGTGGAGCCGGTCGACTCCTTCGCGCTGGAACAGAAGGCGCGCCTGGTGGAGGCCAGCCTGGCCGATTACCGCGTGAAAGCCGATGTGGTGGACATCCTGCCGGGGCCGGTCATCACCCGCTTCGAGCTGGATCTGGCGCCGGGCGTTAAAGCGGCGCGCATTTCCAACCTGTCGCGCGATCTGGCGCGCTCGCTGTCGACTTCGGCGGTGCGCGTGGTGGAAGTGATCCCCGGCAAGCCTTACGTCGGTCTGGAGCTGCCGAATGCCAAGCGGCAAACGGTGTACCTGCGCGAAGTGCTGGATTGCCCGGCCTTCCGTGACAACCCATCGCCGTTGTCCATCGTATTGGGTAAGGACATCTCCGGCGAGCCGGTGGTGGCCGATCTGGGTAAAATGCCGCACTTGCTGGTCGCCGGTACCACCGGTTCCGGTAAGTCGGTCGGGGTCAACGCCATGATCCTGAGCATCCTGTATAAAGCCACGCCGAAAGAAGTGCGCTTTATCATGATCGACCCGAAAATGCTGGAGCTGTCGGTTTACGAAGGCATTCCGCACCTGTTGACCGATGTGGTCACCGACATGAAAGACGCCGCCAATGCGCTGCGTTGGTGCGTGGGTGAAATGGAACGCCGCTACAAGCTGATGTCGGCCCTGGGCGTGCGTAACCTGGCCGGCTACAACGAGCGCGTCGATCAGGCCGAAGCGATGGGGCGCCCGATCCCGGATCCGTTCTGGAAACCGACCGACAGCATGGACATCACGCCGCCGGTATTGGAGAAAGAGCCGTACATCGTAGTGATGGTCGACGAATTCGCCGATCTGATCATGACGGTTGGCAAGAAGGTCGAAGAGTTGATCGCTCGCCTGGCGCAGAAAGCGCGTGCGGCGGGTATCCACCTGGTGCTGGCGACCCAGCGTCCGTCGGTGGATGTGATCACGGGTCTTATCAAGGCCAACATCCCGACGCGTATCGCCTTTACCGTGTCGAGCAAAATCGACTCCCGCACCATCCTCGATCAGGGGGGCGCCGAGTCCTTGCTGGGCATGGGTGACATGCTCTATCTGGCGCCGAACTCCTCGATTCCGGTGCGCGTACATGGCGCATTCGTGCGCGATCAGGAAGTGCACGCGGTGGTCAAGGATTGGAAAGCGCGCGAGCGGCCCCAATATAAAGAGGGCATTCTCAGCGGCGGCGAAGACGGCGAGGGCGGTGCCGGCGGCGGTATGGACGGTGACGAAGAGCTGGATCCGTTGTTTGACCAGGCGGTGGATTTCGTGGTGGATAAACGTCGCGCCTCCATCTCCGGCGTGCAGCGCCAGTTCCGCATCGGTTATAACCGCGCGGCGCGCATCATCGAACAGATGGAAGCGCAGGGCATCGTCAGCGAGCAGGGGCACAACGGCAACCGCGAGGTGCTGGCACCGCCTCGGCACGATTGATGGTCGTTTAGCCATTGCAATTCAATAAGAAAGGGCCGCTTAAGCGGCCCTTGTGCAAAGAAGCGTAAACCCGTCTCTTCTCGGAACATTGGCCTACCGGCCGATTGCCGGCTTCGGGTAAAGTAAGCGCGTATAGGGTTGATTTGACCCGCACGGCGTCGCCCTGCGGTTAACGCATTTCATAAGGTATCTGGAATAATGAAAAAACTGTTAGTTGCCTGCTGTCTGCTTTCGGGATTCGCTTCCACCTCCGTGCTGGCCGATGCCGCACAGGATCTGCAAAGTCGCCTGGCGAAGGTGAACAGTTTCCACGCCAGCTTCTCACAAACCGTGACCAGCGCTGACGGTGCCGCGGTGCAACAAGGGGAAGGCGAGCTGTGGGTGAAGCGGCCAAACCTGTTCAACTGGCATATGACGTCGCCGGATGAGAGCGTGCTGGTCTCCGATGGCCAGACCCTGTGGTTCTATAACCCGTTCGTCGAGCAGGTGACGGCGACCTGGCTGAAGAACGCCACCGGCAATACGCCGTTTATGCTGATCACCCGCAATAATGCCAGCGACTGGAAACAGTACAACGTGAAGCAAAAGGGCGATGATTTCGAGCTGACGCCGAAGTCCGCCAGCGGCAACCTGAAGCAGTTCGCCATCAGCGTGACCAACAGCGGTACCATTCGCAGCTTTGCTGCGGTGGAGCAGGATGGCCAGCGCAGTTCCTACACGCTGAAAAGCCAGCAGAACGTCGCCGCCGATCCGGCCAAATTTAAATTTACCCCGCCGAAGGGGGTGACGCTGGACGACCAGCGCCAGTGAGGTGCAAGTGAGTAATAATCTGTCGCTCGATTTTTCCCAGAACGAGTTCCAGCCGTTGGCCGCGCGTATGCGGCCGACCACGCTGGCGCAGTATATCGGCCAGCAGCACCTGCTGGCCGCCGGCAAGCCGCTGCCGCGCGCCATCGAGGCCGGGCAGCTGCACTCGATGATTTTATGGGGGCCGCCGGGCACCGGGAAGACGACGCTGGCAGAGCTGATCGGCCGTTACGGCCAGGCAGATGTCGAACGGATCTCCGCCGTGACCTCTGGTATCAAGGAGATCCGCGAGGCGATCGAGCGGGCGCGGCAAAATCGCGACGCCGGCCGCCGCACCATCCTGTTCGTCGACGAAGTGCACCGCTTCAATAAGAGCCAGCAGGACGCTTTCCTGCCGCACATCGAAGACGGCACCATCACCTTTATCGGTGCCACCACCGAAAATCCGTCGTTCGAGCTGAACTCGGCGCTGTTGTCCCGCGCCCGCGTTTATCTGCTGAAGGCGCTGACCGCCGAAGATATCGGCCAGGTGCTGGATCAGGCGATGGGCGACAAGGTGCGCGGCTTTGGCAATCAGAACGTCGAACTGCCGGCGGAAACGCGCCGCCTGCTGTCGGAGCTGGTGGGCGGCGACGCGCGCCGGGCGCTGAACAGTCTGGAAATGATGGCGGACATGGCGGAGTTAGACGCCAAAGGCGTGCGGGTGCTGACGCCGGAACTGCTGAAAGAGGTGTCGGGCGAGCGCAGCGCGCGCTTCGACAACAAGGGCGACCGTTATTACGACCTGATTTCCGCGCTGCATAAATCGGTGCGCGGCTCGGCGCCGGACGCCGCGCTGTACTGGTATGCGCGCATCATTACCGCCGGCGGCGATCCGCTCTACGTAGCGCGCCGCCTGTTGGCGATCGCCTCTGAAGACGTGGGCAACGCCGATCCGCGCGGCATGCAGGTGGCGATCGCCGCCTGGGATTGCTTCACCCGCGTGGGGCCGGCGGAGGGCGAGCGCGCCATCGCGCAGGCGATCGTTTATCTCGCCTGCGCGCCGAAGAGCAACGCGGTTTACACCGCGTTCAAGGCCGCCATGCGCGACGCCAAAGAGCAGGCCGATTATGACGTGCCGGAGCACCTGCGCAACGCGCCGACCAAGCTGATGAAGGAGATGGGGCTGGGGTCGGAGTACCGTTACGCCCACGACGAACCCAACGCCTACGCCGCCGGCGAGAACTATTTCCCGCCTGAAATGGCTCATACGCGCTACTATCAACCGACCTCGCGCGGGCTGGAAGGGAAAATCGGCGAAAAGTTGGCATGGCTGGCTGAGCAGGATCAAAATAGCCCGACAAAACGCTACCGCTAGCGAGGCCGTTGCGGTAAGGTTAGCGGGTATCACTCTTCTTTTATGCGGCTATAAATCAGCCGCATAGAACAACAACACTTCTTTCAATAACAACAAGCACAGGATTAGCATGCTCGATCCCAATCTGCTGCGTAATGAGCTAGACGCAGTCGCCGTCAAACTGGCTCGCCGAGGCTTTAAACTCGATCTGGATCTGCTGCGTTCGCAGGAAGAACGTCGCAAAGTTCTGCAGGTAGAAACTGAAACGCTGCAAGCGGAACGCAACTCCCGATCGAAATCCATCGGCGCGGCCAAAGCGCGTGGGGAAGACATCGAGCCGCTGCGTCGCGAAGTGAACGAGCTGGGTGACAAGCTGGATGCCGCCAAGGCGGCGCTGGATGCGCTGCAGAGCGAGATCCGCGATTACGCCCTGACGCTGCCTAACCTGCCGGACGACGCCGTGCCGGATGGTAAAGACGACAGCGAAAACCTGGAAGTGACCCGCTGGGGCGAACCGCGCCAGTACGACTTCACGGTGCGCGATCACGTCGATCTGGGCGAAATGGCCGGCGGGCTGGATTTTGCCGCCGCGGTTAAGCTGACCGGTTCGCGCTTCGTGGTGATGAAAGGGCAAATCGCCCGCATGCACCGCGCGCTGTCCCAGTTCATGCTGGATCTGCACACCGAGCAGCACGGCTACCTGGAGGCCTACGTGCCTTACCTGGTCAACCACGCCACGCTGTACGGTACCGGCCAGCTGCCGAAGTTCGGCGAAGACCTGTTCCATACCCGTCCGCTGGAAGAAGAAGCCGACAGCAGCAACTACGCGCTGATCCCAACGGCGGAAGTGCCGCTGACCAACCTGGTGCGTGACGAGATCGTGGAAGAGGAATCTCTGCCGCTGAAAATGACCGCACACACGCCATGCTTCCGTGCTGAAGCCGGTTCTTACGGCCGTGACACCCGCGGTTTGATCCGCATGCACCAGTTCGACAAGGTTGAAATGGTGCAGATCGTTCGTCCGGAAGATTCGATGGATGCCCTGGAAGAGCTGACTGGCCACGCGGAAAAAGTGCTGCAGCTGCTGAACCTGCCTTACCGCAAGGTGCTGCTGTGCACCGGCGACATGGGCTTCGGCGCGTGCAAGACTTACGATCTGGAAGTGTGGCTGCCGGCGCAGGATACCTACCGCGAGATCTCGTCCTGCTCCAACATGTGGGACTTCCAGGCACGCCGCATGCAGGCGCGCTGCCGCAGCAAAGCCGACAAGAAACCGCGTCTGGTCCACACGCTGAACGGCTCGGGCCTGGCGGTTGGCCGTACGCTGGTGGCGGTGCTGGAAAACTATCAGCAAGCCGACGGCCGCATTCAGGTACCTGAAGTGCTGCGTCCATATATGGGCGGCCTGGAATACATCGGCTAAACGACAAACCACGAAAAAAGCGCCTGCGGGCGCTTTTTTTATGCCGAGAGTTCAGCCCGTCGCCAGCGTATAAGCCTGTTGAATGTAGTCCGCCAGATGCTTGCTTTTCACCTCGTCGGGCGAGTGGAGCTTGATGTGCCGCCGATACTGGCCGTTGCCTTCGAGCTGGAGATAACGATCTTCCAATCGGTAGCCGTGGCCGAACTCCACCGTGACGTGGTGGCGATAGGCGAAAACGCCGCAGAAAAATTGGCTATGCGAGAACATGATGCCGCCGTATTTGACCGATTCGGTGACGCCGTTGCCGCTCGCCGCAGCGATCCGCCGCACCTGCTGCACAATGGCCAGCAGGTCACCTTGCGTACTGCCGATGTCCGCCAGCAGGGCCTCTACCGCCGCATCATTTGCCTGACTCATCTTGCCTCTTTGTCGTCAAATTCGCTCTGCGCTGAGCATAGC
Source organism: Serratia sp. CY44782 (assembly GCF_052168715.1). Taxonomy (NCBI): domain Bacteria; kingdom Pseudomonadati; phylum Pseudomonadota; class Gammaproteobacteria; order Enterobacterales; family Yersiniaceae; genus Serratia; species Serratia sp. CY44782. Next base: position 25,056 of record NZ_JBJNME010000005.1, read on the forward strand.
GCTTTTTCAGCCAGTTAGCCGGAAACAAATCGTGCGGTGGAATGATAAGAGGCGATTGACTTTTTTATCGCCAGTGGCATGATGCGCGCACTCTCATTGCGCGTTCGGTCACAATTTCACTATGTCCGCATACTCCCGCCCAGTGCTCTTATTGCTCTGCGGTCTCTTGCTGCTCACGGTATCCATTGCCGTTTTGAATACGCTCGTGCCTCTTTGGTTAACCCATGCTCAGCTGTCGACCTGGCAGGTGGGAATGGTCAGCTCCTCTTATTTCAGCGGCAACCTGTTGGGCACGCTGGTGGCGGGCAAACTGATCCAGCGCGTCGGCTTTACCCGCAGCTATCATCTTTCTTGTCTGGTGTTCGCCGCCGCGACCGCCGGCATGGTGCTGTCGATCGATTTTTGGAGCTGGCTGGGCTGGCGCTTCTTCGCCGGCGTCGGCTGCGCCTGGATTTGGGTGATCGTGGAGAGCGCGCTGTTGCGCAGCGGCAATCTCAGCAACCGCGGCCAGCTGCTGGCGGCCTATATGATTGTCTATTACCTCGGTACGGTGACCGGCCAATTGCTGTTGAGCATGACCTCGACGGAATTGCTGCACGTGGTGCCGTGGGTGACTGCCATCGTGATCAGCGCGATGTTGCCGATGCTGTTTGCGCGGGTCAACCGCCATGAAGACGAGCCGCAGCAGGCGGCGGTGTGGACAATGCTGAGACGCCGCAGCGCGCGCCTCGGCATCAATGGCTGCATCATTTCCGGCATCGTGCTCGGTTCGCTGTACGGCCTGATGCCGCTGTACCTCTCCCATCAGGGCATGAGCGATGCCAACGTCGGTTACTGGATGGCGCTGTTGGTCAGCTCAGGCATCGTCGGCCAATGGCCGGTCGGGCGGCTGGCCGATCGTTACGGGCGCCTGCTGGTGCTGCGCATTCAGGTGTTCGTGGTGATCCTCGCCAGCGTGGCGATGCTCGGCAACTACGCCATGGCGCCTTCGCTGTTCATCCTCGGTTGCGCCGGCTTTACCCTGTACCCGGTGGCGATGTCCTGGGCCTGCGAGAAGGCAATGCCGCATGAACTGGTGGCGATGAATCAGGCGCTCCTGATGAGTTACACCATCGGCAGCCTGCTGGGCCCGTCGATGACGGCGCTGCTGATGCAAAACTACTCCGATCGCGTGCTGTTCGTGATGATCGCCGCCGTGGCGCTGGTTTACCTGCTGATGTTGCTGAAGAAGCAGAAGCCGGATCACCATCACACGCCGTTCGCCGCCGCCTGAGCATAAAAAAACCGGCCATGAACCGGTTTTTCTTTGGCGCTGCGCCAATCAGTAAATGACTTTGTGGCCGTAGCTTTCCAGGATGCCTTTGACGCGATCCATGGTCTCGGCCTTTGGCGGATGAACGCCGTCCAGCTTGTATTCTTCCCCCATCGCCACCCATTTGTGCTTGCCCAGCTCGTGGTAGGGCAGCAGCTCGATTTTCTCGATGTTGGTCATGTCTTTGGTGAACTCGCCCAGCAGGTGCGCCGACTTATCGTCGTCTGACCAACCCGGCACCACCACGTAGCGGATCCAGGTGCGCTGGTTGCGTTTCGCCAGGTAGCGGGCGAATTCCAGCGTGCGGTGGTTGGAGACGCCGACCAGGTTCTGGTGGATCTCGTCGTTCATCTGTTTCAGGTCCAGCATCACCAGATCGGTGGTGTCCAGCAGCTCGTCGATCACCGGATCGTAGCGGCGCACGAAGCCATTGGTGTCCAGGCAGGTATTGATGCCTTCGGCGTGGCAGGCGCGGAACCAGTCGCGCACGAATTCAGCCTGCAGGATCGCCTCGCCGCCGGACGCGGTCACGCCGCCGCCGGAGGCGTTCATGAAGTGGCGGTAGGCCACCGCGTCTTTCATCAGCTCTTCGACGGTCACTTCTTTGCCGCCGTGGGTATCCCAGGTGTCGCGGTTATGGCAATAGAGGCAGCGCATCAGGCAGCCCTGGAAAAAGACGATAAAGCGGATCCCGGGCCCGTCGACGGTGCCGCAGGATTCGAAGGAGTGGATGCGACCAGTTACTGACATTGCGGGGTTTTCTCCAATATTGACTGTCAAACGCAGTCTAAAAATAGGCGCGTGGCCGCCGGCCAGGTATCTGCGATGCAGTGGCGGGGTGAGCCCGCCACCGGGGGTAATGATGCCTGTCGGCCGGTCAGTTGCCGGATAACTGTTTTGCCGGCTATCCATTCAGTATAGATGTCCGGCAAAACAGACTCTACGGAGTCAGGGGAGAGCGGTGGGAGAAAAGGGCCGGCAGAACCGGCCCTGTCGTTGGCACCGGGCGGTTTTCCGCCCGGTTGGCGTATTACATCGTTTGAGTGAAGGTACGAGTAATCACGTCCTGCTGTTGCTCTTTGGTCAGCGAGTTGAAGCGTACGGCGTAACCGGAAACGCGGATGGTCAGCTGAGGGTATTTCTCAGGGTTTTCCATCGCATCCAGCAGCATTTCGCGGTTCATCACGTTGACGTTTAGGTGCTGGCCGCCTTCGATGGAGGCTTCATGGTGGAAGTAACCATCCATCAGGCCCGCCAGGTTGGCTTTACGCACGTCGTCGTCTTTACCCAGCGCGTTAGGCACGATGGAGAAGGTGTAGGAGATCCCGTCTTTCGCGTAGGCAAACGGCAGTTTGGCTACCGAGGTCAGGGAGGCTACTGCGCCTTTCTGGTCGCGGCCGTGCATCGGGTTGGCACCTGGGCCGAACGGTGCGCCTGCGCGGCGGCCATCCGGGGTGTTACCGGTTTTCTTACCGTACACCACGTTGGAGGTGATGGTCAGTACGGACTGGGTCGGTACCGCATTGCGGTAGGTGCGCAGTTTCTGAATTTTCTTCATGAAACGTTCCACCAGGTCGCAGGCGATGTCATCGACGCGGGCGTCGTTGTTACCGAACTGCGGATACTCGCCTTCTACTTTGAAGTCGATGGCCAGGCCGTCTTCGTCGCGAATGGTGGTGACTTTCGCGTACTTGATGGCAGACAGGGAGTCGGCCGCCACGGACAGACCGGCGATGCCACAAGCCATGGTGCGATAAACGTCACGGTCATGCAGCGCCATCAGCGCAGCTTCGTAGCTGTACTTGTCGTGCATGTAGTGAATGATGTTCAGCGCGGTCACGTACTGCTTGGCCAGCCAATCCATAAAGTGGTCCATGCGCGCCATGACTTTGTCATAGTCCAGCACTTCGTCCATCATCGGCGCTTCTTTCGGGCCGACCTGCATTTTCAGTTTTTCGTCAACGCCGCCGTTGATGGCGTACAGCATGGTTTTCGCCAGGTTGGCGCGGGCGCCGAAGAACTGCATTTGTTTACCGACGATCATCGGGCTGACGCAGCAAGCGATGGCGTAGTCATCGTTGTTGAAGTCAGGGCGCATCAGGTCGTCGTTTTCGTACTGAACGGAAGAGGTGTCGATGGACACTTTCGCCGCGAATTTCTTGAAGTTCAGCGGCAGCTTCTCAGACCACAGGATGGTCATGTTCGGCTCCGGAGACGGCCCCATGGTGTACAGGGTGTTCAGGAAGCGGAAGCTGTTTTTGGTGACCAGGGTGCGGCCGTCGACGCCCATACCGGCCAGGGATTCCGTTGCCCAGATTGGGTCGCCGGAGAACAGCTCATCGTACTCAGGGGTACGCAGGAAGCGCACCATACGCAGTTTCATCACCAGGTGGTCGATCAGTTCCTGCGCTTGCTCTTCGGTCAGTTTGCCCGCCTTGATGTCGCGCTCGATGAACACGTCGAGGAAGGTGGATACGCGGCCGAAGGACATGGCGGCGCCGTTCTGGGATTTCACCGCGGCCAGGTAGCCGAAGTAGGTCCACTGCACCGCTTCTTGCGCGTTAGTGGCCGGGCCGGAGATGTCGTAACCGTATTTGGCGGCCATCTCTTTGATCTGAGCCAGAGCGCGATGCTGTTCAGCGATCTCTTCGCGCAGCTGGATGGTCATTTCCAGATCTTCGCCGTTTTCCAGTTTTTCCTGCAGCGATTTGAACTGGTTCAGCTTGTCGGCCATCAGGAAGTCGATACCGTACAGCGCCACGCGGCGGTAGTCACCGATGATGCGGCCACGGCCGTAGGCATCTGGCAGACCGGTCAGCACGCCGGATTTACGGCAGTTCAGGATGTCTTTGGTGTAAACGTCGAATACGCCCTGGTTGTGGGTTTTACGGTATTCGGTGAACACTTTTTTCAGCTGCGGATCCAGTTCGCGGCCGTACACTTTGCACGAACCTTCGACCATTTTGATGCCGCCGAACGGGATCAGCGCGCGTTTCAGAGGGGCGTCGGTCTGCAGACCTACGATGGTTTCCAGCTCTTTGGCGATGTAACCCGCGTCGTGAGAAATGATGGTTGAAGCAACGTTGGTGTCGAAATCAACCGGCGCGTGAGTGCGGTTTTCCAGTTTGATCCCTTCCATAACCTTGTCCCACAAGGTGGTGGTGGCTTGAGTTGCGCCAGCCAGGAAGGATTCGTCACCCTCATAAGGCGTGTAGTTTTTCTGGATGAAGTCACGAACGTTGACTTCATTCTGCCAGTCACCCTTGCTGAAACCTTCCCAAGCGTTGGCTAATTTCTCGTTAAGTTCGGTCATTGTACACCTACCTTTGATTGTGGATTTCTAACTCTGCGCGCGGTAACTCACAGCTTAGTGCTGTTCGCGGCCCCCGCGCAGATAAATTACCCAGTAAGTCAACCCAACCAGCAGACCGCCGCCGATGATGTTGCCGATGGTGACCGGAATCAGGTTGTCGATGATGAAATTGCTTACTGTCAGATGAGCGAATTGCTCAGGTACCGCTCCTACGGCTTGCCAGAACTCCGGCGTGGCGAAGTGTTTGACCACGATGCCCATAGGGATCATAAACATGTTGGCGATGCTGTGTTCGAAGCCGCTGGCGACAAACATCCCGACCGGCAGCACCATGGCGAGCATCTTGTCGGTCAGAGTGCGGCCGGAGTAGCTCATCCAGACCGCCAGGCAGACCATCAGGTTAGCCAGAATGCCGAGGCACACGGCTTCGATAAAGGTGTGATGCAGCTTGTGGTCTGCAGTTTGCAGGACATTCAGGCCCCACTGGCCGTTGGCGACCATATACTCGCCGGAGAACCAGATCAGCGCCACGAAGAACAGCGCGCCGACCAGGTTGCCGAGATAAACGTTCAGCCAGTTGGCGCCCAGCTGACCCCAGCTGATGCGGCCGCTGGCCTTGGCGATGACGATGAGCACGGTAGAGGTGAACAGGTCGGCACCCGACACCACCACCAGCATTAACCCGAGAGAGAAGCAGATGCCGCCGACCAGTTTCGCCAGCCCGAAAGGCACGCCGGCGGTGCCGGTGGTCGCCGTGATGTAGAAGACGAAGGCGATGGAAATGAAGACACCGGCGGTGATCGCCAAATAAAACGTTTTCAGCGGATGTTTGGTGGCTTTATACACGCCGGCATCTTCAGCGATTTTCGCCGTGGCCGCAGGTAAAATCAGATCGAAGGGGCTGTCAGTTTTCAAACTAACTCTCGCTCTTAAGGGTTAAAACAACGCAATGAGATACTAGCAAAGCAGTATAGGGGAAAATTTGATTTGGATCATAAGGCGGGGAAGTAGAGTGGCAAAATGGCGTGTTTTTTGTGTGGGTTTTGTGGTTAATTTATTGATTTTTAAGTAAAAACATTTTTTTAATGTTTGCAAAATTTTTTGAATTCAACGGGTGGACGGCGTTGGGTAAAGTTAAATTTTTAGGCGTTTTGTCGCCGCGCAGCGCTGAAAGTTTAATTATCGGTTAATTATTATTTCACCGTCCGGCAACAATTGACGGTTTATTTATTTTTATGGTCGTTTAACCGCCTATTTTCCGGTGAGAAAATAAAACCGAAAGCGTTGAAATAAACCGCAGAAATGAAAACGCCGCAACGGAGTGCGGCGTTTGGCATCAGGGGGTACTCCAAACGTGGCAGTATCCCCTGATGATGCTTAGGCCTTGGCCCAGTGGCGGCGTTTGGCCGCCTGCAGCTTCTCGTAGGCCGCCAGCAGCGCCTGGTGGGCCGGCAACGCCTTCAGATCTGCATCGACGGCGAACAGCCCGTTGAAGCGCTCTTCACCACTGATGGCGGCGGAGGCGGCGTCGACCGCTTCCTGGCCGTACATCTTCACGAACGCGGTGTAGTACTGTGCCGCTTCGCGTTCAGGCTCCTGCGCCAGCAGCAGCAGCGTTTGCAGACAGCGGTAGTAGTTGCTGCGCGCCGGGCTCAGCACCGAGGCGTTGAAGTCCTGCGTCCATTCGGTCCAGATCAGCGCCTGATCCAGATCGCCGCCCGCCAGCGCCAGCATCGACTTCAGCTCGCCCACGCGCAGGGTATGCCAGGCGTTGTCTTTGCCGCTGGCAATGCCCAGCAGTTCGCGTACGCGGGTGAAGTCGTCCAGCCCTTCGTCGTCCAACTGCTCGATCAGCGCCAGGTACTCTTCCGGCTCCCACTCGCTGCCCGGCAGCGCCAGCAGCGTATCGCGCAGGTGCGCGCCCATGCTGTTGTTGGCCAGCAGCAGGTCTTCCGCCGGATAAATGTCGGACATGCCCGGCACGATGATGCGGCAAGCGTAGACGCCCAGGTGCTCGTAGTCGGCGATGTACACTTCCGCGTCTTCTTTGTCGAAGATGCTCATCAGGGTGGCGAACTCTTCCTGCGTGCTGCCGCTGAAGTTCCAGTCAACGAAGGAGTAATCGGCGTCCTGTTTGAACAGATCCCAGGAGATCAGGCCGCTGGAGTCAATGAAGTGCGTTTCCAGGTTGGTGTGTTCCGCCACTTCTTCGTCATCGAAGGTCGGTGCGGTGAACACGTCGAGATCTTTCAGGCTGCGGCCCTGCAGCAGTTCGGTTACCGTGCGCTCCAGCGCCACGCCGAAGTCCGGGTGCGCGCCGAACGAAGCGAAGCAGGTACCGTTGGTCGGGTTGAACAGCACCACGCAAATGACCGGGTAGTTGCCGCCCAGCGAGGCGTCATAGGAGAGGATCGGGAAACCTTCCTCTTCCAGCTTGGCGATGGCTTCCACTACGCCTGGGTAGCGGTTCAGCACGTCGTCCGGGATCGCCGGCAGGCTGATGGATTCGGCGATGATGCGGTTTTTCACATAGCGCTCGAACACTTCCGACAGGCCCTGCACGCGCGCTTCGTTGGCGGTGTTGCCGGCGGACATGCCGTTGGAAACATACAGGTTGCCGATGATGTTCATCGGGATGTACACCGTTTGCTGGTCGGACTGACGGGTAAACGGCAGCGCACACACGCCGCGATCGGCATTGCCGGATTGCAGATCGACAAGATCGCTGGCGCTCAGCTCTTGCTGCGGATCGTAGAAGGCGTGCAGGCGTTCGTCGAGGATGCCGGCCGGCAGCGCGTCGTCTTCAGGGATCGGGAACCATTTCTCATTTGGGTAGTGCACGAAGTCGCCTTCGGCAATCTGCTTGCCCAGATAGAAATCGGCGAAGAAGTAGTTGGTGGACAGGCGCTCGAAATATTCACCCAGCGCGGAGGCCAGCGCGGCTTTTTTGCTGGCGCCTTTGCCGTTGGTGAAGCACAGCGGGCAATCGCGATCGCGAATGTGCACTGACCATACGTGCGGCACCGGGTTCAGCCAGGAGGCTTCTTCAATGTTGAAACCGAGATCGCTCAGTTTCTGCTGGAAACGGGCGATGGAGTCTTCCAGGGCGGCGTCTTTACCGGGGATAAAAGTTTGCGTCATTGTCTTCACTTTTTGCGCGTACTAAAAACGCGCAATGATACGGGGTTTTACGCTGGAGCTCCACGTATTCCTAAAGCGGCGGCAAAGTCACAGTTTTTTTAAGGATAAAGGCCATAATTCAGCGAGTTATCTGTCACGGAGAAATCTAATGAAATCAGTGAAACTCAGCGCGTTAACCCTTCTGTTGACCGGCTTCAGCGCCTCGGCGCTGGCGCTGCCCAACATCACTCTGCTGGCGACCGGCGGCACCATCGCCGGCGGCGGCGATTCGGCGACGAAATCCAACTATACGGCGGGCAAGCTGGGCGTCGAGGCGTTGGTCGATGCGGTGCCGGCGCTGAAAAACATCGCCAACGTGCAGGGGGAGCAGGTGGTAAACATCGGTTCGCAGGACATGAACGATCGGGTCTGGCTGACGTTGGCGAAGAAAATTGACGCCGATTGCGGCAAGACCGACGGCTTCGTCATCACCCACGGCACCGATACGCTGGAAGAGACGGCCTACTTCCTCGATCTGACGGTGAAGTGCGGTAAGCCGGTGGTGCTGGTGGGGGCGATGCGGCCGGCGACGGCGATGAGCGCCGACGGCCCGTTCAACCTGTATAATGCGGTGATGACGGCGGCGGATCCGCAATCGGCCAACCGCGGGGTGTTGGTGGCGATGAACGACACCGTGCTGGATGCGCGTGACGTCACCAAGACCAACACCACCGCCGTGCAGACCTTCCAGTCGCCAAACTACGGCCCGCTGGGGTATATCCACAACGGCAAGATCGATTACCAGCGTTCGCCGCAGCGTAAGCATACCCGGGATACGCCGTTCGACGTCAGCAAGCTGAACGAACTGCCGAAGGTTGGCATCGTCTACAACTATGCCAACGCCTCCGATGCGCCGGCCAAGGCGCTGATCGCCGAAGGCTATCAGGGCATCGTCAGCGCCGGGGTCGGCAACGGCAACCTGTATAAAACGGTGTTCGACACCTTGGCGACGGCGGCGCACAACGGTGTGGCGGTGGTGCGCTCATCGCGCGTGCCGACCGGCGCCACCACCGAAGATGCGGAAGTGGACGACGCCAAGTACGGCTTTGTTGCCGCCGGCACGCTGAATCCGCAAAAAGCGCGCATTCTGCTGCAGCTGGCGCTGACGCAAACCAAAGACGCGAAGCAAATTCAGCAGATGTTCAATCAGTACTGATCGTTTTCTCTTCTGCGGGGGTCGACCGGGGCTCCCGCAGCCATCTTGGCTGAATACAGCATAAAACACCGCGTTAACCCGCTGAATTTCCCCATGTCGCAGGGTTTTATCGTCCAAACAATCGTGACGGCCGCAGAGCCTGTCATCACCCGGCGCGGCCGTTTGCCGCCGACGGGCGAATAAGCGTTGCAGCCATGGGGCGTGAGTGATAAAACCGATGGGTTGGTTAACGCGAGCGTTAACTTCGGGCGTCTTTTCGACAGGTCGCTTTTCTGCGGCGAACAGTGAATGTGGTGAGGGGAAATGACTCAGGTTTATAATTTTAGCTCTGGCCCGGCGATGCTGCCGGTGGAAGTGTTGCGTCGTGCGGAACAGGAACTGTGCAACTGGCACGGGCTGGGCACGTCAGTGATGGAGATCAGTCACCGCAGCAAAGAATTCATCGCCGTTGCCGAGCAGGCGGAACAAGATCTGCGCGATCTGCTGAAAGTCCCCTCCAACTATAAAGTGCTGTTTTGCCACGGCGGCGCCCGCGCGCAGTTCGCCGCGCTGCCGCTGAACCTGTTGGGCGACAAGGCCACCGCCGACTATATCGACGGCGGCTATTGGGCGCACAGCGCCATCAAGGAAGCGGAAAAGTATTGCGCCCCGAACGTCATCGACGTGAAAACCCGTATCGACGGCCTGAGCGGCATCAAGCCGATGAAAGAGTGGCAGCTCAGCGACGACGCGGCTTATGTCCACTATTGCCCGAATGAGACCATCGACGGCGTGGCCATCGATGAAACGCCGGACTTCGGCGACAAGGTGGTAATCGGCGATTACTCCTCGACCATCCTGTCCCGCCCGCTCGACGTCAGCCGTTTCGGCGTGATTTACGCCGGCGCGCAGAAAAATATCGGCCCGGCCGGCCTGACGCTGGTGATCGTACGCGACGATCTGCTGGGCAAGGCGCGCAAAGAAGTGCCGTCGATCCTCGACTACACCGTGCTGGCCGAAAACGACTCGATGTTCAACACCCCGCCAACCTTCGCCTGGTACCTGTCCGGGCTGGTGTTCAAATGGCTGAAAGAGCAGGGTGGCCTGGTGGAGATGCAAAAACGCAATCAGGCCAAGGCCGAACTGCTGTACGCGACCATCGATAAATCCGACTTTTACCGCAGCCAGGTGGCGATCGCCAACCGTTCCTGGATGAACGTGCCGTTCCAGCTGGCCGATGCGGCGCTGGACAAGGTGTTCCTCAGTGAAGCCGAAGCCATCGGCCTGCAGGCGCTGAAAGGCCACCGGGTAGTTGGCGGGATGCGCGCTTCTATTTACAATGCGATGCCGCTGGCCGGCGTGCAGGCGCTGACCGACTTCATGGCCGACTTCGAACGTCGTCACGGTTGATTCCGTCAGCCCGCCCGACGCGGGCTGCTCAGGCTGTTGTCCTTTTGCATTAAAGCGGCTCCGGCATTATTCCGGAGCCGTTTCGTTTATCAGAATTGGAGAGTTTTGTTCACATGGTGGATTCCCTGACGTTACACCCGGTCGCCCTGGTCAATGGCACCGTCAACTTACCCGGCTCCAAGAGCGTTTCTAACCGCGCTCTGCTGCTGGCGGCGCTGGCGAAAGGCACGACCCGGCTGACCAACCTGCTGGACAGCGACGACGTGCGTCATATGCTGAACGCGCTGCAGGCGTTGGGCGTGAACTATCAGCTTTCCGCCGATCGCACCGTGTGCGAAGTGACCGGCGTGGCCGGGCCGCTGGTGGCCGGCCAGCCGCTGGAACTGTTCCTCGGCAACGCCGGGACGGCGATGCGCCCATTGGCGGCGGCGCTGTGCCTCGGTGAAGGCGACGTGGTGTTGACCGGCGAACCGCGCATGAAAGAGCGCCCGATCGGCCATTTGGTGGACGCTTTGCGCCAGGGCGGGGCGCAGATTGATTACCTCGAGCAGACCGATTACCCGCCGATTCGCCTGCGCGGCGGCTTCCAGGGCGGCGACGTCACCGTTGACGGCAGCGTCTCCAGCCAGTTCCTGACCGCGTTGCTGATGACCGCGCCGCTGGCGCCGCAGGATACGCAGATCCACATCAAGGGCGAGCTGGTTTCCAAGCCGTACATCGAGATCACGCTGCATCTGATGCGCACCTTCGGCGTATCGGTGAGCCACGACAACTACCGGGTGTTCCATATCCAGGGGTGTCAGATGTATATCGCGCCGGGCGATTACCTGGTTGAGGGCGACGCTTCTTCCGCCTCTTACTTCCTGGCGGCGGCGGCTATCAAGGGCGGCACCGTGCGCGTGACCGGCATCGGCCGCAAAAGCGTGCAGGGCGACACCAAGTTTGCCGACGTGCTGGAGAAAATGGGCGCGCGCATTACCTGGGGCGACGATTTCATCGAATGCAGCCGCGGTGAACTGCGCGGCATCGACATGGACATGAACCACATTCCGGACGCGGCGATGACCATCGCCACCGCAGCACTGTTCGCCGAGGGGCCGACCACCATTCGCAATATCTACAACTGGCGGGTGAAGGAGACCGACCGTCTGGCGGCGATGGCCACCGAGCTGCGTAAAGTGGGGGCGGAAGTGGACGAAGGCGAAGACTACATTCACGTCGTGCCGCCGGCCAAACTGCAGTTTGCCGAGATTGGCACCTACAACGATCACCGTATGGCGATGTGTTTCTCGTTGGTGGCGTTGTCGGATACTCCGGTCACCATTCTCGATCCGAAATGCACCGCGAAAACCTTCCCGGACTATTTCGAACAGCTGGCGCGCATCAGCCAGCCGGCGTAACCCGTCAAATCGTTTATTTTAAGGCCCCTTTGTGGGCCTTTATTGTTTTTAACCTTTGGCGACCGGCGTTTCTTCTATACTTTTTCGCGGTTGTGCGCTTATTTTCAACAACCGGACAGTTCCAGGGTAACAGATCGCCGTAGGGCAGCGTATAATACGCCACCGTATTTGCCCCTGATTGGGCAGGTGACAGAGAGCGCGGCGCGCGGGCTTAGAGCCGAAGCGCACCGTGTCTCTGTGAGGTTTTCTACCTGAAGGAGAGAGAAATGACGGCTACAGCCCCGGTGATAACCGTTGATGGACCAAGTGGCGCAGGCAAAGGCACGCTGTGTAAAGCGTTGGCCGAGTCCCTTGGTTGGCGTTTGCTGGACTCCGGCGCGATCTATCGCGTGCTGGCGCTGGCGGCGTTGCATCATCAGGTGGATATCACTTCTGAGGAAGCGCTGGTTCCGCTGGCCGCACATCTCGATGTTCGCTTCGTTGCCCAGGACGGCAAGCTGCAGGTGATTTTGGAAGGTGAGGACGTCAGCAATGAGATCCGCACCGAAACCGTCGGCAACACCGCGTCGCAAGCGGCGGCGTTTCCGCGCGTGCGCGAGGCGCTGTTGCGCCGCCAGCGTGCATTCCGCGAGGCGCCCGGCCTGATTGCCGATGGCCGCGACATGGGCACGGTGGTGTTCCCGGACGCACCGGTCAAGATTTTCCTCGACGCCAGCTCGGAGGAGCGCGCGCACCGCCGCATGCTGCAGTTGCAGGAGAAGGGCTTTAATGTTAACTTTGAACGTCTTTTAGCCGAGATAAAGGAACGGGACGACCGTGACCGTAATCGGCCTATCGCGCCTCTGGTGCCCGCTTCTGACGCTCTCGTGCTGGATTCTACCAGCATGTCGATCGAAGAAGTGATCCGGCAGGCGTTGACGTATGCACAGAAAGTGTTGGCGTTGCCGCAGCAATAAGCGCGGCGGCGCTATTGGCTTTTTGTCATATTTGTCATAGCGGTATCGCAATATATCGGGTAAAATTTTACCCCTGTAACCTTAAACCCTGTCGGCATGGAGCCAATGGCGGGGTATGTGAAACAACCCCATTCGGCGGGACGCTAAATGGACGTTAAACTAAAGAACCCTGAAGATTAACAACATGACTGAATCTTTCGCTCAACTCTTTGAAGAATCCTTAAAAGAAATCGAAACCCGCCCGGGTTCCATCGTTCGTGGCGTCGTTGTTGCTATCGACAAAGATATCGTACTGGTTGACGCCGGTCTGAAATCTGAGTCTGCCATCCCGGCTGAGCAATTCAAAAACGCCCAGGGCGAGCTGGAAATCCAGGTTGGTGACGAAGTTGACGTTGCTCTGGATGCTGTTGAAGACGGCTTCGGTGAAACCCTGCTGTCCCGTGAGAAAGCTAAGCGTCACGAAGCTTGGATCACGCTGGAAAAAGCATACGAAGAAGCTGAGACTGTAACCGGTGTTATCAACGGCAAAGTGAAGGGTGGCTTCACCGTCGAGCTGAACGGCATCCGCGCGTTCCTGCCAGGCTCCCTGGTTGACGTGCGTCCGGTACGTGACACTCTGCACCTGGAAGGCAAAGAGCTTGAGTTCAAAGTCATCAAGCTGGATCAGAAGCGCAACAACGTTGTCGTTTCTCGCCGTGCGGTTATCGAATCCGAGAACAGCGCTGAGCGCGATCAACTGCTGGAAAACCTGCAGGAAGGCATGGAAGTTAAAGGTATCGTTAAGAACCTCACTGACTACGGTGCATTCGTTGATCTGGGCGGCGTAGACGGCCTGCTGCACATCACTGACATGGCTTGGAAACGCGTTAAGCACCCAAGCGAAATCGTCAACGTTGGCGATGAAATCACTGTTAAAGTGCTGAAGTTCGACCGCGAGCGTACTCGTGTATCCCTGGGCCTGAAACAGCTGGGCGAAGATCCATGGGTTGCTATCGCGAAACGTTACCCAGAAGGCACCAAGCTGACTGGTCGTGTAACCAACCTGACTGATTACGGCTGCTTCGTAGAAATCGAAGAAGGCGTTGAAGGTCTGGTACACGTTTCTGAAATGGATTGGACCAACAAAAACATCCATCCGTCCAAAGTTGTTAACGTGGGCGACGTAGTGGAAGTTATGGTTCTGGACATCGATGAAGAACGTCGTCGTATCTCCCTGGGCCTGAAGCAGTGCAAATCCAACCCATGGCAGCAGTTCGCAGAAACCCACAACAAGGGCGACCGCGTTGAAGGTAAAATCAAGTCTATCACTGACTTCGGTATCTTCATCGGCCTGGACGGCGGCATCGACGGCCTGGTTCACCTGTCTGACATCTCCTGGAACGTTGCAGGCGAAGAAGCAGTACGTGAATACAAGAAAGGCGACGAAATCGCAGCGGTTGTTCTGCAAGTTGACGCAGAGCGCGAGCGTATCTCCCTGGGCGTGAAGCAGCTGGCTGAAGACCCGTTCAATAACTACCTGTCTATGAACAAGAAAGGTGCTATTGTTACTGGTAAAGTCACTGCAGTTGACGCCAAAGGTGCTACAGTTGAATTGGCAGGCGGCGTAGAAGGTTACCTGCGTGCATCTGAAGCCTCTCGCGACCGCATTGAAGATGCAACTCTGGTTCTGAACGTAGGTGACGAAGTTGAAGCTAAATTCACCGGCGTTGACCGTAAGAACCGCGTTGTAAGCCTGTCCGTACGTGCTAAGGACGAAGCTGACGAGAAAGACGCCATCGCAACTGTTAACAACAAACAGGAAGAAGGCAACTTCTCTAACGCAATGGCTGAAGCTTTCAAAGCGGCTAAAGGCGAGTAATGACGGGGGGCGGTTTCTGACCGCCCCGATACGGTAGTTTAGCTGCAAAGCTTGGAGGTACTATGACCAAGTCTGAACTTATTGAAAGACTTGCTGGCCAGCAATCTCATATTCCGGCGAAGGCCGTTGAGGATGCAGTGAAAGAGATGCTTGAGCACATGGCCGCAACGCTGGCCGAGGGCGAACGCATTGAGATCCGCGGATTCGGCAGTTTTTCTCTTCACTACCGTGCCCCGCGTGTAGGCCGCAACCCGAAAACCGGTGACAAAGTTGAGCTGGACGGCAAGTACGTTCCTCACTTCAAGCCAGGCAAAGAGTTGCGTGACCGCGCCAATATCTATGGCTAGTCGCTGACTGCTCATAGCGTTGTTGCTTGTAAAGAATATAAAACGGTGCCTTCAAGGCGCCGTTTTTTTTCGCCTGCGATTCTCTGCGAGCCGCTCGTGAATTGCGTACTGCACCGCATTTGCGGTGTGGCTGCTGCATAGGCCTCTCTTATCCTGCCATGCTCACCGCATCTTCGTTAAAGCCCGCTGGCGGCGACATATCGCCTCAACGATCCTGCTTGCATGCCGTGACGCGTTTTTGCTCATGGTGGAGCCGATGGGAGAAGAGCGATCAAAATTTCGCTGGATCTGGCGATATTCGCCGTTATCTGCGGCATCCTGCCACTGCTGGTTTTACCGCTGTTGCCAGAGCCATGGCTGCTGTGGCCGATGCTGTTTGTCGCCGGTTTACTGCTGCGCACCCGTTGGCCGATCTGCCGTTATTTGGCCTGTCTGGGTTTGGGATTCATATGGGCGGTTTTCAACGCCGGAAGCCTGCTTGGGCAAATGGAGTGCCTAAGCCGCATGCCGGATGTAACGGCGGTGGCGCAGGTGAGCAGTGTCGCACTGGAGCCTGCCGCCAGTAAGCAGACGCTGATGCGCATCGAGCGGGTTGACGACCATTGGTTGGTGCCTGCGCTGGCGTTTACCACGACGTGGGCCCCAGAACGGCAGCGACTGTGCGCCGGACAGCGTTGGCAGTTGAAACTGCGTTTGCGGCCGGTGCACGGAAAGCTCAATGAAGGCGGCTTTGACAGCCAGCGTTGGGCAATCGCACAGCGCCAACCCTTGACCGCGCAGGTCAGGCAGGCTCGTTTGCTGGATGGCGATTGCGGCCTGCGCCAGCGCATAATCAGCCATGCGGAAACCAACATCGGTGAATTGCGTTACAAGGCGGTGTTGCTGGCGCTGGCGTTTGGGGAACGCACCGCACTGGAACAGGCTTTGCGTACGCTGATGCTGAAAACCGGCATTGCGCACCTGATGGCCATTTCGGGGCTACATGTGGCGATGGTTGCCATTTTGTTTTGGGCGGTGCTGCGTGCGCTGCAGTTTTTTCTTCCCGCCCATCTGATTGGTTACCGCTTTCCGCTGGTCGCGGGCTGGGTGGCGACGCTGATCTATGTCTGGTTGGTGGGCGCCCAACCGCCTGCGGTACGCACCGCGCTGGCGATGACGCTGTGGATGCTGCTGCGCTTGCGCGGCGTTCATTGTTCTTCCTGGCAAGTGTGGCTGTGGTGCGTCGGGCTGATTTTGCTGTGCGATCCGCTGGCGGTATTGTCGGACAGTTTTTGGCTGTCGGTGCTGGCGGTAGGGTGTTTGATTTTTTGGTTCGAATGGGCGCCGCTCGGCGAGCGATTTCGTTCGGCCTGGTATTGGGCGCCGGTACGCTGGCTGCATATTCAACTGGGCATGACGCTGCTGCTGGTGCCGATGCAGGTCGCGCTGTTTTTAGGCCTGACGCTGACTTCGTTGCCGGCCAATCTCTGGGCGGTGCCCATCGTTTCATTGGTGACGGTGCCGTTGATTCTGTTGGCGGTGATCGGCGGCGCCTTCCCCTCGCTAAGTTACGGGCTTTGGTGGTTGGCCGATTTCACGTTGAGAGGGGTGTTTGTGCCGTTGCATTACCTGCAGCGCGGTTGGGTGGATTTGGGGGCTGCCTCGCTGCTGGCCAGCATAGCGGGATGGCTTATCGTTATCTGTTGGCGCTTTCATTGGTGGTGGCGCTATGCGCCGGGCCTGGCGACGATCGCGATATGCTGCGTGCTGTGGCGAGGAAAAGAGCCGGGATACCGCTGGCGCGTCGATATGCTTGATGTCGGGCACGGCCTGGCGATGGTGATAGAGCAAAACGGCAAAGGCATATTGTATGACACCGGCGATCGTTGGCCTGCAGGCAGCGCCGCCGAGCGGCATATTTTGCCGATGCTGAACTGGCGGGGCATTGAACTGGAACAGATCATTATCAGCCATGCTCATCTCGATCATATCGGCGGGCTGTCGACGGTACAGAGTGCGTTTCCACAGGCGACGGTGCGCAGCCCGATACGCGGGGAGGGGCACTTGCCCTGCGTCGCCGGTGAGCGTTGGCGATGGCAGTCGTTGCAATTCGAGGTGCTGTGGCCGCCGAAAACGCTCAAAAGGCCGGTCAATGACGACTCCTGCGTGATTCGCATCGACGACGGGAAATACAGCCTGCTGCTTACCGGCGACGCGGAAAAAAAGGCGGAGGCACAGCTGATTCGATTGCGCCGCGACCGTTTGGCGGCCACGGTATTGCAGGTGGGGCACCATGGCAGCAGAACGTCTTCGACGCCGCCGTTTCTGCGCGCGGTCAATCCTGAGGTGGCGCTGGCGTCAGCATCTCGTTACAACAAATGGCGATTGCCGGCGCGTAAAGTGGTCGCCAGATACCGGGCAAATGGCATTACATGGCGTGATACAACGCGCTCCGGCCAGTTATCGGTACTTTTTTTCGACAACGATTGGCAAATTAAAGGCTTTCGCGAACAATTAATGCCCCGTTGGTACCATCAGCGGTTTGGCGTAGAGGGTGATAATGAGTAAAATAGGCCGCTATTTCTTCCGATGCTGGTATTTGCATGATGAATGATAAAGATCTCTCGACCTGGCAGACGTTCCGTCGACTCTGGCCGATGATCACTCCTTTTAAGACCGGGCTGATTGTGGCCGCCATTGCGTTGATTATGAACGCAGCGGGGGACACGCTGATGCTGTCTCTGCTTAAACCGCTATTGGACGATGGGTTTGGAAAAACCGACAGCAGCGTGCTGGTATGGATGCCGCTGGCGGTGATTGCACTGATGCTTATGCGCGGCGTGACCAGCTTTGTTTCAAGCTACTGCATTTCCTGGGTTTCCGGCATGGTGGTGATGCAGATGCGCCGCCGCCTGTTTGGCCACATGATGAGAATGCCGGTGGCCTTCTTCGATCAGCAGTCCACCGGGACGCTGCTGTCGCGCATTACCTATGATTCCGAGCAGGTGGCTTCCTCCTCTTCCAGCGCGCTGGTGACCGTGGTGCGTGAAGGGGCTTCGATTATTGGCCTGTTCATCATGATGTTCTACTACAGCTGGCAGCTGTCGGTGATCCTGATCGTGCTGGCACCGATCGTTTCCATCGCCATTCGCCTGGTGTCCAAGCGTTTCCGCAACATCAGCAAGAACATGCAGAACACCATGGGGCAAGTGACCACCAGCGCCGAACAGATGCTGAAAGGCCATAAAGAAGTGCTGATCTTCGGTGGCCAGCAGGTGGAAACCGAGCGCTTCAACTCGGTGAGCAACCGCATGCGTCAACAGGGCATGAAACTGGTCTCCGCGTCTTCCATTTCCGATCCGATCATTCAGCTGATCGCTTCGCTGGCCTTGGCGTTCGTGCTGTTTGCCGCCAGCTTCCCAAGCGTGATGGAAACCCTGACCGCCGGGACCATCACCGTGGTGTTCTCGTCGATGATCGCGCTGATGCGTCCGCTGAAGTCGCTGACCAACGTGAATGCCCAGTTCCAGCGTGGGATGGCGGCCTGCCAGACACTGTTCTCTATTCTGGATATGGAACAGGAAAAAGACACCGGCACTCGCGAAGTGAAGCGTGCGAAAGGCGACATCGAATTCCGCAACGTCACCTTCTACTACCCGGGCAAAGAAACGCCGGCGCTGCGTGATATCAACCTGAAAATTGCCGAAGGCAAGACCGTCGCATTGGTGGGCCGTTCCGGTTCGGGCAAATCCACCATCGCCAACCTGCTGACGCGTTTCTATGATATCCAGGAAGGCGAAATCCTGATGGACGGCCACGATCTGCGCGAATATACCCTGGCCTCACTGCGTAATCAGGTGGCGCTGGTCTCGCAAAACGTGCACCTGTTTAACGACACCATCGCCAACAACATCGCCTATGCGCGCGAGAGCGAATACAGCCGCGAGCAGATTGAGAAAGCGGCCGAAATGGCGTACGCGATGGACTTCATCAACAAGATGGAGAACGGCCTGGATACGGTGATTGGCGAAAATGGCGTGATGCTGTCAGGCGGCCAACGCCAGCGTATCGCCATTGCGCGCGCGCTGCTGCGCGACTGCCCGATCCTGATACTCGACGAGGCGACTTCTGCGCTGGATACAGAGTCCGAGCGTGCCATTCAGGCCGCGCTGGACGAACTGCAGAAAGATCGCACTTCGCTGGTGATCGCGCACCGTCTGTCTACGATTGAGAAGGCGGACGAGATCCTGGTGGTGGAGGACGGCCGCATCGTTGAACGCGGCGAACACGCCGCACTGCTTGAACAGCAGGGCGCTTATGCGCAGCTGCATCGCATGCAGTTTGGTCAATAATGATTGAGCGCATCTGGTCCGGCGGTTCGCTGCTTTATCTGGCGCTGCTGCCGCTCTCCTGGCTGTATGGCCTGTTCAGTTGGCTGATTCGTCTCAGCTATCGCTGTGGCCTGCGCAAAAGCTGGCGCGCGCCGGTGCCGGTGGTGGTGGTGGGCAACCTCACCGCCGGTGGCAACGGCAAAACGCCGATGGTGATCTGGCTGGTGGAACACCTGCAGCAGCGAGGCTATCGTGTTGGCGTGGTCTCACGCGGCTACGGCGGCAAGTCGGCGGTTTATCCCCTGGTGCTCAATCAGAATACCTCGACCCGCGAGGCGGGGGATGAGCCGGTGCTGATTTATCAGCGCACCGGCGCGCCCGTGGCGATCGCGCCCAAGCGAGCCGAGGCGGTGCAGGCCTTGCTGCAACAACAGCCGCTGGATGCGATCATCACCGACGACGGTTTACAGCATTATGCCTTACAGCGTGATTTTGAGCTGGTGGTCATCGACGGCGTGCGTCGTTTCGGCAACGGCTGGTGGTTACCGGCCGGGCCGATGCGCGAGCGTGCCGCGCGGCTTGGCAGCGTCGATGCGTGCATCGCCAATGGCGGCGTGGCGCAGGCCGGGGAGATCGCCATGCGCCTGCAGGCGCGTGACGCGGTAAACCTGCTGAGCGGTGAACGTCGCCCGGCGGCCGAGTTGCCGCGCGTGGTGGCGATGGCGGGCATCGGGCATCCGCCGCGCTTCTTCGCGACGTTGGAAAAGCTGAACGTCGAGGTGGTGCAGGAAGTGGCGTTTGCCGATCATCAGGAATATCAGCAGGCGCAGCTGGCGGCGCTGGTTACCGCAGAGCAAACGCTGCTGATGACGGAGAAGGACGCGGTGAAGTGCCGCGCCTTTGCCCAGCCTAATTGGTGGTATTTACCGGTTGATGCGGTGCTACCGTCCGCTCAGGCTGAGCAACTGCTGCAGGATATCGAATCTCTGCTGACCAAGTAACCTCAGGATGCCAGCGTGGCGAGCCCCAGGGCTTGCGCGCAGGCCTCCAGCGAACGCTGCTGGGTTTGCTGATACAGCGCCAGCTCGTCGATCACCTCACTGCCTAACGCTTGTTCAAACGCAGCCCGGCTGGAAGCGGCGTTGTACTGCGCATGGCGGCTGTCCCCCAGATTTGACTGGAAAATCCCCGCTGCGCTGACCGGCAGAAAGTCTTCATACACCAGCGGCTGGAAGCGAACATGTTCTTTCTCGATCAGTTGCTCCAGGGTGCTGTGCTTATCCAACGACTCTTTGGCCGCCAGGCCGCATTCGGTCGGAAAATAGCGGAACCAGGCCAGCTGTTGCTCGCGCAGCGTGGCGTAATCATCAGGAAACGCCCGGAAGTTTTCCTCAAGCAGTTGATAGTAACGCTCGGCATTCTTCTCGCTTGGCGGGGCCTGCAGCGCATCGTTGGTCGCCTGCAGCAGGCGGTCGTAGAGTGCGCGTCCTTTAGGCGTCAGCGCCACGCCGCGTTGTTCGATCTCGCCGAAGCGCGCGGTATGGTGACCGGCGATGGCGTGGCCGTCGTGCTCAACGAAATCGACGCTTTCTTCCAACGCCTTGAAGCTGGTCTGGCGCAGCAGGATCGCTCGGCGGCGGCGCGGTGGGCCTTCGATGACCGCCTTGGGCGTAATGCCGCGGCCGGGCATCGCCTGCTGAACGCGATCGATATCCAGCGTGCGCGGCGTCAGGTGGTTGATATGCGGCCCTTTAAACGCCACGACGTCGGCGATCAGGCGATGCTGATCGTGCAACTGCCGGTATTCTTCGGCGCTGACCGTCGCCTGATTGTGCCAGCGGAAGGTTTCCAGCGCTTGTTCGACAAATTCCTGCGCCTGCGCTGCATTCAATCCGCCTTGCGCTTCTTGCAACGCGATCAGCTCCAACGCACGATCGGTAAAGATGCGGCGGCGCGCCAGCAAGCGCTCAGCCAGCTCACGCAGCGCGGGATCTTCTATCAGTTCCAGACGCAGCAGGGAGGTGAACACGCGGAAAGGACTGATCTGCAGCGCGTCTTCATGTACGGCGCGAAAAGCGGTGGAGTGCACCGGAACGCCCGCTACCGACAGGTCATAGTAACCGACCGGCGCCATGCCCATCACCCGGAATAGGCGGCGCAAGGTGGCCAACTCGTCTGCGGTGCCGACCCGGATCGCGCCGTGGCGTTCCATCGCCAGGCGTTCTATCTCGCCGGTGATTTGTAGTTGATGAGCCAGTGCGGCATCTTCGCGCAGAACCTGTCGGTTGGTCTCCGCTACCAGTTCCAGCAGATCGCCGTACAGCGGTACCTCCTTTTGGTACATGTCCGACATCGCGTGAGAGAATCTGGCGCGGATTTCATTAGGTGAAACGAACTGCTGGGCGGTCATGCGCATAGCTCCTTGATTCAGCATAATCTGAAAAATCGTGTTTTTAGCGGCAAAAGTGCTGGCGAAAAAGCCGTCTGCCTTGTTTTCCCCTCAAGTTTAGCCATCTGATTTGGGATTTGTTATAAGCGCGCCAAGCATATTAGAGTTTTATGCGTTAGCTCTCATTTGCAGCGCACAGACGGACAAATGATGCGCCGGCCTGGGGGAAGAGGCGGTGGATGGGCTGTGGAGAACGATAAATTAATTCATGTGTATTCAGGGGGATAAAAACAAATCCGGCGTAATGGCGAATTTAATGCGATAAACCTCTTGTGCATTCACCAGTTTTATGAGTAAATGAAAGTCGGCCTGTAATCCAGACCTATTTATGTTCGAGTTTAGAGTTAAGCAGTTCCTCCAAAAACGTTATCATCCGATTCCGCTTCAAAGACGAACCTTCTAAGTACCTCCCATAAGTAATGTTTCTGAAATGGCCCCAATTGCCTCTTATGGCAGGTTTTGTAAATATATTTAAAGGTAAATGTAATGTCTAAGAAGACTGGTCAGGTTAAGTGGTTCAACGAAAGCAAAGGTTTTGGTTTCATTGAGCAGAACGACGGCGGCAAAGATGTATTCGTACACTTCTCCGCAATCATGACCGACGGTTTCAAGACCCTGGCTGAAGGCCAGCGCGTCGAGTACACCATCCAGGACAGCCCGCGCGGGCCGGCTGCCGCCAACGTAGTTGCTCTGTAAGAATACAGGGAACGCGTATAAGAGATCTTAATACAACCATGGTGACGCTTTAGCGCCGAGTCATGCGGAAGATATTAAGTTCAACAAGCCCGCCTTAGTGCGGGTTTTTTATTTTTTTGCTCACGAGAGGTTTGTTACGAAAAACTTTAGGATGGGCTGGTAGCGTCCAGACAATATAAAAAATGACGTTGTCAAGGATGCTCAAGTAAAAGGATATAAGTTATGTTTAAAAATACTGTGTTAAAAATGGGACGGGTGAAATGGTTTAATCAGGCCGAAGGCTATGGTTTTATTTCACCGGTAGATGGCAGCGACGAAATCTATGTCAATCGCAACGCTATCGCCAACACCAAAAATAAGTCGTTGAACGAAGGTCAGAACGTTGAGTTCTCGATCTATCGCAGCTCGCATGGGCTGTCCGCGGCAGACGTTATCGCGTTCTGATCGCACCCTCCTTCCTCGCCAGTGCCGGTGTCGCCACCCGCAAGCACTGGCGAAGATAAATCCCTCGATATCCACTATTATCAGGCCACCGCCTACTTGCCACGGATATCAGGATGACCACCCCGATAATTTCCCTTACCGCCGCTCGCGCGCTGCACCTTGCCGCCCAGGGGCTGCTTTCTCCGCTTAAACGCCAGGCTAAACCCGATGACGTCGTGAGCGCGATCCAGCGCATGGGGCTGTTACAAATCGATACCATTAGCGTCGTCGCCCGCAGCCCGTATCTGGTGCTGTTCAGCCGTTTGGGCGCCTATCAGTCGGAGTGGCTGGAGCAGGCGCTTGCCGGCCGCAAGCTGTTCGAATATTGGGCGCACGAAGCCTGTTTCCTGCCGATTGAGGATTTTAGTCTGCTGCGGCACCGCATGCTGGCACCTCATGATATGGGCTGGAAATATTCAGCCGACTGGGTGCAGCAGCACCAGGCGGCGATGGACAGCCTGCTGCGGCACATCGAACAACAGGGGCCGGTGCGCTCCGCCGATTTCAGCGCCGAGAAAAAGGGCAACAGCGGATGGTGGGACTGGAAACCGGAGAAACGACACCTGGAGATCCTGTTTACCGCCGGCAAGCTGATGGTGGCCGAACGCCGCAACTTCCACCGGGTTTACGATCTGACCGAAAGGTTGCTGCCGGCCTGGGACGATGCGCGTCATACGCTGCCTGCGGAGCAGGCGCGCAGGCAGATGCTGCGCCGCACCTGCCGCTATCTGGGTATCTTTCGCGCTGAATGGTTGGCAGATTACTATCGGCTGAAACGCGTGGCGCCAAAAGCCTTGCTGGCAGAGCTACAGGAGCAGGGGGAGATTACGCCCGTACAGGTAGAAGGGCTGGAAGGGCTGTTCTATGCGCATGAATCTCTGGCGGAACTGCTGCCGCTGGCGGAACAGGGCAAACTCAAATCGACGGTCACCAGCCTGTTGTCCCCCTTTGATCCGGTAGTTTGGGATCGGCGGCGGGCGCTTGAGTTGTTCAACTTTGACTATCGGCTAGAGTGTTATACGCCGAAAGAAAAACGTCGCTATGGGTACTTCACCCTGCCGGTGCTGCACCGCGGTGAGCTGGTGGGGCGCATTGACGCCAAGGCGCACCGTCGGCAGGGAGTGTTCGAGATCATCAGCTTCCATGCGGAGCCGCAGGTGCGCTTCGGCAAACAGCGGGCGCAGGATATCCGGCAGGCCATCGCGCGTACGGCCAAATGGCACGGTGCGCAACGCGTCGCGCTGGGCGACATTCCGGCGGCGTTGGCCGCTGAATGGGGGGCTGGCTGGGAAGTGGAATAACGAACGACGCCGTCGGTGGGTAAAACGAAGTTCAGCGCCGCTCGTTACAAAGGGGCTCAGTGGCTGAAGTTAGCGAACAGAGCGATGATTTTATGCAGACGTTTGATCACGTATCACGGCCTTTTTGTGATTTGTATCACAAAATTCTACGCCGGGATGCGCCCCAGTTCAAGCGGTTGCCCCCGCGCGATGAGGAAATATCGGTGGGTTGGCGCCACCGGTGATTAACCTGAGGCCGGGCGTTATGCTATCCTCACAGCCTTTCCCAGATGACCTATCCCCTTACGGAGGATGCATGGACCACCGTTTACTCGAAATCGTTGCCTGCCCGGTATGCAACGGCAAACTCTATTTCAATAAAGAAAACCAGGAACTGGTGTGCAAAGCGGACGGGTTGGCTTACCCGTTGCGCGACGGCATTCCGGTGCTGTTGGAAAATGAAGCGCGTGCGCTGTCGCTGGATGAGAAACACGCATGAGTTTTATCGCTATTATTCCCGCCCGCTACGCCTCGACCCGCTTGCCGGGTAAGCCGCTGGCCGATATTCACGGCAAGCCGATGGTGGTACACGTGATGGAGCGCGCCCGCGAGTCCGGCGCCAGCCGCGTCATCGTGGCGACGGATCACCCTGAAGTCGCCAAAGCGGTGGAAGCCGCCGGTGGCGAAGTGTGCATGACCAGCCCGGACCACCATTCCGGCACCGAACGGCTGGCGGAAGTGATCGCACACTACGGCTTTGCCGACGACCAGATCATCGTTAACGTGCAGGGCGACGAACCGCTGATCCCACCGGTGATCGTGCGTCAGGTGGCGGAGAACCTGGCGGGCAGCCAGGCCGGTATGGCGACGCTGGCGGTGCCGATCGAGAGCGCCGAAGAGGCTTTCAACCCCAACGCGGTGAAGGTCGTGATGGACGCGCAGGGCTACGCGCTCTATTTTTCACGCGCCACCATTCCGTGGGATCGTGAGCGTTTCGCCGCGTCGAAAGAGAGCATCGGCGACAGTCTGCTGCGTCATATCGGCATCTACGCGTACCGCGCCGGCTTCGTGCGTCGCTACGTCAGCTGGGCGCCGAGCCAGTTGGAGCAGATCGAGCTGTTGGAACAGCTGCGCGTGCTGTGGTACGGTGAAAAAATCCACGTGGCGGTCGCGAAAGCGATCCCGAGCGTGGGGGTCGATACGCCGGAAGATCTCCAGCGCGTGCGCGACAGCATCCAACCCTGAGCCTGAGTTCGTCGGCGCGCTGCGCAACGCGCCGACGATGCAACACCCCCCTTGATTGTTCCCCGTTTTGTTGATCTGCGTTGAAGAATTTTTCCGCTCACCGTTCGATGATGTTACGTCCCCCCTTATTAGCCTGAGGTGAATGCCTTATGGAGCAGTTACGCGCCGAACTGAGCATTGTGCTGGGTGAGTCGATCAGCCGACTGGAGCGGGTGAGCGAGCAGCCTTATGCGCATATGTATTCGCTGTATGATCGGCAGGGCAACGCGATCCCGCTGATGGCGAAAAGCTTTATCTGTCAAGGCATCGCCCAGCAGGAGGCTTACAAGCTGTCGATGCTGGCGCGCGACGGGGATATTCGGCTGCCCACGGTGTACGGCGTGGTGTGTACTCAACAGACGCCGTATAAGGAAATCCTGCTGATCGAGCGCCTGCGCGGCGTGTCGGCTGAAGCGCCGACGCGCTCGCCGGATCGCTGGAACATGCTGATGGAACAGATCGTTGACGGGATATTGGCCTGGCACCGCATCGACAGCCACGGCAGCGTCGGCAGCGTTGACAGCACGCAGGAGAACGACTGGTTTTGCTGGTATCAACAGCGGGTCGAAGTGCTGTGGGCGACGGTAGTCAATCTCACCACCCCACAGCTGACCATGGCGGATCGGCGTTTGCTGTACCGCACGCGCGAAGCGCTGACCCATTTCTTCGTCGGCTTCGACGATCCCTGTGTTCTGGTGCACGGTAACCTCTCGCTGCGCAGCATGCTGAAGGATCCCAAAAGCGATCAGTTGCTGGCGATGCTCAATCCCGGCGTGGTGCTGTGGGCGCCGCGCGAATACGATCTTTTTCGCCTGTGCGAGGCGGGTATGCCCAGCCAACTGCTGTTCAGCTATCTGCAGCGCGCGCCGGTCGCCGACGCTTTCCTGGCGCGGCGCTGGCTGTATGTGGTGTGGGAAGCGGTAGGGCGCTTGGTTCATACCGGCAAGCTGGAGCGGCGGCCGTTCGACTATGCGTCGCAACAGCTGCTGCCCTGGCTGGCCGGTTGAACGGGCCTTACTCGGCGCCGGCGCGATCCGCGCCTTTCAGCCACTGCCACAGGCTGCCCAGCGTTTCATACCAGGCACGTTCGGTATGGCCGAGGAACATCGAGGACGGTGTGGCGCGATCCCAGATATTCAGCGGCGAGTCGATCGCCAACTGGTTGGCCGGTGCTGGGATCGGGTGCAGGCCTTTCGCCTCGAAGAAGCGCATGGCGCGCGGCAGATGGTTGGCGGAGGTCACCAGAATGAACGGTTGCTCGCCGACCAACTTGGCGACCTGAGCGGCTTCTTCCTCGGTATCGCGCGGTTCCCTCAGGATCACCATATCGCTGCGCGGCACGCCCAGGCTTTCGGCCACCAGTGCCGCCGTGGCGGCGTTACTTTGCATGCTGCCGGCGGATGCGCCGGTAAACACCATTCTGGCGCCGGGATGCGCAAGGTAAAGCCGCACGCCTTCCGTCACGCGCGGCAGGCTGTTGCCGAGCAAATTCGAGCTGGGCGCCCAATCGGGATTGTAGGTATAGCCCCCGCCCAACACCACGATGTAACTGACCGGATCGTTGCCGCGATAAGTCTGGTATTGGGCTTCGATCGGCCGCAGCAGCCGGTCGGCCACCGGCTGCAGGCTGAAAAGCAGTAAAAACAGCCAGCTCAGCGTAAAAATCGTCTTACCGCTTTTTTGCCAGCGGGTGAACCACAACAGCAGCAGCGCCAGCCCCATCAGCAGCATCAACAGCGGCAGCGGCATCAGCATGGCGCCAAAGAACTTTTTCAGGTTGAACAGCATCGAAAATCAGATCCTTTTGGGTGAAAAAGCGGCATCCAGGCATAAACAGGCCGCAAGAAGATACATTCTAAGCCAGTCTGTGCCAAAATAGCAGGTTTGAATGGGCGTGCGCTTTGCCGCCGACAAGAATGAGATCAGCGGAGCTGTTGTCCATGCAGGATCGTAATTTTGACGATATTGCTGAAAAATTTGCGCGTAATATTTACGGCACCACGAAAGGAAAAATCCGCCAGGCGGTGGTTTGGCAGGATCTGACCGGGCTGCTGGCGCAGTTGCCGCAGCGGCCGCTGCGCATCCTCGACGCCGGGGGCGGTGAAGGCCATATGGCCTGCCAGCTGGCAGAATTAGGACATCAGGTGTTGTTGTGCGATCTTTCTGGTGAGATGATCCAGCGCGCCGCGCAGCTGGCTGAGCAGAAAGGTGTGAGCCAGAACATGCAATTCGTACAAAGTTCTGCGCAGGATATCGCTCAACATTTGGAACAGCCGGTTGATCTGATATTGTTTCATGCAGTGCTTGAATGGATCGCCGAGCCCGAAGCGGCGCTGCAGGCGTTGTATGACTGCCTGACGCCGGGCGGCGCGCTGTCGCTGATGTTCTTCAACGCCAACGGCCTCTTGATGCGCAACGTGGTGTTGGGTAATTTCCAACTGGTGGATCCCGAGGTCAGGCGGCGCCGCAAGCGTTCGCTGTCGCCGCAATATCCGCACGATCCGCTATTGGTCTACGGTTGGCTGGAACAGCTGGGCATGCGCATCGGCGGCAAAACCGGCGTGCGGGTGTTCCACGACTATCTGCAGAGCAGACAGCTGCAAACACAAAAATTTGAAGAGTTACTGGCGCTTGAACAGCACTATTGCCGGCAGGAGCCGTACGTGAGTTTGGGGCGCTATATTCACGTCATGGCGCATAAACCAAACCTGAAGGACGAACTATGAGTGAATTTTCCCAGACAGTACCCGAACTGGTCGCCTGGGCACGGAAAAATGATTTCTCTATTTCGCTCCCTACGGAGCGTCTCGCATTTCTGCTCGCCATCGCCACCCTGAACGGCGAACGGCTGGACGGCGAGATGAGCGAAGGTGAGCTGGTTGATGCATTTCGCCATGTCAGCAAGGGTTTTGAACAGACGCATGAAACGGTGGCGATGCGCGCCAACAATGCGATCAACGACATGGTGCGCCAGCGCCTGTTGAACCGCTTTACCAGCGAACTGGCGGACGGCAATGCGATTTACCGCCTCACGCCGCTGGGGATCGGCATTACCGATTACTATATTCGCCAACGCGAATTCTCCACGCTGCGTCTGTCGATGCAGCTGTCGATCGTGGCGCAGGAACTCAAGCGCGCCGCCGACGCCGCCGACGAGGGCGGCGACGATTTCCATTGGCACCGCAACGTGTTTGCGCCGTTGAAATATTCGGTGGCGGAAATCTTCGACAGCATCGACATGACCCAACGCGTGATGGACGAGCAGCAGCAGAGCGTGAAAAACGACATCGCGGCGCTGCTGAGCAAAGACTGGCGGGCGGCGATCTCCAGCTGCGAGATGCTGCTGTCGGAAACCTCGGGCACCCTGCGCGAGCTGCAAGATACGTTGGATGCGGCGGGGGATAAGCTGCAGGCCAACCTGCTGCGCATCCAGGACGCGACCCTCGGCAACGTGGAGCTGGGCTTCGTCGACAAGCTGGTGTTCGATCTGCAAAGCAAGCTGGATCGCATCATCAGCTGGGGCCAGCAGGCGATCGACCTGTGGATCGGCTACGATCGCCACGTACATAAATTTATCCGTACCGCTATCGATATGGATAAAAACCGCGTGTTCGCCCAACGCCTGCGCCAGTCGGTGCAAACCTATTTCGACCACCCGTGGGCGCTGACCCATGCCAATGCCGATCGTCTGCTGGACATGCGCGACGAAGAACTGGCGCTGCGCAGCGAGGAAGTAACCGGGGAACTGCCGCCGGATCTGGAGTTCGAAGAGTTCAGCGAAATTCGCGAACAGCTGGCGGCAATGATCGAAGAGGCGCTGAAGGTGTATCAGGAACAGCAGATGCCGCTCAACCTTGCAGCGGTGATGCGCGATTATCTGGCGCAATATCCGCGTGCGCGTCATTTCGACGTGGCACGCTTAGTGGTCGACCAGGCAGTGCGCCTCGGTGTGGCTGAAGCAGATTTCTCAGGGTTGCCGGCGGAATGGCAGGCAATCAATGATTACGGAGCCAAGGTCCAGGCCCATGTCATCGACAAATATTGAACAAGTAATGCCAGTCAAGCTGGCCAAGGCACTGTCCAACTCGCTGTTCCCGGCGCTGGACAGCCAACTGCGCGCGGGTCGTCACATCGGTATCGATGAGCTGGACAACCACGCCTTTTTAATGGATTTCCAGGATGAGCTGGAAGAATTTTACACCCGTTACAGCGTCGAGCTGATTCGGGCGCCGGAAGGTTTCTTCTATTTGCGCCCGCGCTCCACCACGCTGATCCCGCGTTCGGTGCTGTCCGAGCTGGATATGATGGTCGGTAAAATCTTGTGCTACCTGTATCTCAGCCCCGAGCGCCTGGCGCATGAGGGCATTTTCAGCCATCAGGAGCTGTACGACGAGCTGCTGAGCCTGGCCGATGAGAACAAACTGCTGAAGTTCGTCAACCAGCGCTCCACCGGCTCGGATCTCGATCGGCAGAAGCTGCACGAAAAGGTGCGCACTTCGCTGAACCGCCTGCGCCGCCTCGGCATGGTCTACTTCATGGGCAATGACAGCAGCAAGTTCCGCATTACCGAGGCGGTGTTCCGCTTCGGCGCCGACGTGCGCAGCGGCGACGATCCGCGTGAAGCGCAGCTGCGCATGATTCGCGACGGCGAGGCGATGCCGGTTGAAACCAGCCTGTCGCTGAACGATGAGAATGAGGCTGAGGATCAGCAGGTTGATAACGCTCCTGACGGTGCAGAGGATGAACAGGAATGATTGAACGCGGTAAATTTCGCTCGCTGACGCTGGTTAACTGGAACGGCTTCTTCGCCCGCACCTTTGATCTGGATGAGCTGGTGACCACGCTGTCCGGCGGTAACGGGGCAGGGAAATCCACCACCATGGCGGCCTTCGTCACCGCACTGATCCCCGATCTGACGCTGCTGCACTTCCGTAACACCACCGAAGCGGGCGCCACCAGCGGCTCGCGCGATAAAGGCCTGCACGGCAAGCTGCGCGCCGGCGTGTGTTACTCCACCCTCGACGTCGTCAACTCGCGCCACCAGCGCGTGGTGGTGGGCGTGCGTCTGCAGCAGGTGGCGGGGCGCGATCGCAAGGTCGACATCAAACCGTTCACCATCCAGGGCCTGCCGACCGCGGTGCAGCCGACCGAGTTGCTGACCCAGACCGTGGGGGATCGCCAGGCGCGCGTGCTGTCGCTGCAGGAGCTGAAGGATCGCGTGGAAGAGATGGAGGGGGTGCAGTTTAAGCAGTTCAACTCCATCACCGATTACCACTCGCTGATGTTCGATCTGGGCGTGATCCCGAAACGCCTGCGTTCGTCCGCCGATCGCAGCAAGTTCTACCGTCTGATTGAAGCGTCGCTGTACGGCGGTATCTCAAGCGCCATCACCCGCTCGCTGCGCGACTATCTGCTGCCGGAAAATAGCGGCGTGCGCAAGGCGTTCCAGGACATGGAGGCGGCGCTGCGCGAAAACCGCATGACGCTGGAAGCCATCCGCGTCACCCAGTCGGATCGCGACCTGTTCAAGCATTTAATCTCCGAGGCCACTTCCTATGTGGCGGCGGACTATATGCGCCACGCCAACGAACGCCGCATCCATCTGGACGGCGCGCTGGCGCTGCGCAGCGATCTGTTTGGCAGCCGCAAGCAGCTGGCCGCCGAACAGTATCGCCATGTGGAAATGGCGCGTGAGCTGAGCGAACAAAGCGGTGCCGAATCCGATCTGGAAACCGATTACCAGGCCGCCAGCGACCACCTGAATCTGGTGCAGACGGCGATGCGTCAGCAGGAGAAGATAGAACGCTATGAAGCCGATCTGGAAGAGCTGACCTACCGTCTGGAAGAGCAGAACGAAGTGGTGGCCGAGGCGAGCGAGCAACAGGCCGAAAACGAAGCGCGCGCCGAAGCGGCCGAGCTGGAAGTGGACGAGCTGAAGAGCCAGCTGGCCGACTACCAGCAGGCGCTCGACGTGCAGCAGACCCGCGCCATTCAGTACCAGCAGGCGCTGCAAGCGTTGGAGCGCGCGCGCGCCCTGTGCCAACTGCCGGATTTGACCGCCGATAACGCCGAACAGTGGCTGGACACCTTCCAGGCCCGCGAACAGGAAGCGACCGAAGCGTTGCTGATGTTGGAACAGAAGCTGAGCGTGGCCGACGCCGCGCACGGCCAGTTCGAGCAGGCCTATCAGCTGGTGGGGAAAATCGCCGGCCAGGTCAGCCGCAGCGAAGCCTGGCAGTGCGCGCGCGAATTGCTGCGCGACTGGCCTTCGCAGCAGCACCTCGCCGAGCGCGTTCAGCCCCTGCGCCTGCGCCTGAGCGAACTGGAACAGCGCCTGCGCTCGCAGCAGGATGCCGAGCGCTTGTTGCAAGAGTTTTGCAAACGCCATGGCCAAGAGTACCAGCCTGACGATCTCGATATGCTGCAGCAGGAGCTGGAAGAGCGCCTGGAAGCGCTGTCGCAGAACGTCAGCGAAGCCGGTGAACGCCGTATGGAGATGCGCCAGGAGCTGGAGCAGATCCAGCAGCGTATCCGTGAGCTGACGGCGCGCGCACCGGTGTGGCTGGCGGCGCAGGACGCCCTGGGCCAGCTCAGCGATCAGAGCGGAGAGCCGCTGGAAAACAGCCAGCAGGTGACCGAATACATGCAGCAGCTGCTAGAGCGCGAGCGTGAAACCACCGTCGAGCGCGACGAAGTGGCGGCCCGCAAACGTGAAGTGGAAGCGCAGATCGAGCGTCTCAGCCAGCCGGGCGGCGCGGAAGATCAGCGCCTGGTCACGCTGGCCGAACGTTTCGGCGGCGTGCTGCTGTCGGAAATTTACGATGACGTCACCATCGACGACGCGCCTTACTTCTCGGCGCTGTACGGCCCTTCGCGCCACGCTATCGTGGTGCCGGATCTGTCGCTGGTGCGCGAGATGCTTGAAGGGCTGGAAGATTGCCCGGAAGATCTTTACCTGATCGAAGGGGATCCGCAGTCGTTCGATGACAGCGTGTTCGCCGTCGAAGAGCAGGACAAAGCGGTGGTGGTGAAGATCGCCGATCGCCAGTGGCGTTACTCCCGTTATCCGGAAGTGCCGTTGTTCGGCCGCGCGGCGCGCGAAAACCGTCTGGAAGTGCTGCATGCCGAGCGTGAAACGCTGGCGGAGCGCTACGCCACGCTGTCGTTCGACGTGCAGAAAACCCAGCGTTCGCACCAGGCTTTCAGCCGCTTTATCGGTACCCATCTGGCGGTGGCGTTCGACGCCGACCCGGAAGCGGAGATCCGCGGTCTGAACGCCCGTCGTGGCGAGATCGAACGCGCGCTGAACAATCACGAAGCGCAGAACCAGCAGCAGCGTCAGCAGTACGAACAGGCCAAAGAGGGCATTTCCGCGCTCAACCGCCTGATGCCGCTGGTGTCGTTGCTGAACGATGAAACCTTGCAGGACCGCGTCGACGAGATCCGCGAAGAGCTGGAAGAAGCGCAGGACGCCGCGCGTCATATCCAACAGCACGGCATGTCGCTGACCAAGCTGGAACCGCTGCTGTCGGTGCTGCAGAGCGATCCGCAGCAGCATGAACAGCTGCAGCAGGATTACGCGCAGGCGCAAAGCGTGCAGCGTCAGGCTAAACAGCAGGCGTTCGCGCTCACTGAAGTGGTGCAGCGTCGTGCGCACTTCAGCTACACCGATTCTGCCGGCATGCAGAATGCCAACAACGATCTGAACGATAAGCTGCGCCAGCGTCTGGAGCAGGCGGAAGCCGAACGCGCCCGCGCCCGTGAGCAACTGCGTCAGTATCAAACCCAGTTCACCCAGTACAGCCAGGTGCTGGCCTCGCTGAAAAGCTCGTACGACGCCAAGCGCGACATGCTGAAAGAGCTGAGCCAAGAGCTGGTGGACATCGGCGTGCAGGCCGACGCCAATGCCGAAGCGCGCGCCCGTGCGCGTCGCGACGAACTGCATGCGGCGCTGAGCAACAACCGCGCTCGCCGCAACCAGCTGGAGAAGCAGCTGACCTTCTGCGAAGCCGAAATGGACGGCCTGCAGAAGAAACTGCGCAAGCTGGAACGCGATTATCATCAGCTGCGTGAGCAGGTGGTGACCGCCAAGGCGGGCTGGTGCGCGGTGATGCGCCTGGTGAAAGACAACGGCGTGGAACGCCGCCTGCACCGCCGCGAGCTGGCGTATATGGATGGCGACGAGCTGCGCTCGATGTCGGATAAGGCGCTCGGTGCGCTGCGTCTGGCCGTGGCGGATAACGAACACCTGCGCGATGTGCTGCGCCTGTCGGAAGATCCGAAGCGGCCGGAGCGTAAGATTCAGTTCTATATCGCGGTGTACCAGCACCTGCGCGAGCGCATCCGTCAGGACATCATCCGCACCGACGATCCGGTCGAGGCCATCGAACAGATGGAAATTGAGCTGGGCCGTCTGACCGAAGAGCTGACCGCGCGCGAGCAGAAGCTGGCGATCAGTTCGAAAAGCGTGGCCAACATCATTCGCAAAACCATTCAGCGCGAACAGAACCGCATTCGCATGCTGAACCAGGGTCTGCAGGCCGTTTCCTTCGGCCAGGTGAAGAGCGTGCGCCTGAACGTCAATGTGCGCGAAGCGCATGCCACCCTGCTGGATGTGCTCTCCGAGCAGCAGGAACAGCATCAGGATTTGTTCAACAGCAACCGTCTGACCTTCTCCGAAGCGTTGGCCAAGCTGTATCAGCGCCTGAATCCGCAGATCGACATGGGGCAGCGCACGCCACAGACCATCGGCGAGGAGTTGCTGGACTACCGCAACTACCTGGAGATGGAAGTGGAGGTATACCGTGGCTCCGACGGCTGGCTGCGTGCGGAAAGCGGCGCGTTGTCTACCGGTGAAGCCATCGGTACCGGGATGTCAATCCTGGTGATGGTGGTGCAGAGCTGGGAAGAAGAATCCCGCCGCCTGCGCGGTAAAGACATCTCGCCGTGTCGCCTGCTGTTCCTCGATGAAGCGGCGCGTCTGGATGCCAAGTCGATCGCTACGCTGTTCGAACTGTGCGACCGTCTGGAGATGCAGCTGATCATCGCGGCGCCGGAAAACATCAGTCCGGAGAAGGGCACCACCTATAAACTGGTGCGTAAAGTGTTCCAGAACCACGAGCATGTGCACGTGGTGGGGCTGCGCGGTTTCGCCGGCGAGCCGCCGGCGCTGGGTACTGCGCCGGTTGAAACGCCGTAACGCAGAAAAACGCCCTAAAAATCCGAAAATAGCCGCCGCAGGGTGGCTATTTTTTTGTGCGCGTGGATGATAGTCCTGCTTTTTTATCCGTTGAAAAGCGGTTAGTTTAATCACATAAACAGTTATTCGACGCCCGCAGGGCGAAACGGCCTTTCTGTTTGTATACTGAAACTATATGCAGTTTTTGACGTTTTTTTTGTGAGCATACAGGGGGCAAGGGATGTTGCTTAAAAAGGGAAACTCTCTACGACGTTTGGCGCTGAGTGGCGCTATCGCCTGTAGTCTTGTGTCGTCGTTTTCCGCATCGGCTACCGTTACGGCGTTGCCGGTGGCATCAGCAGGCATGTCCGTTGCGCAGAGCCGTTCTGAGCTGCTGGCCGCGTTGCCGCGCGGCATGGATTTGCACTACCTTTCCACGCTGGCACCGCTGTATGCGGCGAATCACATGCAGCCGATGTGGCAGGATCGCGAAGCCGTTCAGCAGTTTCAGCAGCAGCTGGCCGAACTGGCGATGTCCGGCGTGCAGCCGCAGTTTACCCAATGGGTGAAGATGTTGACCGATCCGGCGCTCAGTGAAGCGGGCCGCGATGCGGTGCTGTCCGATGCGATGCTGGGCTATTTGCAGTTCGTCTCTGCCATCGGTGCCAACGGCAACAACTGGCTGTACAGCAATATTCCCTACAAGCTTGGCTTGCCGCCCACCGCGGTGATCAACCAATGGCAGCTGGCGGTGCGCCAGGCGCGTACCCTGAGCTATGTGAATTCGCTCGCGCCGCAGCATCCGCAATACGCCAAGATGCATCAGGCGCTGCGCGACATGCTGGCGGACAATCGTCCGTGGCCACAGGTGGGCAGCGGCCCGAGCCTGCGCCCAGGCCAAATGAGCAACGATATCCCGGCGCTGCGTGAGATCCTGACGCGTACCGGCATGCTGGCCGCCTCGGCGCCGGAAGCGGAGCCGGAACCGGCGGTGGTTTCGGCGAAGAGCAATGAGCCCGACGACGGCGGGCTGACGGTAGACGAAGAGAAAAGCCGCGTGACGGTCAGCCCATCGGCGGCGCCGGTAACGGAGTTGACTGCGGAGCAGACGCCGCCGCAGATTGGCAGCGTGGTGAGCGACAATCTTTATACCAATGAGCTGGTGGAGGGCGTCAAGCGCTTCCAGAAATGGCAGGGGTTGACGGCGGACGGCGTGATCGGCGTGCGCACCCGTGAGTGGCTCAACGTGTCACCGAAAACCCGCGCCGCGCTGCTGGCGTTGAATATCCAACGCCTGCGAATTTTACCGGGGCATGTCGGCACCGGCATTATGGTGAACATTCCCAACTACTCGCTGACCTACTACCAGAACGGCAATGAAGTGCTGTCTTCCCGCGTTATCGTCGGGCGGCCTAGCCGTAAGACGCCGCTGATGAGCAGCGCGTTGAACAACGTGGTGGTCAACCCGCCGTGGAACGTGCCGACTACGCTGGTGCGCGAGGACATTGTGCCGAAGGCGATGCGCGACGGTAATTACTTCCAGAAACACGGCTATACGGTGCTGTCGGGTTGGAGCAACGATGCGGAAGTGATCAACCCGGCGATGATCGACTGGAGCATGGTTTCTGCGCGCAATTTCCCGTATCGCGTCCGTCAGGCGCCGGGTGCCACCAACTCGCTGGGGCGCTTCAAGTTCAATATGCCGAGCTCGGACGCCATCTACCTGCACGATACCCCGAACCACAGCCTGTTCCAGAAAGATATCCGTGCGCTCAGCTCCGGCTGCGTGCGGGTGAACAAGGCTTCCGATTTGGCGAATATGCTGCTGCAGGACGCCGGCTGGAACAACAGCCGCGTGTCTTCCACGCTGAAAGAGGGGAATACCACTTATGTGAATATTCGCCAGCGTATTCCCGTAAAACTGTATTATCTGACCGCCTGGGTTTCGGATGACGGCCAACCGCAATTCCGTACAGATATTTACAATTATGATAATACGGTGCGATCGGGCGCACAAATTTTGGCTCAGGCCAAAAAATTAATGCAGTAAATGCAGTAATTATAAATAAATAACGGTCAGAATGTTTGGCTATACCGCAGGCCCTCGTCGCCGGGGGCCTGTAAACCTAGGCGTATCGCGGGTTGACTCAGCATACGCAGGCGGTTATGGTTCGGACAGTGCGCTGCTTTGTGCATTTATTTTGACATTCTTGCCGGGTTTAACAGAGTCATGGACAAAATTGATCATCACCGCCGTAAATGGCTGGCGCTAGGTGGCGCCGCTATGGGCATAGCGCTGCTTCCAGGGCAGGCGTTTGCCAGTCTTTCCACCGCTCGACCGCGTATTTTAGTGTTGAATAACCTGAATACCGGTGAATCTATTAAAGCCGAGTTCTTTGACGGCAAAGGTTACAATAAAGAAGAGTTGGTGCGGCTAAATCATCTGTTCCGCGATTATCGCGCCAACAAGGTTAAATCGATCGATCCCCGCTTGTTTGATCACCTCTATCGCCTGCAGGGGCTGCTGGGCACCAGCAAGCCGGTGCAGCTGATCTCCGGATACCGTTCCGTAGATACCAACAACGAACTGCGTGCGCATAGCCGCGGCGTGGCCAAGCACAGCTACCACACCAAAGGCCAGGCGATGGATTTCCATATCGAAGGCATCCAATTGAGTAATATCCGTAAAGCGGCGTTAAAAATGCGCGCCGGTGGTGTAGGATATTACCCACGTAGCAACTTCGTACACATCGATACCGGCCCGGTTCGGACCTGGTAATCGCTGTGCCATCAGTGAATAACGCCGCCCCTTGCGGATGCGGCGTTATTGTCGTTGGAGCCTTATGAAATACCATCTTATTCCCGTTACCGCCTTTAGCCAGAATTGCAGCCTGATTTGGTGCGAAAACACGCAGCAGGCGGCGTTGGTCGATCCCGGCGGTGAAGCGGAGAAAATCAAAGCGGAAGTCGCGCGGCAGGGGGTGACGATCACTCAGATTCTGCTGACGCACGGTCATTTGGATCACGTCGGTGCGGCGGCGGAGCTGGCGGACCATTATCAGGTGCCGATCTACGGCCCGGATAAAGAAGACGCGTTTTGGCTGGACGGTTTGCCGGCGCAGAGTCGGATGTTTGGACTGGAAGAGTGCGCGCCGCTGACGCCGACCCGCTGGCTGTTGGAAGGCGATGAGATGCAGGTGGGCGAGATGACGCTCAAGGTGCTGCACTGTCCTGGGCATACGCCGGGCCACATCGTCTTTATCAATGAGCAGGCGCGTTTGGCGCTGGTGGGCGACGTGCTGTTTAACGGCGGCGTGGGGCGCAGCGACTTCCCGCGCGGTGACCATCAGGCGCTGATTGCCTCTATTCGTACCAAACTGCTGCCGTTGGGCGACGACATGCGCTTTATTCCCGGCCATGGCCCGATGTCGACCTTCGGCCACGAGCGCCAGACCAACCCGTTCCTGCGCGAAGAGCCGGCGGTGTGGTAACGATTATTTCCCGGCAGGAAAAATCAAGGGGCGCATAGAGCGCCCCTTTTTTTATGACCTGCGTCGATGCTTTTAGAGCACGGCGACGATGGCTTCGCACAGCGGCGCCATGTTGTCCGGCGTCATGCCGGCCACGTTCACCCGGCCTGAGTTCACGGCGTAGACGCCGAACTCTTCGCGCAGACGCAGCACCTGCTCTTTGGTC
The DNA here is from genome assembly GCF_052168715.1 of Serratia sp. CY44782. NCBI lineage: Bacteria > Pseudomonadati > Pseudomonadota > Gammaproteobacteria > Enterobacterales > Yersiniaceae > Serratia > Serratia sp. CY44782. The sequence goes on from NZ_JBJNME010000005.1 coordinate 63,343, forward strand.
AGGCCGCTGAACGAGAACATGCCGTTCTGCTGGATGATGAAGCTGAAGTCCTGCTGCGCGCCTTTCTCCTGCAGGGTGTTCACAAACAGCTGACGCATGCGGTGAATACGCTGGCGCATGTCGGTCAGTTCCTGCTCCCACATCGCGCGCAGCGCGTCGTTGCCCAGAATGGTGGCGACCACGGCCGCACCGTGTGACGGCGGGTTGGAATAGTTGGCGCGAATCGCCGCTTTCACCTGGCTGAAGGCGCGATCGGCGGTTTCGGCATCGGCAGCCACAATGGTGCAAGCGCCGACGCGCTCATTGTATAGACCGAAGTTTTTCGAGTAGGAACTGGCGACGATCAGCTCTTTATGTTTGGCGGCGAAAATACGCAGGCCCTGCGCATCCTCTTCCAGTCCATTGGCGAAGCCCTGATAAGCGAAGTCGAACAGCGGCAGCCAGCCGTTGGCGACGGAAAGTTCGGCCAGCTGCGCCCACTGCTCCGCCGTTGGATCGATACCGGTCGGGTTATGGCAACAGCCGTGGAACAGCACCACATCGCCGGCCTGCGCCTGTTTCAGGCTGTTCAGCAGGCCGTCGAAATCCAACGCGTGGTTGGCGGCGTCGTAGTAGGCGTATTCCAGCACTTCCAGGCCCACGGCGCTAAAGACGTTCTTGTGGTTCGGCCAGCTTGGGTTGCTGATCCAGATGCGTTTGGCGCTGGTCTGGTTAGCGATAAAGTCTGCCGCCACGCGCAGGCCGCCGGTGCCGCCTGGCGTCTGTGCGGTGCGCGCGCGACGATCGGCGATGATCGGGCTCTCTTTGCCGAACAACAGCGCTTGCGTGCAGCTGGCGAACGCCGGGATGCCTTCAATACCGAGATAGTTTTTGGTGGTCTCATTTTCCAGCAGATACTGCTCAGCTTTTTTTACGCTGGTCAGCACCGGGGTTTTACCGGTTTCGTCTTTATAAACGCCAATCCCTAAATTGATTTTATTCGGGCGGGCGTCGGCGCGGAAAATGTCGGTCAGGCCCAGGATCGGGTCGGCGGGTGCGGCGGTGATTTTTTCAAACATGTCAGGTGCTTCCAAATCTCGGAGTTAAGCAGACAGAAGCATCAGGGTAACGCCAGTTACCGGCTTTGCCAACCGTTTGCGACAAAAACACCGCGATCTTGCGAAGGGGGAGTGTTAGACAGAAAAAATGATGGGGAAGGGGAAATTGGCAGGATAAAAAGTTACCGGCTGACACAAATAAAAACAGGGCCGAAGCCCTGTTTTTTAACTTAGCCGACGGTGAACCGCCGTTAAGCAAGACAACTTAGAACTGGTATACCAGACCAACGGCTACGATATCATCGGTAGGAGTGCCGGTTGCTTTGGTGAACGCGTTGTCATCCAGCAGGTTGATTTTGTAATCAACGTAGGTGGACATGTTTTTGTTGAAGTAGTAAGTGGTACCAACAGAAACATATTTAACCAGATCCTGGTCAGAACCCGCGCCTGGGACGTTCAGGTTTTTACCTTTAGACTGCAGGTAAGACACTTCTGGACGCAGACCGAAGTCGAACTGGTACTGAGCAGTCACTTCGAAGTTCTGAGTTTTGCTGGCGAAGCCGCCGCATTTTTCAGAAGCAGCACAGGTGTTAGTGAAGTCACCGCCGCCGAATGGAGTCATGTTACGGGTTTCTGCGTACATGGCCGCCAGGTAAACGTTGTTGGCGTCGTATTTCGCGCCCACGGTCCATGCGTCAGCCTTGTCGCCACGCTCGTTGGAACGCAGTTTCTGATCGTCGGTACGGTTGGAAGAAGCGTATGCAGCGCCGAAGCTTACGCCTTCGCCGATGTCATAAGTAGAGGAGATACCCCAGCCGTCGCCGTTCTGTTTCTTAACGTCACGACCGTCGTTCTGGTTCTTGCCCTGGTATTGCAGAGCGAAGTTCAGGCCGTCAACCAGACCGAAGAAGTTGTTGTTACGATAGGTCGCAACGCCGTTGGTACGGCCAGTCATGAAGTTGTCGGTGTAGGTGTAGGTATCGCCACCGAACTCTGGCAGCATATCGGTCCAGCCTTCCACGTCGTACAGTACGCCGTAGTTACGGCCGTAGTCGAAGGAGCCGTAGTCAGCGAATTTCAGACCGGCAAAGCCCAGACGGGTTTTGGTGCCTTCGGTGCCCTGAGACTCGGAGTGGTTGGACTGAACGTTGTATTCCCACTGGCCGTAACCGGTCAGTTGGTCAGTAATCTGAGTTTCACCTTTGAAGCCAAAACGAACATAGGTCTGATCGCCGTCATTACCTTTGTCTTTGGAGAAGTAGTGCAGACCGTCAACTTTGCCGTACAGATCCAGCTTGTTGCCGTCTTTGTTGTAGATTTCAGCTGCGTTTGCTGCACCAGCAGCCAACAGAGCCGGGATAACCACTGCAAGAATGTTGCGCTTCATCATTATTACCCTCATTGGTGTTATTCGGACACCTTTGCCACTGCCGCCAATAATTCTTTGGGAACTATTGTTGATAGATTGGTGTCGTCCTGTGTCTGAACGCAGTGTTCCATTCACAGGCGGGTTAATCTAGGACGAAAATGATACCAATGTCCCAATCAGGTTGCAAAAAGAAAGTATGTGTAACTAAATGTAATTTTTAGGGAACTTTGTGACGTGCGTCAATATTAAAAAATGCGAAAGGCCAGCGAGGCTGGCCTTTGTTTTGTAACGAAATCGTTTAAAAAACGTTTGATCGTATAAATTAGAAGCTTGCGTTACGTGGTGTGCGCGGGAATGGAATCACATCGCGCACGTTTTGCACGCCGGTGACATAGGCGATTAAACGTTCAAAGCCCAGGCCGAAACCGGAATGCGGCACGGTGCCGTAGCGGCGCAGATCGCGATACCACCAGTAGTCTTCTTTATTCAGCCCCATCTCTTCCAGACGCTGGTCGAGCACGTCGAGGCGTTCTTCACGCTGCGAGCCGCCGATGATTTCGCCGATGCCCGGTGCCAGAACGTCCATGGCCGCGACGGTTTTGCCGTCTTCGTTCATGCGCATATAGAACGCTTTGATGTCTTTCGGGTAGTTTTTCACCACCACCGGCGCCTGGAAGTGTTTCTCAGCCAGGTAACGTTCATGTTCGGAAGAGAGATCGATACCCCAGGAAACCGGGTTTTCGAAGGTTTGGCCCGAGGCCAGCAGGATCTCGATGGCGTCGGTGTAGTCCACCTGAGCGAAATCGGAAGAGACGAAACGCTCCAGACGTGCGATAGCGTCTTTATCTACGCGTTCGGCGAAGAATTTCAGGTCATCGGCGCGTTCATCCAGCACTGCCTGGAACACATACTTCAGCATGCTTTCGGCCAGGCCGGCAACGTCGTCCAGCGTCGCGAAGGCTACTTCCGGTTCGATCATCCAGAATTCGGCCAAGTGGCGGCTGGTGTTGGAGTTTTCAGCACGGAAGGTTGGGCCGAAGGTGTAAACCTTGGACAGCGCACAGGCGTAGGTTTCGCCGTTCAGCTGGCCGGAAACGGTGAGGAAGGCTTCCTTACCGAAGAAGTCTTCGCTGAAGTCGACGGTGCCCTTGTCGGTGCGCGGCAGGTTTTCCAGATCCAGCGTGGATACGCGGAACATCTCGCCGGCGCCTTCGGTATCGGAGGCGGTGATCAGCGGGGTGGACACCCAGAAATAGCCATTTTCATGGAAGAAGCGGTGAATCGCCTGTGCCAGAGTATGACGCACGCGCGCCACGGCGCCGATCAGATTGGTGCGCGGGCGCAGGTGGGCCACTTCACGCAGGTATTCGATGCTGTGGCGTTTGGCCGCCATCGGGTAAGTGTCCGGATCGTCGACCCAGCCGACCACTTTGATCGCGGTGGCCTGCAGTTCGAAGCTCTGGCCTTCGCCCGGTGAAGCGACGACCTTGCCGGTCACTTCAACCGAGCAACCGGTGGTCAGGTGCAGCACTTCATCCTGATAATTCGGCAGAGAATTATTAACGACGGCCTGTAACGGATCAAAGCAGGAACCGTCATAGACGGCCAGGAAGGAGATACCAGCTTTTGAATCTCTCCGGGTACGTACCCAGCCGCGTACGGTGACTTCACTGTCAACCGCAGCACGACCTTGCAGTACGTCGACTACAGGCACTACGCTCATAGATTTCTCTCTTTAATAATTTGGTTTAGAAATAGCTTACAACCCAAGAATATGGGGGTAATGGCTATGTTACTTGCCGCGGTGCAGAGCACAAGCAGAAATCATCGGATTGGCGCAACATTTATCGTGGCTGGCTGAAAAGAGGGCGTTCGGGATAAAAACAAAAAAGCCGGCGCGTGAACCGGGCCGGCTTTCTTTATATATAAAGAAGGATCAGCTGGCTTTCTTCACCAGCGGCAGATCGAAGGCTTTGCGCAAGGCCCTGACAAATGCCTGATCCTGGCAGATGGTTTTGCCGGGGCTGTCGGAGAGCTTGGCCACCGGTTTGCCTTTGCACTCGACCAGTTTGATCACGATATTCAGCGGCTTGACGCCGGGAATATCGCAGGTCAGGCGCGTGCCGATGCCGAAGCTAAGGTTGATGCGTTGGTAAAAGTGGCGATAGAGCGCCAGCGCTTTTTCCAGATCCAGGTTGTCCGAGAACACCAGCGTTTTGCTCATCGGGTCGATGCCCAGTTTCTCGTAGTGGGCAATGGCCTTTTCACCCCACTCGACGGGATCGCCCGAATCGTGGCGCAGCCCCTGGTAACGCTCGGCGAACTGAGGGCCGAAGTCGCGCAGGAAGGCATCCATGGTGATGCAGTCGGTGAGCGCGATGCCAAGCTGGTCCGGGTATTCATCCAGCCAGGCTTGCAATGCGGCGCGCTGGCTGTTGGCCAGCACCGGGCTTATCTGCTGGTGCGCTTGGAACCATTCATGCGCCTGCGTGCCGACCGGCGCCAGGCCGAGCTGGTGAGCCAGATCGTAATTGCTGGTGCCCGACAGGTACGGGAATTCGGCCTGCAAGGTGCTGACGATGGCCTGTTGAACGCCCTGAGAGAAACGGCGACGGGTGCCGAAGTCCATCAGCTTGAAGCGCGAAAGGTCCAGATCGCCCGCCAGCGTCTTGAACTGCGCCAGCTTGGTCTGCAGATGTGCCACCGCCTGTTCCGGCGTCACCTGCGCAGAGCGGCGGCGGTGCACCACTTCGCTGATCACCGCCAGCAGCGGCACTTCCCACATGATCACTTCGCGCCACGGCCCGGCGATGCGGATGTGCAGTTTGCCGTCGCGGTTCTCGACGATCACCTGCTGCGGATCGTAGCGGAACGTCCGCAGCCAGTTCAGATAATCCTGACGGAAGAAGGGCAGGCCCGAGAGATAAGCGAATTCGGCGTCGGTCAGCGCCAGCCGGCTCATCAGCGCCACCTGTGCGCGGATCTCGTCGGCATATTCGCCCAGCAGTTCGTCGCCGCGGCAGCGGAATTCCGCCGCCACGCTGATCGCGGGATAGCGATGGAACACTGCTTGCTGCATATGAAGCTTATAAGCATCGGTATCAAGCAGTGATGTCAAAATCGGGGAAGCGTATTGAGTCATAGCGCGTTACAGCATCCTCGTCAGGCGCGTGTCCAAATCCGGATAATCATAAAAGTGGGGGTGGAGTATACCCGGATTATCCTGTTATTGAAGCTGCATCACACCATAAATCACCAAAGCGGGTCGAGGATTAAACGTGCCTTTATGGCGGCCTGGCGGCGACGGGGAAGAAAAAAAGCCAGATATGCCTGTAAGGTGAATGACTTAGCCTAATTAGTCATAAAAATTATAATGTTAATTATTTTAAACAGCGAATCAGATAAACCCGACCTGAGTGTGTACGCTGACCCGATCCTTGCCGTTCTTTTTGCAAAAATAGAGCGCTTCATCCGCCTGTTTGATCGCCGCCTGCAGCGCGGTGAACGCGTTGACCGGCGCAATGCCGCAGCTGGTGGTGAAACGCACTTGCCGTCCGTCGGTCAGATTTAGCGTCAGGTGATGAGTACGGGTGCGCAATTGCTCCATGATGTCCCGCGCGTTGTCCAACGAACAGTTGCCCAACAGCACCGCGAACTCTTCGCCGCCGTAGCGGCAGAAAATGTCGCTGGCGCGGAACGCGCGTTGCAGCAGGTGGCCGAATGCTACCAGCGCCTGGTCACCTACGTCGTGGCCATAGCTGTCGTTGAGCTGTTTGAAGTTGTCGATATCGATCAGGCAAAAGGCCTGTGGATAGCTGCTGTCACCCAGCAGCTGACACTCAAGGAAGAATTTACGGCGGTTATAAATATTGGTGAGCGGATCGAGGAAGGAAGAGGCTTCGAGCTCTTTAATCAGCAGTTGCTTCTCACTTTCCAGCGAGACCTTGTCCAGTTGGTATTGCCTGAGCTGCTGAATGGCGTCGCTGATGGCGATCAGTTCCCGGCTGTAGAAGGCGTCGTTGCGATCGATATTCATCTCGCCGCGCGACAGCCGAACGATATTGTTGTGAGTCTTGGTCAGCCAACGGTTGATGTTGGTGCAGAACACCAGCGCCGGCAAGATGAACAGCAACACCACCAGGCCGGCGAGCGCGATCATGCCGTAAATGGTGGTCTGGCTATCGTAAATTTTGTGACGCGAAGCGACGGTTTCCAGCTCGAAGCTGCGTTGATACAGCGCCTGCGAAAGCCCGCTCAGCTCGTCGACATAGCGCGAAATAAGCGCTGCGGGATAGGGTTTTTGGGTATTGATGGCGGTGTATAACCCATCGGTGATCTGTTTGAGACGTTCGGTCGACACCAGGGTGAGCAACTGATTGACGAGCTCGGTGGTTTGCACGTCGTCGTAGTTGATCTTCATGAAGATCAATCGGGTGCTCAGTGCGTTCAGCACGCCGGTCAACTGAATGGACTTCAGGTAGGCGTCTTTGCGATCGAGCGGGTTGACGTTGACGTCGATAATCTGATCGCTTAACTCCGTCAGTGACATATTCAGCCGGTTGTTGAGGCGAATGGCCTCGAGAAACATAAAGGAATCGGTATCCACCATCCGGGTATCGTAGGTGTAGCGGTAATAGCTCTTGCTGGTTTGCGAGATGTAATAGGCGCTGTTGATGTTGAACAGATTGGCATTGGCGTTGTTGACCTGCGAAAGCTGCAGGTTGTCGTTATCCAACAGCTGTTCCATCAGGCCGATCATCGACAGCGCGGCGATTTTTTGCCGCACCCCGAGCTGCCTGACGACCGGATCGTTCAGATGCTCGCGGATCCGGGTAATTTTCTCACGCGCCACCCGATCGGCGGCCAAACATTGCGCGCGGGTGATTTGCGGATCGATCAGGCTCAATCGTTTGAGGCGGTGAGCCTGCAGCGAAGCCTGGAAGGCCTCGGAAATTTCTTTGGCGCGATCGATCTTATACAGGTTGAGCTGGTTATCGCGGTAGTCGGTATGGGCTTCGAGCAGCTCCTCGACGATGAACAGCGAGAAGGAGGTCATCAGGCACAGGGTAAAAAAATAGATTGCGTATTTGATTTTCATAGTGCGAGTCATCCCTGGGCCTGATTTGGCAATTATACCACTATGCCGCCTGTGCCGCCTCAACTATGCCGGCGCGCCCGGACGGCGTTTTTTTAGCATTAAATGCTGATTTCTATTTAGCCATTGGTCACCCGCGCTGTCGTCTGGCGGGCGATTTATGATTTGCCTCTGATTTCTCTCTCGTGGTCGCCCGGCGGCTCTGGGCTTTTCGGCCAGCTGTGATACAGTTTATTCACAATCAGGTCCGCCGTGCGCCGCAGGTGAACACACCGGCTGCGGCGCGGAGGAGAAGAGCGGCCTGCACCTATAACTCACTGAGACGTTTAAGGGTTTTTATGACACAACAGCCACAGGCAAAATATCGCCACGATTATCGCGCCCCTGATTACACCACGACCGATATCGATTTGGACTTCAGTCTGGACGCGGAAACCACGCGCGTGACCGCCGTCAGTAAAATCAAACGTCAGGGCGCGGCCGGCGCCCCGCTGGTGCTGGATGGCGAAGATCTGACGCTGGTGAGCATTCAGGTCGACGGTCAACCGTGGAGCGCCTATCGTCAGCAGGATAACCAGCTGATTATCGAAGAGTTGCCGGCACAATTCACTCTTACCATCGTCAACGATATTCACCCGGCGAAAAACACCGCCCTGGAAGGGCTGTACCTGTCCGGCGATGCGCTGTGCACGCAATGCGAAGCCGAAGGCTTCCACCACATTACCTATTATCAGGATCGCCCGGATGTGCTGGCGCGCTTTACTACCCGCATAGTGGCCGACAAGGCGCGCTATCCGTTCCTGCTGTCGAACGGCAACCGCATCGGCCAGGGCGAATTGGCCGATGGCCGCCATTGGGTGCAATGGCAGGATCCGTTCCCGAAACCTTGCTACCTGTTCGCGCTGGTGGCGGGGGACTTCGACGTGCTGCGCGACAGCTTCACCACCCGCTCCGGCCGTAAGGTCGCGTTGGAGCTGTTCGTCGATCGCGGCAACCTGGATCGCGCCGACTGGGCGATGACTTCGCTGAAGAACTCGATGAAGTGGGATGAGACCCGCTTCGGCCTGGAATACGATCTCGACATTTATATGATTGTGGCGGTCGATTTCTTCAATATGGGCGCGATGGAGAACAAAGGGTTAAATATCTTTAACTCCAAATATGTGCTGGCGAAGGCAGAAACCGCCACCGACAAGGACTACCTGAACATCGAAGCGGTGATCGGCCACGAATACTTCCACAACTGGACCGGTAACCGCGTGACCTGCCGCGACTGGTTCCAGCTCAGCCTCAAAGAGGGGCTGACGGTGTTCCGCGATCAGGAGTTCAGTTCCGATCTGGGATCGCGCTCGGTCAACCGCATCGATAACGTGCGCGTGATGCGCGGCGCGCAGTTCGCCGAAGACGCCAGCCCGATGGCGCACGCCATCCGCCCGGACAAAGTGATCGAGATGAACAACTTCTACACCCTGACGGTGTATGAAAAGGGTTCCGAAGTGATCCGCATGATGCACACCTTGCTGGGGGAAGCGAACTTCCAGAAAGGGATGCAGCTCTATTTCGAACGCCACGACGGCAGCGCCGCCACCTGCGACGATTTCGTGCAGGCGATGGAGGATGCGTCCAACGTCGATCTGTCGCGCTTCCGCCGTTGGTACAGCCAGTCCGGCACGCCGCTGTTGACGGTGCGCGACGAATACGACGCGGAAACCCAGCAGTATCGCCTGTATGTCAGCCAGAAAACCGCGCCAACCGCCGATCAGCCGGAGAAGTTGCCGCTGCATATCCCGCTGGATATCGAACTGTACGACAGCGAAGGCAACGTCATTCCATTGCAAAAGGGCGGTCTGCCGGTCAACAACGTGCTGAACGTCACCGAAGCGGAGCAGACCTTCGTGTTCGACGGCGTGGCGCACAAGCCGGTGCCGTCGCTGCTGCGCGAATTCTCCGCGCCGGTGAAGCTGGACTATCCGTACAGCGACCAGCAGCTGACCTTCCTGATGCAGCACGCGCGCAATGAATTTGCGCGCTGGGATGCGGCGCAGAGCCTGCTGGCGACCTATATCAAGCTGAACGTGGCGCGGCACCAGCAGAAGCAGCCGTTGTCGCTGCCGCTGCACGTGGCCGATGCGTTCCGCGCGGTGCTGCTGGACGAAAAACTGGATCCGGCGCTGGCGGCGCAGATCCTGACGCTGCCGTCGGAGAACGAAATCGCCGAGCTGTTCGCCACCATCGATCCGGAAGCGATCGCTGCGGTGCACGAAGCGATAGTACGCTGCCTGGCGCGTGAGTTGGCCGATGAGTGGTTGGCGGTGTATCACGCCAACAAGACCGACGGCTACCGCGTGGAGCACGCCGAGATCGCCAAGCGCGCCTTGCGCAATGTTTGCCTGGGCTACCTGGCGTTCGGCGAAGATGTGGCGCTTGCGGATCAGCTGGTGAGCGAACAGTATCGCCAGGCGGATAACATGACCGATTCGTTGGCGGCGCTGTCCGCCGCGGTCGCGGCCCAGCTGCCGTGCCGCGATGCGCTGCTGGCGGCGTTCGACGAGCGCTGGCATCAGGATGGCCTGGTGATGGACAAATGGTTCGTGCTGCAGGGCAGCAGCCCGGCGGCAGACGTGCTGAGCAAGGTGCGTGCGCTGTTGCAACACCGCTCGTTCAGCCTGAGCAACCCGAACCGCACCCGCTCGTTGATCGGCGGCTTCGCTTCCGGTAACCCGGCGGCGTTCCATGCGGCGGATGGCAGCGGCTATCAGTTCCTGGCGGAGATCCTCAGCGATCTCAACCAGCGTAACCCGCAGATCGCCGCGCGCCTGATTGAACCGCTGATTCGCCTGAAGCGTTACGACGCGGGCCGCCAGGCGCTGATGCGCAAGGCGCTGGAACAGTTGAAAGGGTTGGAAAACCTGTCCGGCGATCTGTACGAGAAGATCAGCAAGGCGCTCGACGCCTGATTTTTTCACGCTGAATAGATCAAGGGACGGCTTTTGCCGTCCCTTTTTTTATACGTTCAATTCGCCGCCTGGCGCGGGCTGGCCCCGGTAACCGGCGGCGATAATACCCGTTCCAGCACTTCGGCTTCCAGTTCCGCCAGCCGGGCCGAGCCTTTGCGGCGCGGCCGCGGCAGATCGAGGGAGAGATCCAGCCCGATACGCCCCTCTTCAATCAGGATCACCCGATCCGCCAGCGCGATGGCTTCGCTGACGTCGTGCGTGACCAACAGCACGGTAAAACCGTGCTGTTGCCACAGCGTTTCTATCAGCCCCTGCATCTCGATGCGCGTCAGGGCATCCAGCGCCCCGAGCGGTTCGTCCAGCAACAGCAGGCGAGGGCGGTGGATCAGCGCGCGCGCCAGGGCGACCCGTTGCTTTTGCCCGCCGGACAGCGCCGCCGGCCAGTCGCGGGCGCGATCCGCCAAGCCGACCGCGTCCAGCGCCTGCAGCGCCGCATCGCGCCACTGGCCGCGCAGCCCCAGCCCCACGTTGTCGATCACTGTTTTCCACGGCAGCAGGCGCGCATCCTGAAACATCAGCCGGGTATCCTCTTTAACGGCGGCAAGCGGCGCGTTGCCGCTGAGCAGCACGCCGTTGCTGGCCTGTTCCAGGCCGGCCAGCAGGCGCAGCAGGGTGCTTTTGCCGCAGCCGCTGCGACCGACTACCGCCACGAACTGCCCGGCGGAGATGTGCAGCTGAATATTGTCCAGCACCGTGCGGTTGCCGTAACCTTTGCCGATGGACTCCAGCGTCACCGGCGTGCCTTGCGCAAGGCGAGCGGGAAGGGTCATAGTGCTTCTCCCTGTTTCAGTTGATAGGCCGGATGCCAGCGCAACCAGACGCGCTCCAGCAGCTGCGCGCCCACGTCCGCCAGCTTGCCGAGCAGGGCGTACAGCACGATGGCCACCACTACCACATCGGTTTGCAGAAATTCACGCGCGTTCATCGCCAGATAGCCGATGCCCGAATTGGCCGAGATGGTTTCGGCGACGATCAGCGTCAGCCACATGAAGCCGAGAGCGAAACGCACGCCGACCATAATCGACGGCAGCGCGCCCGGCAGCACCACCTGTGTAAACAGGCGGAAACCGCTCAGGCCGTAGCTGCGGGCCATCTCCAACAGGCCGCGATCGATGTTTTTGATGCCGTGGTAGGTATTGAGATAAATCGGGAACAGCGTACCGAGCGCCACCAGAAAGATCTTGGCGGATTCATCGATGCCGAACCACAGGATCACCAACGGGATCAGCGCCAGGTGCGGCACGTTGCGGATCATTTGCACCGAGCTGTCCAGCAGGCGTTCGCCCCAGCGCGACAGCCCGGTAATAAAGCCGAGGGTAAGCCCGATGCTGCCGCCGATGGCAAAGCCGATCAACGCGCGCTGGCTGCTGATGCTCAGATGCTGCCACAGTTCGCCGCTTTGGCTCAGGCTCCAGAAGGCGGCCAGCACTGCGCTCGGCGCCGGTAAAATGCGGTTGGACAGCCAGCCGGTTTCGACAGCGATCTGCCAGAGGATCACCAGCGCCAGCGGCAGCGCCCAGGGGGCCAGCCGATACAGGATGCGTTGCGCGTTCTTTGCCATCGGGGCGCTCCTCAGCTCTGCGACACTTTTTGCGGAACATAGATGTTGGCCACCACTTCGCCCTGCGGGCGCACCGGCTGAAGGCGCACGGGCGTTTCCTCCTGCGCCAGATCGAGGTGCGGGAACAGCAGTTCGCCGACGCGGTAGGCCTCTTCCAGATGCGGATAGCCGGAGAGAATAAAGGTGTCGATGCCCAGATCGGCATATTCCTGCATGCGCGCCGCGACCGTCGGGCCGTCGCCCACCAGCGCGGTGCCGGCGCCGCCGCGCACCAGGCCGATGCCGGCCCACAGGTTCGGGCTGATCTCCAGGTTATCCTTTTTGCCGCCGTGCAGCGCCGCCATGCGCCGTTGGCCGACGGAGTCGAAACGCGCAAAGGCCTGCTGCGCGTTAGCGATGGTTTCCTCATCGAGGTGCGCGATCAGCCGGTCGGCGGCGCGCCAGGCCTCTTCGGTGGTTTCCCGCACGATGACATGCAGGCGGATACCGAAGCGTACCTGGCGGCCTTTCGCCGCTGCTTTGGCGCGCACCTCTTCGATCTTCTCTTTAACCTGCGCCGGCGGCTCTCCCCAGGTGAGATACAGTTCTACCTGTTCGGCGGCCAGATCTTGCGCGGCGGCGGAGGATCCGCCGAAATAGAGCGGCGGGCGCGGCTGCTGCACCGGCGGGTACAGCAGTTTGGCGCCTTTCACCTGAATATGCTTGCCGTCGAAATCGACGGTTTCGCCTTCCAGCACCCGGCGCCAGATGTGGGTGAACTCGGTTGAGGCTTCGTAGCGTTCTTCATGGCTAAGGTGCAGCCCCTCGGCCGCCAGCTCTTCCGGATCGCCGCCGGTGACCAGATTGAACAGCGCGCGCCCGTTGGACAGGCGATCCAGCGTCGCCGCCTGGCGCGCCGCCAGCGTAGGGGAGATGATGCCCGGCCGCAGCGCGACCAAAAACTTCAGCCGCTGGGTGACCGGGATCAGCGAGGCGGCCACCAGCCAGGAGTCTTCGCACGAACGGCCGGTGGGGATCAACACCCCGCCGAATCCCAGCCGGTCCGCCGCCTGGGCGATTTGCTGCAAATAACCGTGATCGACGCTGCGCGCTCCCTGTGCGCTGCCAAGATAATGGCCGTCGCCGTGGGTGGGTAAAAACCAGAAAACGTTCAGGCTCATCGTCAATGTTCTCCCATTGTTTATTGCGCGCTTGGGCGCCAGATGCGTTGCGAGATGTCGACCTTCACCGGCACTAACCGGTTGGCGTAAAACAGGTCGGCGGTTTGCTGCTGCGCGGCGATCGTCTGCGCATCGAGCGGCGTGATGGCGGTCGGCGGGCGGTGATCCAGATAGCTGGCGATCACCGGTTCCGGCAGCCCCATGGCGTTGGCCAGCAGGGTCACGCTTTGTGCCCGGTCGCTGCGGGTGAGCGCATCGGCCTGGGTCAGCACCGTCAAGACCTGGCTGATAAAGGCGCCGTTGGCTTCGACATAGGGGCGCGCCGCCAGATAGAAGGAACCGGTCTGGTTCAGATCGGTGCCGTCGCCGAGCACTCGCACGCCGCCCTGCAGCAGCGCGGCGGAATAGTAAGGATCCCAGATGGCCCAGGCGTCGACGTTGCCCTGTTGGAAGGCGGCGCGCGCATCGGCGGGCGTCAGATAGGCGGGCTGGATATCGGTGAACTGCAGGCCGGCCTTTTGCAGCGATCGCAGCAGCAGGTTGTGCGAGCTGGAGCCTTTTTGGAAGGCGACCTTATGGCCTTTCAGATCGGCGACGGTTTTGATCGGGCTGTTTTCCGGCACCAGGATCACTTCCGCCTTCGGTTTGGGCGGCTCAACGCCGACATACAGCAGGTCAGCGCCGGCGGCCTGCGCGAAGATCGGTGGAATATCGCCGGTGCTGCCCAGATCGATGCTGCCGACGTTCAAGGCCTCCAGCATCTGCGGGCCGGCGGGAAACTCGATCCAGCTGATGCGGGTGGCGGGGAAACGCTCCTCGAGCAGCCGGTGGCTCTTCGCCAGCACCAGGCTGACCGATCCTTTTTGGTAGCCGATGCGGAACTGCGCCGGATCCTGCGCAGCGGCGGCATTGGCCCAGACCAGCGACAGCAGGCCGGTGAGGGTAGCGGCGCTCAGCCAGCGCCGTAAAGCGATGCGTTTTTTCATTCAGGCTCTCCTTTTCCAGGCGTTTCAGGCGATCTGACGCGCCGTCAGCGGTGTGGTGACGCGCAGCGCGGGCGGTTTGCGGCGGCCAAGCGCCAGATAGAAACTATCCAACGCCTCTTCCAGCCGGGCGGCGACGGTGTCGGTGAGCGTGGCGCCTTCGCCGGTCAGTTGGACCTGGCTGTCGTCGGCGAACACGCCGTGCAGCACTTCCTGCGCTTTCAGCGCCGCCAGCACCGGTTTCAGCGCATAGTCCACCGCCAACATGTGACCGACCGAACCGCCTGTCGCCAGCGGCAGCACCACCTTATGATCCAGAGCGCGTTCCGGCAGCAGATCCAGTAAGGTCTTCAGCGCGCCGGAGAACGACGCTTTATAAACCGGCGTGGAAATCAGCAGGCCGTCGGCCTGCGCCAGCTGGTCGGCAAACGCCTTGATCGCCGGGCTGTTGAAGTTGGCGTACAGCAGGTCTTCGGCATCGAAGTCGTGCAGGGTATAAGCCGTCACTTCCACCCCTTGCTGCCGCAGCCAGTTCTGACTCAGCGCGAGCAGCGCTGCGGAACGTGATGGGATGCGTGGGCTGCCGGCCAGTGATATAACGCGCATTGCCACTCCTTATAACTAAAAGTTAGGGTTAATTAGAAAATCAATAGGAAGTGTTTTAAACCTACCAGCAATCGGGCGCGTTTTTTAAATCTCATTTTTTGATTTCGATATGCGTAAAAGCGGATTGGCGCCGATTTGGCGGCGAAGAGAGAAAACGATTGCGTAAAAACGGCTTTTTTTGCCTTTAATCAATTCCAATTGGGCGGGGGATACCGGATAATACGCCCCCGGTTTGCAACCGGGAAATCAGGAGAGTCCATGTACTACCCCCTCATCAGGAAAGCGTTGTTCCAGCTCGATCCCGAGCGAGCGCACGAAGTGACCTTTCGTCAGCTCAGCCGTATTACCGGCACCCCATTAGCGTTTCTTGTCCGTCAGTCCGTGCCGACCAAACCGGTTAGCTGCATGGGGCTGTCGTTTAAAAACCCGCTGGGATTGGCCGCCGGTCTGGATAAAAACGGCGAATGCATCGATGCGTTCGGCGCGATGGGCTTCGGCCATGTGGAAGTTGGCACCGTGACGCCGCGCCCGCAGCCAGGCAACGACAAGCCGCGTTTGTTCCGCGTGGTTGAGGCGGAAGGCCTGATCAACCGCATGGGGTTCAATAACCATGGCGTGGACAATCTGGTTGAAAACGTTAAGAAATCCCATTTCGGCGGCATTCTTGGGATCAATATCGGCAAGAATAAAGACACTCCGGTCGAACAGGGTAAAGACGATTATTTGATCTGCATGGATAAAGTTTATCCGTATGCCGGTTATATCGCGATTAACATCTCTTCACCGAATACGCCGGGGTTACGATCCTTACAGTATGGCGAAGCGCTGGACGATCTTTTGGCCGCGATTAAAAATAAGCAGCAGGAATTACATGCGCGCCATCACAAATATGTGCCGGTGGCGGTAAAGATCGCGCCGGATCTTTCTGAAGAAGAATTGATCCAAATTGCCGATAGTCTGGTGCGGCATAATATCGATGGGGTGATTGCCACCAATACCACGTTGGATCGAAAATTGATCCAGGGGTTGAATTACTGCGAGCAAGCGGGTGGGTTGAGCGGGCGTCCGTTGCAATCACGCAGCACCGAAGTGATCCGTCGTCTCTCCACCGAACTGCAAGGGCGCCTGCCGATTATCGGCGTGGGCGGCATCGATTCGCTGACGGCGGCGCGAGAAAAATTGGAGGCCGGCGCGAGCCTGCTGCAAATTTATTCTGGATTTATCTATCACGGCCCGCGTTTGATTAAAGATATCGTTACCCATATCTAATATTTTTCCTCTCATTTTATTCCGGGGGTTTATTTCTGCCCCCGGCTCGTCTATATTTTGTTCGTTAGCATAAATATCGTTCGCGGAATTATCCGATGTTTAAGCTATTTTATCGGTGATAAAATCGCCTTTTAGGGTGAGTGCGGCGTTGGCATAGGCAGCGAGAAGGATACGAAATGAAGATAAAACCTGACGATAATTGGCGTTGGTATTTTGATGCCGAACACGATCGGCTAATGCTGGATTTAGCTAATGGTATGATCTTTCGTTCACGTTTCCCGGCCAAAATGTTAACGCCGGACGCCTTCGATGAATGCGCTTTTTGCGTGGACGACGCCGCCCTTTATTTCACCTATGAAGAACAGTGCAAACAGGTCAAGCTCAGCCATGAACAGCGCGCCGAGCTGGTGTTGAATGCGCTGGTTGCCTATCGCTTCCTGAAACCGCTGATGCCGAAGAGCTGGCATTTCTCGCAGCAGCACTACCCGTTGCAGCCGAAAAACGGTGAGCTGGCGGCGGTGAAAGTGATGGAAAGCGGCGCGGAAGCGCGCCTGCTGGTGGTAGAGGCCGGGGATAACGCCAGCCTGTGCCTGCTGGCGCAAAATCAGCTGACGGTCGCCGGCCGCACCATGGTATTGGGTGACGCCATCAAGGTAATGCACGATCGGCTGAAACCCTGCGCGCAGGATGAAAGCGCCGCCCCGGCTTACGACAGGGCGGTATAAGGCGGATCACGCCAGGGTCAAATCACTTTTCGGGATGCAGCTGCAGCACAGGATGGTGCCGTTGTCGCCCAGCGCGCTTTTCTTCAGGGGCGCGACTTCACCGCTCAACAATGTAATGCGGCAGCTGCCGCAAATCCCGGCGCGGCAGGAGTAAGGTACGCGGATGCCTTGCTGTTCCAGCTGCTCGAGCAAGATCTGCTGGTTATTGCCGGTAAACACCTTTCCTTCGTATTCGATAGTGACGCTGTGCTCGCTGTCTTGCGGCGCTTGCACGCTCTCCACCACTTTCCCGGCGCCATAAGGGCGCGGCGGCTTGGTCGACAGCACTTCCACCGCATCGCCCACGCGAATGATGCCGCTGTTACGCGCGATCATATTCTGGCCAAAATCGATGTCGCCGTTGTCGGCGGAACGGAATTTTTGCAGCGTGCTCAGCGGTTCGCCGCTCGGGTGCTTGCGGCCGCGCTCGGTGCTGACGGTGGTGAGCACGCAGCGGCTGCAGGGCTTCACCAAATCGAACATGACGTCGCCGACGCGGATCACCTGCCAGCCGTCCTCGGCCCAGGCGGTTGCGCCACTCACCACCAGATTGGGGCGGAACTGCTCCAGTTTGATGCTGCCGGGGCAGCGCTGCTGCAGATCGTTGAACGAAGCCTGGTTAATCAGCAGAAAAGGATAGCCGTCGGCAAACGTCAGTGGGATCTCGGGGTGCTTCTTCACCCGGCGGGTCAACTCCGGCCCCAGCCAGCGCAGCTGCACGTCACGCTGGAAATAGCCGCTCAGCCAGCGGTTGATCTCATCCGGCGCGATCAGCGCGGTGAAATGGTTGCCCCATACCTCGGTCGGCTGCGGCGCGGCGGCGAAGTCGCTGAAGCGAATGGCGGCGCTTTCGCCGTCCGGCGCGGTCAGGAATAGCCCGTCCGGCAGCAGCGCCGGCGTGAACAGCACCATCTGCGGGTGTTGGCGCGCGGTAATAAAGGTGCCATCCGGCTCGGTGATCATAAAGTTGCGGTCGAAGGCCAGACCGCTGCTGCCGACCTGGGCGTAAGAAAGCTGCAGACCGCGCAGTGATTTAACCGGATGGACGTAGAGTCTGGAAAGCGTGATCACCCTTATCTCCGTGCGATTATTAAATAGAAGGGAGCAACTTTATGACAAGCGGTGCGGATTAGCTATAATGCGCAACAATTTTCTTTTTGGTGATAAGCACGATATGAACTCTCTGTTTGCCAGCACGGCGCGTGGATTGGAAGAACTGTTAAAAAGCGAGCTGGAAGCGCTTGGCGCTCACGACTGCAAAGTGGTGCAGGGTGGGGTACATTTTCAGGGTGACGATCGTCTTCTGTACCAAAGCCTGCTGTGGAGCCGCCTGGCTTCGCGCATTCTGTTGCCGCTGAACGAATTCCGCGTGCACAGCGATCTGGATCTGTACCTCGGGGTGCAGGCGATAGACTGGCCGAGCATTTTTGGCGTGGATAAAACCTTTGCCGTGCATTTCAGCGGCGTGAACGAAGAGATCCGCAACAGCCAGTATGGCGCGCTGAAGGTGAAAGACGCCATCGTCGACAGCTTTACCCGCAAACTTGACCAACGCCCGACGGTCGCCAAGCAGCAGCCGGATATTCGCGTTAACGTCTTTCTGCAGCGCGATATGGCCAGCGTGGCGCTCGATCTGAGCGGTGAAGGCCTGCATCAGCGCGGTTACCGCGATCTCACCGGCCAGGCGCCGCTGAAGGAAAACCTGGCGGCCGCCATCGTGTTGCGTTCCGGCTGGCAGCCGGGCACGCCGATGCTCGATCCGATGTGCGGCTCCGGCACGCTCTTGATCGAAGCGGCAATGATCGCCGCCGATCGTGCGCCGGGCCTGCACCGCCAACACTGGGGCTTCAGCGCCTGGAACGGTCACAACGCCGAACTGTGGCGTGAAGTCACCACTGAAGCGCAGGTGCGCGCACGCCGTGGCCTGCAGGAAACCGCCTCTCGCTTCTTCGGCTCCGACATCGATCGCCGGGTGATTGAAATGGCGCGCGGCAACGCCCGCCGCGCCGGCGTCGCCGAGCTGATCACCTTCAACGTCGGCGACGTGGCGCGCTTGACCAATCCGCTGCCGGAAGGCCCGCACGGCACCGTGATCAGCAACCCGCCGTACGGTGAGCGTCTGGAAAGCGAACCGGCGCTGATCGCGCTGCACAACATGCTGGGCCGCGTGATGAAAAGCGCCTTCGGCGGCTGGCAGCTTTCGCTGTTCAGCGCCTCGCCGGAGCTGTTGAGCTGCTTGCAGCTGCGCGCCGAGCGCCAGTTCAAGGCGAAAAACGGCCCGCTGGAGTGCGTGCAGAAAAACTATCAGCTGGCGGCGAACCCGGCCGGCGCCACTACCGGCGGCGTGCAGGTGGCGGAGGATTTCGCCAACCGTCTGCGCAAGAACTTGAAGAAGCTCGACAAGTGGGCGAAACAGCAGGGCATTGAATGCTACCGCCTGTACGACGCCGATCTGCCAGAATACAACGTCGCGGTGGACCGTTACGGCAGCAAGGTGGTGGTGCAGGAGTATGCGCCGCCGAAAACCGTGGATGCGCAGAAAGCGCGTCAGCGCCTGTTCGATGTGATCAATGCGACGCTGGCGGTGCTGGAGCTGCCGTCGAATCAGCTGATCCTGAAAACCCGCGAGCGGCAGAAGGGTAAGAACCAGTACGAGAAACTGGCGCAGAAAGGCGAATTCCTGCTGGTGGAAGAGTATAACGCCAAGCTGTGGGTCAACCTGACCGACTATCTCGATACCGGCCTGTTCCTCGATCACCGCATCGCGCGCCGCATGCTGGGCGAGATGAGCAACGGCAAGGACTTCCTCAACCTGTTCGCCTATACCGGCACCGCCAGCGTGCATGCCGGGCTGGGCGGCGCGCGCAGCACCACCACGGTGGACATGTCGCGTACCTATCTGGAATGGGCGGAGAAGAACCTGCGCGCCAACGGCCTGACCGGCCGTCAGCATCGGTTGATCCAGGCCGACTGCCTGTCGTGGCTGAGCAACGCCAACGAACAGTTCGACGTGATCTTCATCGATCCGCCGACGTTCTCCAACTCCAAGCGGATGGAGAACACTTTTGACGTGCAGCGCGATCATCTGGCGCTGATGAAAGATTTGAAACGGTTGCTGCGCCGTAACGGAACCATCATGTTCTCGAACAACAAGCGCGGTTTCCAAATGGATATGGCAGGGCTGAGCGCGCTGGGCCTGGAGGCGAAAGAGATCACCGCCAAGACGCTGTCGCAGGACTTTGCCCGTAACCGTCAGATCCACAACTGCTGGCTGGTGACTCACGCCGGCGAAGGAAAATAATTACTATGTCGTTAATCAGCATGTCCGGCGCCTGGCTCTCTTTCAGCGATGCGCCGCTTTTAGACAACACCGAAATTCATATCGAAGACAACGAGCGCGTGTGTCTGGTCGGGCGCAACGGCGCCGGTAAGTCCACGCTGCTGAAGATCCTCGGCAAAGAGATCCCGCTGGACGACGGCCGGGTGATCTACGAACAGGATCTGATCGTGGCGCGCCTGCAACAGGATCCGCCGCGCAATATCGGCGGCAGCGTGTTCGACTTCGTGGCCGAAGGCGTCGCGGAGCAGGCGGAACACCTGAAGGCGTATCATGCGATTTCCCACCTGGTGGAGAGCGATCCGAGCGAGAAAAACCTGGCGCGCATGGCGCAAATCATGGAGATACTCGATCACCAGGGGCTCTGGCAGCTCGACAGCCGCATCAGCGAAGTGCTGCTGCAGCTGGGGCTGAACGGCGACGCCGAGCTTTCCTCGCTGTCCGGCGGCTGGCTGCGCAAAGCGGCGCTGGGCCGCGCGCTGGTGAGCTCGCCGCGCGTGCTGCTGCTCGACGAACCGACCAACCACCTGGATATCGAAACCATCGACTGGCTGGAAGGTTTCCTGAAAGAGTTTGACGGCAGCATCGTCTTCATCTCGCACGACCGTTCGTTTATCCGCAACATGGCGACGCGCATCATCGATCTGGATCGCGGCAAGCTGGTCTCCTGGCCGGGCAACTACGATCTGTATCTGCAGAGCAAAGAAGAAGCGCTGCGGGTGGAAGAGCTGCAAAACGCCGAGTTCGATCGCAAGCTGGCGCAGGAAGAGGTCTGGATCCGTCAGGGCATCAAAGCGCGCCGTACCCGTAACGAGGGCCGCGTGCGTGCGCTGAAAGCGCTGCGCGTCGAGCGTTCAGAGCGCCGTGAAGTGATGGGCACCGCCAAGATGCAGGTGGAAGAGGCGACCCGCTCCGGCAAAATCGTATTCGAGCTGGAAGACGTCAATTATCAGGTCGGTGAAAAAGTACTGGTGCGCGGTTTCTCCGCGCAGGTACAGCGCGGCGACAAGATTGCGTTGGTGGGGCCGAACGGCTGTGGCAAAACCACGCTGCTGAAACTGATGCTCGGTCAGCTGAAAGCCGACAGCGGCCGCGTGCACTGCGGCACCAAGCTGGAAGTGGCCTATTTCGACCAGCACCGCGCGGATCTCGATCCGGAGCGCACGGTGATGGACAACCTGGCGGAAGGCAAGCAGGAAGTGATGGTCAACGGCCGTCCTCGTCACGTCTTGGGCTACCTGCAGGACTTCCTGTTCCACCCGAAACGCGCCATGACGCCGGTGAAGGCACTCTCGGGCGGTGAGCGTAACCGTCTGCTGTTGGCTAAGCTGTTTTTGAAACCGAGCAATCTGCTGATCCTCGATGAACCAACCAACGATCTCGACGTCGAAACGCTGGAGCTGCTGGAAGAGCTGATCGACGGCTATCAGGGTACCGTGCTGCTGGTCAGCCACGATCGCCAGTTCGTCGACAACTCGGTGACCGAGTGCTGGATCTTTGAAGGTAACGGCGTGATCAACGCCTTCGTCGGCGGTTATTACGATGCGCATCATCAGCGGGCCACGGCGAAACCGATTCGTCAGGCGGCGCCGAGCGCGAGCAAACCGGCGGCGGAGAAAAAGGCCGAACAGCCGAAGAAAGCGGCGGCCAAGCTGAGTTACAACCTGCTGCGCGAGCTGGAACAGTTGCCGCAGCGGCTCGAACAGCTGGAGGCGGAAATCGAAGCGCTGCAGGCGCAGATGAGCGATGCCGACTTCTTCACGCGGCCGCACAGCGAAACGCAAGAAGTGCTGACGGCGCTGGCTAACGCCGAGCAGGCGCTCGAGCAGGCCTTCGCCCGTTGGGAAGAGCTGGAAGCGATGAAAAACGGCTGACCGTTGCGATACCGCCCGCGCGCTGCTGCGGGCGGTATCGACGTGCCGGTGAGCAACGTTATTGAGGAGGAATATGGTGTGTTCCCACAACAATCATCAGCAGCATAGTCATTCCGTACCTTCGGCGGAGCACCAGGATAACCTGATGCTGTGCCCGCAGTGCGACATGCTGGTGGCGCTACCGCCGCTGGCCTATGGCAGCAAAGCGGTATGCCCGCGTTGCAAAACCACGCTCAGCGCCCGCTGGGACGAACCGCGCAAGCGGCCGATCGGTTACGCGCTCAGTGCCTTATTCATGCTGGTGCTGGCCAACATTTTCCCGTTTATCAACATGCGCGTCGCCGGTCTCGGCAACGAAATCCGGCTGATTCAAATTCCGGAGGTCATGGTGGCGGAAGATTACGCCAGTATGGCCACCTTGTTTATGGTGTTCGTGCAGCTGATCCCGGCATTTTGCATGGTGGCGATCATCCTGCTGTGCGCCAAAGTGCGCTTGCCGCTCGGGCTCAAAGCGTGGATGGCCCGGGTGCTGTTCCAGTTCAAAACCTGGTGCATGGTGGAAATTTTCCTCGCCGGGGTGCTGGTCAGCTTCGTCAAGCTGATGGCCTACGGCGATATCGGCATCGGCAGCAGCTTCGTGCCTTATTGCCTGTTCTGCCTGCTGCAGGTGCGCGCCTTCCAGTGCGTGGATCGGCGCTGGCTGTGGCAGGACATCGAACCGGCGCCGCGTATCGATCGCCCGCTGACGGTGGGGCGCACCGGCATGCGTCAGGGCGTGCGTTCCTGCGCCTGCTGCACGGCGATCCTGCCGGCCAATCAGGTGAGCTGCCCGCGCTGCCACACCAAGGGCTACGTGCGCCGCCGTCACAGCCTGCAGTGGACGCTGGCGCTGCTGGTAACCTCTGTCATGCTGTATATTCCGGCTAACCTGATGCCGATCATGGTGACCGAGGCGCTGGGCAACAAGATGAATTCCACCATCATGGCAGGGGTGATCCTGCTGTGGGGGGACGGCTCTTATCCGGTGGCGATGGTGATTTTCATCGCCAGTATCATGGTGCCGTCGCTGAAAATGCTGGCGATCGGTTGGCTGTGCTGGGATGCCAACGGCAGGAAGAAACCGCGTGCCGACAGCGAACGCATGCACCTGATTTATGAAGTGGTCGAGTTCGTTGGCCGCTGGTCAATGATCGACGTGTTTGTGATCGCCGTATTGTCGGCGCTGGTGCGAATGGGGCAGTTGATGAGCATTTATCCTGCGACGGGCGCTGTGCTGTTCGCGCTGGTGGTGATCCTCACCATGTTCGCCGCCATGACATTTGATCCCCGGCTGACCTGGGATCGCGCAAGTGAAACAATCAACAAGGAGCCGCAAGGTGACGGAAAATAATCATAGCGTCGCAGACGTTGAGAAGATCAAACGCTGGTCGCCGGTGTGGATCATTCCCATCGTGACCGCGCTGATCGGCGCCTGGATCCTGTTTTACCACTTCAGCCATCAGGGGCCGGTGGTGACGCTGGTCACCACGACGGCGGAAGGGCTGGAAGCGGGTAAAACCAAAATCAAAAGCCGCAGCGTGGACGTCGGCGTGGTGGAAACCGTCACGCTGAGCGATGATCTGAGCAAGGTGATGGTGCAGGCGCGTCTCAATTCCGGCATGGAGAAATTGCTGCGTCAGGACTCCGCCTTCTGGGTGGTGAAGCCGCAGATCGGCCGTGAAGGCGTCTCCGGGCTGGGCACGCTGCTGTCCGGCGCCTATATCGAACTGCAGCCGGGCAGCAAGGGCAAAGACGGCAAAGACAACTATCAGCTGCTCGACGCGCCGCCGCTGGCCTCCCCGGACGCCAAGGGGCTGCGCATCGTGCTGGACAGCGAGAAATCGGGCCAGCTCAACGCCGGCGACCCGGTGCTGTTCCGCGGCTATCGCGTCGGGTCGGTGGAAACCAGCTACTTCGATCCTAAAGAACGCGCCATGCGCTATCAGCTGTTCATCACCGCGCCTTACGATCAGTTGGTCACCACCAACGTGCGCTTCTGGAAAGACAGCGGCGTGGCGTTTGACATGTCGGCGCAGGGCATGCGGGTGGAGATGGGCTCGTTGACCACGCTGTTCAGCGGCGGCGTCAGTTTCGACGTGCCGGACGGCTGGGATCGCGGCGAACAGGCGAAAGAGAAGGCGGAGTACCAGCTGTTCGACAACCAGCGCAGCACGCAAGATTCGCTGTATACCGTGCATAAGGATTACCTGCTGTTCTTCTCCGATTCGGTACGCGGCCTGCAGCCGGGTGCCCCGGTCGAGTTCCGCGGCATCCGCCTGGGCACGGTGGCTCAGGTGCCATTCTATAAAGAGGGCATGGCGCAACGCCTGGATAACGACTACCGCATTCCGGTGCTGATCCGCATCGAGCCGGATCGCTTCCAGAAACAGCTGGGCGGTAATTTCGATATCGAAGGGCACTTGAAAGACGCGGAATCCCGCGGCATGCGCGCTTCAATGAAATCCGCCAACCTGCTGACCGGTTCGCTGTATATCGATCTCGACTTCTATCCGCAGGAGAAACCGTGGAAAGGGCCGCGCGAGCTGTTCGGTTATCCGCTGATGCCGACCACCAGCGGCGGGCTGGCGCAGATCCAGCAGAAACTGATGCAGACGCTGGACAAGATCAACGCGATGCCGATCAATCCGATGATCAACGAAGCGACCAAGACGCTGGCGGAAAGTCAGAAAACCATGAAGTCGACGCAGCAGACCATGAAGTCGCTGAACGACATCATCGCCAGCAAAGAGATGCAGGCGCTGCCGCAGGACATGCAGAAAACGCTGCTGGAGCTGAACCGCAGCATGAAAGGGTTCCAGCCTGGTTCACCGGCTTACAACAAGATGGTGGGCGATATGCAGCGCCTCGACCAGGTGTTGCGTGAGCTGCAACCGGTGCTGCGCACCCTGAATGAGAAGAGCAACGCGCTGGTGTTTGAAGCCGCCGGCAGCACTGACCCTCAGCCGAAGAAGGCCACGAAATGATGAAATGGATCCCGGTAGCCCTGGCGTTGTTGCTCAGCGCCTGCAGCAGTTCGCCACAGAAGACCTACTACCAGTTGCCGGCGCTGGGTGCGCCGGCCGCGGCCAGCAGCAGCGGCGCTTCCACGCGCCAGCTGTGGCTGGAACACGTGAGCGTGGCGGATTATCTGGCGCAGAGCGGCGTGGTGTATCAAACCAACGACGTACAGTATGTGATAGCCCAGAACAACCTATGGGCCAGCCCGCTCGACCAACAGCTGCAGCAAACGCTGGTCACCAACCTGAGCAGCGCGCTGCCAGGCTGGGTGGTTTCTTCGCAACCGATGAGCAGCGATCAGGATGTGCTGAACGTGACCATCAGCGGTTTCCATGGCCGCTTTGACGGCAAGGCCATCGTTCGCGGCGAGTGGGTGCTGAACCGCCAGGGGCGCTTGATCAAACGGCCTTTCAGCCTGGAGTTGAAACAGGGTGAGGACGGCTATGATGCCCTGGTGCGCACGCTGGCGCAGGGCTGGCAGCAGGAAGCCCAGGCTATCGCAGCACAGATGGGCGGCATTTAGTCATAATTTGGTCTAAAATCGTCTAATCCCTGTCAGCGTGAAAAGTCTTTTTTTCTCCCTGGCAGGGATTTCTTTTTCATTTCAAAAAGTTAAACCCTTTCCCGGCAGATCAGCCACTTAGCACTTTCCTCGGGCGTAGCTCACAAATATGACATTGGCGTGAATTTTGCGCATTGATCTTCTCTTCTTTTAGCGCTATTGATAACTCGTGGCTGCGCAAAAAGCAGCCATTGTTTTCTTTCCACCAGACCAAAATGAGGGAAACGAGGCATGAAGAGACAGAAACGCGATCGTCTGGAAAGGGCGCATTCGAGAGGGTATCAGGCAGGTATTTTAGGGCGTTCCAGGGAACATTGTCCCTACCAATCATCGGTGGACGCCCGGTCTCAATGGCTGGGAGGTTGGCGAGAAGCCATGGAAGACAGGGCTGTGACCGCTTAAGCGGCTCCCTGTCAAATAAAAGGAATAACCTCCGCCCTTTGGCGGAGGTTTTTGTTTGTGGCCTCTGAGGTGGCATCACCCAGGGCGTTCTCAGTGGGGTTATTGCTTCGCGCTGGCCTGACGAGGAGCGAGAAAGCGTGATTCGTATCGACGGGGCACGCTTTAGGCGCTCTGGAAGCGGGTAAACAGGAGATCCTTAAAGGGAGGGCAGAGGCGGTGCAAAGCGTTGGGGGATAAAAGAAATGCCGCCACGAGAGACGTGACGGCATGCGCGATCGTTGGGAAAGAAGGCGGTGGCCGCCTTCTCGTCAGCGTGATTAGAACGCTGCGGTATCCTTGAACAGGCCCACTTTCAGATCGGTGGCAGTATAGATCACTTCGCCGTCAACCAGCACTTCGCCATCGGCGACGCCCATGATCAGCTTACGGGTGATAACGCGCTTGAAGTTAATGCGGTAAGTCACCTTCTTCGCGGTTGGCAGCACCTGGCCGGTAAACTTGACTTCACCGACGCCCAGCGCGCGGCCTTTGCCTTCGCCACCCAGCCAACCGAGATAGAAACCGACCAACTGCCACATCGCATCCAGGCCCAGGCAGCCCGGCATGACTGGATCGCCGATAAAGTGGCAACCGAAGAACCATAGGTCAGGATTAATATCCAGCTCCGCTTCCACATAACCTTTGTTGTGAGTCCCGCCGTCTTCGCTCATTTTGACCACGCGGTCCATCATCAACATGTTACCTGCCGGCAACGGTGGGCCACCGGCGCCAAACAGCTCGCCACGGCCGGATGCTTCGAGGTCTTCTTTTGTATAGGAATCGCGTTTATCTACCATGTTCTCAGTAAGCCTTATTTTAATGAAGGACGCAGATTAGCTAACACGTGTACGCTGAACAAGTCCGATCAGCCGTGGTTGAACCAGTTGAGCCAGCGCAGCGGCCATGGGCGACGGCGTTCCTGCAGGCTCACCTGCGCAATCCGTTCCTGAATGGCCGCCAACAAATTCGGCTGTTGTTCATCAGAGTAGAGGCAACCTGTAAGCAAAGGCAAGGCTTCCGCCGCGCTCTCTACCGCCCACAGATGGAATTGCCCCTCGCGTACCGCGTCGACGACATCTTGACGCAGGCACAGGTGGCGCACGTTGGTCACGGGCAATACGACGCCCTGTTTGCCCGTCAGGCCGCGGCGTAAACAAACTTCGAAGAAACCTTCGACCTTTTCGTTAACGCCGCCTATCGGCTGTACGTTGCCGAATTGGTCGACGGAGCCGGTGACGGCAATCTGTTGTGTGATCGGTTGCTGCGACAGAGCGCTGACCAAGGCGCATAGCTCAGCCAGCGAAGCGCTGTCGCCGTCCACTTCACCGTAAGATTGTTCAAAGACGATGGAGGCGGAGAAGGGCAGCTGCTGATCCAGGTCCAGCTCGGCGATCAGGAACGCCTGCATGATCATCATGCCTTTAGCATGCAGGTTGCCGCCCAGTTCGGCTTTGCGCTCGACGTCGGTAAACTCGCCGTCGCCGAGATGCACGACGCAACTGATGCGCGACGGTTCACCGAAGCTGCGCGGATGGCCGGGATAATCCAGGACTGACAGACCGTTGATCTGCCCGACCACTTCGCCCTCGGTCTCAATCAGGATCTGGCCCAGCTCAATCTCATCCTGCATGCGCTCGGCCAGATAGCTTTCACGCCATTCGCGGGCATTCAACGCCGCTTCAAACGCTTTGGCGGTAATGCGCTCCTCTTCGGCATACAGTGCGGCTTCGGACAGCTGCTGGCCAAGCCAAACCGGTGAGAGTGGCAGGATGCCCTGATCGCCAGTGTGACGCACAGCCTGGACGATCAACGGCGCCCAGGCATCAGCCGCCAACGTCGGCAACTGCTGGTCGGCAATCACGCCATTGACGTAGCCGCACCACTGCGCCATATCATCGACTTCAGTCAGCTGCAGATCGTCTTCGTATTCGCCGTAGACCGCTTGTTCGCTCAGTTCCGGCTCGATGTCGTGGAAGTCGGCCAGGCCGTGACGGTCGCCGACCACTATCAGCCGCAGGTCCAGCGGCATCGGTGGAATGGTTACCGGCAGCGGGCGGGTTTCGTCTGGCGAAACCCAATGGAACTGACGCTGGCCGATCATCTGCTTCAGCCGCAGCCATAGCAACGGCTGAGCCAACAGCGCTCGGGCCGACAGGATCAGAACGCCGCCGTTGGCCTGGTGCACTAGGCCCGGCTGCAGGGTAATGTCGCCATTGTGGATCCGCACGCAGCCAAACAGCTGCTCCGGTTCAATCCACTCCTGGAACAGGCAGGCACTGCCGGCGGCGAAAGGTTCATCGCCACGGCTGGCAGGCTCAACGCTGACCTTGCCACCCTGAATGACATAGTGGCTGCCGCGGCATGCCGTGTTTTGCGTCAGTAGCGGTTTGACGGCGTGAGCGATCAGTTCCAGGTACTCTCGCGTTTCTTGCGCTTTCAACAGCATGAATCGCGGTGGCGATTGAGGGTGGCAAAATAGCGTCAGGGCATTTTCCAGCCGAGGCTGAATGGCGGAAAAGGGCACGGGTGCCAACTGAGCGGCGGTATCAAATATCGCCTGATAAGGCGTTACGTCCGGCAATAAAGATTGCCATTCAAGTCGGTTATTGGTCAAAGTGTTAGATGCAATCGTTAAAAAGGGAAAGGGCGATTATACAAGAATAACGGCAGCTTGATACATGCGGAGTGCCTGTTGGCATCAGGGAGTTTGACATCGCGCGATGACTGTGCAAAAAACAGTCTAAAAGACGGCTTAATTGCCGGGGAAATTCGGCGCAAAGCTGTTATGCTTATTTGAAGTTACGCGGTCACTGAAGAGCTCAAGATGAAATATCAGCAACTGGAAAATCTGGAGAGCGGTTGGAAATGGAAGTACCTGGTGAAGAAGCACCGGGAAGGGGAACTTATTACCCGCTACATTGAAAACAGCGCTGCTCAGGAGGCGGTTAACGAGCTGCTGAAGCTGGAAAATGAGCCGGTAAAGGTTCTTGCATGGATTGCTGCTCATATGAATCCGGAGTTGGATAACCGGATGAAGCAAACGATCCGCGCCCGCCGCAAACGTCATTTTAACGCAGAACACCAGCATACGCGTAAAAAATCTATCGATCTGGAGTTTTTGGTTTGGCAACGTTTGGCTGCCCTGGCGCGCCGTCGTGGCGTCACGCTGTCGGAAACCGTTGTACAACTTATCGAAGATGCTGAGCGCAAAGAGAAGTATGCGAATCAGATGTCATCGTTGAAAGAAGACTTGAAGGCGATTCTCGGCAAGGATCCCAAGTAAGCGAGGCAGAGTGCCTTCGCTGCGCCAGGCCTTGAATGTTCTGATAACAGCAGGACGAAAAAAAACCCCGCAATGCGGGGTTTTTTATTAGACGGGTAAACTTAGCCCTGAGGCTGAGTTACAACGTCTTTGATACCTTTAACTTCGATCTCTACGCGACGATCTGGTGCCAGGCAGTCGATCTGAGCTTTGGTAGCGCGGCCAGCTTTGTAGCCACAGGTGTTGCCTGTAACTGGATCAGCTTTGCCCATGCCACGTGCAGAGATTTTGTCTGACGGGATGCCTTTGGAGACCAGGTAGTCAACAACGCTTTGTGCGCGTTTTTCAGACAGTTTCTGGTTGTACTGAGCAGAACCAACGGCGTCGGTGTAACCCAGAACAACTACGGAACCGTCTTTAGGATCCATGGAGCTCAGCTGGGTGTACAGCTGATCCAGAGCCTGCTGACCTTGTGGCTTCAGAGTTGCTTTGTTGAAGTTGAACAGCACGTCAGACTTCAGAGTGAAACGCTTGGTTTCAACAACTGGAGCCGGAGCTGGAGCTGGAGCAACTGGAGCAACTACGTCATCCTGACCGAAGCGGTAAGAAACGCCCAGGCTCAGCATGGTGTTGTCTGGACGTGCGCCAACGGTACCTGCGTCACCGATGTTGCTTACGAACTGGTAGTCCAGGCGGGTAGCCCAGTTTTTGGTCAGTGCGTATTCAACACCAACAGCAGCCAGCGGAGAAACGCCGGTGTCGTGGTCGCTCAGGCGAGTGCCGTTGCCGTAGTTAGCTTTGGAGTCTGCACGCCATACCATACCACCCAGACGAGTGTAGATGTCCAGATCGTCAGCAATTGGGTAGCTCAGTTTAGCGGCCAGTTGAACGCCCTGCGCTTTGAAAGCACCGTTGTTCACGCTGCCTTTGTAAGGCATACGGCCGAGCCAGTCATAGCCCAGTTCGAAGCCCAGGTATTGGTTTGCCTGGTAGCCCAGGAACGCGCCGGCACCCAGCTGATCTTTGTGGGTTGGGCCGTTGCCGATACCGTTCTGGTAACCGTTACCGTAGAAACCAGTGTCGTGGTACTGGGACCAGCCCAGTTTAGCACCGGTGTACCAGGTGTTATCTTTTGGAGCGGCTTGCGCTACGGTAGCGAAACCTGCCAGTGCCACTGCTAATGCGATAGCTGTCTTTTTCATTTTGCGCCTCGTTATCATCCAAATAGGCAATGAGCTTTAAAGCTGTTTTAAGCCCTTGGTTAAATTCCTTCGCCAAGGTTTAAGCCCTCGTTTGTTACTCGCCAGTTTTTCTGACGTTATAGAGCAACCTTGGCGATGTAAAGTCTACAACGTGGCGCGAAAGTTACAAGTGTGATGTGATAAGGCTCTAAAAAAAAACGCGGAATTGTACATATTTGCTAACATTCTTAGCCTAAAAAAACGGCGATTCATCGGGCGTTTTTGCTTGGCAAACCGCGGCCGGACTAGCTTTGTGCCTCATCCCGCAAAGGTTCCCTCTACGGGGTGCGAAAATGATGGGAAAAATCCTAAATTTACTTAATGATACAAAGAAGAGTGAATTTTTAGGGTGGAACAGTGTCCGTGAGTCGGGTCAATGTCACGTTGAGGACGCATGATAAACCCGTAGGCATTACCCAATTCTGCCGCACGTCTTAATTTTAGACGATCCTCCTCCGTTAGCTCGGGCAACCAGCCGAGAACCACGCTGTAGTTCCCTGTTTGCAGCGCTTTTTCCATTGCCTCAACCGTATTCACCGGGCTGATTTGGCTCAACTGCACCATTTTATCCACCGGCAGGCCGGACTGCTGCAGCCATTGCTTGCTTAACTTTTGCTGCGGCGTCAGCCACAGAAGCCAGCGAGACTGCTTGCCCAGTTGCTGCAGCAGGGGCAACAGCAGTTGAGCCACTGCGGGCTGGCGCTCGTTGTAAACAAGTTCACTGATTAAGCCATTCTCTTTGCCGACATCCGTGTTCTTCGCAACGTTATTCGCTGTAAAAGAGCCATGGCTGAAATGAGGTTGGTAGAGTGATTGAGTACGCATAAAGTTCCCGCCCGTCGTGTTACTGTATGTTTATACAGTACCTCTGGTTTAGGATAAGATCAACCCAAATTTTCGTAGCGGCTCGCATAATTGCGATCATTTTTTGTACTGATGTTTTTTGTGATTGGCATGCAGGCGGATAGTGCGTATTTTCCTAATTAGTTGTTCACGTTACTTTTTTCATTGATGAGAGAAATAATACGAACGGAACCTAAAAAGGAGGAACGCTATGAAAAGGATGTCGACGAGAAGAATCGCGCAGGCTAAAAATTGCTTCGCCGCGTTGGGTACCATCACCACGCGGTCGCAGTTTGGTGGCTATGGGTTGCTGGCTGAGGGGGTGATGTTTGCTGTGATAGCGGAAGGCGAGCTGTATTTACGGGCTACGGCGAGCATGGAGCCGGCCTTTCGCGCCCGGGGCATGGTCAATATGGTTTATTCCAAGCGCGGTGTGCCCATCACTTTGCGTTATTACTGGGTTGATGAGTCTCTGTGGCGGGAACGTAATGAGCTGGTGGGGCTGGCATGGCAAGCTGTCAGGGAAGCGCGCCGGGAGCAGCGGCTCAAGGCCGGCGATCATGGAAGATTGAAGGCGCTACCAAATATAGATGTCAACATGGAACGCTTGCTGTGGCGAGCGGGTATCCGCAACGCCTATGATCTGCGGCTGCACGGTGCGAAACGCAGCTATCTTTGCCTGCTGCAACAACAGACCAATTTGGGATTGCGAGTTCTGCTGTCGCTGGGTGGAGCGATAGCCGGTTATCATCAGGCAGCATTGCCGAGCGACTTGTACAACGAACTGGTGCGTTGGTTTGATCATATGATGGCGATGCGTCGCCATGGGCATGCGCCGGTGATTCAGGGCCCACCGAGCGGGCCCTGAATAATTAGGCGGCCTTATTGATTTGAGTGTGCAGCGCGGTGAGTTCCGGCAGCAATTCGAGCACCAGTCCCACCTGCTGCAAAACCAGCTGTTCTTTGCTTTCTGGTTCCGGAACGGCTTTGCGAATGCGCTCCGCCAGTTGTTCCAGCGCCTGCGTAATTCGCTGGCTGTTCCGTTCCTCCTGGTGCAAGGCGCCGTCTACATAACATACGGCATCATTGAGCAGATCGAGCGTGGCAGGAGTGTTCAGCCGCTCGCGGTGCGCGCCCAATGCCGAGATATAACTCAGGAGAGTGTGATTTAGGCAGAGCAGACGGAAAGCGGCTTCCTGTAGCGCCTTGTCGGCCTTGGGGTCAGCGGACATGTTGGAGATGACCGAAGCCAGTTCGGCATCGCTGTTGTGGGCATCTCGTCGCGCAATGCGGTAGGCGAGGCCGTTATCCTTACCCTGGTGGTATTGCACCAGAATGGCGTCCAGATAACGGCAGTTGGCATTCAGCGTTTTATCCACCACCGCCGGCAGTTGGCGGAACTTCCAATCCGGCCAGATAAAGCTTACCGCCGCCCAAGCGATGGCGCAGCCTAGCAAGGTATCGTAAACGCGTGGGGCTGCGACTTCGAATCCTTCACCCAACAAGTTAAAGCACAACAGTACCAGCAGCGTGATGAACATCGTCGCGTGTGCATATTGTACGGTGCGGAAAGCGAAGAACAGAACGCCGGTGATGACGATCAACACCAGCTGTCCTTCCAGTGAAGGCACGAAATAAAGGATCGGCAGGCCGATCAGGATACCGGCCAGGGTGCCGATGATGCGCAGTGCTAAGCGCCGGCGGGTGGCGTTATAGTTCGGTTGGCAGACGAACAGGCTGGTCAGCAGGATCCAGTAACCGTGTTGCATGCCGGTGAATTGAATGAAGGCGTAACCCACGCACAGCACCGCCGACATGCGGATCGCGTGGCGGAACAGGGCCGACTGCGGGGTCAGATGGCGGCTGATGCGCAGCCGAATATCGCTCCAGCCGGTTAAGCGGTCGTCGGCCAGACTGTTTTCTTCTGCTTGCCCGCTGGCCAGCGTCTGCTCTGACTCGATATTGGCCAACTGCGCATCGATCGCATGCAGGTTTTTCAACAGATGCGCCAGCGCCTTGGTCTGCTCGGTATTACCCTGGGTTTCGGCGATGCGCGCCAACGCCTCCTGAATGCGGCTGAAAGCCGGCTCAAACCTTGGGTTGTGCTGGTACTTTTGCCTGAGCAGGATAGATTGCGCCAATTGGCGACAGGCACGCGCTTGCATGCTCAGCAAACGCTGGAAGCGGAACAATATGTCGCTATGACGGAATTGGCGGCTGAGAGCATGGTACTGAACGTGGGAGGAGCTGGCGCGTTCGTGGATATCTTGCGCGACGAAATAGTAGTGCAAAGTGCGGCGGGTGCCGCGCTGGCCGCGATCGCCTTTCAGGCGCGTCAACAACGAGGCTTTGGTCTGGTTCAGCAACGCAACCAAAGCGCTGTTGGCCATCGCGACATCCATCCAGGGCAGATCGGCGTCGCGCTCGGCGTCCGGATCGAACAGGTTGGCTTTGGCATCCAGATAGTTGGCCAGTTGATCGTAGCAGCGCGCCAGGTTCTCTTGCAGCGGCCGGATGGGGAACAGCAGGTGGCCTGCCAGCGTTAGCAGGTTGTACCACAGTGCACCGATCACCAGCAGCAGCGGTTGCTGATACCAGGCGTCGTACATTGATGTGCCGAGCATGGTGTAAACCGCGATCAGCAGCGCGCCAAAGGCGATGGTGGCATAACGTTGCCCCAAGGCACCGAGCAGGATAAAACCGCAGGTCGAGGTGGTTAAGCCAAGGGCGAACAACCAGGGGTAGGGGAACAGCAGTTCGATCGAGGCGGAGGCGACAAAGAAGCACACCAGCGTGATCAGCAGGTTGCGTAACCTGCCGGCCAGGCGATCATCCAAATCAGTCAAGGCCGCCGCCACCACGCCCAGCGTCAACGGTATGGTCAGCTTGGGAATGCCCAGCCACCAGGGAACGACGGTAGTGCCGGTCAGCGCAATAAGAATGCGCAGGTGATACAGCAGGTTGCTGTTGTAGGTGTAACGACGAACTGCGGGTGCAAAAGAGAGCACGAAAAACTCCTCAAACGGAGATAAAATTAACGCTGATGATATTGGCGGCGAGCATTCTCAATACGGGCTTGCTGAGCCATTTCTACCGAGACGACGCGGCGCCCCACCGGCCACAGCGCGATGGCGGCAATTTTGAAATTGGCGATGCCGACCGGAATGCCGATGATCGAAACGCACTGCACAATACCGGCGGCGATGTGTGACAGGCACAGCCACCAACCGAACAACACCAACCAGATAATGTTGAGCAGTGAACCGCCGGCGGAGAGCAGTGCATTGCTTTTTTCCGGGTACAGTTCATCGACATGTATCGCTTCGTTGCCGAACGGCACCAGCGACAGCTTGGTGATTTCCCAGCAGGAGCGGGTGAGGGGCAGGGTGATGACCAGCAGCACGCTGAACACCGTGGCGATCAGCCAGCCCAGCGTAGTGAAGAAACCGCCCAACACAAAATTAAGAATATTCAGTACAGTACGCATAGACGTCATTCTGCTCTAATGATGACCAAACCGCGATGCGGGCGTATTCACGATAAAAACGCAAAATCTATTCTACCCTTTTTTTAGCGCTAGAGTGCCACTGCTTATCGCAGGTAAACTGGCAGATATCCGTTATTTAATCTCAACATAGTCATGGCGCGACGATATGGAACTTAAAGCGACATCGCTGGGGAAACACCTGGCTCAGCACCCTTATAACCGCGTGCGGTTGCTGCACGCCGGCGTTGAGGTGAGCGGGGAAAAACATGAATACCTGATCCCCTTTAATCAATTGATTCAGGTCAGGTGCAAGCGAGGCATCGTCTGGGGCGAGCTGGAGTTTGAGTTACCGGACGAAAAAGTGGTGCGGTTGCACGGCACCGAGTGGCAGGAAACGCAGCGTTTTCATCACTATCTGCAGCAGGCATGGCAACAGTGGAGTGCCGAAATGAGCGAGGTCAGCGCCGGCGTGTTGCAACAGCAGGTGGCGCAGATCCAGCGCATCGAGCAGCAAGATAAATGGTTCAAAAAGTCTGAGCTGGGCAAGCTGCAGCAGCAAATCCGCGAAGCTTTCTCCGCGTTGCCGATGCCGGTGGCGCGTCTGGATGAGTTCGACAATTGCCGGGCCGATTACCACCTGTGTCAGCAATGGCTGCAGCAGGGGCAACGCAGCGTCGAACAGCGCAACCGGCAGTGGACCGAACGCATGCTGGAGCAACACCATGATTTCTTCCAAACCGTCGAGAGTTCACCGCTCAATGACTCCCAGAGCCGTGCAGTCGTCAACGGCGAGGATTCTGTTCTGGTATTGGCGGGGGCCGGCAGCGGCAAAACGTCGGTGCTAGTGGCGCGCGCCGGCTGGCTGCTGCGCCGTCAGGAGGCGGAGCCGGGGCAAATCTTGCTGTTGGCGTTCGGCCGCCAGGCTGCCAGTGAAATGAATGACCGTATCAAA
The DNA here is from genome assembly GCF_052168715.1 of Serratia sp. CY44782. Taxonomy (NCBI): domain Bacteria; kingdom Pseudomonadati; phylum Pseudomonadota; class Gammaproteobacteria; order Enterobacterales; family Yersiniaceae; genus Serratia; species Serratia sp. CY44782. The sequence continues at coordinate 99,260 of NZ_JBJNME010000005.1, forward strand.
GAGCGCTTGGGCGATGTCGGTATTCAGGCCAAGACATTCCATGCGTTGGCGCTGCAGATCATTCAACAGGGCAGCCGCAAGGCTCCGGCCATCAGCCGGTTGGAAACCGATGCCAAAGCACGCAAAGAGTTACTGATTACCCATTGGCGGCAACAGTGCGCGGAGAAGAAAGCTCAGGCCAAGGGGTGGCGTCAGTGGTTGAGCGAAGAGCTGGAATGGGAAGTGCCGGAAGGTGACTTTTGGCAGGATCAACGCCTGACGGATCGGCTGGCGGGCCGCTTGGAACGCTGGCTGGGGCTGATGCGCATGCACGGCGGCAGCCAGGCGGAAATGATTGAGCAGGCGGATGAAGAAATCCGCGATCTGTTTTCAAAACGCATCCGGCTGATGGCACCGCTGCTGAAAGCCTGGAAAAGCGCCTTGAAAGAGGAAGGGGCGGTGGACTTCTCCGGTCTGATCCATCAGGCGGTCAATATTCTCGACAAGGGGCGCTTTGTCAGCCCGTGGAAACATATTCTGGTCGATGAGTTTCAGGATATCTCGCCGCAGCGTGCGCTGTTGTTGGCGGCGCTGCGCCGGCAAAACAAACAGACCTGCCTGTTTGCGGTGGGGGATGACTGGCAGGCGATTTATCGCTTCAGCGGCGCAGAGTTGACGTTAACCACGGCGTTCGCTACTCACTTCGGTGAAGGGGCGCAGTGCGCGCTGGATACCACTTATCGCTTCAATGAACGTATCGGTGAGGTAGCCAACCGCTTCGTGCAGCAGAACCCGCACCAGCTGCAAAAACCGCTCAACAGCCTGAGCAAGGGCAATAAAAAGTCGGTGGCGATCCTGCCGCACGAGCAGCTGGAGCCCTTGCTGGATAAACTGAGCGGCTATGCCAAGCCGGATGAGCGTATCCTGCTACTGGCGCGCTACCATCATCTGAAACCGGAAGCGCTGGCGAAGGCGGCCACCCGCTGGCCTAAGCTGGATCTGGAGTTCATGACCATCCACGCCAGCAAGGGGCAGCAGGCGGAATACGTCATCATCGCCGGTTTGCATGAAGGGCGTGACGGTTTCCCCGCCGTAGCGCGCGAGTCGGTGTTGGAAGAGGTGCTGTTGCCACAGCCGGAGGATTTCCCAGATGCCGAAGAGCGCCGTCTGCTGTATGTCGCGTTGACTCGTGCCAAACATCAGGTCTGGCTGTTGCAGGATCGTGAACGTCCTTCGGTGTTCGTCGAACACCTGCAGGATCTTGGCGTACCGGTGCAGAAAAAACCGTAGGCATCAGGCCTGGCGGTAGCCAGGCCGCGAGGGCTATTTCAGGCGGTCTTGCAGATAGCGCTGATAGTCGGGGATGGCGATCTCCACCTCGCTTTTGAACAGCGGAGAGTCAATCAGAAAGTCAGCGGTCGAGCGGTTGGTGGCCACCGGGATATTCCATACGGTCGCCAGCCGCAGCAGCGCCTTCACGTCCGGATCGTGCGGTACCGCGTTCAACGGATCCCAAAAGAAGATCAGCATGTCTATCTTGCCTTCTGCAATCAATGCGCCGACCTGTTGGTCGCCGCCCATTGGGCCACTCAGCATGCTGGTGACCGGAATGCCGCTGGCGCGCTGGATCAGATTGCCGGTGGTGCCGGTGGCGTACAGTTGATGCTGCGCCAGAATGGTCTTGTGGCTCTCTACCCACTCCAACAGGGCTTGTTTGCGGTGATCGTGCGCCACCAGCGCAATGTGCTTGCGCGCGGCGATAGTGCGGGTGGTCAATTCCATCTCGATGTCCTTCGCTAATCGGGGATGTGCGACAGATTACTGAAACTGTTTTTCACTGCCTAGCGTTTGCGCCTGAAAATGCGAAGAAAAGGCGCCTTGCGAGGAAAGACGCCGGGTAGGATCAGCGAACCGGTTGTTTATTGGCCCACCGCAGAAAACGTTTCTGCGTTTCTTTGTCGGCTTGCTGGAACCAATATTGCAGCATTTGTTCCGACACATTTTCTCCTTTCAACGTCACCGTTGGGGCGCTCAGTGGCGTGCCGGCCAGCGGGGGGGTTGAGGGATTGCCGGCGTTCATCTGAACGAAGGAGGAGACGGAGGCCGGGCGATTCTGGCGGTTATAATCTGTCATCACTTTCTCCAAATCGGCATTGAAAGTGACGCTGTCGGGATGCAGCACGTCATGTTGAAACGGCAGTGCGTTACCGTCTTTATCGACCACCAGGTAGTTCAACGTTTTGTCAAAGCGTTGCGCATCGCGATCGTTCTCGATGCGCGGCAGTTCGATCGCCACCTGGCTGATCTTTTGCGTATTGAAAGTGGCAACCAGCGGCAGGGATGCATAGGCCTGCGTATGCTGGCCGGAGCGGACGGTTTTGGTCACTTTAAACAGCAGCTGGTGCTGTCCGCCATCCAGTTCAAGACTGTCGGCGCCTTTTAACAACGAACCTGTCATTTTCTTGCCGTCGACCACCAACAGGTCGATGTCCGGGGAGAGTTTCAGGGTCGTAGCCGCGGCAGGCATGCTGATGCTGAGCAACGCCGCAACCACCAGACCAAATTTCATCATTATCTCCTTATAAAGTGACGTAGCCCTAAGTGTTGAACACGGCACAGGTTGTGTCAAAATTTATCAATTGGGTATTTTGTTTACATTTTCACATATTTTATCGCGATTAGACACGACCATGAGCAGTTGAACCGCGACAGCCTCTGACCATAAGATTGCGCTGAAGTTTCCCTCGCGTTGCGTTTAGCCGAGCGGGTGGCGATCGGTTACTCTCGAAGCGGAGAGTGGCGGTGTGATAAACGGGAGTTGAAAGATGCAAGATCAAGAGATTATCGAGCTGTTGCAGCGGGTGAAAACGATCGCGCTGGTCGGTGCCAGCGATAACCCGTCGCGGCCCAGCTATGGGGTGATGGCATATCTGTTGGCGCAAGGGTATCAGGTGATCCCGGTCAGCCCAAAACTGGCGGGGCAGACGCTGCTGGGGCAGCCGGTTTACGCTACGCTGGCCGCTATCCCGCAGCCGGTGGATATGGTTGACGTGTTTCGCAATTCAGAGGCGGCTTACGGCGTGGCGCAAGAGGCAATAGCGATCGGCGCCAAGGCGCTGTGGCTGCAGATCGGGGTGATTAACGATCAGGCGGCGGAGCTGGCGCAACAGGCCGGGCTGCGCGTGGTGATGGATCGCTGTCCGAAAATCGAAATTCCGCGTTTGGGGTTGGAGCGCTGAATAAAAAGGGCCTGGCACGATGCCAGGCCCTCTCGGGTTTCTCAGGTCTTGGCGCGGTCAATTGCGCAAGCGTGGCGCCTGTAGCTGGTGACGGATGGATTCCGCCAGTTCATCCAGCGATGGTTGCTCGGGGTGTGCCTCCTGGGCTTCGCTATCCAGCTGCGCTTCAGCCAGATAGGTGTGTACCGGTTGGCCTTCCTCGTCTTCCATCACCACGTGGTACCAAGGGGCGGAACGCAGTTCATCGTTCGCCGCTATTTCGTCAGCTTTGGGTTGTTCCAAAGAGTATTCCGGGTCGATATCGATAACGACACCCAAATACCCCAGCAGTTTATGCCTAACCTGTTGTCCGATACCGAATTTGCTGGCAATCATGATGACCTCCTGAGAAACAATGCCTTGCTCATATATGGGGGCAAAGCAGCGCATTTCAAGTTACATCACCCGACAAGCGAATCCTTTCAGGTACAGCCCTTCAGGGTACGTGGCGATCACCGGGTGATCGGCCGCCTGACGGAACTGTTCTATAAATTGTACATCACGTCCGGCATCTACAGCGGCGTCGGCCAAAATTTTCTGGAACAGGTCGGTCGGCATCAGACCGGAGCAGGAGAAGCTGAGCAGAATGCCGCCCGGATTCAGCAGCTGCAGCGCCAGCATGTTGATGTCTTTGTAGCCGCGACAGGCGCTGGCCAGCTGGTTCTTGTTCTCGACGAACTTCGGCGGATCCATGATGATCAGATCGAATTTCTCACCTTGGGTGCGGTAGTTGCGCAACAGCTGGAACACGTCATCGCGGACGAACTCTGCCTTGTTGAGATCCAGCTTGTTGAGCTCGACGTTCTGCCGGGCGATGTCCAGCGCCGCCTGCGAGGTATCCACGCTGATCACCTGCGCGCAGCCGCCCATCAGAGCGGAAACGGCGAAGGCGCCGGTGTAGGAGAAGCAGTTCAGCACCCGACGGCCGGCGGAGTAATTACGCGCCGCCAAGCGGCTGTCGCGCTGGTCGAGGTAGAAACCGGTTTTGTGCCCCTGCTGAATATCCACCAGCAGCTTCATGCCGTGTTCGGTGATCGGCAACAGCTCAGGTGGCAGATCGCCCAGCACCGGGCCCTGCGCCAGAGGCAGGCCTTCTTTTTTGCGCACCGCAACGTCGGAACGATCGTAGATCGAACATTCCGGGTAGCAATGCTGCAGGGCGGAAAGCAGGGCCGGGCGCTGGTATTCGGCACCGGCGGACAGCAGCTGCAACACCAGGAAATTCTGGAAGCGATCGATAGTGATGCCCGGCAGGCCGTCGGACTCGCCGGCGATCAGGCGGTACCCGTCCAGACCGTCGCGCTGCGCGACCCAATCGCGCCAGCTTTGCGCTTGCTGCAGGCGGCGGATGAAGAAATCGATGTTAATCTCTTCATCTTGCTGGAAAGTCCAGACGCGTGCGCGGATCTGCGACTCGGGCGAATAGGCGCCGCGCGCCAGCCATTTTCCCTGGCTGTCGAGAATATCGATGGTTTCACCGGAGTGGGCTTTGCCCTCAACGCGTTGAACGGCGCCGGAGAACACCCAAGGGTGGCGACGGAGTAAGGACTTTTCACGTCCTTTGGCGAGAAACAGGCGTACGGTCATAATTAATAATGCTGCCAGCTAGGAGAGAAAGAGTGACACGGCGGTGCAAAGGCACGGCAATGCCATAACGAAAACTGAATAAGGGGGCGATTATGACACAAGTTTGCGTGGCTGCGTATGTGTATGGCGTGGTGCAGGGGGTAGGGTTCCGCTATTCCACCCAGCGGCAGGCTGAGGCGCTGGGAGTGACCGGCTATGCGCGCAACCTCGATGACGGTAGCGTTCAGGTGGTGGCCTGCGGCACACAGACGCAGGTGGACAAGCTGGTGGCGTGGTTGAAACAGGGCGGCCCGCGCAGCGCGCGCGTCGAACGCGTGCTGGTGGAGCCGCAGGGCGTAGCCGATTACGCCGGGTTTGGCATTCGCTATTGAACGCCTGCCTGCAGCAGCGCTGCGGGCAAAGCGGTCAGATGCATTTTACCGGTTTTGGCAATCCGGCGATTTTGGTGGCTTGTTTGGCCGGCCCTTTCGGGAACAGGCGATACAGATAGCGGCTGTTGCCTTTTTCTTCGCCGTATTTCTGCGCCATGGCTTTGACCAGCATGCGAATAGCCGGTGAAGTATTAAATTCTTGATAGAAGTCGCGTACGAAGCGCACGACTTCCCAGTGTGCTTCGGTGAGCACGATCTCTTCCTGCGCGGCCAGCAGCGGCGCGAGTCCCTCGCGCCAGTCGGCGCTGTTTTTCAGATACCCCTGTGCGTCAGTGTCGATAACCTGACCTTCAAACTCCAACATACTGCCTCGATAACGGATGATTCGGAACGGCCGCCAGTTTAGCAAATTTTCTCGGCCGCAAAAAACAAAGCCCCGCGGAAGCGGGGCCAGAAAGGTATGTGTAACCTGCAATCAGTTACTGCGGGCGAAGCCCAGAATGCTCAACAGGCTGATGAACATGTTGTAGAGCGACACGTACAGGCTAACGGTGGCACGAATGTAGTTGGTCTCGCCGCCGTGAATGATGTTGCTGGTTTCCCACAGGATCGCGCCGGCGGAGAACAGGATGAACAGCGCGCTGATAGCCAGGTGCAGGGCAGGGATCTGCAGGAACAGGTTGGCGATCACCGCCACCAGCAGCACCACAAAACCGGCCATCATCATGCCGGACAGGAACGACATGTCTTTACGGGTGGTCAGCACGTACGCCGAGCAGCAGAAGAAGACGGCTGCGGTACCGCCCAGCGCCAGCATGATCAGGTCGCCCGCGCCGGCGTTCAGGAATGAGCTGAGGATCGGGCCGAGGGCGTATCCCATGAAACCGGTCAGCGCGAACGCCGCCAGAATGCCCGCCGGGCTGTTGGCCAGTTTATGGGTCAGGAACATCAGGCCGTAGAAACCGACCAGCATCAGCAGCAAGCCTGGCGCAGGCAGACCCAGCATCGTGCTGGCGGTCGCGGTCAGGGCTGAGAAAGCCAGGGTCAGGGATAACAGAAAATAGGTGTTACGCAGGACTTTATGCGTGCTGAGCAGCGAGTCGCGCGAAGAAGATGAGACGACAATGCGGTCCATAATGCTCTCTCTTATCAAGCCATCACAAAATAATCCCGATGATAGGCAGCGCAAGCGCTTGATTAAAGTTTGTTTACCAATCTTTACCCTTAGTTATCATTATGGCAACAGTGAGGGAAGGTGTTCGTTTGATCGCCGTTTGCTTTGCCTTCGTCGATTTTTCGCGCGGTTGAACGCGTTCGGGCTTTACAAGCGAATAAGGTCTGTTTATAGTTCGCGTCGTTGCGGAGGGGTGGCCGAGTGGCTGAAGGCAACGGTCTTGAAAACCGTCGACGGGAAACCGTTCCAGAGTTCGAATCTCTGCTCCTCCGCCATACATTCTGACCCCGTGCTCTCTGAGCACGGGGTTTTTTGCTTTTGCGTGCGCAGAAACCGGGGCGCCTCTGCAGGAAACGCGATCGGCTATTGATAAGGGCCATGCATCGGTGAGATTATGCGCTCATCAAGGTCGGCCGCTCGGATGCCTGCTGCTGTCAGGCGCTACCGGTGCGATAATCAGCGCCACCTTATCAATTTCGCTTAATGCTCTTATGGAGATAGAGATGAACTGGTATCAAGTCGCCTTATGGACCATGATCTTTTTGAAGTCCGGCGCTTTCCTGGTGTTCGTATGGTGGTGGATGTTCAAACGCGCGACCAAACCTTATGTCCGCCCGCAAGACGTCGTGGTGGATGATACGCCGTACGATGAGAACCTCACCATGGAAGAGGTGATGAAAAACCATGGCATCGTCCGCACGGATATGTCGGTAAAATAGCCCCTCCCTAACCGGTATCTGGGGCGTGTTTGCCATAAACGCGCCCTTTGTGCTGTTTCGCTGCCTCTCCATTACATTCTGTTTTCACGTTAACGGCATAGCGTGACCGGGAAAAGCACGCCATGAACGATGTACGCATCCTGCCGAACTTTACGCATCGAAAAAACGCCGTTCTTAATGCCGAGAGAGATCATGGGGATTTCTTTGGTCAGCTCATCCGGTGCGTTGTCGTCGGGGGTTTTGCTGATTTCTCGGTGGGTAGTCATGTAAAACCCGTGAGCTAACCTCCTTATATCTAAGTTTATTTTTCTATCCAGGCTGTAGGTTTTTCCTCTCACGGTAATGTCCCCGCGCTGCACGATCATGGCATGGTGTTCGTCATAGATGAATAAACTGCCCGTCACTTTTAATTCCAGGTCATCGCCTGAAGCTAATCGTTTTTTAGTTATCGTATCGGCCTGGCAATTCATATGCACAGGTGCGGCGGGTGTTAAAACGCGAAACAGGACAATGAAGAGGATCACTGCCAAAAATCCGATAATCAGTATTTTGGGATTGTGCAATGCGGCCATTTATTTTCCGTTGAGAATTTTGTAGGTGACACACTGGGTATATTGATCTTGCGAACTGAGATAACACACACCGAGAAAGGTGTTATAAGTCAACGTGTGCTTTACGGAGGAGAAATAGATATCCGCCTTGCTGTTGATGCAATCGACGCCGCTGCTCTCTAACGCTTGGTTAACCATGCTTTTTTCCAGGTTGTCATCAATATGCTTGTCCGCATCCAGAGAATACAAGGTGCAGCGGTCTTTTTTTCCTAGCGGAACTAACTTTTCTCTCGGTTGATCGGGTGGTTCAATAGGATAGAAGGCCGCGATGAACAACAGCGGAATAAATACGCCGCAGATAGCGGCAATAGCGCTAATCTTTACCTTCTTCTGCGGTGACGTGATATGAGATCCGGCAACCGACTGGGGAGGCGAAAGCGGCTCTGATGTGGAAGAGGGCGGCGTTTCGTTCACGGTTGTCTGCGGTGATGGATAAATATCAATCATGGCGGTAAAGCAAAAGCCGACTTTCGCCAGGGTCTTTATGGGGGAGGTTTCTCTCCCCAGCAGTTTGAATGCTTTCCTTATTTCACTGACGGCCACGTTGAGGCTGATCGATGAGCCTGAAAAACCATACTCTTCCCATACCTTTTTTATCAACATCTCACGTTTCAATGGGATATTCGGATGAGTCAGCATTTCAATTAACAGGCGTGAAGCCGGGTTGGATATCCGTATCGATGACTCATCATTGTCAATGAGTTGGAGACGACACGCGTTTGCGTCATAGATAACGCAGAGGTCGATAATATATTTCATGTATTCAGGTTTTTATAATGATATAGGCTTCCAGTTCGCGGCTAGTATTTAGTGAAACTTCGGAGAGGTCAAGGTTCCGGACGGAAAACATAAATAATTCAGGTCTGTTTTTATTTTTCCGGCGAAAGGAATGTACGGTGAATTACCCTCTTACCGGCCTTTTTTGGTGTTAAATGCTGAAAATTAAATATTTTATAGATTATAATAATTAAAATTTGCGTTAATAAAAATAATGTTCCTGTTGTTAATGGTTTGATGCAGAATTATCTTAGTGTTTTACGGCACCGGTTTACGTGCCAGTCGCTTATTGTTTGCTCCCGAACGGCAATGCGAATTTTCCAAGAAGACGGCGGGTATTTAGTGCAAGGTATCGCCGTTATCCTTAGCCATGGATGGAGGAAGTATGCTCAGTATCGGTATCGTATCTGAAAACATATTTTTCAGAGAAGCGATAAAAAGAATATTGATGCCAAGGATTTTTCATAAAGATCACGTTATTGCCTACTACGACGATCTGCCTTTGGCTATGGGGCGTAATTGCCACGATATTCTGATCGTCGATGATGCGGTAAAAAGCATGCTGCGCTTCAGCATGGCGATGACATTATTGTCTGCTATTCATGGCGTAAAGGTTTTTTTGACGACGGAAGAAAAACGCCGTCTGTTATTTCGTTCCGTATCGCGTGATGTGGTTGTGCTCGATAAAAAAATCAGTATCCCCGGTATGAGTAAAGAGTTTTCTTTTCTGGTGGATAAGGTCACGCAGCGCTCTGCATTAAATGGAGGCGTTGAGGGCGGAGCGGTTCGCAATACGAAAAACCGCCTGACGGAAAGTGAGGTGGAAACGCTCCATTTGCTTTCCTTCGGCTATACGGTGACTCAGGTTTCCCGAATTCTTGATAAAAGTGTAAAGACGGTCAGCACGCAGAAATGCAGTGCGCTACGCAAAATGGGATTGAAGAATCGGGTACACAACTTATTGGAGATTTCATCCGATTTCTCGGAGGTTCTCTAGAAATTCGTTATTTTCATCGTTTTTATTGTCGGGTGATGAATAACGCTATGGCTTGATTTTATAAAAACAGGAATGTGCTCATCCTTTTGCCTCTGTATTACGGGGAGGGATTATTTCATCCCGCCGGCAGCGGCCGTTTTTTATTTATTCTCTCAAACCAAACTGTTATGGAGTTTTATCTCATGATGAAGAAGATGTTTTCTGTTGCAATCATGGCGACTGCGGTCGCTGCGCCTACGGCTTTTGCTGAAGACAATTCCGCCGGTGGCATCATTAACTTTACCGGTGCCATTACCGACACCACCTGTACGATTAACGGCGGCAAAAGCGCGGATTTCACCGTAGCACTGAGCCCGATCTCGGTGACCGACGCGGGGAACGCCGTTGGGCCAATCACCAAGAACAAGAAGTCCTTCTCGCTGACCTTCTCCGGCTGTTCGCCGGCGGCCGGTACCGCAGGCACCCCGTTGAAAATCTACTTCTCCTCTGCGGATAACATCTCTACCGACGGCAAATATTTGCTGAACAACTCGGTCAACGAAAACGACGCTTCCGTCGCGAAGAACGTGGGCTTCTCTCTGGCGGAAACCGGTTCTTCCACCCCGATCCAGCTGAACGTGCCTTACGTCACCGACATCATGGGTGACAAAACGGCACCGGATTCAGAAACCCTGACGCTGGACGCGTACTACTACAAAACCAACGCCGAAGCGGCAAAAGTGGGCGCTCTGAGCTCCAACGTGACTTACACCATTTCTTACCTGTAATCGCGCTGAAAGCCAGGCCCTTGATGGGCCTGGCCACCCGGGGGAACGATGAAAAAATACATGATGATAGCGGCGCTGTTGCTCGGTTCCGTTGGCGCGCAGGCCAATGTGGTAGTTAACGGTACGCGGGTGATCTACCCGGCAAACAACAAGGATGTGATTGTCCAGCTGCTGAATAACGGCGCCGATCCTTCACTGGTTCAGGCCTGGATCGACGACGGCGATATCAATTCCACCCCGGAAACCGCCAACGTGCCGTTTTTGCTGTCGCCGCCGGTGGTGAAAGTGAACGGCAACAGCGGGCAGCAGCTGCGCATTCAGAAAGTCGGCGCCGCGTTGGCGGCGGATCGCGAATCGGTGTTCTATCTCAACGTGCTGGATATCCCACCGACGCCGGAAAACCTGCAGGGCACCAATACGCTGCAGCTGGCGATCAAGTCGCGCATCAAACTGTTCTACCGCCCGCAGGCCTTAACTCGCGGCGTAGAAAATGCATTGGAGAAATTGACGCTGCAAGCCAATGGCAAAGGGTTCAACGTCATCAACAGCAGCCCGTATTTCATCACGGTAGCGAATATCGGCCAGGGTACGGACAAGCATCTGCTGGTTGATTCGCTGATGGTCGCGCCGTTTTCCTCCCAGTTTGCTGCCAGCAAACGATCGGTCAGTAAAAACGTCCGTTATGACCTGATGTATATCGACGATCTGGGGGCTTACAAGTCTAAAGCCATCACCGCACACTAACCTGAAAGAACAACAATGAAGCTGAATAAAAAAGTCCTCTCGCTGCTGACCGCCTCTTCATTCTTGTTGCCGGATACGGCCTGGGCGGTGACGTTCGACACTTCGCTGTTGGCCGGCGAATCACGCGATTCCGATCTCTCGCGTTTTTACCTCAATAATGACATGCCTGCCGGCCGACAGGAGATCGATGTGTATGTCAACCATGACTGGAAAGGGCGCTATGCGCTGCTGTTTGGCACACAACGCGACGATATCCAAATCGACTACCAGGATGCGCAGCGGCTGGGCATCGATCTGAGTCAGTTGCCGAGGCCCCAGGCACCGTTGACGACGCTGTCGATCGCCACGCTGGTACAGGGTGGGCGGTTCGATATGGACGTCGGTGCGCTGAGCCTGCGGCTGACGGTGCCGCAGGCGCGGGTCAACCGGTCGGAGGCGGGATACGTGGATCCGGCCTTCTGGAATCGCGGCATCTCCGCATTGACGCTGGCTTACAACGCGACGTACTACCACGCCGAGGCGCGCGGCGACGGCAATCACAGCAACAATGACGATTTTTATACCGGGTTGGAATCCGGGATCAATCTGGCCGGCTGGCAATTTCGCGACAGCAGCAGCTTTCGCCACGGCAGCGGGCGGGGGAGCCACTGGCAGAACAACACTCGCTACCTGCAGCGCGGCTTCGCCGACATCAAGTCCAACCTGACCGCCGGTGATTTTTATTCGCCGGGGGATCTGTTCGACTCGGTACGCATCCGCGGGGTGGCGCTGGCGTCGGACATCAGCATGCGCCCCAACTCGCAGCAGGGCTTTTCACCGGTCGTGCGGGGCGTGGCGCAAACCAACGCCCTGGTGAAAGTGATGCAGAACGGCAACGTGATCTACCAGGAAAACGTGCCGCCGGGCGCCTTTACCCTCGACAGCATTCAGCCGACCGGCTCGGCGGGCGATCTGTGGGTGACGGTCAAAGAGGCGGATGGGCGCGAACAGTCGTTCAGCGTGCCGTTTTCCGCCGTACCCAACATGTTGAAACAGGGTGTCAGCCAATACAGCGTGCTGGCCGGCAAGGTGAACGAAAGCAATACCGATTACGATCCCGGCTTTGTGCAGGGTACCCTGCAGTACGGTTTCAACAACCTGGTGACCGGTTATGCCGGCAGCATTTTGAGCGACGACTATCAGGCCTGGCTGCTCGGCAGTGGCTGGAACCTGCCGATAGGGGCGGTGTCCATCGACCTGACGCATGCCGATACCCGCCTGAAAAACCGCCGTGAAAGCGGGTAAAGTTTCCGTATTGCCTACAGTAAATTCCTCGACGTCACCGCGACCAACTTCACGCTGGCGGCCTACCGTTACTCCACCCGCGGTTACTACAGCTTTACCGACGCCATTTACTCCAATGACGGCTACCGCCAACTGGAACGGCAGTTTGACCGCTGGCGCGACGAGGAGGGCGTGTCCGAACTGGATATGAACACCTGGGACGCGCTGCGTTCCGCCCGGCCGAAAAATACCTTTACGCTTAACCTGAACCAGCGTCTTAACGAAGGGTGGGGCACGCTGTTCTTCTCCGGTTCCCAGCGCGATTACTGGACGGCCAACGCGAAAAGCCGCGAATACCAGCTGGGATACTCCAACAATCTGGGGCGCGTCAGCTACTCCGTTTCCGCCAGTCGGGTGCGTAATAGCCAGCGTGCGGAAGAAACGCGTTATTACCTGTCGTTCAGCCTGCCGCTGTCGGTGTTCGACAACAACGCTTATCTCAGCACCGGCCTGTCGGCGACGGACTCTCACTATCAGCAAAGCACGGTCAGCCTGAGCGGCAATGCCCTGGAATCCAACCGCCTGAGCTATTCGCTGAGCGGTAGCAATCGCAGCGGCGGCGACAACATGGCTAGCGTCAATGCGGCCTATCGCACCCGCGTTTCGACGCTTGGCGCCTCCTACAGCGAAGGCAACGACTATCGCCAGAGCGGCCTCAGCGCGCGCGGTAGCCTGGTAGCGATCCCTTGGCATGTGCTGGCGTCGAACGAAATCGGTAACACCATGACGGTGGTCGAGGCGCCGCAGGCCGCAGGGCTGATGGTCAACGGCGACGAAAGCATCGTGACCAACGTGCAGGGTTTGGCGCTGGTGCCTTATGCCACGCCGTACCGGCAAAATTCGGTCACGCTGTCGGATACCGGCCACAGCAGCGGGGCGGAAATCAGCGGCAACGTTGCCAACCACGTGCCGTACTACGGTGCGGTCAGCTACCTGAAATTCGAAACTGACCAACGTCGGCCATTCCAGCTGCGGGCGCAGCGCGCCGATGGCGCACCGCTGCCGTTCGGCGCCGAAGTGCTGGATGAAAACGGCCGGTCGATAGGTTTTGTCGGCCAGGCCAGCGTGTTGTATCTGCGCGCCGAACAGCCGCCGACGGCGTTGGCGGTGCAACTGCGCGACGGCCGTTGCCGCATCGCCAAACCGACCCTGGCGCTTGACGCGTCGCCCGGCGTTTGCCGCTAATACAGGATAACCGAACCTATGATCAGGCTGATTTTTTTGCTGCTGCTGTCCGGGCTGTTCAGCGGCTATAGCTATGCTTCCTGCTATGGCAAGGGAGTAGAGTTTGCGTCGCCGATTTTCGTCGATCTCTCCGATAAGCTGAGCGCCAATACGCCGGTATGGGAAGCACAGTACAATACCCAGTACACCGGCACCTTTAACTGCAGCAAGTCCAAAAGCAACTTTTCCTACACTATCAAACTTCCGACGAAAGACTCGCAGGCCGCGATTTTCGGTTTTAACGATGGCCAACAGTGGGTCCGCGCAGAAATCACCAACAAGATAGGCGACAGAACGTTGAGGGGGAGAGGGGAACACTCTGCTTCAGAATTAAATTCCCCGATGACCATTCGTTATTCTCTGGTGCAAAAGCCTAAGGATGGGCGGGTGGTACCGGGCGATACACTGATGCTCGATGATGCTTTAATGGTGAGTGACGTGACCGGCATCGGCATACTGGAATTACCGTTTTGGCTGCTGGAGCAGGTGGGGAAACTGCTCACCTGGTTGCTTACCGGCAATTGGCCTTATGACGATCGCGATATGTATGGCCAGCCGATGCACATCAAGTACGCGCCGAAAACCACCACCTGCCGTTTCGACAACGCCGGCCTGACGGTCAGATTGCCCAAAATGGGCGTGGCGCAGGTGCTGAGTAACAACCAACCCGGCTACACGCCGTTCTCGCTGAACATCAGCTGCCAGAACATGCAGCAGGAAGGCATCGCCGATCGCGCCGTTGAGATGTTCCTGTCCAGCAATAACCTGCTGGCCTCAGACGCCAGCGTGTTGACCAATGCCAATGCGGGCGGGGCGCAAGGGGTGGGGCTGCGTCTGGTCAAGCGCGATATGCCGAGTTCGCCGGTGGTACTGTCGCCTTCCAACGTCGATCGCGGCAGCGCCACCTCACTGTTTCACGTCGCCGCCGGCGGCAGCCTGAACAGTCACTTCATCATCGGCATGGGGGCTTATTATTACCCTTATCAGCGAGATGGCGTCACGCAGGGGGAAATCAACACCTCGGCCACGTTGAACATCATCTATCCCTGAGAGGCTCGGGCCCGGAATAATCGGTGCGCAACTTGTTTCGCTCACCGGTGTTCCGTCATGCGATCGAAAATATGCGCGCCGGCGCCCTGTTGGCCCAAAATATCGTTTGGGTTGCGCAGCGGGCAGTCGGTGAGCGACAGGCAGCCGCAGCCGATGCAGCTGTCGAGATGGTCGCGCAGCACCGTCAGCCGCTGAATGCGCTCATCCAGGGTTTTGCGCCAGGCGGAGGACAAAACTCCCCATTGTTCGGCGGTCAGCTTGCTGCCGGCAGGAAAGCGGCCCAGCGTGGCGCGGATCTCCTCCAACGGAATGCCCGCGCTTTGCGCGATTTTGATCACCGCGATGTAGCGCAACACCACCGGCGTGTAGCGGCGCTGGTTACCGGCGTTGCGCGTTGCCTGAATCAGCCCCTTGCTTTCGTAAAAGTGCAGCGCGGATACCGCCACGCCGCTGCGCTTCGCCACTTCCCCCACGGTCAATAGCCGATAGGTGTCAATCGGTTCATTTCTTGCCATTCCACGTTCCTCAGCTTGACCTCAAGTTAACCTGAGGTTTTATAGTGCAGCCAGCCGGGCTTGGCAACCGGCATCTCTCGTCACCTGCCTGCGCTGCGTCGGGGGAAGGATGGCTTTGGCTGTAAAATCAGGAAGAAACCGTTACATGATGAAACGATACCTCATTATTGCCGCGCTGCTGGCGGCGCTCGCCGTCGCCGCCGTTGCGATGCGATCCACCGCGCGGCAAAACGAAGGCGCGCCGGCCTATCCGCCGGTGAAAGTGGCGCTGGCGCCCGCCCTGCGTGAACAGGCGGCGCGCAGTTACGCCGGCGTGGGCGAGCTGGAGGCGGCCAGCCAGGTGGCAGTGGCGGCGGAGACCAGCGGCCGCATCACGCGCATTCTGTTCGAATCCGGCCAAACGGTGCGACAGGGGCAACTGCTGGTGCAGCTCAACGATGCGGTCGAGCAGGCTGAGCTGGTGCGCCTGCAGGCGCAATTGCGCAATGCCGATCTGCTATTGGCGCGCATGCGCAAGCTGATGAACCTCAACGCCACCGCGCGGCAACAGCTGGACGATGCGCTGGCCGAACGGGATATGGCGCTCGGTGCGGTGCAGGAAACGCAGGCCAAAATCGCGCAAAAGGCAATCCGCGCGCCGTTCGCCGGCACCATCGGCATTCGCCGCGTGCATGAAGGGCAATACCTCAACGCCGCCGACGCGGTGGCGAACCTGGTGGACGCCGATACGCTGCGCGTCAACTTCTCGCTGGACGAACAAAGCAGCGCCGGGCTGGCGCTGGGGCAGGCGGTGTCGGTGCAGGTTGGGGCGTACCCCGATCGCGCTTTCCCCGCCGCCATCACCGCTATCGACCCGATGATCGGCAAATCCCGCACCGTGCAGGTGCAGGCGACGTTGACTAACCGTCAGGGGCTGCTGAAGGCCGGCATGTACGCCGGCATTCGCGTCACGCAGCAGCAGCGCGTGGCGGTGTTGACGGTGCCGGAAACGGCGCTGACCTACACGGCCTACGGCGATACCGTGTTCCTGGCGCAGCAGGGTGAAAAGGGCATGACGGTCAAACGCGTCTCGGTCGCCGTGGGTGAGCGCAACGACGGGCGCGTCGAGATCGTCAGCGGCCTGCAGGAAGGCGATCGGGTGGTGACCTCGGGCCAGCTCAAGCTGAGCGACGGCATGGCGGCCGAACCGGTGGCGCAGGATACGTTGAACGCCGCCCAGGCTGGTTCTTGAGGAGAGACCGATGACATTTACCGATCTGTTCGTGCGTCGGCCGGTGCTGGCGCTGGTGGTCAGCACCCTGATCCTGCTGTTCGGCGCGCTGGCGCTCAGCCAACTGCCGATCCGTCAATACCCGTTGTTGGAAAACTCCACCATCACCATCAGCACCGACTATCCCGGTGCGTCGTCCGAGCTGATGCAGGGCTTTGTCACGCAGCCGATCGCCCAGGCGGTGTCGTCCGTCGAGGGCGTTGACTACCTTTCATCCTCGTCGGTGCAGGGGCGCAGCGTGGTGACGGTGCGCATGGCGCTGAACCGCGATTCGACCCAGGCGTTGACCGAAGTGATGGCCAAGGTTAACCAGGTGCGCTACAAGCTGCCGGAGCAGGCTTACGATCCGGTGATTGAGCGCTCCGCCGGTGAAGCTACCGCCGTGGCCTATGTCGGCTTTTCCAGTAAAACGCTGTCCACGCCGGCGCTGAGCGAATACCTGACGCGGGTGGTGGAGCCGATGTTCACCACTATCGACGGCGTCGCCAAGGTGGAAGTGTTCGGCGGGCAAAAAATGGCGATGCGCCTGTGGCTGGACAGCGATCGGCTGGCCGGCCGCGGCCTGACCGCCGCCGACGTGGCCGACGCGGTGCGGCGCAACAACTACCAGGCGGCGCCGGGCAAGGTGAAAGGGCAGTATGTGGTTGCCAACGTGCGGGTGAATACCGATCTCACCAGCGTGGAGGAGTTCCGCAATCTGGTGGTGCGCAACGACGGCAACGGCCTGGTGCGCCTGAAAGACGTCGGCACCGTGGAGCTGGGCGCCGCAGCCACGGAAACCAGCGCGCTGATGGATGGCGAACCGGCGGTGTTTCTCGGCGTCTTCCCCACGCCAACCGGCAACCCGCTGGTGATCGTCGACGGCATTCGTCACCTGATGCCGGCAATTGACAAGATGCAGCCGCCGGGCGTGAAGATGGCGCTGGCGTTCGAAACCGCACGTTTTATCCAGGCCTCGATCGATGAAGTGGTGCATACCCTGCTCGAAGCGCTGGCGATCGTGGTGGCGGTGATCTACCTGTGTCTGGGGTCGCTGCGCACCGTGCTGATCCCGGTGGTGACCATTCCGCTGTCGATCCTTGGCGCTGCCGGGCTGATGCTGGCCTTCGGCTTCAGCGTCAATTTGCTGACGCTGCTGGCGATGGTTTTGGCGATCGGTTTGGTGGTGGACGACGCTATTGTGGTGGTGGAGAACGTGCATCGCCATATCGAAGAGGGGAAAACGCCGCTGGCGGCGGCGATGATCGGCGCGCGCGAAGTGGCGGGGCCGGTGATCGCCATGACCCTGACGCTGGCGGCGGTCTACGCGCCGATCGGCCTGATGGGCGGGCTGACCGGCGCGCTGTTTCGCGAGTTCGCGCTGACGCTGGCCGGCGCGGTGGTGGTGTCCGGCGTGGTGGCGCTGACGCTGTCGCCGGTAATGAGTTCTCTTCTACTGCCTGCCAAACAGAGCGAAGGGCGCGTGGCGCGCGCCGCCGAGTGGTTCTTCGGCGGCCTGACGCGGCGCTATGCGCGCGCGCTGGATTTCTCGCTGCACCACCGTTGGATGACCGGCGCGCTGGCGCTGCTGGTGATGATCAGCCTGCCGCTGCTGTACCTGATGCCGCAGCGCGAGCTGGCGCCGACCGAGGATCAGGCCATCGTACTGACCGCCATCAAGGCGCCGCAGCACGCTAACCTGAACTATGTCGAGCGCTTTGCGTACAAGCTGGACGAGGTTTACAACCGCATGCCGGAAACCGAAAGCCGCTGGATCATCAACGGCAGCGACGGCACGGCGTCCGGCATCGGCGGCATCAACCTGACGCTGTGGCAGGCGCGCCAGCGCTCGGCGTCGGCGGTGCAGGCCGATCTGCAACGGGCGGTGAACGACGTCGAAGGCACCAGCATTTTCGCCTTCCAGTTGCCCGCCTTGCCGGGCTCCACCGGCGGGCTGCCGGTACAGATGGTGCTGCGCACGCCGCAGGACTACCCGCAGCTGTATCGCACCCTGGAAGAGGTGAAGCAGAATGCCAGAAACAGCGGCCTGTTTATGGTGGTGGACAGCGATCTGGACTACAACAACCCGCTGGCGGAGGTGCATATCGACCGCGCCAAGGCCAACAGCCTCGGGATACGCATGAGCGATATCGGCGAATCGCTGGCGGTGCTGGTGGGGGAGAACTACCTCAACCGCTTCGGCATGGACGGGCGCGCCTATGACGTGATCCCACAGAGCCTGCGCGAACAGCGGCTGACGCCGCAGGCGCTGGCGCGGCAGTACGTTCGCACGCAGGACAATACGCTGGTGCCGCTCTCCACCGTGGTGTCGGTGGCCGTTAAGGTCGAGCCGAACAAGCTGACCCAGTTTAACCAGCAGAACGCCGCCACCCTGCAGGCCATCCCCGCCCCTGGCGTTTCGATGGGCGAAGCGGTCGCCTTCCTCGAACGGCAGGCCAATGCGCTGCCGGCCGAATTTAGCCACGACTGGCAGGGGGATTCGCGCCAATATACCCAGGAAGGCAGCGCGCTGGCGTTCGCGTTCCTGGCGGCGTTGGTGATCATCTACCTGGTGCTGGCGGCGCAGTATGAGAGCCTGAAGGATCCGCTGATCATCCTCATCACCGTGCCGCTGTCGATCTGCGGCGCCTTATTGCCGCTGGCGCTGGGTTACGCCACGATGAATATTTATACCCAGGTCGGGCTGGTGACCCTGATCGGGCTTATCAGCAAGCACGGCATTCTGATGGTGGAGTTCGCCAACGAACTGCAGATGCATCAGGGGTTGACGCGGCGCGCCGCGATTTTGCAGGCGGCGCAAATTCGCCTGCGGCCGGTGCTGATGACCACTGGGGCGATGGTGTTCGGCTTGATCCCGCTGCTGTTCGCCAGCGGCGCCGGTGCCGCCAGCCGCTTCGGTCTGGGGCTGGTGATCGTGTCCGGCATGCTGGTGGGCACGCTGTTCACCCTGTTTGTGCTGCCGACGGTGTACACACTGTTGGCGCGCGATCACGCGGTGGCGTCGCCCCGGCAGCGTGAGTTGGCCGCCGCGCAAAAGGCGCTGACGGAATAAACCGCCGGCGCCCGGATGAAAAAATAAACCCGCCGAGGCGGGTTTTTTCGTCAGTTTTTGCAGCCCATCAACTCCGGCAGGACGCCGGGCTTGCTCTTCAGCGAGGCCTGCACGTCGTCCGGCAGACCGGCCCAGATGATCAGGCCGGTGCGTTTCTCGATCTCGTCCACCGTCACGCGGAATTGGCAGAAATCGGCGCCCTTAGGCGTGTTCTGATCGAACAGGAAGGCGGCATAGTGGTTTACCGCCGGGCTGTTGTTGATGAAAATCACCTTCCAGTAGGCGCTGGGGATGGTGTGCGCTTTCTGGGTGCCCGGCAGTTTGCCCATATCGCGCTCGTACAGCGGCCCGGTCACGGTATAGACCGAGGAAATATCTGCGCGATCGATCAGCTTGCGTTCCTGATCTTCCAGCCGCGCCCAGGCGCCCTGGTTAAGATCGGACTTTTGCGGCGTGATGTTGGACAGGTAGTTCAGCGATTCCCAGTCGGAAACGCCCGCCAGCGAGGCCAATGGCGCCTGATGGCCGCGATCGACCTTCAACGCCGCATTGGCGCCGGTGTAATCGGCGGGCGCCAGGGTATCCGCCGGATTGAGCGCCGGATCAGTTTTCCAGTTGCGCGTCTTGCCGCTGGCCGGCGTGTCTTTGGTGATGTGATAGGCCACCCAGTTGGCGAACTTGGTGGTGCTGTTGTTGTTCAACGTATAAGCATGACGCACGATCGACACGTTGCTGCTGCCGCCGGTCGGGCAGCCGACCGCGCAGTTGTCGATGGATTCGAGCGTGTCGGCCGACGCCTGTGCGGCGAACAGCAGGGCGGCCAGGGCCAACATCTTGTTGTTAAAGCGCATATTCATATCCTCAATAAGTTAAAAAATACTGTATATATTTACAGTGAATTAAACTTATCGCAGTGAAACGAATACAACAATGCAACACATTCGTGTTGTGAATGTGTCAGCTTTGATACAGCCATTGTTAATCTGAAGGCAGCAGAAAGAAAAACGGCGTCCAACAAACGCCGTTTCAAAGGAGGTTATTCCAGCAGGTCGTTGACCGTGCGGCGCACATAGTGTGTCATTTGCGCCAGATCGTCCGGCGACACCGGGCCGCCGCCGGCGCGCACCACCTGCTGTTCAATCTGGGCGATCTCTTGCTCGACTTTGTTGGCGATTTGCACTTTGACTATCTTGTCCACCGAAGACAGCAGCACCTTCAAGACCACTTTCAGCGCGATGTTCTCGCAGAACGAATCGTAGTGATGAACCGGCGGCGGCGGGGCCGGAGCCGGCTCGGGCGCGCGCGGAGCCAGAGCCTTGAAGCTGTCTACATTTTCAATAATAAGATCCATGTCTCTTATTAGTTCATCAAAATCTTTAGACACTGACTTATTCCCTTCGCTGTGCGCAAAAAACAGAACGCCCGTCCTCGCGCCTAAGGCTGACAAGCGACGGGCAGAACGAATTCGGGCCTGGCCTTCAGACGCTGAATGGCCGGGGGAGGGGCATTCTAACCTTGCGGCGGGTCGGCAACAAGATGGGGCCGTGCGAATGCGCGGCCCTTTGAATCACAGGCGCAGGAGGGTGCTTAACTTTTCAGCTTGGCGGTGATTTTTGCCACGTGCTCGCCCTGATAGCGGGCAATGGTCAACTCTTCGTTGCTCGGTTGCCGCGAACCATCGGCGCCGGCGATGGTGGTGGCGCCATACGGGGTGCCGCCGCGTACCTGCGAAACGTCAAACAGCTCTGGCGTGGCATAGCCGATCGGCACGATGATGAAACCGTGGTGCGCCAGCGTGGTCCAGGTGGAACTGATGGTGTGTTCCTGGCCGCCGCCGGTGCCGGTGGAAGAGAAGACGCTGCCTACCTTGCCGTACAACGCGCCGGAGGCCCACAGGCCGCCGGTCTGATCGAGGAAGGTGCGCATCTGCCCGGCCATATTGCCGAAGCGGGTCGGCGTGCCGAAGATAATGCCGTCATAGTCCGCCAGCTCCTGCGGGCTGGCGACCGGCGCCTGCTGATGTTGTTTGCCACCTGCTTTGGCAAAGGCCTCCGGCGTCATGGTTTCCGGCACGCGTTTAATCGTCACGTCCACGCCGTTAACCCGATTCGCGCCTTCGGCCACCGCCTGCGCCAGGTGTTCGATATGGCCGTACATTGAGTAATAAAGCACCAACACTTTCGTCATGTTCCGTACTCCCGCTCAGATGATTAACAAAAACCCTTGATAAGCATAGAAGCGAATGACGAATTTGGTTTTGTCGAATGGCGGATTCAGGGCAAGCGCCGCAGCTTGTGCGCCAGCCGCTGTTCCTGCCAGCGGCTGAAGACATTGCGCAGCAGCAGGGTACGCACTGCCCGCATGACCAGCGCGAGGCTCATGCCGCCGATCGCCCACAGCGACCAGAGATATTGCGGATGGGTAAACCAGTTGATGGCGAACAACATCACACCAATCACGGCGAAACGCACCGCCATGCTCAGCAGTTTACCTTCTGCCGCGACCTGGCGACGAATGCGCTGTTCGTCAGGCGTCTCCTCCTCCATTGCCTGTTGCGGCTGCGCATTGAGATCGCTGACCTGCACGCCCAGCGCGGCAGCGATCGCGGTCAAGGTTTCCAGGCTGGCCTGTTCACCGTTTTCAATCCGCTGGACGGTGCGGGTGCTGAGGCCGGCGATCGTCGCCAGCTGCTCCTGCGACCAGCCTTTTTCCAGACGTAATGGCCTGATGCGGTACTTTTGCATGGTGCACTCCTGAGTTCGCTGTCACTGTCATTCAGTGTAGGGCGAGCGGGTTGGCGGCGCCACGACAGCGGCACGACAGCGACACGACATCCGCCGCCGATGCGGGCCGGCGGGCGGTCAGAAGGCGACGTTGCGGATAAAGCGCAGGGGCAGGTCGGCGTGGTTGGCGTAAGCGTAGCGTTGATCGCTGTTGAAGGTTTGCGCGGCGCCGGCGGTGAGCGTCAGCGTATCTTGTTCCAGCTCCAGCGTCAGGGTACCGGCAATCACGTAGATCATTTCGCTCCAGCCTTCGGCGTCCGGCGCAGAGTCATAGCGCTCGCCCGGCATCAGCGTCCATTCCCACAGCTCGGCCCGCTGCCGCGCCGGTACGCTGGCGGCGAACAGCGCCTGGCTGCCCGGCTGCGCGCCTTGCCAGGCCAATTCCCCGACCATATGGCTGCCGCGCGCCTCCGGTGCTTGGATCAGGTCGGTAAAGGAAATCGCCAGGGCGGCGGCGATCTTGTCGAGCACCGCCAGGCTGACGTTGCGATCGCCGGCCTCGATGCCCGCCAACATGCGACGGCTGACGCCGGAAAGCTCGGCCAGCGCCATTTGGCTCAGGCCCGCCTGTTGGCGGTAGCCGCGCAGATTGCTGCTCAGGTACTGCAGCACCTTGGGGGGATCGGTTTTTGCGTTATGCGCCGTATTGCTCATCGCCGGACTTTATCTCATACTGGCAGGATCTGTGCATTATATTGCACTCAGCAGGAAGGGCAA
Source organism: Serratia sp. CY44782 (assembly GCF_052168715.1). Lineage (NCBI taxonomy): Bacteria > Pseudomonadati > Pseudomonadota > Gammaproteobacteria > Enterobacterales > Yersiniaceae > Serratia > Serratia sp. CY44782. Next base: position 122,198 of record NZ_JBJNME010000005.1, read on the forward strand.
GCCGGTGTCAGCAGCAAAAAAATCCTTTATTTCCGCCGTGGTTCCGCAAATCAGGCTGCCGGAAGCGGTGTTGATTTTCATCACCATGATCTGGGGCGGCACCTTTTTGGCGGTGCATCACGCGATGCAGGTCAGCGGGCCGTTCTTTTTCGTCGGTCTGCGTTTCGCCACCGCGACGCTGGCGCTGACCCTGTTTTCGCTGCGCGTGTTGCGCGGCCTGACCCTGTATGAACTGAAGGCGGGCGGGCTGATTGGGCTGGCGATTATGTTTGGTTACAGTATGCAAACCGTCGGCCTGCAGAGCATCACCAGCAGCCAATCGGCGTTTATCACCGCCATGTACGTGCCGATCGTGCCACTGTTGCAATGGCTGGTGCTGGGGCGGTTCCCCGGCATCATGTCGTGGATCGGCATTCTGTTGGCCTTTACCGGCCTGATGCTGCTGGCGGCGCCGAGCAGCACCGACATGACGCTGAGCCTCGGCGAAATTCTGACGCTGGCCGGCACCCTGGGGATGGCGGCAGAGATCATTCTGATCGGCGCCTTCGCCGGTAAGGTGAATATCCGCCGGGTGACCATCGTGCAGCTGGCGACCGCCTCGCTGACCTCATTTTTAATGATGGCGCCGACCGGCGAGTCCCCGCCGCCGTATTCGGATTATCTGCTGTACAGCGCCATTGGGCTGGGGCTGGCCAGCGCCTTGATTCAGTTGACCATGAACTGGGCACAGCGCAGCGTTTCGCCGACGCGGGCCACGGTGATTTACGCCGGCGAACCGGTCTGGGCCGGCATCGTCGGGCGGTTGGCCGGCGAGCGTTTGCCGGGCGTGGCGTTATTGGGGGGCGCGTTGATCGTGATTGGGGTGGTGGTCAGCGAGCTGCGCGTGCGGCGCAAGGATAAAGCGGCGGTGGCGACGGAAGCGGATTAGCGCGGAGGCTTAGAAAGAAGAAAGGGGCGGAGATATCCGCCCCTTTTTGCATCACGCGGTTTTCTTCTTGCGCAGGAACACGTAAGACAGGCCGAGCACGATGAACCACAGCGGGGTGACGATCAACGCCTGGCGGGTGTCTTCGCGCAGCGACAGCAGCACCAGCACGAACACGAAGAACGCCATGCACACCCAGCACATCAGTTTGCCGGCCGGCATCTTGTAGATCGATTTCTGGTGCAGCGCCGGGCGCTGTTTACGGTAGACCAGATACGAGCACAGGATGATGGTCCAGACGAACATGAACAGAATCGCCGATACGGTGGTCACCAGGGTGAAGACCGTCATCACGTTCGGGATCAGGTAAATCAGCACCACGCCGCCCAGCAGGCAGATGCAGGAGAAGGTGAGGCCGTTGGCCGGCACCGCGCGCTTGGACAGATTGGCGAACGATTTTGGCGCGTCGCCCTCCTGCGCCAATCCGAACAGCATGCGGCTGGTGGAGAACACGCCGCTGTTGGCGGAGGAGGCGGCGGAGGTCAGCACCACGAAGTTGATCACGCTGGCCGCGGCAGGCAGGCCGATCAGCACGAACAGTTCAACGAACGGGCTCTTGTCCGGCACCACGGAGCTCCACGGCGTCACCGACATGATGACGATCAGGGAGAACACGTAGAACATGATGATGCGGATCGGAATCGAGTTGATGGCGCGCGGCAGCGATTTCTCCGGATCCTTGGTTTCTGCGGCGGTGGTGCCCACCAGCTCAATGCCGACGAAGGCGAATACCGCAATCTGGAAGCCGGCGAAGAAGCCGCTGATGCCTTTCGGGAACATGCCGCCATCATTCCACAGATGGGTGAATGAGGCCACGGTGCCGGTCGGCGACTGGAACTGCATGGCGATCATCACCAGCCCGGCGACGATCAGCCCGACGATGGCGACGATTTTGATCATCGCAAACCAGAATTCCATTTCGCCGAACATCTTCACCGTCGCCAGGTTAAGGCCGAGCAGCAACAGTACGCACAGCAGCGAAGCGATCCATTGCGACAGCCCGGGGAACCAGAACTGGGCGTAGGCGGTAATCGCCACGACGTCGGCGATGCCGGTGACCACCCAGCAGAACCAGTAGGTCCAGCCGGTGAAGAAACCGGCCCACGGGCCGAGCAGATCTGCAGCGAAATCGCTGAACGATTTGTATTCCAGATTGGACAGCAGCAGCTCGCCCATGGCGCGCATCACGAAGAACAGCATAAAGCCGATGATCATGTACACGAAGATGATCGAAGGGCCGGCCAGGCTGATGGTTTTACCTGAGCCCATAAACAGACCGGTGCCGATGGCGCCGCCGATGGCGATCAGTTGAATATGTCGGTTAGTGAGGTTTCGCCGTAGATGATCTTCTGAAGCGGGCGTCGCGTCAGTCGCTATTTTAGAGTGATCTACCATCTGATGATGTCCTGTTTTACCTGTCATTAGTGAAGTCGCGAGCTCTGAAGTGGCTCTTTTTTATACATTTATCCGGTTGGCCCGGCTTTAGTAAGGTAGTGCAATAACGCCACCTTTGTGCAACATGTTTACAACATTTATACGCGGGATAAAAGTCGATCAATCTTTACACGGAGGAGGCAAATCGGACGTTCAGGGAACGGAAGATTACTCTTCAAAAGGTGGGATTAATAGACCTTATGCGGCTTATCTCGTTGATTAAACAAAGGGTTGTAAAATTCGCATGAGAAAAAGTAATGAGTGTAAGCGTTTGACAGCGGCATTGGCGAGGAGGACAATTTATCTCGTTGGGTCGTTAGCTCAGTCGGTAGAGCAGTTGACTCTTAATCAATTGGTCACAGGTTCGAACCCTGTACGACCCACCAACCAAATCAGCGTGTTACGCCCAGGCTTTTCTCCGTTTCTTCCCGCATTGCGCCGTTTTAAGCGCGCATTCTGCAAAAAAATTCGCATTTTTCGACTGATGTTCAGAAAGGTGATCTGGCGCAAACTGCGGTGTTGCACGGCAGTTTATACGGCAAGAGAGGCTGTGCGCTGGCGCAACGTCGGCGCATGGGGCGGTCATTTGCCCAAGAATCTTTCAGGTCAAGATGTGGGGAATAAATGCGCAGCCGACATCAAGATCAGCGCCCAGGCGGCGGCCGAGAGTGCGGCGGTGGCATAGACGCGCCCCAGCGGCAGCTTCAGCATGCCGGCCATCAGCGGTACGGTATAGCGCATTACCGCCAGAAAACGCGAGGCGAACAGCAATGGCAACCCGCGCTTTTGCAGGGCGCGCTGGGCTTTGTGCAGCGGAGCATGAAAACGCGCCGGTAGCCGGCTGCCAAGATCGCGGCGGCATAGCAGCGCGCCGCAGTGGAACGACAAGATCGATCCCAGCGCGGCCCCGAGGGTGATGGCCGCCCAAACGGTGCCGACAGGCAGCGCGTGCTTGCCCGCAACGATGCCCATCAGCAGCGTGACCGAGGCGGGCGGCAGGACGGAGGAAACGAAGATCACGGATTTACCCAGCGCAAACAGGAAAATCAGCAGCAGCAACATCTCCGGCTCCGGGCTGTATTTGGCGATAATGTGCGTCAATTCATCCATTTAACACCTGTGGGCGAGGAGGCTGAATGCCAGTGTCCCATCCGCAGGTTCAATAATGGCTAAATAACGCGCCGCTATCCGGCAATCTTTGCGTCTTGCTTGCTCACGTCGGCGCGCCGGTTTTTGAGCGCCCACAACAGCGCGGCGCACAGCAGTGCAAAGGCGGCCAGCACCAGCGGCCCGGCATGCGGGCTGTGAAAACGCTGTTCCGCCTCGGTGCGGATAAGCGGGGCTAAAAAGCTGAACGCCGCGCCGAGCGTGGTGCAAAAGCCGATGCCGGCCGCCAGCGCCGGGCCGGTGAGCACCTGAGCGGGAAACGTCCAGAAAATCGGCTGTACCGCCAGGAAACTGACTGCACAACAGCTCAGTGCGGCGATAGCGAGCAAAGGACCGGCATAGGAAGAGACCACCAGCCCTAACGCCGCCGCGACCATGCAGGCGACGGCGATCGGTAGTCTTCTGGCGGTGTTTCTGTCGGCAAAGCGCGGCAGGAAATAGACGCCCAGCGCAGAGAACGCCCAGGGAATGGCGGCCACCAGCGAGGCCTTGAAGCCGAGATGGGTGCCCATCAGCGAGGCGACCTGCGAAGGCAGGAAAAACATCAGGCCGTACACGCCGATCTGCAGGGTGCCGTAGATCAACGCCAGATGCCAAACTTTGCCGCTTCTCATCGCTGCTTTGACGCTGCTGGTTTCGGTCTGCTGCTGTTCGGCGGCCAACTGTGCGACCAGCGCCGTGCGTTCTTCCTCAGTCAGAAAGCGGGCCTGCTGCGGGCTATCGTCGAGATAGAAAAAGGCGAAGACGCCGAGGGCGACGGCCGGCAACCCTTCCAGCACGAACATCCAGAACCAGCCGGGCTTACCCAGTACGCCGTGCATCTCCAGCAATGCCCCCGACAGCGGGGAGCCGAGCGTCAGGGCCGCCGGCACGCCGAGCACGAAAATGCCAATGACCGAGGCGCGCACCTTATTGGGAAAATAGATCGACGCCAGCAGCAGGATGCCGGGGTAAAAGCCGGCTTCGGCGATCCCCAGCAGAAACCGCAGGGCGATAAACTGCTGTTCGTTGGTCACGAGCCCGGTGCAGGCCGACAGCGCCCCCCACAGCGCGGTGGTGGCGCTGAGCCAGCGTTTGGCGCCCCAGCGGTTCATCAGTAGGTTGGCCGGGATGCCGAACAATGCATAGGCGGCAAAAAATATCCCCGCGCCGAGCGCAAAGGCGGATTGGGATAGCGCGATATCGATAGCCATCGCGTCCTTGGCAAAGCCGACGTTAACCCTGTCGATAAAGGCGACAAAGTACATGGCGAACATCAATGGCACCAGCCTGCGCCAGGTTTTGCGAATGGCGACGTTGAGTGCAGGAGCGGCATAGGTGGCGTGATTCACTGGCGTTAACCTCTCTTCTGAGAATGACAAGCGTCGGTCACAGGACCGTCCTGATGCCGTTGCCCTCAACACGACGGTAACCACGTTTTCTCTTCGCGATCCTTAAAGGCCTAAAGGACTAATGGTCAGGCCTTTAAGGGCGAAAAAAACGCCGCGTATCGGGTCGGCAAGTTGATACAGACATCACCATGGTGAATGGTGTGTTGCTTTTTTGTTAACCAGAAGTTCACACAGGGCCAGGGTAGGTTCAAGCGCTTTGCGCGAGATCTGTGTGCGCTATCACCGAATTGGGAATCCGGTGGTAGGCCTGGAGTAGGGCGCTTTCATCTCGGGAATGAGGACGATAAAGTGCAGCACGGCAAAACAGAATGCAGGAGAGCAACATGCTGAAGGTCATCGCTGAAGATTTTATCCACCCGGAACACATTGAAACCGTTATGCCATGGTATCGCGAGCTGGTGGATAAAACCCGGCAGGAACCTTTGTGCATCAGTTATGAGCTGTGTATCGACCAGCAGGACCCCGGGCATTTTATTTTTATCGAAAGCTGGCCGGATCGCGCCGCCCTGGATGTGCATTGCCAGACTGAGCATTTCACCCGGCTGGTGCCACAGATCAACCAGCATCAGCGCAAGCCTTGCACCTTCCTGTTTATGCAGGTATTTCCTGGTTTGAACGGCGACTAGATGAAAAAAGCCCCGCAGGGGGGCGGGGCTAATGGCTTCTCAATGCATCTTGTAATGGTTAATAAATAACCTTATTGCTTGAGGCATGCTCTGAGAATGCTCCTAAATGCATTCATTCTATGAATGATTATGCGCTGTGACCTCGCTGGCATTTTTGATTTCGCGCAACATACGGCGGCGTATCAGCCCGCTGACCAGGCGAATAGTATACCAGTAGGGGGTGAACCGCCGTCGGCTGGCGTCGTCGGGGCAGAAGATGCGCGTTTCCGTTACCAGGCGGCAGCGGCCGTCCGGCAAAGGATTCACGACGTAACCCAACGCCAGTTTGGCGACGCCGGGCTGAGCGAAGGCCAGAAACCCCGGCCCGTCGGCGACTTCCTCCAGACCGTATTCGGCCTGCCAAAAGCGGCCGATCAGGCCATAGACCAGCGCCGTTTCATCCCGCTCAAGCAGGCAAAAGTTATGCAGGCCAAACGGCGGTGGGCTGGGCTTATCGCGTGGCATCAGCCGCGCGGGCAATTCGCGCAGCGCTATCATGCTGCGGAAGAAGCGATCGTGCTTGGGATCGTAAGCGGCCACGGCCGCCAGGATCCGGACCGGCGGTGCGGCGATGGTGATGGCATGCCGCTCCGAGAACTGGTATTGCCCAAGGTATTTATTCAGCAGCGCCATGCTTTGCATTCTCCCGCCATTCGCTTTGCAGCAGAGCGAAACCGAATTCGTCGCCCCACGCGCCTTTAAAAAACACGTTTTGCCGCCAATGGGCCTCGCGCCGAAAACCCAGTTTGCCGAACAGCGCGGCGGCGGGAAGATTACGCGCGTCCACTACCGCGGTAATGCGGTGCTTCGCCAGCGGCCCGAACAGCAGGGCGATGACGGCGTTCAGCGCCTCGCGCGCCATCCCTTGCCGCTGATGGCTGGGCGCGAAGGTCACGCCCAGTTCAGCCTGGCGCCCCGCATCGAAGAAATGTACCGCGACATCGCCGAGCAACGCGCCGTCCTCGCGGCGCTCGACCGCCAGTTGAAACCAGCTGTCGTCACGGTTGAACTCGAGCCGCTGCTGCCGTTCGAAAAAGGCCTGCGCATCGGCCGCGCTGTAGTCGCTCCAGCTCTGATAGCGCGCCACGTCAGGATGGCTGCGGTAAGCGGTAAAATGGGGCAGATCGTCGGGCGTGAACGGGCGCAGGATCAGCCTGGGGGTCAGCAGAGGCAAAGGGCGCATTGTTTTTCCTTATCAGCGCATTAGGGCTACCGGCAGTGTAGCCCAGCGCCGAGAGGTGGGCTGCGTAAAATGAGCTGTGGCGGAAAAGCGGAAATGCCGGTTCAGGCGAACCGGCAGGGGGATTATCGGCGGGCGGCAGCCTGACGCAGGCGCTCGACCGGGCCTTGTTGAAAATCGAATGAGGGAGCTTCCTGTCGTGCCAGCCCCTGGCGCACGATGGCCTTAACCGTTTGGCTGGCGGCAAGATCTTTTCCGGCGATCTGTTCGGCGATGCGCAGTGCTTCTTCCCGGGCCGTTCCCTCGCTGATACGGGAAATGGCACCGTGTGATAACGCCTCCTGCGCATCGACGATTCTGCCGGTCAGCAGCCAGTCGAGTGCGACATAGGGAGAAACTCGCGCCGGCAAGCGCGCGCACCCGCCTTGTGCGGCGACCAATCCGAGCCCGGTTTCGGGGAAGCTGAAGCGTGCGCCCTGGCCGGCGACGATCAGATCGCAGGCCAGGGCGAGCTCAAAGCCACCTCCGTAAGCGATGCCATCAACGGCGGCGATGATCACCTTGGCGATCTGTGCATGGATCAGCCCGCCAAACCCCTCCGGCGTGACAATGGGCAGTTCACCCTGATGAAAGGCGTTGATATCCATGCCGGCGGAAAATACCGCCGGTTGACCGGCCAGGACGATCGCGCGCACCGAGTCATCGTTATCTGCCTGCCGCAGGTAGGTGCGGATCAGCTCGGCCATCTGCAGGTTGATGGCGTTCTTTTTTTCCGGCCGATTGAGGGTGATGACCGCAACCAGCTCGCCATGGCGCTCATAAAGCACCGGGAGGGCTTCATTCATTGTTGGTCTCTCCCCGGAAAAACAGCAGCGTCAGCAGCAGGGCGATGGCGCCGAGCGGCAGCGAAAACAGCGGCAGGTAATGGGCCGGCAGTGCGTAGAGCGTCAGGCCGCCCAGCATGCCGCCCGCCGCGATGCCGGCGTACAGCACCGAGCTGTTGAGCGACACGGTCAGTGCGCCAAAGCGTTTCGACAGCGACAACAGGTGATGTTGGATCGGCACCAGATACATCCAGCCGGTAATGCCCCAGACCAGGAAGATGGCCAGTACCCACCAGGGGGAAGTGACATAAAAGGCCAGCAGAAACAGGGACAGCGTCTGGAGCGCCACGGAAAATAGCAGCACAAACTTGCTGCCGAGGGCATCGGTTAACGCACCGGAGGCAAAATTGCCGATCACCGCGCCAATGCCGAACACCAGCAGCGCGAGGGGCAGAATCGCCTGCGGGCCGAACTGGGTGTTTTTCAGCAAGACGCTGACGTAGCTATAGACGATGTGTTCCGAGCAAACGGCAAAAAAGGTGATCAGCAGCGTAGTCAGCACCGCCTTTTGCCGCAGCGGGGCGAGCCGCTCTTTCAGCGAATGCTTGCCCGGTGGCGCAATGGCGCGCAGCGCCAGCGAAAGGCCCAGCAGCGCAATTGCCCCCAACAGGGCGATGAACAGGAATATTTCACGCCAGCCGATCAGTTTGGCGAGAAAGGTACCGAATGGAATACCGAGCGCAATAGCCAACGTCATGCCCCCATAGACGATGGAAATGGCCAGGCCGCGGCGTTTTTCCGCCACCAGCCCCACTGCGGCGGCGGCGGCCTGCGGCGTGTAACAGGCTGCACCCAATGCGGCCAGCACTCTGCCGAACGAGATCTGCAGGTAGCTGGTGGCCCAGGCGCAGGCCAAATTGCCGGCGATGAACAGCACCAGCGCCAACTGTAGGATATGCTTGCGGTTGACGTTGCCGAGCAGCCAGGCGGTCAGTGGCGCGAACAGCATATAAGCCAGCGCGAATACCGATATCAACTGCCCCGCTTGCGCGGGGCTGACGGCAAAGGTATCGGAAATGTCACTGAGCACGCCGGCGACGATAAAGGCGTCGGTGCCGATGGCGAACGTGCCGGTCGCCATTAGACAGAGCGTGACCAGATGGCCGTTATAATCCGCTAACTTCATCCTGCCCTCCGCAGATCGTTCGCTGCCCAGACCCGTCCCAGCGCCGCCAGGAACGTCTCCACGTCGGCATGGGAGTGCGCCGAGGTTGGCGTTACCCGCAGCCGCTCGCTGCCTGCGGGCACCGTCGGCGCATTGACCGGCTGCACGTAAATATCATGCTCATCGAGCAGTACTTTGCTGATGTGTTTGTTGCGGTGCGGATCGCCGACCCGCAGCGGCAGGATATGGCTGTCGGCCGACACCAGCGGAATGCCGGCGGCGCGCAGGCCGGTTTTCAGGTGATCGACGATCGCCAGCAGGTGCTTGCGCTGGGTGTCATGCTCGAGGTTGTATTTAAAACTGGCTAGCGCGGCGGCCACCACCGGCGCCGGTGACGAGGTGCTGAAGACGAATGCCGGGGCCCAGCTGCGCACCGCCTCCACCACCGAGCGGGGGGCGGCGATATAGCCGCCCGCCGCACCGTAAGACTTGCCGAAACCGCCCTGAATAATGGTGATTTTATCCAGCAGGCCCAGCTGTTCGGCGTAGCCCAGCCCTCGTTCGCCATAGACGCCGGCGGAGTGGATCTCGTCGAGATAGGTCAGCGCCTGATACTGTTCCGCCAGCGCCACGATCTGTGCCAAGGGAGCGAAGTCACCGTCCATGGAATACAGCGACTCGAAGGCGATCAGCTTTGGCCGCGCCGGATCGGCGGCCTGCAGCAGCTCGGCGAGGTGTGCCACATCGTTGTGGCGGAAGATCTTTTTCTCCGCCTTGCTGTAGCGGATACCGTAAATCATCGAGGCGTGATTCAGCTCGTCGGAGAATACGATCAGATCGGGAATGGCGTCGCACAGGGTGGACAAGGTGGCGTCGTTGGCGCCGAAACCGGTAGTGAACAGCAGAGCCGATTCTTTGCCGTAAGCGCTGGCCAGCAGCGTTTCCAGCTCGCTGTGGTAGACCGAGGTGCCGGAAATGCTGCGGGCGCCGCAGGTGCCCAACCCGACCCGGTTAACCGCTTCGGTGGTGGCCAGCAGCACTTTGGGGTGGTGGCTCATCGCCAGATAGTCGTTCGAGCACCAGACGTTGAGACGGCGCTCACCTTGGTGTCCGTGGCTGGTGGCCCAGGGTTTGTCCTGTACGCCGCGTTCAAGGTTGAGGAACTCGCGAAAACGCCCCTGTTTTTTGGTTTCCGCCAGCTTTTCTTCAAGAATGTTCAGTACGCTCATAGCATATTCCTTGTGTTAAACGGCTTTAAGGTTTAGTGACAGACCCTGGCCGACGCCGACGCACATCGTCACCAATGCGTTGCTCGCCTGTCGGTCGCGTAATTCCAGCGCCGCCGACAGCACCAGGCGCGCACCGGACATCCCCAACGGATGACCGAGCGCGATGGCGCCGCCGTTCGGGTTAACCCGCGCGTCGTTGGCGTCGATACGCCAGTGTTTCAGCGCCGCTAGGACCTGTGAGGCGAACGCTTCGTTAATCTCGATGATGTCGAAGTCGTTCAAGGTGAACCCGCCGCGCTGCAGTAAGCGCTCGGTGGAGGCGATCGGCCCCAGCCCCATCAGCGCCGGTTCAACCCCGGCGGCCGTGCTGTCGCCGATCTCCGCCAGAGGTTGCCACCCCTGACGCTTCACGTAGCGCCCGGAAGCCAGCAGCAGCACGGCGGCGCCGTCGTTGATGCCGGAAGCGTTGCCTGCCGTGACTGTACCGCCGGCGGAGAACGCCGGTTTCAGCGTCTGCAACTGTTGCAGCGTGCTGAGCCGGGGAAACTCGTCCTGCGCGAATATGCGGGTCGTTTTACGATCCGCCGGCACGTCTATGGGCGTGATTTCCCGTGCCAGCCGGCCGCTGTCGATCGCCCGGCGAGCCTTTTGCTGCGAGGCCAGCGCGAACAGATCCTGTTCCTCGCGTGAGATATGCTGCCGTTGAGCCACGTTTTCTGCCGTGATGCCGAGCGGATCGCTGCCGTAGCGCTCCGCCAGCCGCGGATTAACAAAGCGCCATCCCAGCGTGGTGTCGTACAGCTTTACCCCCTTATCGAACGGCGTTTCGCTCTTGCTCAGCACATAGGGCGCGCGGCTCATGCTTTCCACGCCGCCGGCCAGAATCAGTTCGCTAAGGCCGCTGCGGATTTTTGCCGCGGCGTAGATCACGGCATCCAACCCGGAGGCGCAAAGGCGGTTGAGGGTGATGGCCGGCACCGACGGATCCAGTCCGGCAAGCAGCGCCGCCATGCGGGCGACATTGCGGTTGTCCTCGCCGGCCTGGTTGGCGCAGCCCAGAACCACTTCGTCCAGGCTCGTTTCCGCCGCCGGATGGCGCTGCAGCAGACTGCGAATGATCGTTGCCGCCATGTCGTCGGGGCGGGTATGCGCCAGGCTGCCACCATAGGTGCCGATCGCCGTGCGCGTGCCGTCGATCAGATAAACGCCGTCATCTTGAATGCTCATCATTAATCCTTATGGCGTGGTCGTCAGCGCCGGTTGCGCGGCGTGCAGAAGGGTGTAATGCGGCGCATAGCGCGCCGCGTGCAGCAACTGCGCCAGGTTGCTCAGCGTCGTCCTGACGTTTTTCTCCCCCAGGCTATCGAGCCAGCCGAAAATGCCGTCGGCGTAGTTAACGCCGGCGACGGCGGCGACATCGATGTCTTCCCGGCTGCAGACGCCGCTTTCCACCATGATCACCGACTCGTTGATTAGGCTGCTGAGGACGCGGGCGACGATCAAGGCCGGGGAATCCTTGATAAATTCAACCTGCGGGATTGCCGTGTGCAGCAGGCGTAAGAACAGCGCTTTATTGGCCCCAGAGGCGTGGCGGCTGTGCGCTGCCACCAGATACGCCGTGTCGGCGTAATTCAGGGCAACATCGACCACAAAGGCATCCGCCGCCGTCTGCTCGGCCAGCTGGTTTGCCGTGCGGCCATCGGTGATGCTGATGGTGAAAGCGTCATTGATCCGGACGGCCGGCCCCAGGCCCGGTAATGCCGGCCGTTGTTCCACGCGCAGCCGTGGCCACTGAAGCGCGGCCCGCTGTTGTAACAGGGTAAAAAAAGGGTGTTCGCCGTAAACGTGCAGCGTCTCAATGTCTGCATCGGTGGCGGCCATCACCGGCGGGGCGTTTTCTTCGACGGCAAAATAGGAGCGGCCGTTCTTTTTTCCCAATAGACCGGCATCGACCAGCGAACGCTGCAGGTGGCCGGGGGTATAGCGCGCGTCGTATTGCATGTCCTGCCAGATTTGCCGACTGACCTGATAGTTGATGTCCTGACCGATAAAATCGGTCAGTTCGAGTGGCCCCATACGAAAGTGCCCACCGGCCTTGAGGGCACGGTCGATCTGCGGCGCGCGCGCCACGTGTTCTTCCAATAGTCGGAACCCTTCCAGGTAGTAGGGGCGGGCCATGCGGTTGACGATAAACCCCGGCGTGGCCTGGCAGACGACGTCACGTTTCCCCAACGCGGCCACCAGCTGGCGGCAACGCTCCGTGGTGGCGTATGCAGTACAGTAGGCCGGGATGATTTCAATCAGTTTCATCAGCGGCGCGGGGTTGAAAAAGTGCAAACCGATAAACCGCTCGCTGTGCGTCACCGCGGTTGCCAGCTTATTTAGCGACAGTGAGGAGGTATTGGTGGCGATCAGCGTGTCGGGCTTGACTGCAGCGGCGATGGTCGCCAGCACCTCAAGTTTGGTTTGCTCTTGCTCGGCGATGGTTTCTATCACCAGCTCGCTGTCGGCAATGGTCTCAAATACCGAGGTGAACACCAGATTGGCCAACACCGCGCCTTTATCCTGCAGCGCGATCTTGCCCTGTTCGACTTTCTTGTTCAGGTCTAGCTCGATATAGTCGCGAGCCTGACTGAGGGTATTGCCGTTGCGATTATAAAGCACCGTGCGAATGCCTTTTTGCGCGAAAAGATAAGCGATGCCTCTGCCCATCGTTCCCGCGCCGATAATCGCAGCCGACTGAATTGCCGCATTACTTTCTGCCATAGAAAATCCCCGTCACTGTATGCCATGCGAAATTCGCAAATGCTTATTATCTCTTTGGATTTACGGCGGCACTGGGTGCCTGTCTGGAAAGTAATTGGCGGTGTCCCGGCTGTCTAACGGTAGAAATGACAGGTTTACGTGCCGAGGAGATTATGCTATTCGCGCAGTTTTCCAATTCGGTGCAATAAAAGGCTTATTTTAAAGGGAATAGCTGTTTTCGTTATAGCGTTGGTATTTTTTATTATATGAAACGGCTACTGGCGCCGGGCGACGATATTCTATAGTGAGTCTGACCTATCGATAAATCGGCATCGCTATCTGGAGAACCTGCGTTATGGATACCCGCACTCAACGGCTCATGGCGGAGGTGATTGGCAGCCTGGCCGATCGCGAATGCTTTCTGACGCAGCTGGAGCCCTGCGCCGAGGCGCTGGGGTTTGATTATTTCTCCTACATCGTGTTTTCCTGTTATCCGGCCAGCCGCCCCAAGATGCTGATCGAAGGGAATTTTTCAGCGAACTATCTCGAGGATTATCGGCGGCAGCGGGTGTATTTGCAGGATCCGGTTATTGAGCGCGCTCACCATTCCACGCTGCAGTTCCAGTGGGACGAAAGCTTTTATCACGAGCGGCCGACGCTTTGGCGGCATATGGCGCAATTCGGCCTGTGCGCAGGTTGGTCGCAGTCGGTTAAGGATTGCTATGGCCGGCTGGGGATCCTGACGTTTGCCGGCAGGGCGTTGCCGGAGCAAACGCCGCAAGCGCGGGCGGCAAATGAAACCTTTTTCCTTTGGCTAGCGCAAACCGCTCATAAAACGCTGCGGGAAGCTTTGATATCGGTGAACGACGACGCGATAAAATATGTGCTGACGCTGCGCGAAAAAGACATCTTGCGCTGGTGCAGCGAAGGGAAAACGGCGGAAGAGATTGCGCTGCTGATGGGAGTAAGCGAACGCACAGTCAATTTCCATATAGGCAACTCGATTAAAAAACTTTCTGTCGCTAATAAGACCGCCGCCACCGCCAAAGCGGTTTATTTGCAGCTGATTTAATCTCGAGTACTAAATAATTAATCGCCTATCCGTTATTGGTGTGATGTTTATATTTTGTTAAATTAAGAACTATCCTTATCAGTATTTACCCCCGATCACAAAAGCGTGATAAAGCGATTCACCGCGCCCGAGCGCGGCAGTATTCTGTAGGCACCCGGTTTACATAGAAAGGACGTGATATGTACAAGACTATTTTGGTGCCGATCGATATTGAAGAGGACCTGTTGACCGAACATGCGCTGAAGCATGTGGAATATTTGGCGAAGATGTCCGGCGCTAAAGTGCATTTCTTCCATGCGCTGCCGGATGCCTCGGCTTTTGTGACTGCCTATTCGTTCGGTCTCAAGGAATTTGAGAATCAGGCGGAAGTGAAGGCGGTCGAGAAGCTGAAGAAAATCATGTCGGAAATCGATCTGCCGTTGGATCGCCTCAATTACACCGTCAGCTTCGGCTCTGCGCGCGATCAGGCGCTGGAGCTGGCGGAAGAGATCGACGCTGATCTGATCATCATCGGTTCGCGCCGCCCGAGCGTGAAAACCTATTTGCTGGGGTCTAACGCTGCCGCTATCGTTCGCCATGCCAATATTTCGGTGATGGTCGTCAGATAATCCGTCTTAAGCCCACCGTTTTCGGGCGCGTTCTGCGGTTGCCGGTCGGCTGCAGAGCGTGCCTGGCGTTTTATTGCCATCTCAGCCTGAGCTGCTACGATTTTAGCTGACGTTTTTATGCCAACCGGGGCACCGGCCTTGCGCATATTCTTCATTTCAGCCAGAAGAGGGGCAGCTATGCCATTAGAAGTCGATGGGATCATCAGAGGCGATAGGGGCAGTGAACCGAACCGTTGGCAACATGCATCAACCAAACCGCATATCACGCTGACCTGGCATCACACCATTCCCTGGAACTGTTTACGTAATGTCTGGAATGGTCTGGTCGCGGGGCAGCATTGGGACGCGCTGGACGAGTTTATGAACCTGATCGGTGTGCCAAACCGCGCCGAGGTGCTCAAACAGATCAAGAATAAAAACCTGCAGGATCGCGATGGATTACACACTTTGGTGACCTGGCAAGGATGGAATATCGTCGAGGGGCCGGGTAATGAATATCGTGCGCAGGGGGACGATCCCGGTGAAAATTTCGACGGTTGGTCGGGTAATGGCATGAGCACTAATCAGCGAGCGACGCAGCAGCAGGTCAACGTGCTATATCGGGTGATGGAGCCGTTGGGAAACCGTGCGCTGGACGCCGCCAGACAGGCGCCGAACATTACTGCAGAAGAAGCGAGCGTCTTGCAACGGACGATTAAACAGACCCGCCCAACGTTGCGAGGAAAGGAACCGATCCGGTGGCAAGAGGACATGTGGCATCAGGTGCAGCCGGGTAAAGAGGCGAAACACTTCGCCCGCTGGGATACCAAACCGGTATGGCGCAAGCGCCTGCACAGCGATCTGGCTCAGGCAGGATAAGTCTTTCCCCGCGCCGGATTGCCGGCGCGGGGGCATCAATTCGGCGCTAATCGCACAGCGCCACTATTTCGTCGTACAACGTCCTGGGGATCTCTACGCCGTCTTGTTCGCTCTGGCGCCGCTGTCGATAACGGCGTTCGCCTGGGATGCGTGCGCCTTGCGCCTGCATATCGGCAAACATCGCCTCTGCGTTGGCGAAATATTTCTCCTGATCCGCACCGAGAAAACGTTCGGGATCCAACGCGATGATCAGCTCACCGCCGTAAGGCGACGAACCGGTGCCGTCGTCGTAGGCCAGCGACTCTTTGCTGGTCATATCGCCGATCAGCGGCCCAGCCAATAATTCAACCATCGCCGCCAGCGCCGAGCCCTTGTGCCCGCCGAAGGTCAGCATAGCGCCCTCCAATACGCTGGCGGCATCGGTGGACGGATTGCCTGCCTTATCAATGCCCCAGCCTTCAGGCAGCGGGGTGCCTGCGCGGCGATGTAATTCGATTTCGCCGCGCGCCGCAGCGCTGGTGGCCATGTCGAACAAAAACGGTGGCCGATTCGGGCGCGGCCAGCCGAAGGCGATGGGGTTGGTGCCGAACAGCGGGCGTGAACCGCCGGCCGGCGTCACCCAAGCGTGGCTCGGCGTGCAGGCTAAGGCCACCAACCCCTGCTCGGTCAACGGCTCGATGTCGGCCCACAGCGCGGAGAAGTGCACGCAGCGGTTGATCGCCAGCGCGGCGATGCCGTTGGCGCGCACCTTCTCGACAAAGGCCGGCAGAGCGGTGCGGTAGGCCAGCAGAGAAAACGCGCCGCCGGCATCGGTGCGCAAGATAGCCGGCGCCTGGTCGAACAGCCTGGGTATCGCATCGGCGGAAACCTTGCCTGCCTGCAGCGATCGCACGCAGCCCAAGAGCCGGTACAACCCGTGCGAAGCGCAGCCGTCGCGCTCACCCTGGGTGACATTTTGCGCCACCGCCTCGGCATGCGCTTGATTGAAACCGTTGCTGCGCAGTGCGCGCAACGCCAGTTGATAAGCCTGTTCCAGCGACAGAACGTGCATGGATGTCATTTTAATGTCCTCCCTGGGTTCATTCTTCTTCATCGCCGATAAAATTGGCCTGGGGTAAACAGGTATAGGCGCCCCAGTAGTAAACCGCCAGCGCAATCACCGCCATGGTAAGGGTGTCCCACGGGTGGGCAATGGCGCCGATGCCGCCGAAGCTGCTGAGGTAGGAGAGTGCGATCACCAGCGCATAGAAGACGATCAGCCACAGCGAGGACCAAATTTGCTGCCGGAGGCTAACGGCGTGGGTCGGCACCTGATTTTTGAACAGGATGTAGATGAAGAACATCAGGATCTGCAAACCGAGCAGCCAGGAGACGGTATCCCAGCCGGACCAGAAGACGATCAGCGCCGAAATGATAAACGACAACGGGCCGAGCACGCAGAAGGCGCGCACCCGGAACGGACGCGGCATATTGGGCGCATTGCGCCGCAGCCCGGCGGCAGTGACCGGGGCGATGGCGTAACTCAGTACCAGCGCGGCGGACACCACGCCGATCAGTTTTTCCCACGACGGGAACGGCAGCGTCCAGAATACCGAAAGGGCGAAGGTCAGCCACAGCGCCGGGCGGGGAATACCGGACTCGCCATCCACCCGGGTGAACAGTTTGAAGAAGGTGCCGGCGCGCGCCCAGCCGTAGATCACGCGAGGCGTGGCGTTCATATAGATGTTGCCGGTGCCGCTCGGCGAAACGATCGCATCGCTGACCACCAGAAATGCCAGCCATCCCATGCCCAGCGTGATGGCGATGTCGCGGAACGGCAGGGAGAACTGTTGGCTGATGCCGGCCCAGCCGCCGCTCAGCATCTCGCTGGGGATACTGCCGAGAAACGCTATCTGTAGCAGCACATAGATGATAGTGGACAGTACCACCGACAGGATCAGCGCGATGGGAATGGTGCGCTGCGGCCTTTGCACCTCGCTGGCGACCGAAATGATCGGCGTCAAGCCGAGGTAGGCGAAGATGATGCCACCGGCGGAAATGGCGGCTTCAACTCCGGCGGAACCGAAGGGAGCAAAGCCCTGGCTGTGCAGGTTTTCCGGTTTGAAAAAGCTGAACAACACCACGATCACCAGCAGCGGCACCAGAAATTTCAGCACGCTGATCAGGTTATTGGATTTGGCGAAGGTTTTGACGCTGTAGTAGTTAAGCGCGAAGAAAAAGCACAGCAGCGCCAGCTGCGCCAGCCAGCCGATCGGCGTCGGGTCGCCGGACCCAGGCTGGCTGAGGAACGGGAACCAGGCGGCGGCGTATTGCCGGGCGGCGACGACTTCGATGGCGATCAGGCTGGAGAAGGCGATCAGCGTGATAAACCCCAGCAGATAACCCATCAATTCGCCGTGCGAGAACACCGGATAGCGAATGATGCCGCCGGCGCGCGGCAGGGCGGCGCCCAACTCGCAGTAAACGATGCCGAGCAGCAGCACCGCCAGGCCGCCGATCAGCCAGGAATAGATACCGGCCGGGCCGGCGATGGAGGAGACATGGCTGGCGGCGAATAGCCAACCGGAGCCGAAGATGGCGCCCAGACCGATGAACGTCAGATCGGTGAGCGTAAGCTGCTTCTTGAATTTGCCTTGGGTTGTCATAGTATTACCCTTTTGTTATTGAGTGGCAGGCAGATGCGGCCGGGCTAATTTTGGGCAGGTGAAACTAGGGGATCTCGGGTGAAAACGCCGTTCACCAGCCGCAGCAGATTGAGCGGGTTGGCGTCCTGCAGCGGTGGCGGCAACAGCGCCGCTGGCGTGTTTTGTAAACAGACCGGCCGCAGGAAACGTTCGATGGCCAACGTACCTACCGAGGTGCCACGTGCGTCGCTGGTTGCCGGATAGGGGCCGCCGTGCACCATCGCGTCGCACACTTCTACCCCGGTCGGATATCCGTTGAACAGCACCCGGCCGGCTTTGCGCGCCAACAGCGTCGTCAGCCCGGCGGCCATATCGAGATCGTCGTCGTCTGCCAGCAGCGTGGCGGTTAACTGGCCTTGCAATGCCACCAGCGCCGCATGCAGCTGTGTTTCGTTATCCACCGCCACCAGGATGCTGGCCGGGCCGAAGACCTCCTGTTGCAGCAGCGGATCGGCCTGCAGCAGCAGTGCCTCCTCCGCTTGATACAGCCGTGCCGTCGCCCGATGAGGGGGCGTTTCGCTGCGGCCCGCCAGACGGTGCATACCGGGGTGCGCATCGAGGGCCGCCAGCCCGTGGCGGTAGTGCTCCAGCGTGCCGGTATTCAGCATCGGTTGCGGCTCGGCGGCGTTGACCAAGGTGCTCATCGTTTCGGCCAGCCGATCGAAGGCGGCGCCGCGCAGCGCGACGATCACGCCGGGCTTGGTGCAGAACTGACCGCAGCCGAGAGTAAAGGAAGAGACCAGTTCCTGCGCGATGTGCTGCCCGCGTCGCGCCAACGCCTGTGGCAGGATCACTACCGGGTTGATGCTCGACATTTCGGCGAAGACCGGGATAGGTTGAGGGCGTTGCATCGCCAGGTCGAAGAGCGCTCGGCCGCCTTGCAGCGAGCCGGTGAATCCCACGGCCTGAATCGCCGGATGTTGTACCAGGTCGGCTCCCACGCGGTTGCCGAAGATCATGTTGAAAACGCCGGCGGGCATCCCCGTGCGTTCCCGTGCGCGCTCGATCGCCTGAGCGGTCAGCTCGGCGGTGATCATATGGCCGCTGTGCGCCTTGAACACGACTGGGCAGCCGGCGGCGAGCGCGGCGGCGGTATCGCCACCCGCGGTGGAGAACGCCAGCGGGAAGTTGCTGGCGCCGAATACCGCCACCGGGCCGAGCGCCATGCGATATTGACGTAGATCGGGGCGCGGCAGGGGGGAGCGCTGCGGCAGCGCACAGTCGATGCGCACGCCCTCGACGTCGCCGCGCCGCAGCAGCGTAGCGAACAGCCGCATCTGGCCGCTGGTTCTGGCGCGTTCGCCGCTCAACCGCACCGGCGGCAAGGCGGTTTCCTGCATGGCGAAGACGAAGAAAGCCTCATCCAACGCGTCTAACTCCTCGGCAATGGCGTCGAGAAAGTTCGCGCGTTGTTCCGCGCTGAGCTGCGAATAGGGTGCAAAGGCCGCGGCGGCAGCTTCTGCGGCGGCGGCGGTTTCTGCCGCCGTGGCCTGATGGAAGCGGTAGCCGGTCGGCTCACCGTCGTCGGCGCGCAGGCTGAGCAGCGCCGCTTCCCCTGCGGCGCGGCGCTGGCCGCCGATAAATTGTTGGCCGTTGATGGCGGCGTAGCGATCGTTGGGCATCGGTTCCCCCCGGTAGAGAAAGCATGACGCCCGGCATGGCCGGGCGATGAAGGCGTTACAGGCCGACGTTCGGCAGCGCAGGGCAAGTGGCCAGCGCTTTATCGATCACGGCGTTGATCTCGGTGAGCGTCTCGCCCTGCAGCGCCAGGCGCGGCGGACGAGTGACGGCGCTGCCGCGACCGACCCGCTGTTCGCAGAGTTTGATGCACTGCACCAGATCGGGGCGGGCATCGAGGTGCAGCAGTGGCATAAACCAGCTGTACAGCGCCAAGGCTTCCTCATAGCGTTTTTCCTTCGCCAGCCGGAACAGCGTTTCTCCTTCGCGCGGGAAGGCATTGGACATGCCGGAGATCCAACCTTGCGCACCAACGGCGAGGCTTTCCAGCACCACATCGTCCAACCCGGCAAACAGCACGAAGCGATCGCCGACTTCGTTGCGCAGATCGATAAAGCGGCGGGTGTCGCCCGAAGAGTCTTTGAAGCACACGATATTTTCGCAGTCGACCAGCGAGGTCAGGATATCGGGCGTGACGTCATTTTTGTAAATGGGAGGATTGTTGTAGACCATGATCGGCAGATCGGTCGCGCCGGCGACGCTGCGGAAGTGCGCGGCAGTTTCGTGCGGCTTGGCGGAGTAGACCAGCGCCGGCATCACCATAATCCCGTCGACGCCTGCCTTTTGCGCTTCACGCGCCATGTTCTGCGCGAAGGCGGTGGTGAACTCGGCGATGCCGGCGATCACCGGAACTTTACCGTCGGCGGCGTCTCTTGCCACTTCGATCACCGCCAGCTTCTCTTGCACCGTCATCGAGGTGTTTTCACCGACGGTGCCGCACACCACCAGGCCGGAGACGCCGTCACGCACCAGGTTTTTGATCACCGTATGGGTGGCGTCGAGGTCCAGAGAGAAATCGTTGCGGAACTGGGTCGTCACCGCCGGGAATACGCCGCTCCAGCTTATGGCTTTATGGCTCATCGTGTTTGTCCTGTCGTCCGAAAGTGTTAATGAAAAGTGAATCTTTGGTAAGGCTCACCGACAGATTGACCGGTATTGCGCAGGGAGGCTTGACGCTTTTCGCCGATTGCCGCGACGAAATTGGCACAATGGCGCCGACAAGCGGGCGTGAAAAAACAGGCGCGGTGGCCGCCGTGAAAAGAGGGGGTTAACCAGATAAATCAGCGCATTAAACGGAAAGCGTCAGGCGGAAATCGCGCGGCGTAGAGCCGGTCATCGCTTTGAATTGACGGCTGAAGGCACTGTGATCGGTATAGCCGCACAGCAGCGCGATGTCGGTGATCGGCAGATCGCCGGCCAGCAGTTCCGTGGCCTTTTCCAACCGCACTTTGTGGATCATCTGGCGCGGGGTGAGGTGGAATATACGTTTGCAGTAGCGTTCGATCTGCGCCACCGACAAGCCGGTCAGCGCCGTCAGCTCCTCAAGCGCGATCGGTCGGGCGTAGTGGCGGCGGATGTGCACGTCGATCGCCGCCAGCCGTTGGTAGGCCGGGTGATTAGCCCTGGCTTCCTGCAGATCGTGCGAAATACCCGCCATACCGATGATTTTTCCCTGTGCGTCATACAGCGCCAGCTTTTGCGTCAGGCACCAGCCGGTTTCGCGGCCGTTGTACAGGTGCATCTCGAGCTGATCCTGAATCAGCACGCCGTGGCGCAATACCCGCAGATCTTGTTCGGTATAGCCGGATCCGAGCTGAGCGGGAAAAACGTCGGCGGAGGTCTTGCCCAGCAGCGGCGTGACGGTTTTGAAACCGCAGCGCCTGGCCAGCGTCAGGTTGGCCAGCAGGTAGCGGGCCTGGGCGTCTTTGATAAAGAACACCACGTTGGGGATCGCGTTCAGCAACGGTGCAATCAGCGCCAGCGTATTCAGCAGATCGCGCAGGTTGTTCGGGCGCTGCTGCGCCAGCCCGTCGCACAGGCGCGACAGATGCTCAATGGCAAAAACGTCTTCCTGCTCCGGCAACCCCGCTAGCGAAGGCGGCGAGAGAGAAACCTGAGGCTGGTGGTCTGAAGTGGATCGCATAGCAGTCCCTTTTCGTCGTTAGCCGAAAAAACAGGCGGCCAGGTTGGCGCATTCGCATCAATATTAACTTTTTTGTAACGAATCAAGCGCTATTTCCGGTCGCCTGCCAAATATGCGGATTGCCGCATACTTTTGCCGGGCGATGCGTGGCGGTTGCTTGAAAACTGCGGCGTTTCTCGCCACGCGGAGGTTTAGCATGAAAGTAACGCCATGATAAATAAGTTATTGTTATGGTGTTCGTTAAGGGCGTCCCCGTGACGCGTCAGGCCTGACTTTTGTCACTGTGCTGATTTCTTCATTTGCCGCGCCGAAACGCATCAAGCCGTTATGGCCACATTCGTTCAGGCTAACGCCATTGGTAACATCTCATTAACCCAGGAGACGCCGATGGCACTTTCTGCGCATATCACCGCTTTGCGGGCGATCGATTCTCATACCGGCGGAGAGCCGACCCGCCTGATCGTGGAAGGCTTTCCCGATCTTGGCGAGGGCAGCATGGCGGAACGGCGGGCGCGTTTCGCGCAACATTATGACGATTGGCGCTGTGCGGTGATGCTCGAGCCGCGCGGTAACGACGTGTTGGTGGGGGCGTTGCTGTGCCGCCCCTGTTCGCCACAGGCCACCGCCGGTGTGATCTTCTTTAACAACAGCGGCTACCTGGGCATGTGCGGTCACGGCACTATCGGTCTGATCGCTTCGCTGGCGCACCTGGGGCGCATCCACGCCGGGCGTCACCTGATAGAGACCCCGGTCGGCCCGGTAAACGCCACGCTGCACGAGGACGGCAGCGTCACGGTGGAGAACGTGACGGCTTATCGTTACCGCCGCCAGGTGCGGCTTGAGGTGGCGGGTTACGGGCCGGTGACGGGTGACATCGCCTGGGGCGGCAATTGGTTCTTCCTGATCGGCGAGTCGCCGTTGCCCATCGATAAACAAAATCTGGAGGCGTTGACCGCGTTCACCTGGGCGGTGCGGCAGACGTTGGAGCAGGCGGGCATCTGCGGTGAAGACGGCGGGGTGATAGACCATATCGAACTGTTCGGTGACGATCCGCAGGCCGACAGCCGCAGCTTCGTGTTGTGCCCCGGCAAAGCCTATGATCGCTCCCCGTGCGGCACCGGCACCAGCGCCAAATTGGCGTGTCTGGCGGCGGACGGCAAACTGCCGCCGGACACGCAGTGGCGGCAGGCCAGCGTGATCGGCAGCGAATTTCAGGCCTACTATCGCCGGAATGGCGATCGCATAACCCCCTTTATTCGCGGGCAGGCCTATGTGTGTGCCGATAGCCAACTGCTGCTCGACGAACGCGATCCCTTTGTCTGGGGAATACGCTGATGGGCGTCGGGCGGAAAGTCGATGTCATCGTGATCGGCGCTGGCATCATCGGCGCCGCCTGCGCCTGGCGGCTGGCGCGAGAAGGGTATTGCGTCTCGGTGGTGGACGATGGCCGCGCCGGCGCCACGGCCGCCGGCATGGGGCATCTGGTGTGCATGGACGACAACCCGGCCGAGCTGGCGTTGAGCGCTTATTCGTTGCGGTTATGGCGAGAGGTGACGGGGCGCATGCCGCAAGCGTGTGCCTGGCGCGGCTGCGGAACGCTATGGCTGGCGGATAAAACGGATGAAATGGCCATCGCCGAGCAAAAGCGGGTGCGATTGGCTGAGCAGGGCGTGGCTGCAGAGCTGCTGACGGCGGAGCAGATCGCCGCCATGGAACCGATGCTGAGGCACGGCCTGACCGGTGGGCTGCGGGTGCCGGGCGACGGCATTCTGTATGCGCCGCTCGCGGCTCGCTGGCTGTTGGCCGACGGCGGAGCGGCGATCGACGTGGTGCATGGCGAAGCGTCAGCGCTGGAAGAGGAGGCGGTGCGGCTGACGGACGGCAGGCGCCTGGCGGCGCCGGTGGTGGTCTTGGCCTGCGGCCTTAGGGCCAATGGTCTATTGCCGCAGACTTTGCTGCACGCCAAGAAGGGGCATTTGGCGATCACCGATCGTTACCCGCCGCGGGTGCGGCATCAGCTGGTAGAGTTGGGGTATGGCGCCAGCGCGCATGCCAGCAACGGCACGTCGGTGGCATTCAATGTGCAGGCTCGGCCCACCGGGCAATGGTTGATCGGTTCTTCCCGTCAGTTCGACGCCGTCGATTTGGCGTTGGATATGCCGCTACTGGCGGCGATGCTCACGCGCGCTCAGCATTTCTTGCCCGCGCTGGCGCAGATGAACATCATTCGCTGCTGGACCGGGCTGCGCGCCGCTTCCGCCGACGGGCTGCCGCTGTTGGGCATGCATCCGCGGCATTCATGGCTGTGGCTGGCGTTGGGGCACGAGGGATTGGGCGTCACGACTGCTCTCGGCAGCGCCGCCCTGATTACTGCGCAGATCGGCCGGCAAACGCCGGAGATTGACGATACCCCGTATTTGGCGGCGCGGGCGTTTGCCGCCGAGGAGCTGCCGATATGAATGAAAGGCAAAGTATGCTCACGTTGAGCATCGATGGTGAGCTCTGCCGAGTGCCGGTAGGCATCAGCGTTGCCGCGGCGCTCAGCCTGTGCGGCGAGGATCGTTGCCGATTGTCGATTTCACACCAGCCGCGCGCGCCATTTTGCGGTATGGGAATTTGTCAGGAGTGTCGGGTGACCATTAACGGGCTGCGTCGCCTGGCGTGCCAGACGTTGTGCCAAGCCGGCATGCGCATTGAGAGGAGCGATGATGAGTAACTTCGACTGTGAGGTACTGATCGTCGGTGCCGGGCCGGCCGGCATGGCGGCGGCGCTGGCCGCGGCGGAAAGTGGTGGTCAGGTGCGAATGATTGATGATAATCCGCATCCCGGCGGGCAAATCTGGCGCGACGGCCCGCAGGTGGCTTTGTCTGAATCGGCGAACCGCTATCGGCAGGCGATAGCGACGAGGGAAAATATTGCGCTACAGTCCGGCTGCAAGCTGGTGGCGCAGTGCGGCGCTGGCCGATTGGCGTATGAAGACGCCGAAGGCTGCGGCGTGATTCGCTATCAAAAACTGATTTTATGCAATGGCGCGCGTGAACTGCTGCTGCCGTTTCCCGGCTGGACGCTGCCGGGGGTGACCGGCGCCGGTGGCCTACAGGCGCAAATCAAGCAGGGGCTGACGATCCACGGTGAGCGAGTGGTGATAGCCGGCAGTGGTCCGCTGTTGCTAGCGGTGGCAAACAGCGTGAAACAGGCCGGCGGCGAGGTAGTGCTGGTGGCGGAACAGGCGCCGCTTTGGCGATTGGCGGCGTTCGCCGGTGGCCTGTGGCGCTGGCCGGCCAAGCTGCGCCAGGCGTTTTCTCTGATGCCGCGTCGTTACTGTGCCGGCAGTCGAGTACCGGCGGCGTTGGGGCAAGAACGTTTAACCTCGGTGCGCGTCAATAGCGGCGGGAAGGAGAGAACGATCGCTTGTGACAGGTTGGCCTGTGGTTTTGGTCTGGTGGCGAACATTGAGTTGGCGATGCTGTTGGGGTGTAGGATCGAGCAAGACGCCGTGGCGGTAGATCATTGGCAGCAAACCAGCCAGGCGCACATTTATGCTGCCGGGGAGTGTACCGGCATCGGCGGCAGTGAACTGGCGCTCATCGAAGGCGCTATCGCCGGTTATGCCGCCATCGGGCAGAAGTCAAAAGCCGACTCCCTGGCGGCGCAGCGGCGGCAGTGGAGGCGTTTCGCCACGGCGGTGGCAAGCACCTTTGCACTCGATGAACGTCTGAGTTCGCTAGCCAACCCGCAGACGCTACTGTGCCGCTGCGAAGATGTCACGCTGGAACAGGTGCGCCATCAGCCAGATTGGAACACGGCCAAGCTGAGCAGCCGTTGTGGCATGGGGGCTTGCCAGGGCAAAATCTGTGCGACGGCGGCGAGGCAGCTTTTGGGCTGGCCTTTATCGCCACCGCGTGTGCCTTTAACGCCGGTCAGAGCGGAAACGCTGGTTGCGCTGGGCCTGAGTTGCAGTGATGACGGCAACTGAGTGGTTAGTGGCATTTACCTCAGGCAAATGGCACCACATCACCATTGCGGCCAATAGTAGGTTTTCTCTCGCCAACCTTTGCCGTACATACAGGCTTCGATGGTGGCGTTTCGGGCGGACTGGTTGCGGTCGGTCTGCACCGTCTTAATCGACGGCTCTTTGTCATAGCGATATCCCGATGGGCAATCTTTCTTATTTTTCTCGCAAGGGATGTATTTGTTTTCGTAGCTGAACTCCACGTCCCGCACCACGTCCGGGGGGAAGCGATCGTAGCCGCGGCTACGGCATTCGGCATATTCGGCATCCCGGGTGCTTTCGACCGCGCCGGGCCTTTCCCATTGGGTGCAGGCGGTCATCATCAAAAGCGGCAAAACAATTAAACAACGGCAATTCTTCATGGTGTCCCTAACTCTTTCTCTATCCTAAGGCTCGCCGCCTAGGAATGTTCCTAACTGGCGAGGTATGAAAGTGTAATAAACTGACGAAACAATTGGAAATGATAATGGTTATTGTTTAGGTGTGATTGAGGAAGCGCCGCGTTGAAGGATGATGTTGCCGAAATGATAGGGCTTGTCGGGAGCGGCTATCTCAAAACGAGGGCAGGCTGACGTACCTCTTGTTTCATCCATTCTCTTTTTGCTGCAATGATCCGCTCATTCTAGGACCGCTACGCGAGGAAAAATCATATGCAAGCTAAGTATTTTCTTATCCGGATGAAATATTATTTTTATTTAGGATATTTACCCATGCCAAGGATTTAATGCTCAGTATTAATACCCTATTTTTTTATTTCTGTTTTTTTATTGTGGTTTTATTTTCGGATTTACTCCATGAACGGCTTTTTAGTTACAGGGAATTCATTTGCATTTTAAATTGGGATTTTTTAAATTCAGCTCAGACGAAGGATAACCGTTCGCGACAGAGTCAAAAAAGGAGTTTATTTTGTCTGGGATAAAGAAAACGCCTGAGAGTCATGACGGTTTACCTTCACCATCAGAGGATTATGATACGTTTAAGCACCTCTCCGATGTTGGTTCCGTGTTGGGATATGGGCGAACTCGTTTTTACCAGTGGTGTCGCGGGCGTGGATTTCTAACCCCGATGAACGTTCCGTCACATGAAATGATCAGCCTGGGATATATGGTAGCGGTGTTATCAGAGAGCGGTCATACCCGGGTTTACGTCACGCCGGATGGTTTCAGTTACGTCAGCGGTGCGTTTGCGGCAGATATCAAACGCGGCATGGTAAAGTTTTAAATTTGTAAGAATCGCCTTTATTTCAATAGCTTTAATGCGGAATCTTCTTATTTCTGTAGAACACTGGGCGGGAGTGGGAAGTTATCCGATTTTTTCGGCTCTGCGGCATGAACACTATTGGTTGCAGCTACTCTCTTGTTACGATATGCATTATTTTTTCAGGAGACAAGGATGAAGCACTACGCCGCGTTGTTATTTGCCTCTGCGCTGTTGACGGGATGTGCGACTCAAGTTGTACCGCCGCAACAGGCTGAGTCACCGCCCCCAAGCCGTCTGATGCTCTATCAGAATATCCCGGATACGCCTTACGCCACGGTGGTGGTGGTACGCGACAGCGGAATGCTGGCAGGCAGCTGCCGTACCGGGGTCTATGTGAATGGAGAGTTCGCCGCTTCGCTGGAAGCGAAAGAAAAAGCAGAGTTTCGCGTGCCGCCAGGCAATATCTCGATCAGCATCGGGCAAGATATGATCGAGAATCACCTGTGCATTTGGCGTGATACCGGCGGCAGCGTACCTATGACGCTGCGAGCCGGTGAAAGCCGTTATCTGCGTATTGCCGGTGACCGGCAGCGTGGTTTCGTTTTGCAGGCGGGGCGACCGTAACCGCTCAGGCAAGGGCATTAGCGCCCTTGCCACCATCCCCACAGCGTAATTAATAGCCACGCCGCTGCAACCCAGCACAGCACCGCCGCACCCAGAGCTAACGACAGCCGCAAGCTGTTAATCAAGAAATACAGTGAAATCAAATACACCAGGTAGGGCAGCACCGCCCACATGCCGAAAATCAGCGTCGTTTTCAGCGCCGCAATGGAACGTTCATTACCGACAATGTAGTGCGCAATCAGGGCGAAAGTGGGGAAAAGCGGGACTAAACCGGCGATATAATAGTTGCGCGTTTTGGCCAGCAGGCCGATCAGAACCACGACCAATGCGCCGATCAGCGCTTTGACAAGGATGCCCATAACGATAACGGTCTCGGGTGTGGGGGAAACCCAACACACTGCCCGAAAGCCCGTGCAAGATCAATGGGGTGTGGCGTAACGCCGGGAAAAACAGACCCGCATTACGCGCGGGTCTGAGGCGCAACGCTTACTGGCGGTAAGCGTGCTTGATTTGCTGAATGCTGTTCTTGAAGATTTCTGCCTGAGTGGGATCTTCAATCTGGGCGATAAAACGTTCCATGTTGATGATAACTTTCCCGGCGTCGGCCTGGCCGATCGACTTCAGGATCAGCGTCAGCGTGGCTTTGAGGCAGGCAACCTCAGTCGCCAAGATCTCCGGGTTTGCAGACGTAGTGAAATCAACGTTGCTCATTTTCTCTCCTGATTTTTGAGGCCGTAGCCTGATACAAGCTGCTTTTGCACACTGCGCGCAGGCTGAAAAGTTGCTCCACGCTCGGTGGCGAATTTAACTGGGCGCGGAGTATAGCATAGCATGCGTCCGCCATCTGCACCGGGCTTGCTCAGGGTTCAACGTTGGGCGACATCCTTTCATTGTCCCCCCGAATCATCAATTATCAGCAAGTTATTTCGAGACGGTTAACAAGTATTTGTCCGGCACGTTATTGTTGAACAATTGGGATTATTATAATTATTTTGGGCGGCTGGCACTGATTTTGCCTGTGTTCAGCGAGAATAATAGTTTTGCTCGCAGGGGTTCGACTGGCGATGGCAGTCGCTTTTGCTACGTCTTTAAATATCAAATGATTACAAACGGCCAGCAGCCGTGTTAATATTATTCATGTCGTGATTGCTTACACAGATTTCCCCCTCGTTGCATGATTATCGCGCTATCCTGTCTCAGGCGCAGCGCAACGAAATTATTTTCGTCACCCGATCTTTTCCGACGTGACGATTTATTGGCGGCATAGACGGCTAAAATTGAAAAATCAGCTCTGCTCCGCAAAGTTATTCGGAAGTATGTATTAATCTGTATTCATTCTTGTCTGAAAAACAAGTAATATCTCTGGCGAAAACAGAGGCTGATTGCGTTACTCCCTTTTTTGGAGATTTTTCCTTGATTAGCGTTCTTCTTGTTGATGACCACGAACTGGTGCGCGCAGGGATACGACGCATTCTTGAAGATATCAAAGGTATAAAAGTTGTCGGTGAGGCCCAATGCGGTGAAGACGCCGTAAAATGGTGCCGTGGCAACGCTGTCGATATCGTGCTGATGGACATGAATATGCCGGGCATTGGCGGGCTGGAAGCCACGCGCAAGATTGTGCGTTATGCACCCGACGTCAAAGTCATCATGTTGACTATCCATACTGAAAATCCTTTGCCCGCGAAGGTGATGCAGGCGGGTGCCGCCGGCTATCTGAGCAAGGGCGCCGCGCCGCAGGAAGTGATTAATGCCTTGCGTTCCGTGCATGCGGGGCAGCGCTATATCGCGTCTGATATCGCCCAGCAGATGGCCCTGAGTCAGCTGGAGCCGCAGGCCGAAACTCCGTTCAGCTGCCTGTCTGAACGCGAGCTGCAGATCATGTTGATGATCACTAAAGGCAAAAAAGTGAATGAGATCTCGGAGCAGTTGAGTCTCAGCCCGAAAACGGTGAACAGTTACCGTTACCGCATGTTCAGCAAACTGAATATCAGCGGCGACGTTGAACTGACCCACCTGGCCATCCGACATGGATTGTTCAATGCGGAGACGTTGTTAAGCAGTGAATGACCGTTTTGATGCCAAAGCCTTCCTGAGTACCGTCACCAGCCAGCCCGGCGTCTACCGTATGTACGACGCCACGGGCACGGTGATCTACGTCGGTAAAGCCAAAGACCTGAAAAAGCGTCTCGCCAGCTATTTTCGGCAGCAGGTCAGCAGCCGTAAAACCGAGACACTGGTTAAAAATATCGCGCAAATAGATGTAACGGTTACCCACACCGAAACGGAAGCGCTGTTGTTGGAACATAACTACATTAAATTGTACCAACCGCGATATAATGTTCTTTTGCGAGACGATAAATCTTATCCGCTGATTTTTCTCAGCGCGGATACTCATCCCCGTTTGTCGGTGCACCGCGGCGCCAAACACGCCAAGGGCGAATATTTCGGGCCTTTTCCCAACTCTTACGCCGTGCGCGAAACGTTGGCGCTGCTGCAGAAGCTGTTCCCGATCCGCCAGTGCGAAAACAGCGTGTACCGCAACCGTTCGCGTCCGTGCCTGCAGTATCAGATCGGTCGCTGTCTCGGCCCTTGCGTCGCCGGCCTGGTGAGTGAAGAGGAGTACCGACAGCAGGTGGACTACGTGCGGCTGTTCCTTTCGGGCAAAGATCAGCAGGTGTTGCACCAGCTGATTGCGCGCATGGAAGACGCCAGCAAACTGCTTAATTTCGAAGAGGCGGCGCGCATTCGCGATCAAATTCAGGCGGTGCGCCGCGTTACCGAGCGGCAGTTCGTGTCGGGTGACAGCGACGATCTGGACGTGATCGGCGTAGCGTTCGACGCCGGTATGGCGTGCCTGCACGTGCTGTTCATCCGTCAGGGCAAGGTGCTGGGCAGCCGCAGTTATTTCCCTAAAGTGCCGGGCGGCACGGATATGAGCGAAGTGGTGCAGACTTTTGTCGGCCAGTTCTATCTGCAGGGTAGCCAGGCGCGTACGCTGCCCGGCGAGATCCTGTTGGATTTCAGCCTGCCGGAAAAAGACCTGCTTGCGGAGTCGCTCTCCGAGCTGGCGGGGCGCAAGATCCACATTCAAAGCAAACCGCGCGGTGATCGCGCCCGTTATCTGAAGCTGGCGCGTACCAACGCGGCAACGGCGTTGACCACCAAGCTTTCGCAACAGTCGACGATCCATCAGCGGCTGGCGGAGCTGGCCAAGGTGCTGAACCTGACGGAAATCAACCGGATGGAGTGCTTCGATATCAGCCATACCATGGGCGAACAAACCGTGGCTTCGTGCGTGGTGTTCGACGGTAACGGCCCGGTGCGCGCGGAGTATCGGCGCTACAATATCAGCGGCATCACCCCTGGCGATGACTACGCGGCGATGACGCAGGTGCTGAAGCGCCGTTACGGCAAGGCGCTGGAAGAGAAAAAGATCCCGGATGTCATCTTCATCGACGGCGGCAAAGGGCAGCTCGGCATGGCGATCGACGTGTTCAAATCTCTGAATGTTACCTGGGACAAGAACAAGCCGCTGCTGGTTGGTATTGCCAAAGGCGCGGATCGCAAGGCCGGGTTAGAAACGCTGTTCTTCGTGCCGGAAGGCGAGGGGATTTCGCTGCCGCCGGATTCGCCGGCGCTGCATGTGATCCAACACATCCGTGATGATTCGCACAATCATGCGATTACCGGCCACCGGCAGAGAAGGGCGAAAGTCAGAAATACCAGCGCACTGGAGCTGATTGAAGGCGTAGGGCCGAAACGGCGCCAGGTGCTGTTGAAGTATATGGGCGGACTGCAACCTTTGTTGAACGCCAGCGTGGAGGAAATTGCAAAAGTGCCGGGTATTTCACAAGCATTGGCAGAAAAGATCTACAATGCATTGAAACACTGAGGGCAATGTAGCAACATACTCTTAATTTCCACTCTAGCCAGATAGTTACCGTAGCATTATGCAATTGAATATACCGACTTGGCTTACCCTGTTTCGCGTAGTTCTGATCCCATTCTTTGTGCTGGCGTTTTATCTGCCGTTCAGCTGGGCTCCGATGGTTTGCGCCGTTATCTTTGTGTTTGCCGCCGTCACCGACTGGTTTGACGGCTTCCTGGCACGCCGCTGGAAACAAACGACGCGCTTCGGGGCGTTCCTGGATCCGGTCGCGGACAAAGTGATGGTGGCGGTGGCGCTGGTGCTGGTGGCGGAGCACTACCACAGCTGGTGGATCACGCTGCCGGCGGCCACCATGATCGCCCGTGAAATCATCATTTCGTCGCTGCGCGAGTGGATGGCGGAAATTGGCAAACGCAGCAGCGTGGCGGTGTCCTGGATCGGCAAAGTGAAAACCATGGCACAGATGATGTCGCTGGTGGGCTTGCTGTGGCGGCCGGATCGCTCCGTAGAGTATGTGGCGATCGGTTTGCTGTATATCGCGGCGGTGCTGACTTTCTGGTCGATGTTCCAATATTTGAACGCGGCGCGTAACGATCTGCTGGAACCGTGATCGATGCGCTGCAAAAAGCGGCAAACGATCGTGATGAGCCAACAATTTTATTGACTCATCACGTCAGGTAAGTAGAATGCATCGCATCAGACGGCAACGATGAATTGCAGAAAGTTAGCAAAGAAATCAGTCAGTTCTGGTAATGCGGGAATAGCTCAGTTGGTAGAGCGCAACCTTGCCAAGGTTGAGGTCGCGAGTTCGAGCCTCGTTTCCCGCTCCAAATATTAGCCGGTCGAATCCCGTGATTCGGCAGGTAAGTGAAAGGGGCTTCGGCCCCTTTTTCGTTTTCTATCCCTTCCCGTTTTCTGTATATCCGACCAATCTTTAATCAAGTGGTTACGTTGCTGGTTATCGATCCGATATGCCGAAGCAACAGAATCGCGCACTCTTCTTGCATGATGTACTTTTCCTCTCTTCGCAAATAGTCTGGACATCCAAGTGGTCTTTCAGGCGTTCTCTCGCCGCCCGACGTTGATTCCGCTATCTTTGCCTTGTCACTGATTAATCGTGACGTCGTTCAAGCATCTGGCGCCCGATGTGTTTTATCAGCCGTTTTTCTATTGTGGCGAGGGTATCTTTAGACGACGGGCCATCTAAAGAGCGAGACTCATCTGTTCCTATAACGTTTACTCTCTGGATAAGAGTAAATTGAACCGAGTTTGATACGGATGTACTGCGAATACGAAGAAGGGAGTCCGATGGTTTCAAAACTGAGTACGGTAGAGTTTATCATCGGCAATATCTCTGCGTCGGGTAAACTTTCGGCGAAGAAGATGTTCGGTGAGTAGGGTATTTATTGCGCTGAGAAAATGGTGGCGCTGGTATGCGATGATCGGTTGTTTGTTAAACCGACGCCGGGCGGCAAAGCGTTTCTGAACGAATATTCAGAAGCGCCGCCTTATCCGGGCGCAAAGCCTTGTTTTGTGATTCCGGAAGAGAAGTGGGGCGAAAGCGCCTGGCTTTCCCAATTAATCGCGCTGACTTATGCTCAGCTGCCTGCGACGAAGAAAAAGATCTCGAAGAAACCCACTTAAGCCTATGGATTAGGGCGCCCGCCGGGTGGGGGCCTCTTTATTGCAATCCATAGGTTAAATATCTACTGCCGGTATCATTAAGGAAGCGGGAACGGGAGGGAGTATGAAGTCTGGCGCTATACGGCATCTGGTCAGGAGAGTGGCTGGATGCATATTGTTCTTCGGGCTGGTCGCCCCGCCGTTGGGGGGCATGCTGATGCTGCTGCTGATGACGTTTGGTAGCAGTGGCTATGTGGATCCCGGGTACTTTAACGTCGGCGATGTGCTGGGAATGCTGGTGTTCATTGGGGCTTTTTCCTATGCGCTCGGTTTTCTGCCGGCATGTTTGGTGGGGGCTATCGTCGGAATCGCTCATCCCGGCATTCGCCGATTGCGGTGGTTTCTGTTGTTATGCGCGGTGCTATCCGCCGTTGCTCCTGGTTTGCTGAATGCCGATCAGCGTATTTTTGGTACGATCGCGGTTTTGCCGGGCACGATCGCCGGGTTTTTATGGTGGCGCCGGAGATTGCGCGATGTCTCCCATGAGGATGTTTTGCACGGTACCCCATCACCATAAGCAAATGAAAAGCTGGCGAGGGTGCGGGTAAGCGGTTCCTGCCGAGAAAAAAGAACCGATTTGCCCGTGAATTCCTGAGCCGATGCATATAAAATCAACATTCCGCTTGCCTTTGTGTCGGCATTGTGAACAGTGCGCCCACAAAATAAGCAGTTGAAAGCGTTAGAGAACTTTTTGCTATTTCGGGGGGTTGCCAAGGTGGGGGGTTTAGTCCATAATGCAGTCCATCGATTCGGCAGTAACGAAATAAATTACTTAAGAATCAGATGCTTAGGATAAGCGATTTCAACATCGCCAACCAAAAGAACAAAACGAAGTGGGTGAATCACCGGCTTTGGCCTGAAAAGGCAAACAGAATAAAGGCGCGTTAACAAAGCGGTTATGTAGCGGATTGCAAATCCGTCCAGTCCGGTTCGACTCCGGAACGCGCCTCCAATTTTCCCGAGCCCGGGTGGTGAAATCGGTAGACACAAGGGATTTAAAATCCCTCGGCTTATGGCTGTGCGGGTTCAAGTCCCGCCCCGGGTACCAGGGAATTAAAATACCGAATAATCAAAGCAATAAGCAGTAATGTCGTAACCGCCGAGAGGCGGTTTTTTTGTGCCTGAAATTCGTATTACACCTGCATTTCTTCCTTTCTTGTCGTGACCTTGGATTGCCAGCCTGCCTGCAGGGAGCCCCGCAGGGCTCCGAAATACAACTCATAAGAAACCGAACGCCGCGGCGAGGACCCAGCCGAAGACGCAGGAGACGCTGACGCCGATCAGGCCGGGCAGAATAAAGCTGTGGTTGATCACGAAGCGGCCGATGCGGGTGGTGCCGGAGCGGTCGAACTGGATCGCTGCCAGATCGCTAGGGTAGGTCGGCAGAATGTAATAACCGTAACAGGCCGGCGCCGAAGCGACGATATAGGCCGGGTTGACGCCGATTGCCAGCGCCACCGGCACCAGTGCCGCCAGCGCGGCGGCCTGCGAGTTGACGAATTTCGACACCAGCAGCAGGATCAGCGCATAGGCCCAGGGATATTCTTTCACCAGCACGCCCAGCGTGGCTTCGATCTGCGCCAGGTGCGCACCGAACATGGTTTCCGCCATCCAGGCGACGCCATACACCGCTACGATGGCGATCATGCCGGAGCGGAACACTTCGTTTTTAGAGATAGACGCCGGGTTGGTGCGGGTAATGATGACGATCAACGCCCCGGCCATCAGCATACACATCTGGATCACCAGGACCATGGAGAGCGGCTTGCCGCCGAAGCTGGGCCGCAGATCGGAAAACGCCCCCAGCACCGCCACCAGTGCGATGGTGGCGAGGAAAATCCACATGGCTATCCAGTTGCTACGCGGCAGCACCCGGTCCAGCAAGGTGGCAGCATCGCCATAGACGTAGCGATGGTTTTCCGGCACCGAGATGAATTTTTGGAACTCCGGGTCTTTGTCCAGGTC
The DNA here is from genome assembly GCF_052168715.1 of Serratia sp. CY44782. Taxonomy (NCBI): domain Bacteria; kingdom Pseudomonadati; phylum Pseudomonadota; class Gammaproteobacteria; order Enterobacterales; family Yersiniaceae; genus Serratia; species Serratia sp. CY44782. The sequence continues at coordinate 157,243 of NZ_JBJNME010000005.1, forward strand.
TTTGCCGCGGAACCAGCTGAAGATGCCGATCGCCAGAATGCCGCACAGGGTCGAAGGGATGGTGATAGACAGCAGGTCGAGGAATTCCAGATGGCGACCATTGAAGGTGTAACTGCTGAGCATCGCCACCAGTGAGACCACCGCCACCGAAACCGGGCTGGCGATAATGCCCATCTGCGCGCCGATCGAACTGGCCGCCATCGGCCGCTCCGGGCGGATGTTATTTTTGATCGCCACGTCATAAATGATCGGCAAGATGGTGTACACCACGTGCCCGGTGCCGCACAGGATAGTGAGAATGCAGGTCACGAACGGCGCGATGATCGAGACATAGCGCGGGTTACGTCGCAGCATCCGTTCGGCGATCTGCAGCATGACGTCCAAACCGCCTGAGGCCTGCAGGGTGGCGGAGGCCGCTACCACCGCGATAATCACCAGCATCACGTCCACCGGTGGTTTGCCGGGCTGCAGGTGAAAGCCGAACACCAGGATCATCAACCCGATCCCACCCAGCAACCCGAGCGCAATGCCGCCCTTACGCGCCCCATACAGCAGGCATGCCAATATCACCGCTAATTGCAGAAAGAAATCCATGATAAATACGCCTTAATAATGTTGAACTTAACTGCGCTCAGTTTCCGGCCGTGTTGGCTGCAGAAAGTTGTTTTAAATCTAAAGGCACTAATAAATTTATGGTTATTAACCCTAAAGAGTGATGCTGGTCACACTCAAAGGAGTCAGGGCGTAGGTGGCATCCGCACGAAAAAGCAAGCTGACAGGTCTGACCTCTACTATATGAGAGGTTTACTGACCCGAGGAGAAACCCATGGACCCGACAAAAATGACCGGACTGGCGCTGTTACAGGCAGCGATGGCCGGGAAAATCCCACCGGCTTCGATCGCTGAAACCATGCCCATGAAACCAGTTGCGGTTGAAGAGGGGTATATCCGCATCGTGGCGCGGGCCGACGGGCGCCACTTGAATCCGCTGGGGGGCGTTCATGGCGGCTTTGCCGCCACGGTCTTGGACTCGGTGACCGGTTGCGCGGTGCACACTACGCTGGGCGCGGGGATGGGTTATGGCACCGTTGATTTGCAGGTTAAAATGTTGCGCCCTGTGCCGAAGGAAACAGACCTGATCGCCGAGGGGCGTTTGGTCTATGCGTCGAAGAACGTTGCCTTTGCGGAAGGCACGCTCAAAACGGCCGAAGGGAAGTTGCTGGCTTCGGCGACCGCTACTTGTTTTATCATTCGCCTCACCGGGCAAGCACCGCAATAACCTACCTTTTATCGGGCTTCGGGCTATCACCCCGGGGCCTGATGCATTTCTCTTCGGTTGCCTACAGGGCTGTGATACGACGGCAGGCGCGATGCGTCATTGTGGTCTAGTATTCTTGGGTAAAAATTTATCGGGGTGATTATGCAGCCGTATAAAGAGGTTGAGTTTGATCATGAGCTTTGTTTGGCGATTGGCAAAGCCGTATTGGACGTGGTGGCGCAGGGGGACGAAACCAGCGCTCCGGCGGTGATGAACGCGATTGAGCGGTCTGTGGAACAGGGGCTGAATGATGACGAAATCGCCACGGCCGACGATGCCCTGGATTTGATGGCGCGTCTCATCCACGGCTGCCGATTTTTTAATCTACCGGGTGAAGAGGATACTCCCCATGCATTGGTTGAATTTCAAACGCTACAAGAGTGACGTCGCCAAACAGGCCGTGCCGCCGCATTTGAATGCGGCTGAATTTGCGCGGCATTACGCCGATAAGCCGCAAACCGATACGGAAGAGTATCTTTCGCTGAGCGGGGAGATGTGTTGGGATGCGGTGGTGCTTTGTGCCCATCGTTCAGGTGCGCTCAGCAAGGCGAAATACAAGCAGCTGTGGCAGACGGTGTTTGATAAGCAATACAAACATTTCGTCAGCCCTGACGATACCGAGATCCGCACCATGGCGGATATGCTGCGCGCGCCGCAGGGATGTTTTATCGGCATATTCTCCCTGCGTGACGCGGCGGCGCCCCGTTTGCTGCATGCCATGATCGGCACCGGGGCGGGATTTGCCGCAGGCAACAAAAATCTTTGCATCGGCGTCGGGGGCGCGGTCGGCTGGGAAAATCTCAATCTGGCGCGCGATCTGCACTGGCAGCCGGAAGGTGGTTTTTTACGTCAGGGCGACAACGAAGTGCTGCGTATTTTTTATCGGCCTTTCCCCGCCTAAGCCGGTCCGCATGCTTTTAGAGTGAAAAACCGCCGTTTGGCGGTTTTTTATTGGCGCGTGTCACCCTTATTTGAACCCGCCGTTGCGTATGAAATCGAGACCGGCGGCGGTGATCCGCGTTTGATGCGGGTCAATATCATAGTTGTTCTCGTCGATGTCGCTCATCACATAGGCCTGTATCAGCCCTTTGGTTTTGAGATAGGCGAAGGGATCGGCGAAGGCGTGCGGGCTGGTGGCGTCTTGTTTCCACAGTTCGTAGGTTTTTTCATCCAGCGTGCCGGGGTGATTGGCGGCCAGGCGGGTCAGGATCTGATTGTAGAACGCATAGTCGGTCATGATGCAGTCCCCTTTATCGCAAGCGATAATCGCGGAAAATGGCGGTAAGGTCTTTCAATCATAGCGGATGTTGCGTGGGATTAGCCGCGTTGGCTTTCAATCCAATGGAACAGACGTGAAATGCTGAAGGTGATATCGCCGATGTTAAAGAGTGCGCCGAGCCACAGGGAGAGCATAACAAGGATGCCGATGATGACGGGAAGGTCCATTTTGCTCATGATCGCGTGCTTCATCAATTAAGAGTGTGCTGTAAAGCCTACCATCAAACCCGATTGTCATAAAATGCGCTGCATATTATTTCGGTTGAATTCAAAGTAAAAAGCCACCCAAACGGGTGGCTTTTGTCTTCCAGCGTCGATCAGTCCAGTTTGGGGTGCTGGTCGATCAGGATTTGCTTTTTCTTTTCCAGCTCGGCGATCTGTGCATTGATGTCCTCGACTTTCTGTTCGATGTTGTCGTAGGTCTCCTGCAGCAGTTCTTTCGCCTCGGTGCGGTCCGAAGCGGCCGGCGTCGCGCCGCGCAGCGGTTTATTGGCGGTTTCTTTCATATACAGACCGGTGATTAGACCGATCACCGCCACGACCATCAGGTAGTAGGCCGGCATGTACAGGTTGCCGGTCGCCTCTACCAGCCAAGCGGCGGCAGTTGGTGTCGCACCGGCGATCAGTACCGAAATGTTGAACGAAATCGCCAGCGCGCTGTAGCGGATGTGCGTCGGGAACATCGCCGGCAGAATCGATGCCATCACCCCGGTGAAGGAGTTGAGCAGCACCGCCAGCACCAGCAGACCGACGAAGATCAGGCCAATCACGTTACTGTTGATCAGAATGAAGCACGGGATCGCCAGCGCCAACAGGCCGATGCTGCCGCCGATGATAAACGGCTTACGGCCGATACGGTCGCTGGTCAGGCCGATTACCGGCTGTACGAACAGCATGCCGATCATGATGGCGATGATGATCAGGACACCGTGATCTTCCGAGTAGTGCAGGTTATGCGACAGGTAGCTCGGCATGTAGGTCAGCAGCATGTAATAGGTCACGTTGGTGGAAATCACGATGCCGACGCACACCAGCAGACTTTTCCAGTGTTTGGCCGCGATCTCTTTGAACGAGGTTTTCGGCGGATTTTCGATGGCGTTGCGATCCTCTTTCTCCATCTTGTCCACGTGCTGCTGGAACGCCGGGGTTTCTTCCAGCGCATGGCGCAGATAGAGGCCGATCAAGCCCAACGGCGCGGCGATGAAGAACGGGATACGCCAGCCCCAGTCGAGGAAGTTGGCTTCGCCGACGATGCTGGAGATCAGCACCACCACGCCTGCGCCCATCACAAAGCCGGCGATGGAGCCGAAGTCCAGCCAGCTGCCCATAAAGCCGCGTTTGCGGTCCGGCGAGTATTCGGCGACGAAAATTGCCGCACCGGAATATTCACCGCCGACGGAGAAGCCCTGCGCCAGCTTGGCCAGCAGCAGCAGGATCGGTGCCCAGATACCGATCGACGCATAGGACGGGATCAGGCCGATACAGAAGGTGCTGACCGCCATGATGATAATGGTGACCGAGAGCACCTTTTGGCGACCGAACTTGTCACCCATGGCGCCAAAGAACAGACCGCCGAGCGGACGTACCAGGAAGGGCACGGAGAAGGTTGCCAGCGCGGCGATCATTTGTACGCCGGGCGAGGCGCCGGGGAAGAAGACTTGGCCAAGTGCGTAGGCGACAAAGCCGTATACGCCGAAGTCGAACCACTCCATCGCGTTGCCCAGGGCCGCCGCGGTGATCGCTTTCTTGAGTTTGCTGTCATCGATGATGGTGATGTCGCTGATGTGCATCGGTTTATGTCGTTTTTTTCTTAACTTCATATAATCATCCCTTAATGAATTATTCGTTGTTCGTGAAAGCGTAATCTCCGTTCACTGTTGTTTTCGAGTTATCAAATCGGCTAATCGAATCGCGGTTCAAGACGATTCATTATCCACATTTAAGTTGGGATGTGGATCACAAAATACGGCCGTTTATACCAAGGTTATGTCATTTAGGTGACTAATTATTTTGCATCTATAGCTTAACGTTATATCTTGCGGCGATCAAATCCAGCAGTTTAACTTAAGTGTTTGCACCGATTTGGTGCGAGAATGGTCTAATAATTGCGCGATTTGACGGTTTTTCGTCTGATTGGCAATGTTTGAAGTATAGAGAGTGCGGGAGATAAAACAGGAAAAATTGATGTGTTTGCCACTAAAAAACCACCTAGCCGGATGGCCAGGTGGTTTGGATTAGGGGGCCGATGAACCGCCGAATTCCAGATAGATGTTCGCCAGGTTCTGGTACTGCGCGAAGCGGTTTTCGTCCACCGCCAGCTCCGCCTGACGACGCTGCTCCTGAGCATTCAGCCAATCGGTAATGGTGACGGCGCCCTGCCGGTAACGCACCTCGTTCAGCCGCTCCGATTTGCGCGCCAGCGCCAGCGAGGCCTGCAACTGCGCCTCTTGCGCCAGCAGCTGTGCGCGCAGCGACAGGGCGTTATTTACATCGCCCATCGCCTTGTACAGCGCCTGCCTGAATTCCAGCACCTGCTGTTCGTAGTCGTTACGGGCGATCTTGATATCCACGCCCATTTGCCGCCATTGCAGGAACGGCAACGTCAGGCCGGCGCCGAGGCTGCCCGTCGGGTTGCGCAGAAACTCCAGCAGTGCGCTGCTGCTGGTGCCCAGCGAGCCGGTCAGGCTGAAAGCGGGGTAGTATTGCAGACGTTTCTCGTCGACGTTGGCCAGAGCGGCGCGCAACCGCAGCTCTTTGGCGCTGAGATCCGGGCGACGGCTCAAGACGTTGGCGGGAATGCCGGTGCTGATCTGCGGCATTGCCGCCGTCGGCAGACGTGCGGGCGCGATGGTGGTCTGGCCTGAAGGTACGCCCAGCAGCACCGCCTGTTCGTTCAACGCCTGTTGACGTTCGTGTTGCAACGTCAGCAGCCGGCTTTCCTGCGTTAGCACGTTTTGTTCCGCGTTCACCACGTCCAGCGCCGAGATGCTGCCGGCCCGGTAGCGGGCATTGGCCAGCCGCAGCGTCTGTTTGGCGTAGGCGATGCTCGCCTGGCTGACGCCGATCTGCTGATTGAGGAAGCCGATGCGCCAGTAATTCGTGGCGGCGTTGGCCAGCAGCGTCAGGCGCGCCGTCTGCAGATCCTGCTCGGAAGCCTGGCTGGCCCACTCGGCGGCGTCGCGCTGGCGCGCCAATTTGCCCCACAGGTCGACTTCATAGCTCGTAGAGAGCGTCGCGCTGCTGGTTTTATTCCAGGCGGAGGACTCCGACAGCGGGCGATTGATGCCGCTGTTCAACGAGGCGTTGACGTCGGGCGCGGTGCTGATGCCAACGCGTTCAGCCTCGAGGCGCGCGCGGTAGACGCGCAACACGGCGACGGCCAGATCGTTGTTGCTCGCCATCACCTGTTGCAGCCAGCGATCGAGCTCGGGATCGTGGAAATCGCGCCAGTCGAACGGCGTCGGCGCGGCGTTTTCGGCGGCGTGCTGCCAGCTCGTCGGATAGTTGACCTGTGGCGCCCGGTAGTCGCTTTTCAGGGCGTTGCCGCAGCCGGCGGTGAGCAGGGCGGCGAGGCTTAATGCCAAGGGAGAGAAAATTTTCATGGGTTACTCGCTGGCCAATGAAACGACCGGATCCATCCTTGCCGCTTTGCGGGCGGGGAGATAACCGAAGATCATGCCGATTAAGGTTGAACAGAAAAACGCCGTCGCGGCGGCTTGCCAGGAATAGATGGCGGTGAACATGCCGCCCGCCAGCGAGGTGAACAGCGACCCGGCGGCGAACGACAGTGCGATGCCCAATGCGCCGCCGATCAGGCAGACCAGCACCGCCTCGATCATGAACTGTTGCATGATATCGCCGCGCCTTGCGCCGACCGCCATGCGCACACCGATCTCATGGGTGCGCTCGGTCACCGAGACCAGCATGATGTTCATCACGCCCAGGCTGCCGATCACCAGCGAGATCGAGGCCACCATCAGGATCAGCAAACTGAGCGTCATCGAGGTGCGCTCGATCGATTTACGGAACTGATCGCGGTTGAACGTCATGAAATCCTTGACGCCATGCCGCTGGGTCAGCAACTGCGTAATGGCGCTGACGGCGGCTTCGCTGGCGACGTCATCCTTCAGCCGCACGGTAATGCCGCTGAGCGTGGTTTTGCCGACCATGCGGTACATCACCGTGCTGTAGGGCATCCAGACGCTGATGCGGTTGGGCGCATAGTTGCGTTCGCTTTTGGCGACGCCGACCACCCGCGCCGGCACCGAGCCGAGAAACACGATCTGGCCGAGTGGCTCAACGCCGAAATCGCCGAACAGCGCCTGGCGCGCGTTATCGTCGATGATCACTTCCTGCAGCGCGTTGCGATCGTCGCGGAAGGTGGCGCCTTGCACCAGCGTGATGCCGTTGACGCGGAAATAGTCGCGCCCGACGCCGGTGATTGACGCAGTGGCAGATTTACTGCGAAAACGAATGCTGTCGGACGCGCTGACCTCCGGGCTGACGCTGTCGACGAAGCTTTGCTGCGCCAGCGCGTCGGCATCGGCCGGCACCAGGGTGCGGATGCTGTCGATGGCGTCGTCGAAGAAATCACGCCCCGGATAGATGCTCACCACGTTGGTGCCGAGTCCCTTGATATTCTCCAGCGTGCGCTGCTTGGCCCCTTCGCCCAGCGCCACCACCGTAACGACGGCGGCGATGCCGAAGATAATGCCGGTCATGGTCAGCGCGGTGCGCAGGCGATGGGCGTTCATCGCTTTCAGCGCCATGTGCAGCGATTCACGGGTGCGGTCGATCAGGCTTTGCCAGCCGCTTTGCCGGCTGCGGTTCGGCGGCGGCAGCGCGACGGCGGGTGCCGATTGGCGGCCGCTGTCAGCGATGATCTCACCGTCCCGCAGCTCGATGACGCGCTGCGCATGTTGTGCCACGTTCATATCGTGGGTGACGATCACCACGGTGTGGCCGCGCTGATTCAGCTCGCTGAGGATCGCCAGCACTTCCTGGCCGGATTGGGTGTCCAGTGCGCCGGTCGGTTCGTCCGCCAGGATAATTTCGCCGCCGTTGATCAGCGAGCGCGCGATGCTGACGCGCTGCTGCTGACCGCCGGAAAGCTGGCCGGGCTTGTGGTCTTCGCGTCCTTCCAGACCCAACCGCGCGAGCAGCTGCGCTGCCCGCTGCCGCCGCTGATCGCGCCGGGCGTTGGCGTAGATGGCCGGAATTTCAACGTTGCCCAGCGCGCTGAGATCGGGCATCAGATGATAACGCTGGAAGATAAAGCCGATATGCTCGCGGCGCAGGCGGGCCAGTTCGTCCGGCGACAGGTGGGCGGCGTTCTGGCCGCTGATGTAGTAGTCGCCACGATCCGGCACGTCGAGACATCCCATGATGTTCATCAGCGTCGATTTGCCGGAGCCGGAGGCGCCGATGATCGCCACCAGCTCGCCGGCGGCGATGGTCAAATCGATGTCTTTCAACACCGTCAGCGCCTGACCGCCGTTGGTGTAGGTCCGGCTGATGCCTTTTAGCTCGATGATCGCGTTCACAGGAAAATGCCATCCTCAGCCGACTTGGCGGCGGGCTGCGACAGCACCACGGTTTCACCGGCTTTCAGGCCGCTGAGGATCTGAATGTCGACGTTGTTGGTGATGCCGGTGGTCACTTCACGCGTTTCCAGCCGCTGATCCTGGGTCAGCACCTGCACCTGTTGCCCTTTTGCTTCGGTTTTATGCACCGCCTGGATCGGCACCAGCAAGGCATTCTTCGCTTCGCCGAGCAGCAAGGAAACCTGCGCGGTCATGGCGATGCGCAGGCGGTTTTCCGGGTTGGGCACGTCCAGCAGCGCGTTGTAATAGACCGACGCGTTCGAGGTACCGGAGCCCGAAGCGGAGCTGGTGCCGGCGAGCGAGTCGTCTTTCATCACCGATTCCGGCGCCAGTTCGATGGTGCGAAGCGTGGCGTCGTAGCGTTTATCCGGATCGGAGAAAATGGTGAAGTAAGCCTTTTGCCCCGGCGAAATGCGGGTGATGTCGGCTTCGGAGATCTGCGCCTTGATGGTCATCATATCCAGCCGCGCCAGCTTGACGATGGTCGGCGCACTTTGGGTGGAATTGACCGTTTGACCCTGCTGCGTGACCACGGCGATGACGATACCGTCCATCGGCGCGACGACGCGGGTATACCCCAGGTCGATCTTTTTCTTGTCGACTTCAATCTGCGCCTGCACCAGGCGCGCATTGAGCGAAAGCAGTTCGGCGCGGGTGGTGGCGAGCGTGGCCTCGGCGGTTTCGAAGTCTTCACGCGAGCTGGCTTCGTCGTTCAGCATGCGCCGCTGGCGTTTGAAACGCGACTCGGCCTGCTTAAGCTGTGCCTGCTTGGCCTGCAGTTCGGCTTTGATGACGTTCAGCGCCGCCTCGGCGTTGCGCAGATCGTTGCGCTGTTGCAGATCGTCGATGTCGGCGATCGGCTGTCCTTTGGTGACGCGATCCCCCAGTTTGACCTTCAGCGATTTGACTTCACCGGAGACCCGCGCGCCGACATTAACGCGTTCGACGGCATCCAGCCGCCCGGTGGCCAGCACGGCATTCTCGATATCGCCCAGGCGGGCCGGTGCGGTAACGTAATCCTGCTGCGGCGGGCGTTGCCAATAGAGGGCCAGCGCGACAGCGATGGCGATGAAAACGATGACGGCGATCAACGCCAGACGACGGGGTGTGAGTTTCAGTGATGGCATGCCCAGGTTTTCCATAACGATAAAAGCGGCGGTTCCAGTCTGCCATCATGGCAGCGCCAGCCTGAACTGGCGCTAAACGTGAGGCGCTTTCCCGCTGGAAAGGGGATAGTAAAGGCTTTCCCGCTAAAGATCACGGTGAGTTATTATCCGCCGGGTGTGCAACCGGCTGCGCGGCACGCTATACTGGCTAAAAAACCAGTATTCATTCATCAGCAGGATAACGCCGCCGCCATGATGCCAAACCGCCTCGAGCCGGAACTCGACATTTACCAATACCCGGAGCACCTGCGCGCCTGCCTGGCACCGTTGCCCAAAGGGCCGGGCGTCTATGTGTTTCACGGCCAGAGCGAAAGCCTGCCGCTTTACATCGGTAAAAGCGTCAACGTACGCAGCCGCGTAATGGCGCATTTCCGTGCGCAGGATGAGGCAAAAATGCTGCGCCAAATCCGGCGCATCAGTTTTATCGAGACTGCGGGCGAGTTGGGGGCACTGCTGCTGGAGGCGCAGTTGATCAAGCAACAGCAGCCGCTGTTCAACAAACGCCTGCGGCGCTCGAAACAGCTGTGCGCGCTGCGTCTGCAGGCGGACACGGTGACGATTGCCCACGCCAAAGAGATCGATTTCGCCGTCACGCCCCACCTTTATGGGCTGTTTGCCAATCGCCATGCCGCGCTGGAAAAGCTGCGTGCCATCGCCGACGAGCATCGTTTATGTTACGGCAAGCTGGGGATTGACAAGCTGCCCGCCGGGCGCGCCTGCTTCCGCTACAGCCTGCGCAAGTGTGCCGGCGCCTGCTGCGGCGTGGAGCCGGCGCAGGAACATGCGCGGCGGCTCGGCGCGGCGCTGGAACAGCTACGCATCGCCTGTTGGCCGTTCGCCGGGCGCGTGGCGTTGGAAGAGCAGGGCGAGACGCTGCGCCAGTATCATGTGATTCACAATTGGTTTTATCTGGGCTCGGTCAGCAGCCTGGCGCAGGCGCAGCGGTTGCAGAGCGCGGCCAGCCACTTTGACAGCGATGGCTACAAGATTTTGTGCAAGCCGCTCATCGCCGGCGATTATCGGATTATTGAGCTGCCGTAATGCCATAACGCTATCGATAACCTAAGACTTATCTGTAAATTCAGGGCATTATGCTAAAAAAGCTTGTGTCCATAATGTTGTTATGGATAATGGCGCCCCGAAGCGAAGGAACGCGCTATTAACTCAGTTGGCAGAGTGATTGGTTTTATAATGGCTTGTTTTGGCTTGAAAATTGATAGACGCGGGTTCGAGTCCTGCATAGCGCGCCAGCTTTCTTCCCTTCATCTCACCGCGCTTACCGTAAAGCGCACCCGGGTTGATTTGCACTATCGGCTCCTCGTTGGGATTTTCGGGTGTGCTTTACCGTAACCGCTGGCTTTCCTTCCTCTTTCTCTTTCGATCCTTTGCTAAACTGTAATCAGGCAGGCTTGCTGCCCGGCAACAGGAGGTCGGTATGTCTCACTCCGAGCAACTGCAGGAACTCTTGCAACGCGTCGCCGCCCTCGAGGCGAGAGAGAAAGCGCTGAGCGCCGCGTCCAACGCTTATCAGGCGATTATCACCACCATGTTGGGCAATATGGAGAAGACCGAACGTGACCGGATTATCGCGATGATCGATCAGGCTCATGAAATCGCTTACGCCCGCGCCATTCAACGCAGCAACGAACCGCAAAAGCAGAAAATCAAACAGGCCGACGATGTGGCCCAGCGCATGTTCATGTTTGCGCAAGGCAAGGCCGCCCAGCCGCGCTGAATCCGAACTATAACAGTTGCCGCCATTAAGTTGGCTAACTGATCTACCCGGCGAAACTGTACTTGTGTTACTTTTAGCGGTGAGATTTGATGGCAATGCTGTTTCCAGCATAAGGTTGTAACGATGGACGCGATTAAAAGCATCTTGGTTAAAGAGATTGAACAGATCAATCGGCGCGAAGGGCGTGACGGCAAGCCGCGCTTCAACAGCGAATTCGCCCGCACTCACCGCTATCTGTGCCTTGCCATGTTCGCCGGTTATTTCGCGGTGATCGCCGTGATGTACCAGGTGCCGTACATGGGGATATATGCCTTCCTGGGCTTCACCGCTTTCGTGCTGTTCATGTTCGCCATGCTGCTGATAGAGATCCGGCCGGTATACCGCTTCGAGGACATCGGGGTGCTGGATCTGCGGGTTTGCTACAACGGCGAATGGTACTTTACCCGCGCGCTGTCGCCTTATGCGGTGCAGCAGCTGCTGGATGAACCGTCTATCGGCGCCGCACTGAAACAGAAGATGCGGGTAATCATCGGCAACAAAGGTGAAATCGACTTCTACGACGTGTACGACATGGCCTACGGAAAAAAGCCGCAGGATGAGCCACCGCAGCTGGCGGCGGCAAACTGAAAGGTTTCCGGCCGGCGGCTTGTCGATTATACTCAGCGTTTGAACGTGAAGCAGAGTGAGGACCAAGCGATGAGTGATGATATTTTCGATTTTGATATCGATGCCGAACTGGCGAAAGCCGAAGAAAAAGCGGCGCAGAAGGTAAAAGAGGTCCCTGAGTTCCTCGAAGACGAAGCGGACTGTGAAGGTTGCAAGATCTGATCGCCTGACCCATAAAAAAAACCGCCGCGGCGGTTTTTTTTATCTCTGAGCGTCGGGCGGTATCAATCCAGCACGAATCCCCAGATGAGGAACGCCGCCACCAGAATCAGGCAAAGCGCGGACACCGTCACCAGTATTTTCCCCAGAATGTCTTTTTCTTGTTCCCGCTGCGTCACGTTGAAATTATCCAATTAAAAGTCTATGGACCAAACCGGCGATGCTGAGATCGAGCGCCGCTACGCCCAGCGCCATGATCATCATCACCGAAAGAAATCGAGTCTTGCCGTTCACATCCCTAATCCCTGTTGGCGTCGCTGTTAAATTGTTTTTACATCAACCGGATATAATTCAGCGACCCCGTACTTCATGCATCATGATAGTGATTAAGAACGTTCTTAAGGCCAGAAGTTCCCTCGTCTGGTAACGCAGCCGGTGCGGCAGCGTCAGTCGGTTACAATCCGCACGCCTATCTTGCTGACTTGATTGCCGTCCATTTCGGCGATGGTCCAGGTCAGGCCGTCCCATTCCACCTGGTCGCCGATCACCGGTTCGCCGCCAATCAGCTGAATGACGAACTGGCCAAGCGTCTGCTGCTCGTCCACGTCGTCTTGCAGATTGAGGCCATAAAGCTGTGAGATATCGCTTAAACGGGCGTCGGATTGCAGGATAAAGTCGCCGAAGAAGCGCTCGTCGAGCGTCACGGCCGGCGCCTGGCTGAACAGCTTGCCGAGGATCGGCAGGTCGTGCTCATGGCCGATGACGCACAGAATATCGTTCTCCCGCAGGCGGGTACTGCCGCTAGGGTGCAGCAGCTCTTTGCCGCGGAACAGGGCGGCGATGCGGGTGTTGGGCGGCATTCTCAGCTCACGCAGCGCCGCGCCGACGCACCAGTTTTTCGCCGAAAGCTGATAAACGAACTGTTCCCACTGGTTCTCCGGGTGCACATCCAACCCAACGCGGGAGATCGGCGTCAGCGCCGGCGGCACGATCACCTTGGCTTTTTTGGCGGCAAACGACAGCGTGGTGCCTTGCAGCAGCAGGGAGACCAGCACCACGAAGAACGCCACGTTGAAGAACAGCTGGGCGTTGGGCAGGCCGGCCATCATCGGGAACACCGCCAGGATCACCGGCACCGCGCCGCGCAGACCGACCCAGGAAATAAAGCCGCGTTCGCGCAGGGTAAAGCTGCGGAACGGCAGCAGGCCGATGAACACCGACAGCGGGCGGGCGAACAGGATCATCCACAGCGACAGCAGCAGGGCAGGGATGGCGATCGGCAACAGCTCGTGCGGGTTGAGCAGCAGACCGAGTACCAGGAACATGCCGATCTGGCTGAGCCAGGCCAGGCCGTCGAAGGTTTGTACGATGCCGTGACGGTTGCGGATCGGCCGGTTGCCCAACAGCAAACCGCACAGGTACACCGCCAGAATGCCGCTGCCGTCCAGCGCGGTGGTCAGCGCGAAAATAAGAATGCCGCCGCTCACCGCCAGCAGCGGATAGAGGCCGTCCGCCAGTTTGATGTGGTTGATCAGCGTCAGCAGCAGCCAGCCGCCGCCCAGGCCAAAGACGATGCCCATGCCGAACTGCTGCATCAGATGCAGCGGGAAGGTCCAGCTCAGCGCGGTTTCCCCGGCGGCGATCATCGCAATCAGCGTGATGGTGAGAAACACCGCCATCGGATCGTTGCTGCCGGATTCGATCTCCAGTGTAGCGCTGACGCGCTCGTTCAAACCTTTGCCCCCCAGCAGCGAGAAGACTGCGGCGGCGTCGGTGGAGCCGATAATGGCGCCAATCAACAGTCCCTGCAGCAGATCGAGATTGAACAGCCAGGCGGCAGCCATGCCGGTCAGGCCGGCGGTGATCACCACGCCGACGGTGGCGAGAGACAGCGCCGGCCACAGGGCGACGCGGAAAGAACTGACCCGAGTGCGCATGCCACCGTCGAGCAGGATCACCGCTAACGCGAGGTTACTGACCAGGTAAGCGACCGGATAATTGCTGAAGACGATGCCGCCGGGGCCGTCGACGCCGGCCAACATGCCGATCGCCAGGAAGATCACCAGGATCGGAATACCGAGCCGGGAAGAAAATGAGCTGAGCAGAATGCTTGCCCCCACCAGCACGGCACCGATGACGAACAAACTGTTAATGGTGCTGGCATCCAAAATATCGTTCTCCTGAGGCTGGGGGATAGGGGGCACTGCGCGTGTGTCGATGATAGCGTGTTTAGTGGGTAAAACGCCAAGGCTGATTGCGAAAACAACCGATCAATTATTGCCCTTTGGTGTGATTAACCGAAGAAAGTGATGAGAAGAGAGAGAATCCTGCCTTTTATCTAACATTATCAGGCTGCTGTATTTCGGCTTTGGCAACAATGGCCGATCGTGGCTGAGGGAAAAACCATTAAGCCCGCGCAGGCAGGCTCAATGGTTTGCAGGCGCGGTAGGGTTAGTGGTCGAGCGATTCCAGCGCCCGTTTGATCAGCTCGCTGGCCAACTTGCTTTCCGTTTCGGAAATGCCGTCGAGATTGAAGTTGGAGAGTTCAGTGACCAAAACGCTACGTTCTTTGCCGCTGATTGAGGCGTCCAGCGCGGACAGCAGCCTGCCGAGGATCTTCAGCAGGGTGGCATTTTCCACTTCGGCTTCCTGAGCCGGGGTCTTCTTATCAGTCATTCAAAATCCTCTCTGTCGTGACGGAAGGGAGATGCAGCTAACGCCATCGAATGAAGTAAACGATCGCGCAGCCCTTCGGGGGTGTTGAGCCCAATCACTACCGTAAGGCAGGGATCCGGATTTCTACTTATGCATTGCAGTTATAACGACTGGGTTATGTATGCAGCCGTATCACTTTGCCCTAACGGACGGCGCCAGGCTGAGCAATGTGTGCTTTGCATGCAAACCACCAGTATAGGCTTTTTGCACGACGGCAAGATGACAGAAAACCCCTGCAAACGGTCGGGTTTACAGGGGTAGAAGGTTATTGTGGCTTGCCGGAGAACAAGAAGCGCAGCACCGGAATACGCTTGTGCAGTTCATATAAAGCGAAGGCCAGCGAGAACACAAACAGCAGGCCCAGCAAGAATCCCAACAGGTTGTTGCCGATATAAGGCGTCACGAAAGCGCCATATATCAGGGTCAACGGGTGGTGCACCAGATATATAAACAGTGAGGCATTGACCAGATAGGTGATGCGCGGCGAGTGATAATTCAGCAGGTTATGCCCGAAAGAGAACACCACGTTGGTCATCAGGATCCCCATTAGGGTTTTGATCACCACTTCCAGTTCGAACATATAGCTGCTGTGCGCCAACAGCTTTTGATTCAGCATATATGCGATAAACAACAGCAGCGAGCCGAGCAGCGCCAGCGGCGAGCGACGCAGAAAAATCTCCTTAAGCCACACGTACTTAAACGCATAGGCGCCGAGGATGAAGAACGGCAGGTAGAACATCGTCTCCATCACCACGAAATTGAACAGGCCGTTGGATAATAGCTGCGGCGCGAAAATTAAAATAATACGGTGCGCGGCCGAATAGCATACCGCATAAATAAAGAAACACAGTGAGATGTTTCCTAATCCACGCAGTCTGTTTATTAACGCCGGAATATGCTCGCGGGTTTGACGCTTGATTTTACGGAACAGATAAAAGCAGGCACAGGTTAACAATGACAGCGTCAATAAGAACCACAGATGAGAAACCAATTCCCAAACTGTTACATTTATTTTCTGATAGAGAGAAAATTCATCCCAGCCGTTTAATTTATCGGTGAAGTATTTCAGCATGAAAAACTGCGGCACCGTTATTAGCGGGATGGAGCTCAGCAGCGGGATCGCCACCCGCTCCAGCCTGACCTTCAGCCACTGGTGGCGCTCGTAGCGCTCGTAAAGCATGTAGGAGAAGTAGCCGGATATCACGAAGAACACCTGCATGCGGAAAGCGTGGATGAAGTCGTTCAGCACCGTGAGCGAGAAGGAGGGGGACGCGCTGTTCACCGCCCAGGCATGGCTGGAATAAATCAGGGAGAGGTGAAACGGAATCCCGAGCAACATCAAATAGGCTCGGATCGAATCGAGGAAAAACTCGCGCTGTTTGCTGCCTTTAGTCATAGATTACCGCTGGTGATTTAATCGGGTGCCCATTAACACGCTTAATAAGTCGTCAAACGTTAAATTGTTATCCGAAACCCTACTATAGCCCCCCGCATTTTTCCATAGCGTCTTGTTGCGCGGCTTGCTACGCTGGTGTTCCATCAGCTGCTTAAACAATGAGCCGTAAACATGAACCATCCATTTATCATGTTGTCGGAAAGCTGAGTAATCCATTAATATGGATTTAAATGATTTGAGCACACGAATAGGGGGGGATGTGCTAGTTAATATATTATCCGGACAACCACGCGCCGCGAGCGTTCGTTGGTTAGGTGCTACCGTATTGTTCACGCTGTTCAGTTCGCCGGCATGGGCCTTTTCTATTGATGATGTGGCCAAGCAGGCGCAGGATCTGGCCGCGAAAGGTTTCGAAGCCCCGAAGAGCAACCTTCCTTCTCAGTTCCGCGAGATGAAGTTCGCAGACTATCAGCAGATTCAGTTCAATCACGATAAAGCCTATTGGAGCAAGCTGAAAACCCCTTTCAAGCTTGAGTTTTATCATCAGGGGATGTACTTCGACACGCCGGTGAAAATCAACGAAGTCACTTCTACCAGCGTAAAACAGATCAAGTACAGCCCGGATTATTTCAACTTCGGTTCGGTCAAACACGATCCTGAATCGGTGAAAAACCTCGGTTTTGCCGGCTTCAAGGTGCTCTACCCGATCAACAGCGCCGACAAAAACGATGAGATCATGAGCCTGCTGGGCGCGAGCTATTTCCGTGTGGTGGGTAAAGGGCAGGTTTACGGGCTTTCCGCTCGCGGCCTGGCTATCGATACCGCTTTGCCATCTGGCGAAGAGTTCCCGCGTTTCCGCGAATTCTGGGTTGAGCGTCCGAAGCAGGGCGACAAACACCTGGTGATCTACGCGTTGCTGGATTCCCCGCGCGCCACCGGCGCTTACCGTTTCACGGTGATCCCGGGCCGCGACACCACCGTGGACGTCGAGTCTAAAGTGTTCCTGCGCGACAAGGTGGGCAAACTGGGCCTGGCGCCGCTGACCAGCATGTACCTGTTCGGGCCGAACCAGCCATCGCCGACGCTGAACTATCGCCCGGCGTTGCACGACTCCAACGGTCTGTCTATCCATGCCGGCAACGGCGAGTGGATCTGGCGCCCGCTGAACAATCCTAAACACCTGTCCGTCAGCACCTATACCGTCGAGAACCCGAAAGGCTTCGGTCTGCTGCAGCGCGGCCGCAACTTCAAGGATTACGAAGATCTGGACGATCGTTACGATCTGCGCCCGAGCGCCTGGATCGAACCGAAGGGCGACTGGGGTAAAGGCAAGGTCGAGCTGGTGGAGATCCCGACGGCGGATGAAACCAACGACAATATCGTGGCGTTCTGGACGCCGGATACGCTGCCGGAAGCCAAAAAGCCGCTGACGCTGAGCTACCGCCTGAACTTCACCCGCGACGAAGACAAACTGCATTCGCAAGACATCGCCTATGTGGCGCGGACCATGCGTTCGACCGGTGACGTGAAGCAGTCCAACCTGATTCGCGAGCCTGACGGCAGCGTGGCCTTCCTGGTCGACTTCGTCGGCCCGGTGCTGAAAGGGCTGGACGCCAACACCCCGGTCGCTTCTCAGATCAGCATCGGCGACAACGGTGAAATGGTAGAAAACAACGTCCGCTATAACCCAGTGACCAAAGGCTGGCGCCTGACGGTACGTCTGAAAGTAAAAGACGACAAGAAGCCGGTAGAAATGCGCGCAGCGCTGGTCAATGGCGATAAGACTCTGTCGGAAACCTGGAGCTATCAGCTACCTGCCAATGAATAAGCCTACTCAACCCGCCCAGGATTATCTTGCGGCGCTGCCTCTGACCGCCGAGCGGTCGGAGGCGCTCAACCCTCACACGGCGGATGACGCTCAGGCACTGGAGGCGCTCCATCGGCAGATGGGCGCCGCCGACGCCAACGTCAACAGCCTGTCGGCGGATGACGTGGCGTTGGCCTCGGTCAAACCGCGCATCGAAAGCGCCTGGCCGGATGCGGTCAGCGATGACGATTTCGACACCGACGCCGAAGGGCGCGCCATTCTGAAGGCGACGCCGCCGATCAAACGAACCACCATGTTCCCGGAAGCCTGGCGTACCAACCCGGTGGCGCGCTTCTGGGATTCTCTGCTGGGGCGTTCGCCGCACAATCGGCACGCCACCAAAGAGGAGGCCGAGGCCGAGAACCGCTGGCGCGTTGTCGGTTCCATGCGCCGCTATGTGCTGCTGGTGCTGATGCTGGTGCAGACCGGCATCGCCACCTGGTACATGAAAACCATCTTGCCTTATCAGGGCTGGGCGCTGATCGATCCTATCGCCATGCTGGATCAGGATCTGATGCAGTCGGTGCTGCAGCTGCTGCCTTATGTGCTGCAAACCGGCATTCTGATCCTGTTCGCCGTACTGTTCTGCTGGGTCTCGGCCGGTTTCTGGACCGCGCTGATGGGCTTCCTGCAGCTGCTGATCGGTAAAGACAAATACAGTATTTCCTCCACCATCAAGGGCGATGAGCCGATCAACCCGGCGCACCGCACCGCGCTGATCATGCCGATCTGTAACGAAGACGTCGAACGCGTGTTCGCCGGCCTGCGTGCGACCTATGAGTCCGTCGCCGCGACAGGTCAGCTGGAACACTTCGATATCTACGTGCTGAGCGACAGCTACGATCCGGACATCTGCGTGGCGGAGCAAAAGGCGTGGATGGAGCTGTGCCGCGATGTCGACGGCCACGGCCGCATCTTCTATCGCCGCCGCCGCCGTCGCGTAAAACGCAAGAGCGGCAACATCGACGACTTCTGCCGTCGTTGGGGCGGTGAGTACAGCTACATGGTGATCCTGGACGCCGACAGCGTGATGAGCGGCGAATGCCTCACCGGGCTGGTGCGTTTGATGGAAGCCAACCCGAACGCCGGCATCATCCAGTCCGCGCCGAAGGCGTCCGGTATGGATACCCTGTATGCGCGCGTGCAGCAGTTCGCTACCCGCGTTTACGGGCCGCTGTTTACCGCCGGCCTGCATTTCTGGCAGCTGGGCGAGTCGCACTACTGGGGCCATAACGCCATCATCCGCGTGAAGCCGTTTATCGAGCACTGTGCGCTGGCGCCGCTGCCGGGCGAGGGTTCCTTCGCCGGTTCAATCTTGTCGCACGACTTCGTTGAAGCGGCGCTGATGCGCCGCGCCGGCTGGGGCGTGTGGATCGCTTACGATCTGCCGGGCAGTTACGAAGAGCTGCCGCCAAACCTGCTGGACGAGCTGAAACGCGACCGTCGCTGGTGCCACGGCAACCTGATGAACTTCCGCCTGTTCCTGGTGAAAGGCATGCACCCGGTGCACCGCGCGGTGTTCCTGACCGGCGTCATGTCCTACCTGTCGGCGCCGCTGTGGTTCATGTTCCTGGCGCTCTCCACCGCATTGCAGGTGGTGCACACCCTGATGGAGCCGCAATACTTCCTGCAGCCGCGGCAGCTGTTCCCGGTCTGGCCGCAGTGGCGGCCCGAGCTGGCGATAGCGCTGTTCTCCACCACGCTGGTGCTGTTGTTCCTGCCGAAGCTGCTCAGCATCGTGCTGATCTGGGCCAAGGGCGCGAAAGAGTACGGCGGGGCGTTCCGTCTGTTCATTTCGATGCTGATGGAAATGCTGTTCTCGGTGCTGCTGGCGCCGGTGCGCATGCTGTTCCATACCGTGTTCGTGGTGAGCGCCTTCCTCGGTTGGGAAGTGGTGTGGAATTCGCCGCAGCGTGACGATGACGATACGCCTTGGGGCGAAGCGTTCCGCCGCCATGGCTCGCAGATGTTGCTGGGCCTGGTGTGGGCCGGCGGCATGGCGTGGCTGGATCTTCGCTTCCTGTGGTGGTTGGCGCCGATCGTGTTCTCGCTGATCCTGTCGCCGTTCGTGTCGGTGCTGTCGAGCCGCGCGACGCTGGGCATGAAGAGCAAACGCGCCAAGCTGTTCCTGATCCCGGAAGAGTACAACCCGCCGCGCGAGTTGCTGGCGACGGAAGAGTACCTGCATCTCAACCGCAACCGCGCGCTGACCAACGGCTTTATGCATGCGGTGGTCAACCCGTCCTTCAACGCGCTGGCGACGGCGTTGGCGACGGCGCGTCACCATCTGCGCGCTACCCTCGATCGCAACCGCGAGGAGCGGGTAAACGAAGCGCTGCAGCTGGGGCCGGAGAAGCTGGTGAAGGGCAAACGTCTGGAGCTGCTGAGCGATCCGGTCACGCTGGCTCGTCTGCACCAGCGCGTCTGGCTGTTGCCGGAAGGCGCCGCCTGGCGCGAGCACTATCAGCAGTTGCCGCACAACCCGCTGGCACACCCAACGGGCCGACGTTAATCGCTGAACGGTAACGCTCAGACGGGGAATGCGCATGGCGCGTTCCCCGTTTTTTTTACCTTTTGCTTACGCGCGCCGGTACCGGAAGAGAAAGGGAACTGTGATAGACTGCGGCCGATGCGTTGTTCACTCGCGAAACAACCCTTTGCTCAGAGTCAATGTCGTGAAGCTCTCTTCCTACCTTCGGCTGGCCTGCGTGGCGGCCGGCGTGATGGTCTTAACCGGTTGCGGCAGCATCATCAGCCGCACCGTGCCCGGTGCGGGGCATGGCCACCAGTACTATCCCGGCGTGCAGTGGGATTTGCGCGATACGCCCTGGCGTTACGTCACGGTGATAGACGTGCCGCTGTCGATGGTGGTGGACACCTTTATGCTGCCGTTCGATGCGCAGCATGGCCCCTATGAATAAACCTGCTCAGCGGGTGGCGAACACCACCAGCTGATAGCCTTTCTGCCCGCAATGGAAAGGTGCCAGCGCCGTCATGCCCAACCCTTGCACATGAGCGACCAACGAATGCGGATTGTCGTCGTCGATAAACAGCGCGCCCACGTCGTAGTCATGACTGGTGTGCGCTTTGACGGCGGCGTAGAGGCGTTTCAGCACGCCTTTGCCGCGCCAGGCTGCGTCGAGGCAAACCGGGCCGTAGAGAAACACCCGCTGCTCACTCAGCGCCCGCCCGGCGAAGGACTGCGTGGCGAGCGTCGCCAGCATCGCATCCACCACCGGCGGCCGCGGTTGCACGTCGGCGGGCATCAGGCAAACGAACCCGGCCAGTTGGTTCTCCTGTTCGGCCACGAGTATGCCGATGCCGCGGTTGATCGCCGTCAGCTGCGCCTCATTCATGCGCGATACGATAAATCCCTGCCGTTTGTGGCGCTCGTCGAGTGCTTCCGGCACGTTTTCCCCCTGCAGCTGTAAAATGGCGGGGTAGTCGGTAGGGCGGGCCCGGCGGATAATCATACTGCCTCCTTGGCGATAAAAACGTGGTGCGGGTTAACGTTCATCCCATTCATCGGCCGCGGCCTGGCCTTCTTCGGTATCCAGCGGCGGCTCAAGCTGGAAGTCGCCTTCTTCCCATTCGTACAGGGTATTTTCGTCTATCCACTCGGCGGTGATCTCCACCTCGTCGTAGTCACCGTCGAATATCGCCTGCGCCGCCGCACCGCTGCGCAGCGGCAGGCATTCCACCGTTTCGCCTTCTTCTTCGAAGAACTCGGCCTGCCACATCGTGTCGCCATCCTGCATCACGTACTTTTGCAGATTGAACTGCTGCGGCACCGGCGGTTCGTCATCGCCGCCGCCTTCGGCGGTGTCGATAAACTCTTCACGTGCGGCCTCGATGGCTTCTTCCAGGGTTGCATACAGGCTCATGTTCGCCTCCGTTGACAATGAGAGTAGAGCGCCCGGCGCATTGCCGGTGCGGTGGGATAAACGTCAAAACTAATTGTTGTCTCACTGGCGCAGGATGCAAATTTTTTTGTTGTCCGCTTTGCGACGACGGTTGTCCGCAAAGCGGGAGAAGAGGAGGCGATGGCGGGAAATAATGGCGCTATCGTTCACTCAGTTGCCAGGAGAAGCCCATGTTAATCGACCCTTCAAGCAAATACCGACCGTTCCCGCCGGTGACATTACCGGATCGTCAGTGGCCTTCGCGTACCCTGCGGCAGGCGCCGCGCTGGTGCTCCAGCGATCTGCGCGACGGCAACCAGGCGCTGGCGGAGCCGATGGATAACGCGCGCAAGCGCGAATTCTATCAATTGTTGTTGCAGTGCGGTTTCAAAGAGATTGAGGTGGCTTTCCCTTCGGCGTCGCAAACGGATTTCGATTTTGTGCGCACGCTGATCGACGAGCAACTGATCCCGCACGACGTCACGATTCAGGTGCTGACGCAGTCGCGAGACGATCTGATCGATCGCACCTTCGAGGCGCTGCTGGGGGCTCCACGGGCAATCGTGCATCTGTATAACGCCACGGCGCCGATGTTTCGCGACATCGTGTTCCGTCAGGATAAGGCCGCAACCGTGGCGCTGGCGGTGAACGGCGCGCGGCGCATTCGCCGGCATTGCGAGGCTCAGCCCGATACCGCCTGGTGCTTCGAGTATTCGCCGGAAACCTTCTGTTTTACTGAATTAGAGTTCGCGCTGGAGATCTGCGAGGCGGTGGCGGAGGTGTGGCAACCGGGGCCGCAGCGGCCGATGATCATCAACCTGCCGGCGACGGTGGAGGTGAGTACGCCCAACGTGTATGCCGATCAGATTGAGTGGTTCTGCCGTCACTTCAGCCGTCGCGCCGATGTGGCGATCAGCGTACATCCGCATAACGATCGCGGTACCGGCGTGGCCTGCGCGGAGCTGGCGCTGCTGGCCGGTGCCGATCGGGTCGAAGGCTGCCTGTTCGGCAACGGAGAGCGTACCGGCAACGTCGATCT
Organism: Serratia sp. CY44782; assembly: GCF_052168715.1. Taxonomy (NCBI): domain Bacteria; kingdom Pseudomonadati; phylum Pseudomonadota; class Gammaproteobacteria; order Enterobacterales; family Yersiniaceae; genus Serratia; species Serratia sp. CY44782. Next base: position 180,087 of record NZ_JBJNME010000005.1, read on the forward strand.
GGTTACGTTGGCGTTGAATCTCTATACCCAAGGCGTGGCGCCGGGCCTGGACTTCAGCCGCCTGAAACAGGTGGTGGAAGTGGTGGAACAGTGCAATCAACTGCCGGTGCATCCTCGCCATCCTTATGCCGGTGAGCTGGTGTTTACCGCCTTCTCCGGTTCGCATCAGGATGCGATCAAAAAAGGTTTCGCCGCGCAACGGCAGCGACAAGATGGCTGGTGGCAAGTGCCTTACCTGCCGCTCGATCCCGCCGATGTCGGCTGCAGCTATGAGGCGGTGATCCGGGTCAACAGCCAGTCCGGTAAAAGCGGGGCTGCCTGGCTACTGGAACAAAATCATGGGCTGGCGCTGCCGCGCGGTCTGCAGATTGATTTCAGCCAGGTGGTGCAGCGTGCGACCGACGGCAGCGGGAAGGAAATGAGCGGCGCACAGCTGTGGCGCTTATTCCGCGACACCTATGGGCTGGTGGAGCAGCCGCGCTTGCAGCTGTTGAGCTACCAGACGGAAAGTCATGGGGTAGAGGCCTACAGCTTCAACGCGCGAGTTGCCTGCGAGGGAGAGACACTGCGTCTGCAGGGGGCCGGCAACGGTCTGCTTTCCAGCGCGGTGGATGCGCTGCGTCAGCGCTTCGGCTTGCCGCTGGCGATCGAGGATTACCACGAGCACACGCTGGGGCATCAGAGTGATAGCCGAGCGGTGGCCTATATCCGCTGTACGCTGCCGCAAGGTGAGGCGACCTACGGCGTAGGCATCGACGTTGACTCCGCCAGCGCTTCGCTGCAGGCGCTGTTCAACGTTGCCGGGCGCTATCTGTCGTCGGCGCGGTCCGGCTGAAATAGTCGCTGGGCGCGACCCCCAATAACCGGCGGAACATGGCGCTGAACGCGCTGGGGCTGTCATAGCCAAGATCCAGCGCCACTTCCAACACCGAGCGGCCGGTCGCCAGCGCGTTCAACGCCGCCAGCAAACGGGCGCGCCGCACCCAATCACTAAAATGCAGCCCGGTTTCTCGCTGGAAGCGCCGCGACAGGGTGCGTCCGCTGACGCTGAGATGAGCGGCCGCCTGTTCCAGCGTCCAGGGCTGTGCCAGCGTGGTCTGAATATGGCGGCATAGGGCAAGCAGTGAGGCCTCACGCGGTTCGGGCAGGTGCAACGGCAGGATCGGCAGCATTCTCAACTCATCCAGGATCAGTTCCATCACGCGCTCATCGCGCCCGCCGCTTGGGTAGCCGGGCGCAATCTCCATCGCACAGATAATCAACTCGCGCAGCAGCGGCGAAACCTGCACCACCTGGCATTGGGCCGGCAGATCGGCGCGCGCCAATGGATCGACGAACAGCGTCCTGGCCGCCACCTGGCCGGTGATGCGCAGGCTGTGCACCATTTTCGCCGGTACCCAGACGCCGCGGCCGGGTGGCACCACCCAACTGCCGAGCCGGGTCGTGACCTGCACTACGCCGCTCAGGCTGTGAATCAGCTGCGCGCAGTTATGGTAGTGATCCGGCTCGCTGTCGCCGTGGCGATAATCCTTGGCCAACGGCCGGACGGGCTGATCGACCGGCAGAACGTCATGAAACAGCAGCATCGTTAGCGGCCTCCGCGCGGCAAAAAGGGGGATGACAGCATGCCATGCGGCGCGGTTCCACACCAGCCTGTGGCACGAGGCAGATAAGTAGTTTATAAAATGATATTATATAATTTTGTAAATTGATTGGAGGGGGGATGGATATTGAGGCGATGCGCAAGGCGGCGGCGCAGGCCGGCGCGATGCTGCGCACCTTGGGCAATGAAGATCGGCTGCTGCTGCTGTGTCGACTCAGCCAGGGCGAGATGGCAGTGAGCGAGCTGGCGCAGGCGCTGGCTATCCGCCAGCCGACGTTATCCCAACAGCTTGGCGTGCTGCGGGAGGAAGGGTTGGTCTCCACCCGGCGAGCCGGCAAGCAGATTTACTATGCGGTGGCCGATGCCAAAGCGCTGGCGCTGCTAACGACCCTGTATCAACTGTATTGCCCACAGCCGGAGAACCGAGATGACCATTGACTGGCAACACTTCACGCCCTATTCCGCGCTGGCGGGCGGGGCCATTATCGGCGGTGCGGTAGCGCTGCTGCTGCTGTTCAACGGCCGCATCGCCGGCATCAGCGGCATTACCGGCGGCTTATTGAGCGCGGGCGGCCGGGAGCGGGGCTGGCGCGCCGCATTTCTTGGCGGGTTGCTGATTTCTCCCTGGCTGTATGCTGCTGCGGCGGCTTTGCCTCCTGGTGAGATTGCGGCCGGCAGCGGCTGGCTGGCGATCGCGGGGCTGTTGGTGGGGGTGGGTACCCGGTTGGGCAGCGGCTGCACCAGCGGGCACGGCGTGTGCGGCGTCGCGCGGTTGGCACCGCGATCGTTGGCCGCCACGGCGGTGTTTATGCTGCTGGGCTTTACGACCGTGTGGCTGATGCGCCACCTGTTGGGAGGCTGAAGATGCTTAAGTCTCTGTTGGCGCTGCTGAGCGGCGTGATTTTCGGCCTGGGGTTAATTATCGCCGGCATGGCCAATCCGGCCAAAGTACTGGCGTTTCTCGATATTACCGGCCGGTGGGATCCTTCGCTGGCGTTGGTGATGGTTGGGGCGATTGCAGTGGCGGCGCCGGCCTTTATGTGGGCGCGCCGACGCCAGCGGAGCCTGTTGGGGGAACCGCTGCAGATCCCGGCCGCCGGGCGTGTGGATCGCCGTTTGCTGGTGGGCAGCGCGCTGTTCGGCATCGGTTGGGGCATGGCGGGCATTTGCCCTGGCCCGGCCTGGGTGTTGGCGGGGGCGGAAATACAACGGGTATGGCCGTTCCTGCTGGCGATGCTGGCGGGCATGGCGCTGTATGAGATTATCATGAGGTGGAGGCGTTCATGTCGATAGCCAAGGCGGTGCTGCGCATTGCGCGCCCGACCGATCGGTTGCAAGAGATTGCCACGCTGTATTGCCGCGGGTTGGGGTTTGAAAGGCTGGGCGAGTTTGTCGATCATCAGGGCTTTGACGGCATTATGATCGGGCATCCGCAGCATGCCTACCATCTGGAGTTCACGCAGCATCGCGGGGTGCGGGTCGGGCAGGCGCCGACGCAGGATCATCTGCTGGTGTTTTACCTGCCGGATGAAAACGAATGGCGAGCCGGGTGTGAGCGGATGCGGGCGGCGGGATTCTTGGTGGCCGTCGCCTATAACCCCTATTGGGATAGGGCGGGGCAAACCTTTGAAGATCCTGACGGCTACCGGGTGGTCCTGCAACATCAGGCCTGGCAAGCATAAAAAAACCGGCGCCTCGAGCGCCGGTTTGCGAGATAAAAACGGGTTATCCGTCAGGCGTTGGTCGCCGGTTTTTGCGCGCTCTTGGACTGGGTATTTTCCAGCATGCGGCGAATCGGCACGATCAGTACGATCAGCACGGCGGCGCAGATCAGCAGCGCGACGGAGCAGCGAGCGAACAGATCCGGCAGCATATCCAACTGGTCGGCCTTGACGTGGCCGCCGATCAGGCCGGCGGCCAGGTTGCCCAGCGCGCTGGCGCAGAACCACAATCCCATCATTTGCCCGCGCATTCTCTCCGGCGCCAGCAGCGTCATGGTGGCCAGACCGATCGGGCTCAGGCACAGCTCACCCAGCGTCAGCATCAGGATACTGCCCACCAGCCACATCGGCGATACGCCGGCGCCGCCGTTGCTCAGCACATTCTGCGCGGCCAGCATCATCAGGCCGAAACCGCCGGCGGCGCACAGGATACCGATCACGAACTTGGTGATGCTGCTCGGACGCACGTTATTGCGCGCCAGCGCAGGCCAGGCCCAGCTGAACACCGGCGCCAGCAGGATGATGAACAGGGCGTTGATCGACTGGAACCACACCGCCGGGATCTCGAAGCCGCCAACCATGCGATTGGTGTAATCGTTGGCGAACAGGTTGAACGAGGTTGGCTTCTGTTCAAACGCCGACCAGAAGAACGCGGCGGAGATCAGCAGAATGAAGCACACCAGCAGGCGTGCACGCTCTTTGCGGCTCAGGCCGGCAAAGGCGAACAGGTAGATGAAATACAGGGTGACCGACGCGGCGATGACGTACACCAGCACGCTGGCTACCTCAACCGGGTTGATGACGATGGTGCCCTGAGCGATCAGTACGATGACCGCAGCCAGGACTACCGCCAATGCCAGCAGCCAGGCGCCGACGCCTTTTTTCTTCGCGACCGGGCTGTTCCAGGTGGAATCCAGGCCCACTTCGCGGTCATAGCGTTTCATCGCCGGTACGGCGAACACCCGGAAGATCACCAGCGCCACCAGCATCCCGATACCGCCGATGCCGAAGCCCCAGTGCCAGCCGTGTGACTTGATCAGCCAGCCGGAGATCAACGGGGCGATGAACGAGCCGATGTTGATGCCCATATAGAACAGCGAGAAACCGCCGTCACGGCGCGCATCGCCTTTCTTGTACAGCGTGCCGACCATCACCGAGATACAGGTCTTGAACAGGCCGGAACCGAGCACGATGAACATCAGGCCGATGAAGAACAGGTTGGTGCCCATCACCGCGGACAGGGCGATCGACAGGTGGCCGAGGGCGATCAGGATCGAACCGTACCAGACGGCCTTGCGCTGGCCGAGCCAGTTGTCCGCCAGCCAGCCGCCCGGCAGCGCCGCCAGGTACATGCTGCCGGCGAAAATGCCGACGATCGCCGACGCGTTCTCACGTGCCAGACCCAGGCCGCCGTCGTACACGGTGGCGGCCATAAACAGGATCAGCAGCGGACGGATGCCGTAGAACGAGAAGCGCTCCCACATTTCGGTGAAGAACAGAGAACCCAGCGGATAGGGATGGCCGAAGAAGGTCCGGCTTTCTGACTTATTGACAGAGGATTGCATAACGATTTCCCAATAAAAAGGCGCTGCATGGCTGCAGCCCGTACTGTGGTTGTATGTGTATTTAATGAAGGCGATCCGCCCAATGCGGATTACCCGACAAAACCGCGGCTGCAACGCTGATAAACCGTGGAAAGCGTGCTGACCTTTTTTCACTTGGCCGATGGTTCACATCTGGCGTGATATTATTTAACCATTTGATAACTGGTCGTTGGTTTTGTCTAGTACCTGTATCCCATTTTTTAGACGAAAAGTCGACAAGCATCTCCTTTTCTGGTTTTTCTGTTGGTTGTGGCGGGAATATGATTGACAGCGGGTTTTATGCGCTGAAAGTTAATTAATTGTTGATAAACAAGATGTTGAGGTAAGAATGTTCCGAGTGGGCCGAAAATTCGCAGGCCCGAAGGAAGCATTATTAAAAGTAGGGGAAACGCGGTGTTGATCTGGCCAATGGCGGAAATTGGCGATAAATGCAGCTATTGTTCTTCCTGCAGCGTGTCTTCCCGCATGTAGCCCGGCCGCCGCCGCAGACACCACCAGGAATAACCGGCGTTGAACAGCACGACTAAAGCGGTGACGCCGAAGACCGCGCGAAAACCGTAGCCGGCGGAGACCGCGGCGCCAAGCAATGGGCCGCTGACGTTGCCGACGTCACGGAACGACTGGTTATAGCTGAAAATGCGGCCGGCCACCTGATTGGTGCAGTTGTAAATCAGCAGCGTCTGTACCGCCGGCAGCAGCGCGCCGTCGGCCGCCCCCAGCAGAAAGCGCAGCACCCCGAGCTGCCACGGCGTTTGCACGAAGGCCATCGGGATCAGCAGCAGCACCGAGACGATCAGCATACATATCAGAATGCGCTCCGGGCCGATGCGATCGCCCAGCTTGCCCAGACGTGGGGCGCTCATCAATGCCGCGACGCCGGGCACCGAGGCGATTAGCCCGCTGATAAACGCCAGATTATGGGTGGCGCCGGCCAGATCGCGCACATACAGCGTCAGGATCGGCGCAATCGAGCCGGTGGCGATCTGGATAATCATGGTAGTCACGAACAGGCTGAGCACCAGTTTCGGGTTTTTGAGCGAGGCAAACACCTGCCGTGCGTGCAACATGTCGCGTTTTTGTACCGGGGTGAACTGCTCTTTGACATACAGCAGCGTCAGCACGAAGCAGACGAACAGCACCGTGGCGGTGATGTAAAACACCGGGCGCAGACCATAGAGGTCGGCCAACAGGCCGCCGATCAGCGGGCCGATCAGCGCACCGCCTACGCCACCGGTAGATAGGGTGCCGAGCGCCCAGCCGCTGCGGTTGCGTGGCACCTGGGTGGCGATCAGCGCGTTGGCGTTGGGTATGAACCCGCCAAGCAGCCCTAGCACCGCTCGCAGCGCGAGAAATTGCCAGATCGTTTGCGCCATGCCCATCAGCATCATGACGATCGCCATGCCCAATGCGGAGCGCAGCAGCATCAGTTTACGGCCGCGTCGGTCGGCCAGGGCACCCCAAAATGGCGCGGCGATAGCGGAAAACAGAAAGGTGATGCTGAACAGCAGACCGGACCACATATTGAGCGCCTGATGGCCGGTTACGCCCAGCGTCTCTACGTATAGCGGCAGAAACGGCATTACCAGGCTGAAGGCGGCGCCGGTGAGAAAACACCCTACCCAGGCGACGAAAAGGTTGCGTTTCCAGTTAACGGGTTCTGCTGCCGAAGCCATAAATATCCACTGCCGAAAGGTGACGCGTTTTGCCGGCGGCAAGATGAAGGGGCAAAACGTGAAAGTTAGCTTGGTAAGTATGCGCCGCCAGCGCGGCGACGGCAAACGAGGGGACAAGGATTGGGCAAAAAATGAAATAAAGTTTTAAAAAAGACGTTTAAACCTTATTCCGCGCTTAGCGCGCGGAATTTACAGCGTTTTATAGTCCGGCCAGCGCCTCGAAACCGGCGGCGGTGGTGGTGGCGCTAAAGTCGGTGACCTCGTAGTGAGCCACGGCGTTGAAGGGATCTTCGGCCAGGATGGCGTCCAGCCGCGCACGGTCAATGCCCTTGGCCAGGATCACGCCGCCGGTGCGGGGATTTTTGCGGCCGGAGGCGACGAAGGTGCCGTCCTGAAAATATTTCTTAAGCCAGGCGATGTGCCCGTCAAGGTGGCTGTCGACTTCGGCGATCGGGCGATGGTAGGTCAGGCTGACAATGTACATAGCGGCTCCAGGTTGGCGAAAGGCTTTACCATCCCACCCTCGCCGTCGATTCTCAAGAGGCGCGCAATAAAAAACCCGCCGGTGGCGGGTTTGCTTTATCAGTAGAGCGAAGGCTCGCCTTCCGGGCGGGTCTTGAAGCGACGATGCAGCCACATATATTGGTCAGGCGCCATCAGGATCTCTTTTTCCACCACTTTATTCATAAAGGCGGCGGCCTCGATTTCGTTATCCAGCGGGAAGTTTTCCACCGCCGGTTGCATGATCAGCTCATACCCTTTGCCGTCCGGCAGGCGGCGCGGGGTGAACGGAATGATCGCCGGTTTGCCCATCCGCACCAGCACGTAGCTGCCGGTAGTGGTAGCGGCTTTGTCGACCGCGAACAGCGGCACGAAAACGCTGCTGCGCGGGCCGTAGTCGTGATCCGGCGCATACCAGATGATATCGCCCTGTTTCAGGGCGCGAATCATGCCTTTGACGTCCTTGCGATCCAGCATCGACTTGTTGGAGCGCATGCGTCCCCAGGTTTGCAGCCAGTCCATCAGCTTGTTGTCGTGCGGGCGGTAAACGCCGATGCCCGGATTGTGAATGCCGAAGATGCGCGCGCCCAGCTCCAGCGTCAGAAAGTGCAGGCCAATCAGCAGCACGCCCTGATGGTTGTCACGCGCTTTTTGGATGTGCTCCAGGCCGCTGACCTTGAACCAGCGCTCAATGCGCCAGTTAGGCCAAAACCACGCCATGCCGGTTTCAAACAGCCCCATGCCGACCGATTCGAAATTCTTTACCACCAGCGCATCGCGTTCGGCCTGCGGCATGTCGGGAAAACAGAGCTCGAGGTTGCGTTGGGCGATAGCGACGCGGCGCTTGAGAAAGCGCATGGCAAACCGCCCGATCGAGGTGCCGAGCCAGTAGATGACGGGGTAAGGCAGCAACACCAGCAGATACAGCAAGCCGATGCCGACCCAGGTCAGCCAATAGCGTGGGTGCAATAAGGAGCGATTGAAAGTAGGAACTTGAGTCATGGGTTCTCTGTTTGAATACGGTTGTTTAAGTGTAATGACAGAGTCATAGCATGGTCTGGCGGCCGGGTGAGTTCGGCCGCAAGGTTCGTTTCTGCCGTTTGTTTGCGACTATTGTGGCATTTTTCTCGTGCTCCGGGAAAACACAACGCATTAAAATCCCCTTTTCGGCGTTAAATATGCATCAGGTGCCGGATTTTTCCACAATATTTCCCGCTAAAGGCCAACGGCAATATCATGGCCGGGCATTATTCAGGAGCAACCGTGTAGGCATGATGGCGGGGCTGCGCGGCGGCGGTTTTTCGGGTATGATGTGCGCCGCGCGCGGGCCGGCAGGCTGCGCGCGATAATCAGTCACCTCCCGAAAGACAGGAAAGTACACCATGCCAGTGTTACATAACCGAATTTCTAACGAGGAACTGAAGGCGCGCATGCTGGCGGAAACCGAGCCTCGCACCACAGTTTCTTTTTACAAATACTTCTCCATCGACGATCCCAAAGCGTTTCGCGACAGCCTGTACGTTCAGTTCGAAAAACTGAAGGTGTTCGGCCGCATCTACGTGGCGAAAGAGGGCATCAACGCGCAGATCAGCGTGCCACAGCATAATTTCGACGCGTTCAAAGCCGCGCTGTTCGCCTCGCACCCGGCGCTGGATCAGGTGCGCCTGAACATCGCGCTGGAAGACGACGGCAAATCCTTTTGGGTGTTGCGCCTCAAGGTGCGCGAGCGTATCGTGGCCGACGGCATCGATGACGAGAGCTTTGACCCAAGCAACGTCGGCGAGTATCTGCAGGCCGATCGCGTCAATCAGATGATCGACGATCCGAATACGGTGTTCGTCGATATGCGCAACCACTATGAGTACGAAGTCGGTCACTTCGAAAACGCCATCGAGGTGCCGTCGGATACCTTCCGCGATCAGCTGCCGATGGCGGTGGAGATGCTGCAGGACAGCAAAGACAAAAACATCGTCATGTACTGCACCGGCGGCATTCGCTGTGAAAAAGCCAGCGCCTATATGCTGCACAACGGCTTTAAAAACATCTACCACGTGGAAGGCGGGATTATCGAGTACACCCGCAAAGCGAAAGAGCAGGGGTTGCCGCTGAAGTTTATCGGCAAAAACTTCGTGTTCGATGAGCGCATGGGCGAGCGCATCTCCGACGATGTGATCGCCAACTGCCACCAGTGCGGTGCGCCGTGCGACACCCACACCAACTGCAAGAACGACGGCTGCCATCTGCTGTTCATTCAGTGCCCGAGCTGCGCCGCCAAGTTTGAAGGGTGCTGCAGCGAGATTTGCCGCGAAGAGCTGAAGCTGCCGCGCGAAGAGCAGCGCGCGCGCCGTGCCGGCCGTGAAAACGGCGTCAAGATCTTCAATAAGTCGAAAGGCTTGTTGCAGACTACGATGCACATTCCGGCACCGGAAGAAGAAGGCCCAGCCCGCTGAGCCTGAGGAAATGAGAAGCCCGGCCGCCAAGCCGGGCTTTTTTTTATTTCTCGCGCACGCCTTCTACGGAGATGATCAGCTCAACGTCTTGCGACGCCGGGCCCAGATCGGTGGTGATGCCGAAGTCTTTCAGCTTGATCTTGCCGTTGGCTTCAAAGCCGGCGCGGTAGCCGCCCCACGGATCGTTGCCCTGGCCAATCAGTTTGGCGTCCAGCGTGACCGGCTTGGTCACGCCGTTCAACGTCAGGTTACCGACCACCGCATAACCGTCGCCGCTTTTCTTCACTTCGGTGGATTCAAACTTGGCCTGCTTGTTCTTCTCTACGTTGAGGAACTCGGCGCTGCGCAGGTGCTTGTCGCGTTCGGCGTGGTTGGTGTCGACGCTGGCGGTATTGATGGTCACGTTGACCTTGTCCTTGGACGGATCTTTTTCGTCGAAGGTGAAGCCGCCGTCGAAGTCTTTAAAGCTGCCGTACAGCCAGCTGTAGCCCAGGTGCTGGATGCGGAATTCGATAAAGGCGTGCTGGCCCTGTTTGTCGATCTTGTAGTCCGCCGCCAGTGCGGAACCGGCGCTCAGCAGCAGGGCGCCTGCGGTCAGGCCCAATACGGTCTTTTTCAACATAGCAATCTCCATAAGTCCAAAGGTTAATCGGCGCTGCTACCCAGCATCCGTTTCAAAGTGACATCACGATCGATAAAGTGATGTTTAAGCGCGGCCAGCCCGTGCAGTACCGAGAGCACTACCACGGCCCAGGCCAGGTAAAGGTGAATGGCGCCGGCGGTATCGGCTTGCTCCGCCATCCCGGTCACGGTGGCGGGCACGTCGAACCAGCCGAATACGCTGATCGGTTGGCCGTCGGCGGTCGAGATCAGATAGCCGCTGATCAGAATGCCGAACAACACGGCGTACAACGCCAGATGCGCGAGAATGGCGCTGACGCGAGTGAGGCGACCATAGCTGGCCAGAGGCTTGGGCGGCGGCGAGACAAAGCGCCAGATCACGCGGATCACCATGACGATGAACAGCAGCGCGCCGATGCTTTTGTGGATCTCCGGCGCCTGGTGGTACCAGACGTCGTAATAGCCCAGCGTAACCATCCACAGACCAAGTGCGAACATGCCGTACACCGTCAGCGCCACCAGCCAGTGGATCAACACTGACACATGGCCGAAACGATCGGCGGTATTTTTCCAGAGCATCCTGTTTCCTTCGATTACCGATTGGCTGGCTGCAATAATTAAACTTTAGGAAACATAAAATCAATAATAAATTTAACTATGTTACTTCTTAGAAATATTAGTCAGTGAATTTGTTTGAGATGTTCGGAGTTCATCAGATAAATCGTTGAAGATGATATTATTTCTTTCACGTAACGATTATGCTAGTTGTTGAAAATTAGGCTTATTATCTATTAATGTCAGCTTTTGTCATTTTACGTAAACCGTCCATAAATTGCTCGGTGGGATTATTTGTTGGCAAAGGTTATGCCTATTTCTCGCGGCGAAGAGCAGGGCGGAAAGATTAATTTTTTCGAACGGTTACGCGAAATCCTCTGCGGCATAACGGCGGACTTTGCTACCATTAGCGTCAAACATCGGCTCTTGATGGCCGGCTAACCCAGTGAAATAACAAGGAAACGTCATGGGCCGAACCCGTGTAACCGACAACAGCCTGCGTTTGGCCGTCCTGCTGGCGATGTTGGTGATCATTCTGGCTGGGGTGAAAGCCGCCGCCGACATCGTGGTGCCGTTTCTACTGGCGGTGTTCCTCGCCATGGTGCTGAACCCGCTGGTGGCGATGCTGGAACGCAGACGGGTGCCGCGTATCCTTGGGGTGACGCTGCTGGTGACGGCGGTGATTGTGGTCGTGATGCTGTTCATCGGCATGCTGGGCGCTTCGCTGAACGAGTTCGCCCGTTCGCTGCCGCAGTACCGCGGCATGATGATCGAGAAACTGCGCGAGCTGCAGTATTACGCCGATCGCTTCAATATCAGCCTCTCCAGCGAAGCGATGCTGCAATATGTCGATCCCAGCGCGGCGATGAATCTGGTTACCCGCATGCTGGGGCACCTGTCTGGCGCCATGACCAACGTCTTCCTGCTGCTGATGACCGTGGTGTTTATGCTGTTCGAAGTGCAGCTGCTGCCTTATAAGCTGCAGCAGGCGCTGGATAAGCCGAATGAAGGCCTCGCCGCGATGCGACGGGCGCTGGACGGCGTGACGCGTTATCTGGTGATTAAAACCATCATCAGCCTGGCTACCGGGGTGATCGTCTGGATCTTCCTGGCGGCGGTCGGCGTACGCTTCGCCTTTATCTGGGGGCTGCTGGCATTTCTGCTCAACTATATTCCCAATATCGGCTCGGTATTGGCCGCCATTCCGCCGCTGATTCAGGCGCTGCTGTTCAACGGATTGGGTGATGCGCTGGTGGTGGCGGGCGGTTTTATCGCAATCAACATGGTGATCGGCAATATCCTCGAACCGCGGGTGATGGGGCGTGGGCTGGGGTTGTCGACGCTGGTGGTGTTCCTGTCGCTGATCTTTTGGGGCTGGCTACTCGGCCCGGTCGGCATGCTGCTGTCGGTGCCGCTGACAATTGTGGCGCGCATCGCGCTGGAAACCACCGAGGGCGGCTATCGGCTGGCGGTTATCCTGGGCGACGGCCGCCCGCCACGTCAGCCTCCGGCGCCGCCGGAGTGAGGAAGATCTTGCCGTTCACACCGGGCTGCACAGCGTGTTGCAGCGCCGCTGCGTACTGATATAAAGGGTAAATCGCGGCGGGTTGGCGCAATGCCAGCTGGCCGCGCCGCAGCAGCTGGAATAGCTGATAAAATGCCGTTTGCCACTGCGCCGGTGCCGCCTGCGCATTCCATTTACGCAGGTGGAACAGCGAAGCGCGCAGCTTCAATTCGTCCACCACGCGCCGCCAGTCCACCTGGCGCCCACCCAGCAGGCCCAGCGCCACAAAGTCGCCGCCGGTGCGAACTGCCCGCGCCAGCTGCAATCCGTCTTCTCCGCCGATGCAGTCGATAGCGGCGCGGGCGCCAAAGTGGGTCATTTGCGCCAGCTGCGGCGCCTCAATAACGCGCCAGGCACCGGCGGCCAGCAGCGCCGGGCGATGAGTGAGGTTGCGCACCACCACCGCCAGACGAATGCCACGCAGCGCCGTCATCTGTGCCAGCAGCAGGCTAACGGCGGAGCCGCCGCCGTTGAGCAGCAGCACGTCACCGGCGTTGAGTGGCAGCCATTGCGTCAGCAGCACCCAGCAGGTGAGCGGGTTGATATAGATTTGCGCCGCGCTGGCGTCGTCGATGTCGTCCGGTACCCAGACCACCCGTTCTTCAGGCAGCGTGACGAAGGTTTGCCAGCTGCCGTCACCCGCTACCGCCAGCGCGCGTCGGCCGGTCGAGCGTCCGCTTTGCGGATCGACGATGACGCCTACGCCTTCATAGCCAGGCACCTGCGGCAGGGCGATGCGGTGCGCGTATTGGCCGTGAATCGGGATCAGGTCGGAAGGGTTGATCGGGGCATAGCGCATCTGCAGCAGCAACCGGCCGGGGCGCAGCGGCGGCCTGCTCGTCTGCTGCAGCGCCAGCACCTGGGCGGGATCACCGAAGCGGCTGAAGCTCAGTCGGGGAAATGACGACGGCATGGGTTACATCACGAAGAAAAAATAGACATCCAGCACCAGCAGCACCAGCCACAGACAAAGATACAGCACCAGGTGCTCACGCACGTTGTTGACGATAGCCGCCAGTATTCGGTTTAACATTTCAGCCGCCTGAAGAAAGAGACCTTTGATTATAGTCCTTTTCTCGGCACCTTTTATAGCGGGGCGCGCGCTAGCGCTGGAAGAGTGGCGATAAAAAAGCCTGCGTTATCGCAGGCTTGATGTTACACCGCCAGCAGCGCCAGCGGCGTCGAATTCGTTGGTGCGCTGGGCGGGTAGAAATAACGCAGCACGTTATACAGCGAGTAGAACTCCAGCCGGTTGCGCGCGTTGATCTTCTCCGTGATATGGCGCTTGTGCACATACACCGTATGCGAGCTGATCTGCAGCTTTTTCGCGATGCGGTAGTTGGGCATTTCCGCCATCCAATATTTCATCACCGTCAGTTCCTGCGGGCTGAACAGGGAACGCTCTTCGCCGTCATCGGCCAGCGCCAGCGGATTTTCGCGCAGTGTGCGCAAGGTGAGCGGCAGAATGCTTTTATTGAACAGGAACGCGTTATCGGCGATGCGCATTGGCGTTTCGCTGTAGGGGTAAGGCGTATCGAGATAGATAAACAGCAATGCAGACTGGCTGGCTTCCATAAACGCCAGCAGCTGTGCGTCCGCTTCGTTATAGCGGCACTGGTTGCTGAGGTTCACCAGAATGTGGCTCGGCTGAAAGCTGGCCAACAGCGGCGTAGCGTACTCAATGCTGTGGCAGCACTTGATCGTCGTAATCCCACTATCAGCAAAGTAGCTGGCTATACCGACCCGGGTGAAGCAGCATTCGTCCACGACAAGTAGTTTCATGGTGACGTCCTTGTTGAAAGCCGATGGAGCATATCTTCTGTAAAATAGGACTTACACTGCAAGTGTTCAATTCGGAAATTCAAATGCTGAATGCAAGAAATTTCCGTTATCAGAATTTTTACTTGGTATTTAAAAGAGTTAGCAGGTTAATAAATTGTAACTGCCAAATTTTGCTGTCCAGGGCACGACGTCAACCTGGACAGAGAAATCCTTCGCTTAGCTAAATCGTTTCAGACCAAAGCTGGAGACGTCGACCGGTGGCGCTTTGCCCTGCGCGAACAGGGCGGCAATCTCACCCAGCGCGCTGGCGAACTTGAAGCCGTGGCCGCTCAATCCGCTGATGACCATCAGGCGATCGCACTCCGGCAGGGTATCGATAATAAAGTCTTCGTCGGGGCTCATGTCATAACTGCAGGCTTCGCCGTGTAAACATACGCCTACACCCGGCAAAAACTGCCGCAGGAAGGAGAAAACTTCGGTGCCGTCGCTGGCGTAGCTACCGAAGGGTTTGCGCTGCTCGGGGGCGTCCATCGGCTGCCCGCCGTCGTGTTTACCCACTTTCAGGCCGTCGTTATCCGCCGGGAAGCCGTAATAGTGCGTGCCGTCCTGCGCTTCGACGGTAAAGGCCGGGAAGCAGTTGTTCACGCTGTAGCGGCCGTCCGCCTGATGCCAGGAGAATACCTTGCGCAATGGCGCGATCGGCAGCTGCGGCAACAGCGCTTTCACCCAGGTGCCGGCGGTGACCACGGCTTTTCGCGCGGTGAAACGCCCTTCGCCGGTGACGACTGCAACGCCGTCATCGATAGGTTCCACCGCGCTGACCGGGCAGTTGAACAGTTGGCTGCAGCCGGCCTCTTTCGCCAGCTTGATCAGGCTGGCCACCGCTAGTTCGGAACGCAGGAAGCCGGCGTCCGGCTCGAAAACGCCGACGTAACCGTCTGGCGCGCGGAATTCCGGCCAGCGTTGAGCGATCTGTTCGGCACTGAGGGTTTGTGCGTTCAGGCGGAATTTCTGCGCGCTCTGCTGAGCATTGCGAATGAATTCGGAGTGCTGCGGCCCCAAATTGAGCACGCCGCACGACTGGAACAGTTCCTCGCCGGATTGTCGAATCAGCGCATTCCACAACGCCTGTGCGCGCAGCACCAGCGGCACGTACTTTTCGCCTTCGCCGTAAGCGTGGCGGATGATGCGGGTATCGCCGTGATGGCTGCCGTTGCGGTGCGGGGGAATGGCGCTGTCGATCATCAGCACTTTCAAGCCGGCCAGGGTAGCGTAATACCCTGCCGCCGCGCCGACTGAACCGCTGCCCACCACAATCAAATCATATTCCACGTGCCCACCCTCTCTGATAGCGATTTCTTATCGCCCCATGATAAAAGGTTGCCGAGCGCAATGCACTGATTGAACGGCGAAAGGCAAAGAAAAAGGCGCCGGGAATGGGGCGCGGCGCCTCAGGGGTTAGGGGACGATGAATCAATGTTTTCTGCGATCAAGATCCTGGTAATCCGTAGCTTCAATCTTGGCGATGCCGGCCTCTAAGATATTGATTAATTGACGGGCGACATCTGTGGTCAGCCAAAGCGTTCTGTCTACTTGGGCTTCTTCTGGCGTTTGGTCTAGTGAAGACAGGTAATGAAGGCGTATCATCATGGCGTCGTAAACGTCGACAGTACTGATATCCCAACCGACAAGCGGGTGCGTCTGAATTACTTCATCATTTCTGTCCATAAAGACCCCTTATTGAGTAGTAACTACCGTGAGTGACTAACGAGGATCAATGCGGCTCATCATCATGAGAGCAATTACAGTATACGCATCCGCTTTCATCGGTGGAGGGTGTTGTCACCGAAATTTGCAAAATAAATATTTATTTGAACAATTATTCTACAAACCGGTATGCGAATTTTTGGATGAATAAAGCGCAGGGCATTATTCCGCGCCGGTTGGCGGCGGTGAACCGTGCAGGCATTTTTCCAGCTCTTCGGCCAAATGGGCGAAATGTTTCTGCGTTTCGGCGTCGCGGTTCTGGCTGTGCGACTCCAGCTTCAGGCTGTGGATCAGCAGTTGGTTGGCTTTGTCATCCAGGCTGAAGGCCAGATAAGAGAAAGCCACTTCCAATACGTTCAAGCGCCTTTTCTGATCGGCAATCAGCGCCAGCAGTTCACCAAACGTCATCGCGTCTTCGGATTTCACCTTGTCCGGGGCCATGCTTACTCCTTTGCGTTAAATACAGCGCTGAGGCGGATTTTGTTCCAAAGTAAGGGTAAGCGATGAATGGGCAGGGCGCCAGAAACAAAAAAGCCGGAGAGCGACCCCCGGCAAAAACAGCATTGCAGTGTTATTCTGCGCTGAACCACTCGTCCGCGCTTTCCCAGGTTTCCTGAAGGATTTCCTCGATCAGATCCCGGTCGGTTTTGGCGCCTCCCAGCACGGAGAGGCCGTTGGCGCCGGCATAACGTACTTGCACGACGGCGTCTGGAAACTGGCGATTGACCCGCTTGCCCAGTTCGCCGGTCAGCGCCTCAATGGCACCCGCCGGCAGCGGCCGGGTTTTATCTATAGTGACTTCAACACGCATAATTGCCCCCGAAGCGATTTACTGTTTATTTATACAGCTAACCGGGTGCGGGGGCAAGAGGGCGAAGCAAAAATATCAGTCTTTCAGCGACCAGTTCAGGGTTTCACCGGCCAGGAAGGGGATCACGGATTCATTGCCCAGGGCGATCTCTTCCGGTTGGGTGGTCGGCACGCGCTGCAGCTCGATGAAGTCTTCGTTGAGCGGCAGACCATAGAAGCGTGGGCCGTTGAGCGAGCAGAAGGCTTCAAAGTGCTCCAACGCGCCGAGTTGTTCGAACACGGCAGCGTAAGCCGGGATGGCATTCGGCGCGTTGAAGCAGCCGGCGCAGCCACAGCTGGATTCTTTGCGGTGCTTGAGATGCGGCGCGGAGTCGGTGCCGAGGAAGAAACGATCCGAACCGCTGGCGACCGCCTGACGCAGCGCTTCCTGGTGGACATTGCGCTTGAGGATCGGCAGGCAGAACAGGTGTGGGCGAATGCCGCCCACCAGCATGTGGTTGCGGTTGAACATCAGGTGCTGTGGCGTGATGGTGGCGCCGAGGAAACGATTGCCTGCCTGCACATATTGCGCCGCTTCTTTGGTGGTGATGTGCTCGAAAACGATCTTCAACTCCGGGAACTGGCGGCGGATAGGTTCCATGACCTGTTCGATAAAGCGCGCCTCGCGGTCGAAAATATCGACGGCAGGATCGGTCACTTCGCCGTGGATCAGCAGCGGCATGCCGATTTTTTGCATTTGCTCGAACAGCGGGTAAATGCCGGCCACGTCGCTGACGCCGTGGCTGGAGTTGGTCGTAGCGTTGGCCGGATACAGCTTGGCGGCGGTAAACACCCCTTGCTCGAAGCCGTTGACCAGTTCACTGGCCGCCAGGGAGTTGGTGAGGTAGCAGGTCATCAGCGGAGTGAAGTTGTGGCCCTGCGGGACCGCCGCCAGAATGCGATCGCGGTAGGCGCGCGCGGCGGCCACGGTCGTTACGGGGGGAACCAGGTTCGGCATCACGATCGCCCGGCCAAATACCTGGCTGGTATAGGGCACCACCGTTTTCAGCATCTCGTCATCACGCAGGTGGATATGCCAGTCGTCTGGGCGGCGGATTTTCAGAACTTGAGGTTGTGCGGTCATCTAGCTAGGCTCCGGCGGTCAAATACGTCTAATGAAAAGCGAATAATGGGTTTATTCACGCCGGGGTGTAAGGATAAGCGGAAAGTGCCTGAGATGCATCTGTTTGTTGGCGACAAGTTGAAATCAATAGGGCGGCGGGCGCATAGTGGCAGAGATTTCAACGATGCCGACGCCAATACCGTCGACCTTCATCAAGTGGAAAGGGAGAAAGCAATGGAAGTACGCGTTATCGCCACCCTGCAAGCGAAAGCGGGATTTGAAGCCGCCGTCAGCGAAGCGGTGCACGATATTATCGAGCCGAGCCGCCAGGAGTTGGGCAACCTGCAGTATGATTTACATCGCGATCTGGAAAAGCCGGGCGTCTTCGTGTTCTTTGAGCGTTGGGCCAGCAGCGAAGCGCTGGATAAGCATAATGAGACGGCGCATTTTCAGCAGTTCGTCAGCCGGCTTGACGGCAAGTTGGACGTTTTGGACATCAAGAAACTGAAAAAGATAGCCTGAGCCTTTTTACAGGCAAGAAAAAACCCGCCGATGGCGGGTTTTTTTAGGGTTGCAGATTAACTCATTCGTTAACCGGCTGTGGCTTGGTGGCCGGCGCAGTCGCCTGGCTCACCGCCGAATGGCCGCCTGCCGAGCCTTTGCCTTCAAAGTTGAAGGAAGGGCGCTGCCAGTCGCTGTGCTTGCGTTCTTCCGGCACGTAGGCCGGCGCAGGCGCTTTGGTCATCGGCGCAGTGGCGATGTGTTTGTACAGCACGTCCTGCACGGCTTTCACCGGTGCCGGCTGCTGAGCAACCACAGGCGCAGGTTCCGCGGCGATTGGCGCTGGGGCTTTTTCGACCGGAGCGGCTTCTACGGCGGCTGGCGCAGGTGCGGCTTCTGCCACTGGCGTTTCTTCCGCTGGCGTGGCTTCTACCGGTGCAGTTTCGACCACAGGCTCTTCTTCCACCACAGGCTCTGCCGCAACGGTGTCAGCTACCGGCTCGGCTTCCACTGCCGGGACAGTCTCTTCCGCTTTCGGCTCTTCAACTGCAGCAGGTGCCGGTGCGGCTTCCACCGGTGCCGGGGTTTCCTCGGCTGGGGCGGTAACGACAGGCGCTACGGCTGCAGCTTCTTCCGTTACGGTGACGGCTGCAGTTTCAACGGCGGTTTCTGGTGCCGGCTCGTTGACGCTGGCCGCAGCCTGAGTTTCCTCCACGGTAACGCTGTGCTGTTCAACCGCTGCGGCGACAACCGGTGCCGCTGCCTGTTCTACGACTTCGGCCTGCACTTCGGTTTCTTCAACCTGAGCAACCGGGTAGCTGACCCAGACTTTGCCCGACGCCATTTCCGGCGAAGCGAACGCGCCCGCCAGCGGCATTGGGGACTGCAGCGGGTAACGCTCATCGCGGTAACGACGGCGACGCTGGCCGCTTACGCGCAGGTGACGCGGTGAACGACGGGAACGACGCGGCATACCTTCGCCGTTGCCGCGGTTTTCGCCCTGGGCATCGTCTTCCGGCTGAGCGGCAACGGTTTCCGGCAGCAGCTTGACGCTGTCGTCGGCGGTCGGCTGCGCGTCGGCGGCTTTCGCTTCCGGTGCTTTCGGCGCCAGCAACTCTTCCGCTGCACGCTGCAGTTCTTCTTCCGCAGACAGGATGCGCACTTTCTGCGACAGAGGGCGGCGCTGACGGCGCTGCATGTTCTGCTGCTGGCGTTCTTCCTGCTCTTCGTCGGTGCTCTCGACCGCTTCAACGCTTTCCAGCGCTTTCACTTCCTGCTGAGCCTGGCGCTTCTCTTCCTGACGACGACGCTGGCGTTCAGCACGTTGCTCACGACGCTGCTGCTGATCTTCGCGCGGCGCCTTGGCGCTTTCTTCCGCGGCGGTTTCCTCTGCGACCGGCGCGTTTTGCTGCTGGTTGCGGCGGTTACGGCGCTGCTCATCGCGGGATTCACGCGATTCACGGCCTTCACGATTCTCACGCGGTTCACGGTTGTCGCGCTCGCGATTGTCACGGCCTTCACCGCGCTCTTTACGCTCGCCGCGTTCCGGACGATCGCCACGCTCACCGCGCTCTTTACGGCCGGTGCCTTGACGGCGCTGGCCGCGAC
This sequence comes from Serratia sp. CY44782, assembly GCF_052168715.1. Classification (NCBI taxonomy): domain Bacteria; kingdom Pseudomonadati; phylum Pseudomonadota; class Gammaproteobacteria; order Enterobacterales; family Yersiniaceae; genus Serratia; species Serratia sp. CY44782. The sequence continues at coordinate 199,949 of NZ_JBJNME010000005.1, forward strand.
GATCCTGACGACGGTTTTCACCGTTGCCTTCCGCCTTCGGCGTTTCGGCCGGTTTGGCTTCTTCGACGGCAGGTTGTTCTTCACCGGCGAACAGGCTCTTCAGACCCCCGAACAGGCGGCCCAGGAAGCCCGGCTTGGCGGCGACCGGCGCTGCGGTTTGAGCCTTGGCGGCGGCAGCGGCAGGCTTGGCCACGGCGACAGCTTCTTCAGCCGGCGGCGGCGCATCGGCGGACAGGGAGAAGGAAGCCAGGGCCGGTTGCTCCGGACGCTTGCGTTCCATCGGCGCATCTTCCAGCGGGCGCTCCATGTCTTCTTCATGCAGCTTCGGCAGCAGGTAGCTCAGGGTAGAGGTTTCCTCACCTTTACGCACGCGCAGCACCGAGTAGTGCGGGGTTTGCATCTGATCGTTCGGCACGATGACGGCTTTCACGCCGCCCTGGCGTTTTTCGATCGCGCTGACGGATTCGCGCTTTTCGTTCAGCAGGTACGAAGCGACCTGAACCGGCACGATAGCGTGAACTTCTTTGGTGTTTTCCTTCAGCGCTTCTTCTTCGATCAGACGCAGGATGGACAGCGCCAGCGATTCGTTGTCGCGGATGGTGCCGGTGCCGTTACAGCGTGGGCACACGTGGTGGCTGGACTCGCCCAGCGACGGGCTGAGGCGCTGACGGGACATTTCCAGCAGGCCGAAACGGGAAATGCGGCCGATCTGGATGCGCGCACGGTCCTGGCGCACGGCGTCGCGCAGGCGGTTTTCCACTTCGCGCTGGTGGCGAACCGGCGTCATGTCGATGAAGTCGATGACGATCAGGCCGCCAAGGTCACGCAGGCGCAGCTGGCGAGCGATCTCGTCCGCCGCTTCCAGGTTGGTGTTGAACGCCGTCTCTTCGATGTCGCCGCCGCGGGTTGCGCGGGCGGAGTTGATGTCGATGGCGGTCAGCGCTTCGGTGCTGTCGATGACGATCGAGCCGCCGGACGGCAGGCGCACTTCGCGCTGGAAGGCGGATTCGATCTGTGATTCGATCTGGTAGTGGCTGAACAGAGGGATTTCACCGCTGTACAGTTTAATTTTGCTGCTGAAATCCGGGCGGCCCAGCGCAGCGATGTGCTCTTTGGCCAGATCGAGAATTTTCGGGTTGTCGATCAGGATTTCGCCGATGTCCGGGCGCAGGTAATCGCGGAAGGCACGCACGATAACGTTGCTTTCCTGGTGGATCAGGAACGGCGCAGGGCGGCCTTCGGCGGCTTTTTTAATCGCTTCCCAGTGCTTGAGGCGGAAGGAGAGATCCCACTGCAGCGCGTCGGCGGATTTGCCTACGCCCGCGGTGCGAACGATCAGGCCCATGCCGTCCGGCAGTTGCAACGAGGAGAGCGCTTCTTTCAGCTCGGTGCGATCGTCGCCCTCGATGCGGCGAGAAATACCACCGGCACGCGGGTTGTTCGGCATCAGCACCAGATAGCTGCCCGCCAGGCTGATGAAAGTGGTCAAGGCGGCGCCTTTGTTGCCACGTTCTTCTTTGTCTACCTGAACGATGACTTCCTGGCCTTCGCGCAGCACATCTTTGATGTTTGGGCGGCCATGGGAAGAGTAATTGCTAGGGAAGTATTCGCGGGCGATTTCTTTAAGGGGGAGGAAACCATGTCGTTCTGCGCCGTAGTCCACGAACGCTGCTTCAAGACTTGGTTCAATGCGGGTGATTTTGCCTTTGTAAATATTCGCTTTTTTCTGCTCATGACCCGGACTTTCAATATCCAAATCATACAGCCGCTGTCCATCTACGAGGGCAACACGCAACTCTTCCTGCTGAGTTGCGTTAATCAACATTCTTTTCATCTTAACTTACTCGTTATTTTTACATTATCGACAAAGCTGCGGGCAAAATAACCTCATGGCCGGAGTTAAACCGAAAGCCCCGTGTCTTCTCGCAAAGCCGTCAACCTCACGGTTGTCGCCTGCATAGGGGCGCATTATCTCGGTAAGCCTGCTTTTCTTTGTGAAAGGCAGCACTTTTACTAGGGGAATAGCCTCTGATTTACGTCGACAGATCTGATTCCATTTGCCGGCCAAGCTGCAACCCGCAGCCCGCTAATTGTTTGATTTCGCATTACGTCTTACGCCATTGCTGCGTTTTTGCGCGATCAGACAAATTTTATAATTCCACCGTTTTCCCTGTTTAACGAGAATCAACGCGGAAAGTGACTGCATTATTCCACTGCTGATGCCGTTATAGCAAGGTGACTTTTCCTTAACTGCGGAAGAAATCGCAAACGTTCAAATCGGCTTGCTGCCTTATTGTCCGCTGGGGTTTCGCCCGCCGTCAGAGAGACAGTTAAGCACAGAAAAAGATGTGGCGCTATTCACGCGCTCTATTTAGAATCCCGCACCATGAAAACGAACAATCCAGCAGTACAATTCATCACGATTTCCGACGACGAAGCCGGTCAGAGAATCGACAACTTTCTGCTCGCTCGCCTGAAAGGCGTGCCGAAGAGCATGATTTATCGCATCGTGCGTAAGGGCGAGGTGCGGGTCAATAAAGGACGCATCAAGGTCGAATACAAATTGGCGGCCGGCGACGTGGTGCGCGTGCCGCCGGTGCGGGTGGCCGAGCGCGAAGAGACGCCGGTGTCGGCCAAGCTGGATAAGGTAGCCGCACTGGCAGACTGCATCCTTTATGAAGACGACCACCTGCTGATCCTCAACAAGCCCTCCGGCACCGCAGTGCATGGCGGCAGCGGCCTGAGCTTCGGCGTGATCGAAGGGCTGCGCGCGCTGCGCCCGGAAGCCCGTTTCCTCGAGCTGGTGCACCGTCTGGATCGCGACACCTCCGGCGTGCTGCTGGTGGCCAAGAAGCGCTCCGCGCTGCGCTCGCTGCACGAACAGCTGCGGCTGAAGGGGATGCAGAAGGATTATCTGGCGCTGGTGCGCGGCCAGTGGCAATCCCACTGCAAGGCCGTACAGGCGCCGCTGCTGAAAAACATTCTGCAAAGCGGTGAGCGCATCGTGCGCGTCAGCAGCGAAGGCAAGCCTTCGGAAACCCGCTTCAAGGTGGAAGAGCGTTACGAATTCGCTACCCTGGTGAAGGCCAGCCCGATCACCGGGCGCACTCACCAGATCCGCGTGCACACGCTGCATGCCGGGCACCCGATCGCCTTTGACGATCGCTATGGCGACCGCGAGTTCGATCGCCAACTGGCGGGTACCGGCCTGAAGCGGCTGTTCCTGCACGCCGCGGCGCTGCGCTTTGAGCATCCCTCCACCGGCGAAACGATGCGCATCGAAGCGCCGATGGACGAAGAGCTGCGCCACTGCCTGCAGGTGCTGCGCCGGCAGGCGGCCAAGTAATCCGCGTCAGACCAGCGGGTTGATGCCCTCAGCCCGCAACATCTCCAACAGCGCGATCAACGGCAGGCCGATCAGGGCGTTCGGGTCCCGGCCTTCCAGCCTGTCGAACAGCGCGATCCCCAATCCTTCACTCTTAAAACTGCCTGCGCAGTTCAGCGGTTGCTCCAGGCGAACATAGGCAGCGATCTCCGTTTCGCTCAGCGCGCGAAAATGCACGTGGAACGGCTCGCACAGGGCCTGCAGCTGCTTGCTACGGCCGTTGTACAGCGCCAGGCCGGTATAAAAAGTCACGGCCTGGCCGCTGGCCTGGCGCAGCTGCGCCCGGGCGTTCTCCTCGGTATGGGGCTTGCCGGTGATGTTGCCATCGATTACGCAGACCTGATCGGAGCCGATGATCAGATGCTCGGGATAGGCGAGGGTCAGCGCCTGAGCCTTCGCCGCCGCAAGGCGCAGCACCAGCGCTTCGGCGGTTTCACCCGGCAGTGGGGTTTCATCCACCTCGGGTGCGGCGCAGTCGAAGGGTAGCTGCAGCTTCTCCAGCAGCATTTTTCGATAGGGGGAGGTGGAGGCTAAAAGCAATCTCTGCATAATTTTTTTCGCAAACCGTAGCGTAAATGGGTACGGCATTTTAAACTGTCGGCCGCTGTGGAAGCGAATATTGGTGAAAGGAGCCGTTTTACGGCCTTTTTCTTTGACTCTATGTCGTTACAAAGTTAATATGCGCGCCCTATGCAAAAGGTAAAATTACCCTTGACCATTGATGCGGTACGTACCGCTCAGAAACGCCTGGACTATGCTGGTGTCTATGCGCCTGAGCAGGTTACTCGTGTTGCCGACTCCGTGGTCAGTGTGGACAGTGATGTCGAGGTGTCGTTGTCGTTCAATATCGACAATCAGCGCCTCGCGGTGATAACAGGGCATGCGGACGTCACGGTAACGTTGATGTGCCAACGCTGTGGAGTCCCGTTCGAACATCAGGTTCACACAACATATTGTTTTAGCCCGGTCGTCAATGATGAGCAGGCTGAGGCATTACCGGAAGCGTACGAACCGATCGAAGTTGACGAGTTTGGCGAAGTCGATCTGTTGGCAATGATTGAAGACGAAATTATTCTTTCACTGCCTGTCGTTCCGGTACATGAATCTGAACACTGTGAAGTGTCCGAAGCGGACATGGTATTCGGCCAACTGCCTCCCGAGGCGGAGAAACCGAATCCGTTTGCCGTATTAGCCAGTTTAAAGCGTAAGTAATTGAGGAGTAAGGTCCATGGCCGTACAACAGAATAAACCAACCCGTTCCAAGCGTGGCATGCGTCGTTCTCACGATGCTCTGACCACGACTACTCTGTCTGTAGACAAAGTATCCGGTGAAACTCACCGTCGTCACCACATCACTGCCGACGGTTTCTACCGCGGTCGCAAGGTTATCGGCTAAGTAGCGATACCTTGACTCGTCTAACCCTGGCGTTAGATGCAATGGGCGGGGACTTCGGTCCCTGCGTCACAGTGCCTGCTTCGTTGCAGGCACTGGCCTCTAATTTACAGCTTCATCTCCTGCTGGTCGGCAATCCCGACGTCATCTCCCCTTTGCTTGCCCATGCCGATCCGGTTCTTCTGGAGCGTCTGCAAGTCGTGCCCGCCGAATCTGTGATCGCCGGCGACGCCAAACCTTCACAAGCGATACGCGCCAGCCGCGGCACGTCGATGCGCATTGCGCTCGAGCAGCTCAGCAGCGGAAATGCGCAGGGCTGCGTCAGCGCCGGCAATACCGGTGCGCTGATGGGATTGGCGAAGCTGTTGGTCAAGCCGCTGGAGGGCATCGAACGCCCGGCGCTGATGACGGCTATCCCGAATCAGCAACGCAGTAAAACCGTGGTGCTGGATCTGGGGGCCAACGTCGAGTGCGACAGTACCATGCTGGTGCAGTTTGCCGTGATGGGTGCGGTGATGGCGGAAGAGGTGATCGGCATTGCGCAACCGCGGGTGGCGCTGCTGAATATTGGCGAAGAAGAGACCAAAGGCCTGGATAATATCCGCGAAGCGGCCGCTGTGCTAAAAAATACTCCGGCAATCAACTATATTGGTTACCTGGAAGGAAACGAACTGCTCACCGGCAAGACCGACGTGTTGGTTTGCGATGGCTTCGTGGGCAACGTCACCCTGAAAACCATGGAAGGGGTGGTCAGGGTATTCTTATCGCTGCTGAAATCGTCCGGCGACGGAAACAAGCAAGCGTGGTGGCTGAAATTGTTGGGCCGTTGGTTGCAAAAACGGGTGGTTAAGCGGTTCGGCCACCTGAACCCCGACCAGTATAATGGCGCATGTCTGTTAGGATTGCGCAGCACCGTAGTCAAGAGCCACGGCGCTGCGAACCCTCACGCGTTTGCAGTCGCAATCGAACAGGCTGTGCAGGCGGTGCAGCGGCAAGTCCCGGAAAGGATTGCTGCGCGCCTTGAGGCTGTATTACCTAAGAGTGACTGATCGTACATGTATACAAAGATTCTCGGTACGGGGAGTTATTTGCCCGTACAAGTGCGCACCAATGCTGATTTGGAAAAAATGGTGGATACCTCTGACGAGTGGATCGTCACGCGTACCGGTATCCGCGAACGTCGCATCGCCGCTGCGGATGAAACCGTTGCGACGATGAGCTTCCAGGCCGCTGAGAAAGCGCTGGAAATGGCAGGTGTGGCTAAAGAAGACATTGGGCTGATCGTCGTGGCGACCACCACGACCACTCACGCGTTCCCGAGCGCGGCGTGCCTGGTGCAGCAAATGCTGGGCATCAAAGACTGCGCGGCGTTCGATCTGGCTGCGGCCTGCGCCGGCTTCACTTACGCGCTCAGCGTGGCCGATCAGTACGTGAAAAACGGCGCGGTCAAACATGCGCTGGTTATCGGCGCGGACGTCTTGTCGCGCACGCTGGATCCTGAAGATCGCGGCACCATCATTCTGTTTGGCGATGGCGCAGGGGCGGTGGTGCTGGGGGCTTCTGAAGCGCCGGGCATTCTGTCTACCCATCTGCATGCCGACGGCAGCTACGGCAACCTGCTGACGCTGCCGTACAAGGATCGTCAGAATCAAGACAAGCCGGCCTATGTCACCATGGCGGGCAACGAAGTCTTCAAGGTTGCGGTTACCGAGCTGGCGCGCATCGTCGACGAGACGTTGCAGGCCAACAACATGGACCGCAGCGAGCTGGATTGGCTGGTACCGCACCAGGCCAACCTGCGCATCATCAGCGCAACGGCGAAAAAACTGGGCATGGGAATGGACAAAGTGGTGGTGACGCTAGATCGTCACGGCAACACCTCTGCCGCCTCGGTGCCTTCCGCACTGGACGAAGCCGTGCGCGACGGGCGGATTCAGCGTGGCCAACTGGTGCTGCTGGAAGCCTTCGGCGGCGGCTTTACCTGGGGCTCGGCGCTGGTTCGTTTCTGATTTGGACAGGAAGAAAAAATGACGCAATTTGCTTTTGTTTTCCCGGGCCAGGGGTCACAGACCGTTGGCATGCTGGCCGAATTGGCCGCACAGTTCCCGATCGTCGAAGAAACCTTCGGCGAGGCCTCTTCCGCCCTGGGTTACGACCTGTGGCAGCTGGTGCAGCAAGGCCCGGCGGAAGAGCTGAACAAAACCTGGCAGACCCAACCGGCTCTGCTGGCCGCCTCGGTGGCGATTTTCCGCGTTTGGCAGCAGCAGGGCGGTAAAGCGCCTGCGCTGATGGCGGGCCACAGCCTGGGCGAATACTCGGCGCTGGTCTGCGCCGGCGTGCTGGACTTCAAGGCGGCGATCCGTCTGGTCGAGCTGCGCGGCAAGCTGATGCAGGAAGCGGTGCCGGAAGGCACCGGCGCGATGTACGCCATCATCGGCCTGGACAACGACGCGATCGCCAAGGCGTGTGAAGAGTCTGCGCAAGGGCAGGTGGTTTCTCCGGTCAACTTCAACTCGCCGGGCCAGGTGGTCATCGCCGGCAACAAAGAAGCGGTTGAGCGCGCAGGCGCCGCCTGCAAAGCCGCCGGCGCCAAACGTGCGCTGCCGCTGCCGGTGAGCGTGCCTTCGCACTGCGCGCTGATGAAGCCGGCCGCCGACAAGCTGGCCGTGGCGCTGCAAGACATCACCTTCAACGCGCCGCAGGTGCCGGTGGTGAACAACGTCGACGTGCGTACCGAAAACGATCCGGAAGCGATCCGCAGCGCGCTGGTGCGTCAGCTGTATAGCCCGGTACGTTGGACCGAGAGCGTAGAATTTATCGCAGCACAGGGAGTGACGTCGCTGCTGGAAGTGGGGCCGGGCAAAGTGCTGACCGGCCTGACTAAACGTATTGTTGACACCCTGACGGCTGCGGCGGTGAACGACACCGCCAGCCTGTCGGCGGCGCTTGAACAATAAAGAGGAAAATGATGAGCTTCGAAGGTAAAATCGTTCTGGTCACCGGCGCGAGCCGCGGTATTGGCCGAGCTATTGCAGAAACGTTTGTGGCACGCGGCGCCAAAGTGATCGGCACCGCAACCAGCGAGAGCGGCGCTGAAGCGATCAGCAGCTACCTGGGCGCAAACGGTAAAGGGTTTATGTTGAACGTTGTTGATGCGCAATCTATCGACAGCGTGCTGGCATCGATTCGCGCCGAATTTGGCGAAATCGACATTTTAGTGAATAATGCCGGCATCACGCGTGATAACCTGCTGATGCGTATGAAGGATGACGAGTGGGAGGATATCCTCGACACCAACCTGACTTCCGTATTCCGCCTGTCAAAAGCGGTAATGCGCGCTATGATGAAAAAGCGGTTTGGCCGTATCATCACCATCGGTTCTGTTGTCGGCACCATGGGGAACGCAGGGCAGGCGAACTACGCGGCGGCTAAAGCCGGCCTGATTGGTTTTAGCAAATCTTTGGCACGTGAAGTTGCTTCGCGTGGCATTACGGTCAACGTCGTGGCACCTGGCTTTATTGAGACGGACATGACACGGGCGTTGACAGATGATCAACGCGCAGGCATTTTGTCATCAGTTCCAGCCAACCGGCTGGGCGATGCTAAAGAAATCGCCAGCGCTGTTGCATTTTTGGCCTCTGATGAGGCCGGCTACATCACCGGTGAAACGTTACATGTCAATGGCGGCATGTACATGATTTAAAAAATGTGAAAACCATTTGCGTTATTTGAGGCAAAAACCGCAAAATAGCGTAAAATCGTGGTTTGACCAGCCGGGATTTAGTTGCATCTTTTTCAGCATTTTATACACTACGAAAACCATCGCGAAAGCGAGTTTTGATAGGAAATTTAAGAGTATGAGCACTATCGAAGAACGCGTTAAGAAAATCATTGTTGAGCAACTGGGTGTTAAACAGGAAGAAGTTTTGAACAACGCTTCTTTCGTTGAAGATCTGGGCGCTGATTCTCTTGACACCGTTGAGCTGGTAATGGCACTGGAAGAAGAATTCGACACCGAGATTCCAGACGAAGAAGCTGAGAAGATCACTACTGTTCAGGCAGCTATTGATTTCATCAACGCTAGCCAGCAGTAAGAGAACATATCTAGGCGGTCGTTCGACCGCCTAAGTTTTTTCTATCCCTAGTGTCATATTTTTCCCTCCCTGGAGGACAAACGTGTCTAAGCGTCGAGTAGTTGTGACCGGACTGGGCATGTTGTCTCCTGTCGGCAATACGGTAGAGTCCACGTGGAACGCTCTTCTTGCCGGTCAGAGTGGCATCAGCCTGATCGACCATTTCGATACCACTGCCTATGCGACCAAGTTTGCTGGCCTGGTAAAGAATTTTAATTCTGAGGATTTCATCTCTCGCAAAGATGCGCGCAAGATGGACGCCTTTATCCAGTACGGTATCGCTGCAGGCATGCAAGCCATGCAGGATGCAGGTCTGGACATCACCGAGGCTAACGCCACCCGCATTGGAGCCGCGATCGGTTCCGGCATCGGCGGCCTGGGTTTGATCGAAGAAAACCACAGTTCACTGGTTAACGGTGGCCCACGGAAAATCAGTCCGTTCTTCGTGCCATCCACCATCGTGAATATGATTGCAGGCCACCTGACAATCATGTACGGCATGCGTGGCCCAAGCATTTCCATCGCCACCGCCTGTACTTCAGGTGTGCACAACATCGGCCATGCGGCGCGTATCATTGCTTACAATGATGCTGACGTGATGCTGGCCGGTGGGGCAGAGAAAGCCAGCACCCCATTGGGCGTCGGCGGCTTTGGCGCAGCTCGCGCTCTGTCCACCCGTAATGACAACCCGCAGGCGGCGAGCCGTCCGTGGGATAAAGACCGCGACGGCTTCGTGCTGGGCGACGGCGCCGGCATGATGGTGCTGGAAGAGTACGAACACGCGAAAAAACGCGGCGCGAAAATCTACGCCGAAGTGGTGGGCTTTGGGATGAGCAGCGATGCTTATCACATGACGTCACCGCCGGAAAACGGCGCGGGCGCTGCGCTGGCGATGGAAAATGCCCTGCTTGACGCCGGTGTGACCCCGTCACAAATCGGCTACATCAATGCGCACGGCACCTCTACGCCGGCGGGTGACCAGGCGGAAGCGCAGGCGGTGAAATCCGTCTTCGGTGCCGATGCCCAGCGCGTGCTGGTGAGCTCGACCAAATCGATGACTGGCCACCTGTTGGGTGCGGCAGGCGCGATCGAGTCTATCTTCACCGTGCTGGCGCTGCGCGATCAGGCGGTACCACCAACCATCAACCTGGATAACCCGGATGAAGGTTGCGATCTGGACTTCGTGCCTCACGAAGCGCGCCAGGTCAGCGATATGGAGTTCACCCTGTGTAACTCCTTCGGCTTCGGCGGCACCAACGGCTCGCTGATCTTCCGCCGAGTATAACTCGCGCTGTGGATAGCTGACGAAAAGCCCGGTTTTTTAACCGGGCTTTTTTACGCCTGCCGTTTGGCCGCCGGCGGGGCTGCGTATCGTCTCGCCGCCTGCTATCCTGCGAGCGTAATGAACTAACCCGGCAACAGGAGGAAGCATGTACTGGATTAACGGACAACGCCACGATGCGCTGGCGCCGAGCGATCGTGGCCTGCAGTTCGGCGATGGCTGCTTTACTACCGCCCGGGTTATCGACGGTAAAATTGAGCTGCTGCCCTGGCATCTGGAGCGGCTGCAGCAAGCGGCGCAGCGGTTGATGCTGCCTGCCACCGATTGGCTGGCTTTCGAGCGGGAGATGGCGCTGGCGGCCGAATCAATTCCGCTCGGCGTGGTCAAAGCGATACTGACGCGCGGCAGCGGCGGGCGGGGTTACAGCCCGACGGGGTGCGAAAACCCGACGCGTATCGTCGCCCGCAGCAGCTACCCTGCGCACTATTTGCAGTGGCGTGAGCAGGGCATCACGCTTGCGCTCAGCCCGGTGGCGCTGGCGCGCAATCCGTTGCTGGCGGGGTTGAAGCATTTGAACCGCCTGGAGCAGGTGCTGATCCGCGCGCATCTTGACCAGACGGCCGCCGACGAGGCGCTGGTGCTTGACACTGCCGGTATGCTGGTGGAATGCTGTGCGGCTAATTTGTTCTGGCGTAAGGGAAAAGCGGTATTTACCCCGGATCTGAGCCAGGCCGGCGTCGCGGGCCTGATGCGGCGGCGGGTGATCGCGCTGCTGGCGGGCTCGGAATACCGTCTGCAGTGCGTCAGTGAACCGCTGGAGACGCTGGCCGATGCCGACGAAGTGCTGGTGAGCAATGCGCTGATGCCGCTGCTGCCGGTAAACGCTGCGCAATCATGGCGTTATGCTTCGCGCCAGCTGTATGATTTTTTGCATCCACACTGTTAACCATGGCTGATTGATGAAGAAAAGAAAGCTGAAGGTCCTGTCTGTTATTGTTGTTCTGGTATTAGCGCTGCTGTTTTGGGGCTACCAGAAGATCGAACGCTTTGCCGATACGCCGCTGGCTATCCAGCAAGAAACCATCTTCAAACTGCCGGCCGGCACCGGCCGGGTAGCGCTGGAAGGGCTACTGGTACGCGATAAACTGGTGCACAACGGGCGCTGGTTCCAGTGGCTGCTGAAGCTGGAGCCGGAGTTGGCGGAGTTTAAAGCCGGTACCTACCGGTTCACGCCGGGCATGACGGTGCGCCAGATGCTGAAACTGTTGGCCAGCGGCAAAGAGGCGCAGTTCACCGCACGCTTTATCGAAGGCTCACGCCTGCGTGACTGGCAGCAGGTGCTGCAGCAGTCCAAATACCTGAAACACACCCTGGCGGGCAAGAGCGAAGCGGAGATTGCCGCAGCGCTCGGCATTCCTGCGGGAGAAACGCCGGAAGGGCATTTGTACCCGGATACCTATCAGTATACCGCCGGCATGAGCGACATCGCGCTGCTCAAACGCGCACACGTGCGCATGAACAAAGCGCTGCAGGCCGCCTGGGCCGGCCGCGATACCAGCCTGCCGTATAAAACGCCGGAAGATCTGCTGACCATGGCCTCGATCGTCGAGAAAGAGACCGCGGTGCCGGAAGAGCGCAGCAAGGTAGCGTCGGTGTTCGTCAACCGCTTGCGCATCGGCATGCGCCTGCAGACCGATCCGACGGTGATCTACGGCATGGGCGAAAGCTATAATGGCAACATCACGCGCAAGGATCTGGAGACGCCGACGCCGTACAACACCTATGTGATCGCCGGCCTGCCGCCAACGCCGATCGCCATGCCGGGGGAGGCCTCGCTGCAGGCGGCCGCCAATCCGGCCAAAACGCCTTATCTCTATTTTGTCGCCGACGGCAAGGGTGGGCATACCTTCACCACCAATCTGGCGAGCCATAACCAGGCGGTGCGCGTGTACCGTCAGGCGTTAAAGGAAAAGAATGAAAAGTAAATTCGTTGTTATCGAAGGGCTGGAAGGCGCGGGTAAAACCACCGCGCGCGATACGGTGGTCAATGTGCTGCGCGAACACGGCGTCAGCGACATCGTCTTCACCCGCGAGCCGGGCGGCACGCCGCTGGCGGAGAAGCTGCGCGATCTGTTCAAGCGCGGCATCGACGGCGAATTGCCGACCATCAAGGCCGAAGTATTGATGCTGTACGCCGCGCGTGTGCAGCTGGTGGAAACCGTGATTAAACCGGCCCTGGCGCGCGGCGCCTGGGTGGTGGGCGATCGCCACGATCTCTCTTCACAGGCTTACCAGGGTGGCGGCCGCGGCGTGGATCCGCAGCTGATGAGCTCGCTGCGCGACACCGTGCTGGGGGATTTTCGCCCGGACTTGACGGTCTATCTCGATCTGCCGCCGCTGGTCGGCCTGCAACGCGCACAGGCGCGCGGTCAGTTGGATCGCATCGAACAGGAAGCGCTGCCGTTCTTCGAGCGCACCCGCGCTCGCTATCTCGAGCTGGCGGCGCAGGATAAAACCATCGTCACCGTCGACGCCGCCCAGCCGCTGGAGCAGGTGACCGCGGCGATCCGCGACTGCGTCGGCCACTGGCTGCGGCAGCAGGAAGGCGCATAATGAACTGGTACCCGTGGCTGAACGGCCCTTATCGCCAGCTGGTTGGGCAGTACGCCGACGGCCGTGGTCATCATGCGCTGCTGCTGCACGCGGCGGCGGGCAACGGTGACGACGCGCTGGCCTACGGCCTGAGCCGCTGGTTGATCTGCCAGCAGCGCAACGGTGAAAAAAGCTGCGGCGAGTGCCACAGCTGCCGGCTGATGCTGGCGGGCAACCACCCGGATTACCACGTGCTGGCGCCGGAAAAGGGCAAGAGCAGCCTGGGGATCGAGCCGATCCGTCAGGTGATTGAAACGCTGTACACCCACGCGCAGCAGGGCGGTGCCAAAGTGATTTGGCTGCCGCAGGCGGAACAGCTGACCGAGGCGGCGGCCAACGCGCTGCTTAAAACGCTGGAAGAGCCGCCGGAGAAAACCTATTTTCTGCTGGGTTGCCGTGAGCCGTCACGGCTGATGGCAACGCTGCGCAGCCGCTGCCTGTACTGGCATTTGGCGAGCCCGGATGAGCAGCTCAGCCTGCAGTGGCTGGGCAGGCAGGCGGCCGGATCTCAGACGGACCGCCTCACGGCGCTGCGCCTGCACGACGGCGCGCCGCTGGCCGCCGAACAGCTGTTGCAGCCGCAGCAGTGGCAACAGCGCAGCGCCCTGTGCGCCGCGTTGATCGCCGCGCTGCCGCAGCGCGATATGCTGTCGCTGTTGCCGGTGTTGAACCATGAAGACGTCGCCGAGCGCCTGCACTGGCTGTGCGCGCTGCTGGTGGACGCGATGAAGTGGCAGCAGGGCGCACATCACTATGTATTGAATCAGGATCAGCAGCCGCTGGTGCATCAGCTGGCCAGCCTGCTGAGCAGCGTCTCACTGCAGCAGATCGTGCAGCAGTGGCTGAACTGCCGCCATCAGCTGCTCAGCGTGGTGGGCGTCAATCGCGAGCTGCTGCTGACCGAACAGTTACTTCGCTGGGAACAGATGCTTGGCGCCGCCGGCTATTCCCAACCTCATTCGCTGTAAAGTAAAAGAGTTAAAAATTATGTTGTTAGTCGATTCTCATTGCCATCTTGACAGTTTGGATTATCAAGCGCTGCACCAAAATGTGGACGATGCGCTGGCCAAGGCCAAAGCGCGCGACGTCGGCTATGTGCTGGCGGTCGCCACCACGCTGCCGGGCTACCGTTCCATGACTGAGCTGATCGGCAAGCGCAACGACGTGGCCTTCTCCTGTGGGGTGCATCCGCTCAATCTGGAAGAGGGGTATGATTACGCCGAGCTGCGCCGCTTGGCGGCGGCGGAGCAGGTGGTAGCGCTGGGGGAAACCGGGCTCGATTACTTCTACCAGAAAGATAACCTTGAGCTGCAGCAGGACTCTTTCCGCGAACATATCCGCATCGGCCGGGATCTGAACAAGCCGGTGATCGTCCACACCCGTGATGCGCGCGCGGACACGCTGGCGATCCTGCGTGAAGAGAACGCACAGGACTGCGGCGGCGTACTTCACTGCTTCACCGAAGATCTGGCCACGGCCGAAGCGCTGCTGGATCTGGGCTTCTACATTTCCTTCTCGGGCATCGTGACCTTCCGCAACGCCGAACAGCTGCGTGAGGTGGCCCGCTATGTGCCGCTGGATCGCATTCTGGTGGAAACCGATTCGCCTTATCTGGCGCCGGTGCCACATCGCGGCAAAGAAAACCAACCCGCCTATGTGCGCGATGTGGCTGAATACATGGCGGTATTGAAGGGCGTCAGCCTGGAACAACTGGCCGAAGCGACCACCGCCAACTTTTCACGCTTATTTCACCTCGATCTGTGATCTTTGACCTAGGCTATAGCTGTAGGTCATTGTCTGCGTAATTTTTTTTAAGCTCGTAATTAATCACTGAAACGGGTAAGGTTCCCTCCCGTTTCAGGGTGATTGATGCGTCTTTTTTGGCCAGCTTTGCCAAAAAATAGCCGGTTTATGCAAAGTTACCGCGGCTCGATCATCGAAACGTGATTGTCATCAAACATTGCGCAGGCTATTTATTTTACTCTGCGTAATAAATTCAAGGGGTGCTCAGACACCCTGAATTGCAGGGGTTTTTCTCCCCCCCTTGCAGCGCGAATTATCGCGACAAGAAGTAGCAAAGCATTATTACTCAGGAGCACACTCAACTATGTTCAAGAACGCATTTGCAAACCTGCAAAAAGTAGGTAAATCGCTCATGCTGCCGGTGTCCGTGTTGCCTATCGCAGGTATCCTGCTGGGCGTCGGCTCCGCCAACTTTAGCTGGCTACCTGCGGTAGTCTCCCACGTGATGGCGGAAGCGGGCGGTTCGGTCTTCGCCAACATGCCGCTGATTTTCGCCATCGGCGTCGCCCTGGGCTTCACCAACAACGACGGCGTTTCCGCGCTGGCGGCAGTGGTGGCCTACGGCATCATGGTGAAAACCATGGCGGTAGTTGCGCCGCTGGTGCTGCACCTGCCGGCTGAAGAGATTGCGGCCAAGCACCTGGCGGATACCGGTGTGCTCGGGGGGATTATCTCCGGCGCCATCGCGGCCTATATGTTCAACCGCTTCTTCCGCATTCAACTGCCGGAATACCTGGGCTTCTTTGCCGGTAAGCGCTTCGTGCCGATCATTTCCGGTCTGGCGGCGATCGTTCTGGGCGTAGTGCTGTCCTTCATCTGGCCGCCGATCGGTACGGCTATCCAGACCTTCTCGCAGTGGGCGGCTTATCAGAACCCGGTCGTGGCCTTCGGCATTTACGGCGTGGTTGAGCGTGCTCTGGTGCCGTTCGGTCTGCACCACATCTGGAACGTACCGTTCCAAATGCAAATCGGTGAATTCACCAACGCGGCGGGCCAGGTATTCCACGGCGACATCCCTCGCTACATGGCGGGTGATCCAACCGCGGGCAAACTGTCCGGCGGCTTCCTGTTCAAAATGTACGGTCTGCCTGCTGCGGCCATCGCCATCTGGCACTCGGCCAAGCCGGAAAACCGCGCGAAAGTCGGCGGCATCATGATCTCCGCCGCGCTGACCTCGTTCCTGACCGGTATCACCGAGCCGATCGAGTTCTCCTTCATGTTCGTCGCGCCGATCCTGTACGTGATCCACGCTATCCTGGCCGGCCTGGCGTTCCCAATCTGCATCCTGTTGGGCATGCGTGACGGCACTAGCTTCTCGCACGGCCTGATCGACTTTATCGTACTGAGCGGCAACAGCAGCAAAATCTGGCTGTTCCCAATCGTCGGCATCGTCTACGGTCTGGTGTACTACACCATCTTCCGCGTGCTGATCGCCAAGCTGGATCTGAAAACCCCGGGCCGTGAAGACACCGCTGCCGAGCAGACTGCGCAGGGCGGTTCCGAAATGTCCGCGGCGCTGGTTCAGGCCTTCGGCGGTAAAGAAAACATCACTAACCTGGATGCTTGCATCACCCGTCTGCGCGTCAGCGTGGCCGACGTGTCCAAAGTTGACCAGGCGGGCCTGAAGAAACTGGGCGCAGCCGGCGTAGTCGTCGCTGGCTCCGGCGTACAGGCCATCTTCGGCACCAAGTCCGACAACCTGAAAACCGATATGGACGAATACATCCGTAATCACTGATTCAGGCAGGGGAGTTACCAAGGGAGGCGAAAGCCTCCCTTTTTTATTGCCTGCCGTCAGGCGCCAAGCCGCTGTTCGAGCTCGGCGAGAGAAGGGAGGAACCAGACCTGTTCGCCACGGTTGGCTTCGCGCACAAAATCTTGCAGCGCGTTGCTTTGCGCCAGCCAGGGAGTGATATCGCCCAGCAGCGCCACGCGCAGGCGGTAGTTGATGAATTTCTGCAATACGGCGCCGGCCATGCCGCTTCTGAGTTGGAAGAAGGCGGCGTCGAGGCGGTTGACGGGGAGGGCAATCATCCCGGCATCGTGTTCAAAGGCGGGCGCGATAAACAGGCTGACGCCGTTTTCGTCTTTCAACGGCGGCCCGGCTTCGGCGAAAACCACCAGGCGCCGATCATGGATTTGCCGCACGGCGTAGCTCATCGGCGCTCCGGGAGTCAGGGTTTGGCGTGCTTTTGCAGGTAATGCTCGAACACCGCCAGCGTTTCGTCCGAGATATGGTGTTCAATCCCTTCGCTGTCCAGCTCGGCGGTTTCGCTCGGCACCCCGACGCACATCAGCAGATCGACCACGATGCGGTGACGGCGGCGCACCTTCTGCGCCAGCTGCTCGCCTTCTTCCGTTAAAAACACCCCGCGATATGGGCGCGATTCCACCAGCCCAGCGCTTTTCAGCCGCGCGATATTTTTGATCGCCGTCGGGTGAGACACGCCGAAGCGGCGTGCGATGTCGGTGGTTCTGGCTTCGCGGGTGCTTTGCAGCAAATCGGCGATCAGCTCAACGTAATCTTCGATCAGCGCATTGGACTGCGCTTCGCGGGCGCGGCTAAAACGCAGGGCGTGCTCGGCCTCGTCCGGCATGTCGGTCTGGGCGTGGCGGTCGGCGTTATTTGGCGCGCGGGTAACCATAGCGTGGGGCGTCCTGTAAGCATAAAAATGGCATCTCCCGGCAATGCGGGGAGGGTTGCCCTAAGTTAGTCCAAATAGCACACATTATCAATTCGATGCCACGCATTGTGGTAGTTAGAAATATCTCTACACAAAGCCAATGAATTTCGCCTGTTGCATAAAGTGTAGCCGATGCTACATTGTCAGCATGATAGGTGGAAAAATAACCAGTGAAAGATTGAGGGTACTTCATGCGTGATGCGGCAACCACTCCATCGTTAACCGAACGGACCAACATTGCGATTGGCGCCGCCCTTGCCGGACGCAAGCGCGGCGCCTTTACGCCGTTGCTGTTCGCCGGCCCTGCGGTGATTGCCTCTATTGCCTATATGGATCCCGGCAACTTCGCCACCAACATTCAGGCCGGGGCGAAATACGGCTACAGCCTGCTATGGGTGGTGGTGATGGCCAACCTGATCGCCATGCTGTTCCAGGCGCTGTCGGCCAAGCTGGGCATCGTCACCAACCGCAATCTGGCGGAGATGTGCCGCGACCAGTTTTCACGGCCGGTAGTGATCGGCATGTGGCTGCTTAGCGAAGTGGCGGCGATGGCCACCGATCTGGCAGAGTTTCTCGGCGGGGCGATCGCGCTGGCGCTGCTGTTCCATATGCCGCTGCTGGCGGGAATGGGGGTGACGGCGGTGATCACCTATGCGCTGTTGATGGTGGAAAAAAAAGGTTTCCGCCCGGTCGAACTGATGATCGGCGGCCTGGTGGGCATCATTGCGCTGTGCTACCTGGTGGAGATGTTCATCGTACCGGTGGATTGGCAGGCGGCCGGGATCGGCATGGTGACGCCGCAACTGCCGGACGCGCAGGCGCTGACCATCGCCGTCGGCATTATCGGCGCCACCGTGATGCCGCACGCCATTTTCCTGCATTCGGGGCTGACTCAGCACCGCAGCCCGGCCAGCGATAACGGCGAGCGGCGCAAGCTGCTGCGTTTCTCCAATATTGAGGTGGTGATCGCGCTGGCGCTCGCCGGGCTGGTGAATATCGCGATGGTCATCATGGCCTCGAGTGCCTTCCACGCCGGTAACAGCGACGTGGCCGAAATTGGCACCGCCTACCATACGCTGACGCCGCTGTTCGGTGCGGCGGCCGCCGGCATCTTCCTCGCTTCGCTGATCGCCTCCGGCATTTCCAGCTCGGTGGTGGGCACTATGGCCGGGCAGATGATTATGCAGGGCTTCGTTGGCTTCCGCATTCCGGTGTGGGTGCGCCGCCTGGTCACCATGGTGCCGGCGTTTATCGTGGTGGCGATGGGCGTCAACGCCACCGACGCGCTGGTCTACAGCCAAGTGGTGCTGAGCCTGGCGCTGCCGGCGCCGATGATCGCGCTGGTGATGTTCACCCGCCGCCGCGACATCATGGGCGAGTTCGCCAACGGCCGCTGGACCAGCCTGGCAGCGGTGGTCGGCACGGTGGTGATCGTGCTGCTCAACGTGGTGCTGCTGTTGCAGACCTTCGGCGTTGAGATCCCTGGGCTGGGGTGATCTTATGGGCCGCGCGGGGCGCGGCCGCGTCGCTAAATTAAATTATAAATTCCCCACGCCACCGTCCATCTGCAGCTCGGCGCCGACCATAAAGGCCGACTCGTCCGCCGCCAGAAACACCGCCGCTTTGGCCAGCTCCAGCGCGCTGCCCATGCGGCCGATCGGCACCAGCGCGCGGATATCGTCGCGCAATGCCTGCTCATCCGCTTCCGCCAACCCCAGCTTACCCAACGCCGGGGTTTCGGTCGGGCCGGGGCTGAGGCCGTTGACGCGAATGCCGCGCGCGTGCAGCTCGCCGGACAGCGTTCTGGCCAGCGACAGCAAGCCGGCTTTGCTGGCGGCATAGGCGCTGCTCTGCGGCAGGCCGATATGGGCGCTGACCGAACCGCACAGGATCACCGAAGACGGGTTGGCCAGCAGCGACAGCAAAGCCTGGAT
Organism: Serratia sp. CY44782; assembly: GCF_052168715.1. Lineage (NCBI taxonomy): Bacteria > Pseudomonadati > Pseudomonadota > Gammaproteobacteria > Enterobacterales > Yersiniaceae > Serratia > Serratia sp. CY44782. Next base: position 219,215 of record NZ_JBJNME010000005.1, read on the forward strand.
CAGAAAAAACGGCCCCTTCAGGTTGATGTCCATCAGCCGCTGATAGCTCTGCTCATCCCACTCCTGCAGCGGGCGATGCGTAACGTCGCCGGCGTTGATATACAGCACGTCCAGCCGCGGCCACCTTAGCCCCAGCCGCTGTACCAGTTCGCGCTGCTGCGGGATATCGCCGGCGTCGCTCAGCAGCAACAGCGCCTTGCCCGCCAATGCCTGGCCCGCCGCGTCCAGGGCGCTTTGGCTGCGCCCGGTGATCGCTACCGTCGCGCCCTCGGCGATGAACTGGCGGGCGGTTTCCAGCCCGATGCCGCTGGTGCCGCCGGTAATCAATGCGTATTTGCCTTGCAGTCGTGACATAACCGATTCCTCTTTAGCGTCAGTTGCGGCATTATTTGCGCTATAGTTCCTTTTGCATAGTAGGCACCTTTTGAATACTAAAGGGCGAGGTGGGATGAAATGACGGCGCAAGCGCCATTAGCGGCGGAAAATAATTTGGCGGCGTTGCCGACGGCGGGCGAACCTTGCCCGATGGTGGACTTCGTCAATCTGGTGTCGGGCAAGTGGGCGATACCGATCCTGTACCGGCTGATCGTGATCGACAGCCCGGTACGATTCAGCGAACTGCAGCGGGCGGTGGCGCCCATTGCGCAAAAAGAGCTAACGCGCCAGCTGCGGCTGTTTGAGCAGCGCGGCCTGGTGACGCGGCAGGTGTATCCCGAAGTGCCGCCGCGGGTGGAGTATCAGGTCACCGCGCTCGGCAAATCGCTGCGGCCGACGCTGGACTCGCTGGCCGAGTGGATGCGTCGGCACGCGCCGCAGCTGATCGGCGGCTAGTCGCCGATGCCCGGCGGGTTGATGGCGGAGCGCTCGACCTTTTCGTCGCCTTCGCCCCAGCGCTCCAGCACCTGCGCGTATTCGCCGCTGACGATAACGCCGTTGATGGCGGCGTTGACGGCGTTCACCAACCCGTTGCCTTTTTTGGTGGTGACCGCGACGTAGGCCACGCTGGGGCCGATACCGACCATTTTGGTCTTGCCGGTCAGCGCCGCCTTGTAGGCGCCGGTGGAGTGGGGGCCGAAGAACGCGTCGGCGCGCCCGGACTGAATGCTCAGGTTGGTGGCGGCGTCGTCGGTCACATAGATCGGCTGCACCGGCGGCAGCCCGGTGGCGCGATTCTGTTTATCCCACCCCAGCAAAATGTTTTCCTGATTGGTGCCGGATCCGACGATGATCCGCAGCCCGGCGACGTCCTGTGGCCGGTTGATCGAGGTGATGTGGCTGGTGGATTTGACGTAAAAGCCCAGCGTGTCCACCCGATAGGTCGCGAAGTCGAATTTGGTCTTGCGCTGTTTGGTGACGGCGATGTTGAAGATCGCCGCATCGTATTTGCCGGCGCTGATGCCCAGCGGCCAATCTTCCCAGGAGGTGGGTACCAGATTCAGCGTCAGTCCGAGGCTGTCGGCCACTAGGCGGGCGATGTCCGGATCGCTGCCGATCAGCGTTTTATTGTCTTCGGCGAACAGCGCCAGCGGCGGGGAGTTCTCGAACGCCACCGCCACTGTCAGCTTGCCGGGCACCGCAAAGTGAAAATTCGCCGGAATCAGTGCGATAGCGGCGGGGTTTTTCGCTGCGCGTATCGGCTCGCGGTTAGCCTGCAGATCGATACCGCCCGCCGTGGCCGCCTGAACGGCAGCGCTCAGCAACAGCGCGCACAGCGCCGAAATCCTCAGTGGCATAACACCCTCTACTCTTTGTTAATCATGGGGTTACTATTGGCGGCAGCACGGGGCAAGTAAAGCAACAATAGTGAATAACCAAAGTGAAAAGGTGCACAAGCGGGGCGCCGGCCTGCGCGAATCTGCAGCACTCGACGCGGAAAGTGCGCAATCAGGTTGAAAGCAGTAGAATTTGTCACTCATACTGCGTACAGCTAATTGTGTAAAAAGGAACGCCAGATGGCCGAAGAAACGATTTTCAGTAAAATTATCCGCCGCGAAATCCCTGCTGATGTGGTTTATCAGGATGAACTGGTCACCGCTTTCCGTGACATCTCCCCTCAGGCACCCACCCATGTGCTGATCGTTCCCAACGTGCTGATCCCAACCGTCAACGACGTGACCGTGGAGCACGAAGCCGCGCTGGGCCGCATGATCACCGCCGCGGCGAAGATCGCCGAACAGGAAGGCATCGCCGAAGACGGCTACCGCCTGATCGTCAACTGCAACCGCCACGCTGGTCAGGAGGTCTATCATATTCATATGCACCTGGTCGGTGGTCGCTCGCTGGGGCCGCTGCTGTCACGCTAAGCGAGGAAATCATGCGCGGTAAAAAAACTCTGCGTGGTCTGATGGCGTTGGCGCTGCCCGCCGCGTTGCTGATGGGGTGCAGTTCGCCGTCCGGCATTGCGGTCAACCAAGGCCAAACGGTGGTGATGGATCCTTCGGTGCTGACCGCTGGCATTCTGGCCGATACGCCTTCGATTTCGAACGCTTCCGGGCGGGTGATGGCGACCTCGGTGCTCAATAACAGCCAACCGACGCCGGTCACCGTGCATTATCGTTTCTATTGGTATGACGCGCAGGGGCTGGATATTCGCCCCTTCGAGAAACCGCGCGAGATCGTTGTGGCGCCCGACTCGGACGCCAAAATCTACTCGATTAACGGCAACCTGGACGCCAAAAGCGCGCGTCTGTACCTGTACCTGTAAGCGCTTGCCAGGTTTGGAGAAAAAGCATGAAAAAGTACGTCTTAGTGGCGCTGGCCGCATTAACCCTGAGCGGCTGTCTGTCGCGTCCGCCTGAGCCGGATCAGCCGCTGCCGCCGGTCACCGTCGAACCGGATCAACCGAATCCGCCGGTCGAGCAGCCACAGCCGCCAACCACCGAGCCGGTGCCGCAACCGCCGAAAATCCAGCAGCTTGACTGGCTGGGCAGCGTTCAGCCGCTGGTGGGGCAGATGCTGAAGGCCGATGGCGTCACGGCCGGCAGCGTGCTGTTGCTGGACAGCGTCAAGAACAATACCAACGGTTCGCTGCAGATGGGCAAGGCCACCGCGGCGCTGTACAAGGCGCTGGCGTCGAACTCCACTTTCAGCGTGGTGCCGGAAGCGAAGCTGACCAGTGCCCGACAAACGCTGGGCCTGTCGGCGGATGACAGCTTCGGTTCGCGCAGCAAGGCGATTGGCCTGGCGCGCATCGTCGGCGCGCAGTACGTGCTATACAGCGACGTCAGCGGCGACGTGAAGTCGCCGGCGTTGGATATGCAGCTGATGCTGGTGCAAACCGGCGAGATCGTCTGGTCGGGCAATGGCGCCGTTAAACGCTGAGGCCGCGCTGCGACGATTGATGGAAACCAGACTGCCGGCGGTGAATACCGCCGGTTGTCATTTCAGCCCGGTGCAGGGGCTGACCGGCGAGAGCTGGCGCATCGACGGCGCGGGCATCACGCTGCTGGCGCGGCAGCACAGTGCGGAAAAGCGCGCGCTGGGCGTGAGCAGGCGGCGGGAAGCGCGGGTCTTGCGGCGCTGCGCGCCGGGGCTGGGGCCACGGGTTTTCGCACAGAATAATCAGTGGCTTATCCTCGAATGGCTCGAAGGTGACGTCGTCACAGATGCCGAGTTTGCGGCGCTGAATCAGCGCGGCGAGCTGGCGGCGATGGCGGCGGAACTGCACCGGCGGCCGCTCAGCGGTTACCGGCTGGATCTGCAGCGGCAGTTCCGCCGCTACTGGCAGCAGCTGGATAGGCGGCGTTTAACCCCTGACTGGCTGCGCCTGCAGCGTCATTTTTTACGCAGCGCCTTACCACGGCCGCTGCGCCTGGCGCCGCTGCACATGGACATCCATCCGGGTAATCTGCTCGCCACCGGCGAAGGGCTGCGGCTGATCGACTGGGAATATGCCGCCGACGGCGACGTGGCGCTGGATATCGCCGCGCTGTTTCGCGGCAACGGTTGGTCGGCCGGCCAGCAGCAGCGCTTTTTGCAGCACTACGCGTGCCAGGGCTATCACGACGTCGCCCGGCTGCAGGCGCAGGTACGCCGCTGGCTGCCGTGGGTGGATTATCTGATGCTGCTGTGGTTTGAAGTGCGCTGGCAGCAGAGCGGCGACGCCGAATTTTTGCGCTGGGGCGCGGCGGTGCGCCGGCGGCTTTGTTTATCATCATCCGAATTCTGAACGAACAATCATGAAGTGAGGTGCCCGTGGGCCCAGTAATGCTAGATGTCGCCGGCTACGAGCTGGATGCAGAAGAACGCGAAATTTTGAAACACCCGCTGGTTGGCGGATTGATCCTGTTTACCCGCAACTTCCACGACGCCGAGCAGCTGCGTGAGCTGGTGCGCCAGATCCGCGCCGCCTCGCACGATCGGCTGGTGGTGGCGGTGGATCAGGAGGGAGGGCGCGTACAGCGCTTCCGCGAGGGCTTCACCCGCCTGCCGGCGGCGCAGTCGTTCGCCGCGTTGCACGATGCGCAGGAAGGTGGCCGTCTGGCGCAGGAGGCCGGCTGGCTGATGGCGGCGGAAATGATCGCACAGGATATCGACATCAGCTTTGCGCCGGTGCTGGACATCGGCCACGGCAGCGCGGCGATCGGCGAGCGCTCGTTCCACAGCGATCCGCAGCAGGCGCTGGCGATGGCGGAACGCTTTATCCTCGGCATGCACAGCGCCGGCATGAAAACCACCGGTAAACACTTCCCGGGGCACGGCGCCGTCAGCGCCGACTCGCACAAGGAAACCCCGCGCGATCCGCGGCCGCTGGCGCAGATCCGCGAGCACGACATGGCGATCTTCCGCGAGCTGATCAACCGCCAGCTGTTGGACGCCGTCATGCCGGCCCACGTCATCTATACTGAAGCGGACCCGCGTCCGGCCAGCGGCTCGCCTTACTGGCTGCAGCAGATCCTGCGTCAGGAGCTGGGCTTCGACGGCGTGATTTTCTCCGACGATCTGTCGATGGAAGGCGCCGCCATCATGGGCAGCTACGCCGAGCGCGGCCAGGCGGCGCTGGATGCCGGTTGCGACATGATCCTGGTGTGCAACCACCGCGAAGGTGCGGTCAGCGTGCTGGATAACCTGTCCCCGGTCAAAGCAGAGAAGGTGAAGCGGTTATATCATCGCGGTCAGTTCACCCGTCAGGAACTGCGCGACTCCGAGCGCTGGCAGCAGGCGCACAAGGCGCTCAGCGCGCTGAGCGAACGCTGGGAGGAGCACAAGCAGCGTTCGCAAGGGTGAATCCAGGCGCCGCATCGCGGCGCAGAGCGGAAATGATGAGGGCCGCGCCCGCGGCCCTTGGCTTGTTGCGAGGATCCACATGATTATCTATTTGCACGGCTTCGATTCCACCAGTCCCGGCAATCATGAAAAGGTGTTACAGTTGCAGTTTATCGATCCGGACGTGCGCTTCATCAGCTACAGCACGCTGCATCCGCGTCACGACATGCAGCATCTGTTGAAAGAGGTGGACAAGGCGGTGCAGCAGGGCGGCGATGCGCACCCGTTGATCTGCGGGGTCGGCCTCGGCGGCTTCTGGGCGGAGCGAATCGGCTTCCTGTGCGGCATTCGCCAGGCGATGTTCAACCCCAATCTGTACCCGGAAGAGCACATGCACGGCAAGATAGACCGGCCGGAAGAGTATCGCGATATCGCCACCAAGTGCGTGGAGGATTTCCGCGAGAAAAATCGCGATCGCTGTCTGGTGGTGCTGTCGCGGCACGACGAGGTGCTGGATAACCGGCGCAGCGCCGAATTGCTGCATCACTACTACGAAATCGTCTGGGATGAACAGCAGACGCACAAGTTCAAAAACATCTCGCCGCATCTGCAGCGGATCAAGGCGTTCAAGGCGCTGGGTTAACAGTTTCATAACGCCGCCGCGAGCCGCACCCACCGTTTTGTACCGACGGAAAGTGCGGCTTTTTTGTACGCCAAGGTAAAGTTTTTCGTGGCAATCGGCAAAATTTAAAACTGTGACTCAGCGCTAACTATTTGAATCACAATCCCCAAAAAATCCCCGCGTCCAGCCTTTAACCAAAAAAATTTGATGTACGTCAATTTTGGTATGACCAAATAACCTCACATGTTATTCTGGCCTTAGAGAGCCGATTTATTTTAAGCGAACCCTATGTATTCTAAGGATATTATTTATTTACCCTGGAATAACAAATGGTTCACATTTAGGGGGTTATTTTGACAACGCCAAAGAAGAAAATCGTTATTGTTGGCGGCGGCGCCGGTGGCTTGGAGCTGGCGACCAGCCTGGGCCATAAACTTGGCCGCAAGAACAAAGCGGAGATCACGCTGGTGGATCGCAACCACAGCCATTTGTGGAAACCGCTGTTGCACGAAGTGGCAACCGGTTCCCTCGATGACGGCGTGGATGCGCTCAGCTACCTGGCGCACGCGCGCAACCACCATTTCAGCTTCCAACTGGGGTCGTTGACCAACATCAACCGCGAGACGCAAACGCTGCAGCTGGCGCAGATCTGCGACGAGCAGGGCGGCGAGCTGGTGCCGGCGCGCGAACTGCCGTACGACATCCTGGTGATGGCGCTGGGCAGCACCTCGAACGATTTCGGTACGCCGGGCGTGAAAGAGCACTGCATCTTCCTGGATAACCCGCATCAGGCGCGTCGCTTCCACAACGAAATGCTCAACCTGTTCCTGAAGTTCTCGGCGCAGCCGGGGCAAAAAGAGCGGGTCAACATCGCCATCGTCGGCGGCGGCGCCACCGGCGTTGAGCTGTCCGCCGAACTGCACAACGCGGTGAAGCAGCTGCACAGCTACGGTTTCGAAGGCCTGGACAACAGCGCATTGAACGTGACGCTGGTGGAAGCCGGCGAGCGCATTCTGCCGGCGCTGCCGCCGCGCATTTCCGCTGCGGCACACCAGGAGCTGATCAAACTGGGCGTGCGCGTGCTGACCAACACCATGGTGACCAGCGCCGATGCCAAAGGCCTGAACACCAAGGGTGGCGAGTTCATCGACGCCGATCTGATGGTCTGGGCGGCCGGCATCAAGGCGCCGGACTTCATGAAAGACATCGGCGGCCTGGAAACCAACCGCATCAACCAGCTGGTGGTGGAGCCAACGCTGCAGACCACGCGCGATCCGAACATCTTCGCCATCGGCGACTGCGCCTCCTGCCCGAAAGAGGGCGGCGGTTTCGTGCCGCCGCGCGCCCAGTCGGCGCACCAGATGGCCTCGCGCTGCGCCACCAATATTCTGGCGCTGATGAACGGCCAGACGCTGAAGCCATACGTGTATAAAGACCACGGCTCGCTGGTGTCGCTGTCGCGCTTCAGCACCGTCGGCAGCCTGATGGGCAACCTGATGCGCGGCTCGATGATGGTGGAAGGGCGCATCGCGCGCTTCGTTTACATCTCGCTGTACCGCATGCACCAGGTGGCGCTGCACGGCTACATCAAAACCGGCCTGATGATGCTGGTAGGCGGCATCAACCGGGTGATCCGCCCGCGTCTGAAAATGCACTGATCCTGCCTTCGTCGACCAACCCGCGCCGGTTCGCCCGCGCGGGTTTTTTTATGGCGGCGCGAGGCGAACGGCGGCGGTTGTTTGATTCTTCAGCATAAGCTGTCGTCGGCATGGGTAAAATTCTTAAGATTCCTCCTAAACAGCGGCGAAACGGCCGTTTTCCCGCATTTTTGGTCCCCTTGTCTTATTGCGGGCCCTCAAATCATTGTGCAGACTTTACCTCGTTTACAGACGGCGCGTCGCGCACGCCGTAAACCGGGATACCGCAAGCCGCCCATGCGCAAAATAATAAGCGCGGTGCAGCCGGTCACAGACCCCGGACAAAATGCGTGGTAACACTTTCAGGAGGTTTCCTGTGAACAAGTCAATGTTAGCCGGTGTTGGGATTGGTATCGCTGCCGCTCTGGGGATTGCTGCGGTAGCCAGCCTGGACGTCTTTTCTGCCGGTCCGCAGTACGCGCAGGTGCTCGCCGCAACGCCGATTAAAGAAACCATCAAAACGCCGCGTCAGGAATGCCGCAACGTCACCGTTACGCACCGTGCGCCGGTGCAGGATGAAAACCGCATCGCCGGTTCTGTGCTGGGCGCAGTGGCGGGCGGCGTGATCGGCCACCAGTTCGGCGGCGGTCGCGGGCGCGACGTGGCGACCGTGGTCGGCGCGCTGGGCGGCGGCTACGCCGGCAACCAGGTGCAAGGGGCGATGCAAAACAACGACGTCAGCACCAGCGTTCAGCAGCGTTGCAAAACGGTCTACGACAAGTCTCAGAAAATGCTGGGTTATGACGTGACCTACAAGATCGGTAATCAGCAGGGCAAGATCCGCATGGATCACGATCCGGGCACGCAAATCCCGTTGGATAAAAACGGCCAGCTGGTGCTGAACAGAGCCTGATCGCCACATTCGAATTAAGCCCGCGGGCAGTGTTAGTTCTGATCGTTTAACCCGGTTAAGCGAGCGGCGTTAACATTGACGCGGGTTTCTGTTTTCTACCTGCCCAAAAATTTGCGATCGTTCTAATGTCTGCGTGCGATATCACTGGGCAAAACTTCAAAAAAGCCCCCGCGTTTGTTATATTATTGTGCAATTAAGCGGTGTGTTCGGCGCCAATCGCCGCACCGGTAAAACCCGAGTATTTCGTCTCGCAGAGATAACGACATGTTAGATTTTCGCTTTCCGACAGCGTTGCAAATGGTCCTTAGCGTCGCCGTAGCTGAGAAGCAGGGCATGCGTTCGACGAGCGCCACCCTCGCCGCCGCTCTGGAAGCCAACCCCAGCTTTATCCGCAAACTGATGGTCCCGCTGACCAAAGATGGCATCATCGTTTCCACCCTGGGCCGAAACGGCTCTATCCACCTTGGCCGCCCGGCGGAAGAGATCACCCTTCGGGACATCTATCTGGCGGTGATCGACGACAAGCGCATCTGGGCTTCCCGCCCTGAAGTGCCGGCCCGCTGCCTGGTGAGCGCCAACGCCTGCTGGTATTTCAAATCGGTGGTGAACGAGGCCGAGCAGGCTTCGCTTGCGGTGCTGGCGCGCCACACCGTGGCCGATTCGCTGGCCGAACTGGAGCGGGGCGACAAGCGCGCCTGCGCGGAATACGCCGCCGAGCAAGAGGCCGAAGCCGCCGGTAAATAATCGCGGATCGCATGCATAAAAAAGGTCGGGCAATGCCCGACCTTTTTGCATGTTAAGACGATGATTACGCCGTCTGCGGCTGCGCTTTGCGTGCCACCAGGCGGCGCAGGGTGACGTAGAACACCGGCGTCAGGAACAGCCCGAACAGGGTGACCCCCAACATGCCGGAGAACACCGTGATGCCGGTGACGCCACGCACCTCGGCGCCGGCGCCGTGACCGAGGATCAGCGGGATGGTGCCGGCGATGAAGGCGATGGAGGTCATCACGATCGGCCGCAACCGCAGGCGACAGGCCTCCAGCGCCGCCTCGACGATGCCTTTGCCCTGCATTTCCAGTTCGCGGGCGAACTCGACGATCAGAATGGCGTTCTTGCAGGCCAGCCCCATCAGAACGACCAACCCGACCTGCACGAACACGTTGTTGTCGCCGCCGGTCAGCCACACCCCGAACAGCGCCGACAGCATGGTCATTGGCACGATCAGGATCACCGCCAGCGGCAGCGTCCAGCTCTCATACAGCGCCGCTAGCGCGAGGAACGCCAGCAGTACTGCTACCGGGAACACCACCAGCGCGGCGTTGCCCTGGGTCGATTGTTGGTAGCTCAGATCGGTCCACTGGATGTTCATGCCGTTCGGCAGCAGCTTGCCGGCCATCTGCGTCAGCGCGCCCATCGCCTGGGTAGAGGAGAGCACGCGCGGATCGGCGTCGCCGATCAGATCCGCCGCCGGGAAGCCGTTATAACGGATCACCGGATCCGGGCCGTAGGTGGTACCGATGCTGACCATACTGCCGATCGGCACCATTTCGCCCTTGTCGTTGCGGGTGCGCAGGTTGGCGATGTCCTCCACGCTGTCGCGGAACTGGCCGTCGGCCTGCGCCATCACCTTCCAGGTGCGGCCGTAGCGGTTGAAGTCGTTGATGTAAGACGAACCGAGGTAGGTCTGCAGCGTGCTGAACAGCGCATTAAGCGGTACCCCTTGCGCCTTGGCCTTGTCGCGATCGATTTTGGCGTCCAGCTGCGGCACGTTGGCCTGATACGAGGAGATCGGGAACCCCATCCCCGGCGTTTGCATAATGGCGCCGGACATGGTGTTGATCGCCGTCTGCAACGCACCGTAGCCCAGGCCCGCGCGATCCTGCACGTACAGCGAATAGCCGGAGCCCTGGCCAATGCCGAGGATCGGCGGCGGCATGATTGAGAAGGCGAAGCCTTCCTGAATCTGTGAAATGCGCGCGTTGATCTCGGCGTTGATCTGCGCCGCGGTGCGGGTACGGGTGCTCAACGACTCCAGCGCGAAGAACACCGTGCCGGTATTCGGCGTATTGGTGAACTGCAGCGCATTCAGGCCGGGGAAGGCCACCGCATCGGTGACGCCGTCCACGCTCAGGCCGATGGCGCTCATCTTGCGGATCACTGCATCGGTGCGCTCCAGCGAGGCGCCTTCTGGCATCTTAACGCCGCCGATCAGGTACAGCTTGTCCTGCGTCGGGATAAAGCCGCCGGGTACGGTCTTGAACATCACGCCGGCGGCGGCCAGCAGCAGCAGATAGACGACGAACATCGCGCCGCGCCGGCCCAGCACGCGGGACACGCCGCGCTGATAGCGTTGCGAGCCGCTGGCGAAGAAGCGGTTGAACGGCCGGAACAGCCAGCCGAACAGCCGGTCAATCAGGCGTGACGGCAGATCTTTCGGCGCGCCGTGCGGTTTAAGCAAGCGCGCCGCCAGCGCCGGCGACAGGGTCAGCGAGTTGATGGCGGAGATCACCGTCGAGATGGCGATGGTGACGGCGAACTGCTTGTAGAACTGGCCAGTAACGCCGGAGAGGAACGCCATCGGCACGAACACCGCACACAGCACCACGGCGATGGCGATGATCGGGCCGGAGACCTCGCGCATCGCCTGGTGCGCCGCCGCCAGCGGCGACAGCCCCTCTTCGATATTGCGCTCGACGTTTTCCACCACCACGATGGCGTCATCCACTACGATGCCGATCGCCAGCACCAGCCCGAACAGGCTGAGGGTATTGAGCGAGAAGCCCAGCATATACAGCGCGGCAAAGGTGCCGACCACGGAGATCGGGACCGCTAGCAGCGGAATGATCGAGGCGCGCCAGGTCTGCAGGAACAGAATGACCACCAGCACCACCAGGATCACCGCTTCCAGCAGGGTATCCACCACCGCGCGGATCGAATCGCGCACGAACACCGTCGGATCGTAAGGCGATTTCCAGCTCATGCCGTCCGGGAAGCGGGTCGCCAGCTCGGCCATCTTGCCGCGCACTGCGTCCGACAGCTCGATGGCGTTGGCGCCCGGCGACTGGAAGATACCGATACCAACCGCATCCTTGTTATTGAGCTGGGCGCGCAGCGCGTAGCTGCCGGAGCCCATTTCGATGCGCGCCACGTCGCGCAGCCGTACGATCTCGCCGTTGTCGCCGCTCTTGAGGATGATGTTGCCGAACTCTTCTTCGGTTTGCAGGCGGCCCTGGGCGTTGATCGACAGCAGATAGTCGCTGCGCGTCGGCATCGGCTCCGCGCCGAGCTGGCCGGCGGAGACCTGCACGTTTTGCTCCTGCATGGCGCTCACCACGTCGGAGGCGGTCAGGCCACGCGCGGCGACCTTGTTCGGATCGAGCCAAATGCGCATCGCGTACTCACCGGCGCCGAAGATCTGCACCTGGCCGACGCCCGGCAGACGGGCGAGCTCATCCTTGACCTTCAGGGTGGCGTAGTTACGCAGGTACAGTGAATCGTACTTGCCGGAAGGCGAGACCAGATGCACCACCAGCGTCAGCGCCGGGGACTGCTTCTGAGTGGTGATGCCCTGGCGGCGCACGTCTTCCGGCAGGCGCGCTTCGGCCTGCGCCACGCGGTTTTGCACCTGTACCTGCGCCTGATCGGGATCGGTGCCGGGGCGGAAGGTGACGGTGGTCACCAGCACGCCGTCGGAACCGGCGACCGATTTCATGTACATCATGTTTTCGACGCCGTTGATCGCTTCTTCCAGCGGTGTGGCCACCGTTTCAGCGATCTCTTTCGGGTTGGCGCCCGGGTATTCGGCGCGCACCTGCACGCTGGGCGGCACCACGTCTGGGTACTCGCTGATCGGCAGCAGCGGGATGGCGATCGCTCCGGCGACAAAAATCAGGATCGACAGCACCGCGGCAAAGATCGGCCGGTCGATGAAAAAACGGGAAAAGTCCATGGGTCAGAAGTCTCTGCTGGGAGCTTAGTTAAGTGCGGGGGCGATAGGGTTCATGGCGACGGCTTTCGCGTCGACCGGCATGCCCGGCATAAACACTTTCTGCATGCCGTCGACGATCACCCGATCGCCGTTTGCCAACCCTTTCTGCACGATGCGCAATCCTTCGGCCATGCGGCCCACGTCGATGTCGCGGCGCTGTGCCTTGCCGTCTTTATCGACGATGTAAACGAACTTGCGGTTTTGGTCGGTCATCACCGCTTTATCGTCGATCAGCATGGCGTTGAACTCGGCGCTGCCGGGCATCTGTACCCGGGCGAACAGCCCCGGCGTGAAGCGGCGCTCGCGGTTGTCGAGCAGGGCGCGCATGCGGATGGTGCCGGTCCCGGCGTTCAGCTGGTTATCGGTGAAATCCACCAGCCCCTGATGCGGGGTGCCGTCTTCGCCCACCAGGCCGACCTTCACCGGCAAGCGCGCATCGTGCCGGCCCTGCTGCTGATAGCGCAGGAAGGTGGCTTCATCCACGTCGAAATAGACGTAGACCTTGTCGAGCGACACCAGCGTCGTCAGCACGCTGGCGCTGTCGCCGGCGGTGACCAGGTTGCCGGCGGTGATCATTGCGCGGCTGGCGCGCCCGTCAATCGGCGCGGTAACGCGGGTAAAGTCGAGATTCAGCTGCGCCATGTCGAGCTGGGCCTGCGCCGCCAGCACGTTGCTTTGCGCCTGCGCGGCGGACGACCGGCGCTGCTCCCAGACTTCCTGAGAGATGGCCTGAGTGCCGATCAGTTTCTCGGTGCGCGAGGATTCGCTGCGCGCCAGGGCGGCCTGGTTGCGTGCCCGCACCAGCTCGGCCTGCGCCTGTTCGCGCGCGGCGCGGTAGGTACGATCGTCGATGGTGAACAGCACCTGGCCTTTCTTCACCTCGTCGCCTTCGGTGTAGTTGACCCGCTCGATGTAGCCGGAGACCCGTGGGCGCAGCTGCACGCTTTGCACCGCCTCGACCCGGCCGTTGAAGGCATCCCATTGGCTGATGGGCTTGACCACCACGCTGGCGGCGCTGACCACCGGCGGCGGTGGCGGGGCGTTGTGCGCGACGCTGTTGTCGCACCCGGCGAGCAGGGCGGCCAACAGCGCCACCCCGGAGAGCCGCTGGCCCAGAGCGACGGCGCGCGTGCGGCCGCCGGCGTTGAACGATGAGTTTGGTTGATTTGCCATTATTTTTATTCCGATAAGTAAGCGCGGTCAGGCCCCATACCCGGCCCTGTTCTCCGGGATTCGCCCCCGCGCCGGCGTGCGGCGAGGGGGCGGCTGCGCCCAGCAGCGGCGCAGCGTTAGGTTTTGAAACACATTGGTGTCACATTAATGTATCAATATCGGTTACATTAATTGGGTGGAGTATAGTGGCGGCTTTCCGGTAAATGCAATAATAAAAATTGCATTTAAAGCGAAACTGTTGCAACGTATGTGCATCGGGCAGAGGGTGACCCTGCCGAATGATGGGAGCATCAGCATGAACACTACGGGCTTTATTACCGATTTGAAGGCGTGGATCGACAACAATCTGGAAGAGAAACTGGATATCAACACCGTGGCGGACCGCGCGGGCTATTCCAAATGGCATCTGCAGCGCATGTTCAAACGCCAGACCGGCTACGCGCTGGGGGAGTATATCCGCATGCAAAAACTGAAAGTGTCGGCGGAGCGCCTGGCCAACAGCGGCGAGCCTATCGTCAGCGTGGCGATTTCGCTCGGCTTTGACTCACAGCAGTCATTCAACCGCAGCTTCAAACGCCAGTTTGGCCAAACGCCGGGCGACTGGCGCCGCGCGTTGGCGCAGCCGGCGTCCATGGGGCGCACGCACCACTGAGCGGTTGGGCAGTGGGGATAAAAAAGCCTGAATTTGCGTTCGGGCTTTTTTGTCTCTACCCGTGGCGATTCAAAAGTTGTCGCAACTGCCTGACTTCACCACCGTGTCGCTGTCGCGGCAGAATATGCGAATCGCCTCGTTGAGAGAGTTTGAACGAGAAGGCGTCCAGTAGTTTTCAATGACCAGGTAGCGAACGGTATGCTGGCGGGAGTGGAAACCAAGGACGTCAAATATGCCTTCAATAGCGGCAAGTACAGGGTTCGATGAGTCGATTTCATAACGAATATCGACGATGGCCGCCTCCGGCGCCATCCAGGTGCGATTTGAAAGCGGCGGCACGCGAAACTTGAATGAGGAGTTCGCGGATAGGCGCTGGCCATCAAGCTCTTTAAATTCTGCGGCGGGAACATAGCTCTGGTTGCCGCCCGGCAAGGTAATCTGCCCTTTTTCGTCGCGGGTGGCATACACATCCTCGGTGACTTTGTAGATCACTTGCTGGACGTCGGGGGGAACGATGCGGAAGGATTTTACGGTACGATCCGAAGGCGTGTCGTTTGTCAGTTGGAACTCATAGGCTCTTCCGACGGATTGAACGAAAGCTAATGAAACGCTGCCGGCGAAGTACTGATAGGCGGCGCCCAATATCGCCACGAGAATCCCCGAGCCTACCAAAAATGCCGATACTTTCGCTAAACGGTTATTCGATTTTTCTTTAACGGGGCCTGTCTTTGGCCGCGGGGCATTGCCTTTCTTCTTACGCGCCACGTTTCTCCCTTGCATTACGCATTGGCCTATCTTTATGAGGGCATTATGGTCGACAGCTTATGCCGCTGTCGAGGGGCTCCCTCCCGGTCGGTGCGTTATGCATACAAAAAAGCCCGAACTTTCGCTCAGGCTTTCTCGTTAGAATATGGCGGTGAGGGAGGGATAGATTCGCTGCGCTCACCCTGCGGGCCGCCGTTGGCGGTCCAAAACGCAGGCGTTTTGTCGAACCCTGTCGAGGGTTCTTACCCTCCCGGTCGGTGCGCTATGCATACAAAAAAGCCTGAACGTGAGTTCAGGCTTCTTCGTAGAATATGGCGGTGAGGGAGGGATAGATTCGCTGCGCTCACCCTGCGGGCCGCCGTTGGCGGTCCAAAACGCGGGCGTTTTGTCGAACCCTGTCGAGGGTTCTCACCCTCCCTGTCAGTGCGCTATGCATACAAAAAAGCCTGAACTTTCGCTCAGGCTTTCTCGTTAGAATATGGCGGTGAGGGAGGGATTCGAACCCTCGATACACTTTCGCGTATACACACTTTCCAGGCGTGCTCCTTCAGCCACTCGGACACCTCACCATATTTTTTTGTTGCGAAATCATCGCTGCAACGGGGCGCTACTATAGGGAGTGGGGCCAATCCGGTCAAGAATAATTTCTGTGTTTTTGTTTGTCCGCTCAAGCCGTGCGCACTTTGCTGAAAACTGCGGCGAACGGCAGGGCAGATGTCATGAATGGGCGAGAAAATCAGCGGTGAGGTTCGTGGATAACCGGCGGAAATGAGAATCGCGGTCGCAGAGGGGGGGAGATGCGCAGTGCACCATGCAAAAAAAGCCTGGACGCGAATCCAGGCTTTCTTTTTAAATTTGGCGGTGAGAGAGGGCTTGATTCGCTGCGCTCACCCTGCGGGCCGCCGTTGGCGGTCCAAAACGCAGGCGTTTTGTCGAACCCTGTCGAGGCTTCTCGCCCCTCTCGGCGGTGCACCATGCAAAAAAAAGCCTGGACGCGAATCCAGGCTTTCTTTTTAAATTTGGCGGTGAGAGAGGGGTTCGAACCCTCGATACACTTTCGCGTATACACACTTTCCAGGCGTGCTCCTTCAGCCACTCAGACACCTCACCGTTTTGTTGTCGAAAACGCGTTGCGCTGTCGACGGGCGCTAATGTAGGAGAATCTGATCTCAGCGTCAACCCTCTTATTTCATTCTCATGACTGTTTAGCCAAACTTGCAGCAATTTGCTGATTTACCGAACGATATTCCCACTCGCGGCCGTCGGCGGGCAGGGCAGGCAGCGGTTGGAATCCATGAAAGACGATTGTTTGACCTTTTTCTGTACAGATAGCTCAATATGTCGCCAATGAGATTGGGTTGTTTGCTGTTATATGCATTAATACTGGATTATTAGTCAGATGTGTCGCTAAATGGAATCATGTCGGCGCGGCGTTTTTGGCAAGGAACATCACGACGCCGTGCAGATTGCCGGGTGACAGGCCGGCGATATCGCAGACAGGGACAGACTCATTACATAATAATGCAGTAGAGGTTCGTTTTGACTCCTTCAGATGCCATGCCGGCGCCGCAAGCGCGCCATGCCATTCCCCCCGGTGCGGGGGCGCTGTTCTTCATCCAGATCTTCGCTACGCTGGGCTTCGCCGTGCTTTACTCCACGCTGGTGCTGTACGCCACCAAGCGGCTGGGCTTCAACGAAAGCAGCGCCAACGCCATGATGGGCGTGTTCGGCGCCTTCAACTATGGCCTGCACATGTTCGGCGGTTACCTCGGCGGCCGATTCCTCAGTAACCGCAATCTGTTCGTGCTCGGCATGGTGCTGCAGGTGATCGGCTGCGCGCTGATTGCCGTCGCGGGCGTGTGGGGGTTGTACTGGGGGCTGGCGATGTTCCTGACCGGCAGCGGCCTTAACGTCACCTGCATCAATATGATGCTTACTCAGCGTTTCAAGCCGGACGATGATCGGCGCGAATCGGCGTTCCTGTGGAACTACGCCGGTATGAACCTCGGGTTCTTCGTCGGCTTTACCGTCGCCGGGTATTTCCAACTGACGGAAAACTACCGCGCGCTGTTCCTGTTCGCCACGCTGGGCAACGCGGCGGCGATCATCGTCGCCGTCTGCCGCTGGCGCATTCTGGCGGATCTCAATACCCCGCTGTACGACGCCACCCGCAGCCAATACCGTTGGCGCATGCTGGTCGGGCTGGCGGTGCTGGTGGCGCTGGTGCCGATTATTCGCGTGATGCTGACCCATGCCGAGTTCAGCGGCCACTTCGTGATCGTGCTCGGCGCGCTGATCTTCCTGATGCTGTGCGTGGTGACCCTGCGCCACCATCCGCGCGATGAGCGCCGCAGAATGGCGGCCTATCTGATCCTGGCGCTGGGCTCGCTGGTGTTTTGGGCGCTGTACCAGCTGGCGCCGATGGGGCTGATGCTGTTCTCCGAGCACAACATCAACCTTAACGTTTACGGCATTCAGGTGGCGCCGCAGTGGATCCAGAACATCAACACGCTGGTGATCGTGGTGGGCGGCCCGCTGCTGGCCTGGTGGTTCAACCGCCTGCGCGCTCGCGGTTGCAACATCGACATTCCGCTGCAGTTCTCCGGATCGCTGTTCTGCATCGGCTTGGGCATGCTGGTGCTGCCGCTGGGTATCAGCATGGCGGGCGGCGACGGGCTGGTGGCATTCAAATGGATCGTTATCAGCTATGTGCTGCAAAGCGTCGGTGAATTGATGATCTCGCCGATCGGCTACGCCATGATCGGCAAGCTGGCGCCGCCGCGCTATCAGGGCGTGATGATGGGCTGCTGGATGATGGTGACCGGCGTCGCCTCGGTGCTGGCGGGCTACGTCTCCGGCCTGATGCCGGAAAACAGCGGCAGCACGCCGCTGCAAACCAACCCCGGCTACAGCGAAATCTTCAGCGCGCTGGGCTGGGGGGCGACGGGCGTCGGCGTGGCGATGCTGATTTTAATTCCGCTGCTGCGGCGCCTTATCCGGCGCGACGGCCCGTCCGCCGCCTGATTCGCTAACATGCACAACAGCCCCACTGGTCGGGGCTGTTTTTATTTTGGGCTTTAACGCTTGCATCCGGCGGCGAATCGCGGAAGGCTGGAGGAAAACCAATAAAAACAAACGGGAGCCCGCAGTATGAACATCATTTATTACCACCCCTTGTTTAACGCCCAGGAATGGCTGGCCGGCATCAAGCAACGCCTGCCGCAGGCCGAGATCCGCGAGTGGCAGCGTGGCGACGAGCGGCCGGCCGATTACGCGCTGGTGTGGCGCCCGCCGCACGAAATGCTGGCCAACCGCCGCGATCTGAAAGCGGTGTTCGCCCTCGGCGCCGGCGTTGACGCGATCCTCGATCAGGAGCGCAAACACCCCGGCACGCTGCCCGCTGGCGTGCCGCTGCTGCGGCTGGAGGATACCGGCATGGCGCAGCAGATGCAGGAATATGCGTTGAGCTATGTGCTGCGCTATTTCCGCCGTTTCGACGAGTATCAGGCGCTGCAGCAGCGGCAGGAGTGGCAGCCGCTCGATCCGCACTCGCTGGATGATTTTACCATCGGCATCCTCGGCGCCGGCGTGCTGGGGCAGAGCGTGGCGCGCAAGCTGACCGAGTTTGGCTTTAGCGTGCGCTGCTGGAGCCGCAGCGCCAAACAGATCGATGGCGTGCAAAGCTTCGCCGGGGAGGCGCAGCGCGCGGCCTTCCTCGACGGCGTCAAATTGGTGATCAACCTGCTGCCCAATACGCCGGAGACCGTCGGCATCCTCAACCGCGAGCTGTTCGCGCAGTTGAGCACGGGCGCCTATCTCATCAACATTGCGCGCGGCGCGCATCTGGTGGAGGCCGATCTGCTGGCGGCGCTGGAGCAGGGGCAACTGGCCGCTGCCACGCTGGACGTGTTCGCCCGCGAGCCGCTGCCGCAGGATCATCCGTTCTGGCGTCATCCGCGTGTCACCATTACCCCGCATATTGCTGCCATCACGTTGCCGCAGCAGGCGATGGATCAGATCGCCGCCAACATCCGCGCGCTGGAGGCGGGGCATGCCCCGGCCGGCGTGGTCGACAGGCAGCGGGGTTACTGATCCTTCAGCCGCCGTTCGGTAACTGATAAGCTGTTATCGTCATCGCGCCTGCCCGTACCTTTGCGGGCGGGCCCTCTGGAAGGAGAAACAATGTACCCCGTTGATTTGCATATGCACACCGTCGCCAGCACCCACGCCTACAGCACGCTGCACGATTACATCGCCGAAGCCCAGCAGAAGGGCATCAAGCTGTTCGCTATCACCGATCACGGCCCGGACATGGCCGATGCGCCTCACTACTGGCACTTTATGAACATGCACGTGTGGCCGCGCCTGGTGAACGGCGTGGGCATTTTGCGCGGCATCGAAGCCAACATCAAAAACCTGCAGGGCGACATCGACTGCACCGGCCCGATGTTGACCGC
The DNA here is from genome assembly GCF_052168715.1 of Serratia sp. CY44782. NCBI lineage: Bacteria > Pseudomonadati > Pseudomonadota > Gammaproteobacteria > Enterobacterales > Yersiniaceae > Serratia > Serratia sp. CY44782. The sequence goes on from NZ_JBJNME010000005.1 coordinate 238,630, forward strand.
CACCGACGTGATCATCGCCGGTTTCCATGAGCCGGTGTTTGCGCCGCAGGATAAAGCGTCCAATACTGAAGCGATGATCGCCGCAATGGCGCAGGGGGACGTGCATATCATCAGCCACCCCGGCAACCCGCGCTACCCGATCGACATTCCCGCCGTCGCGGCGGCGGCGGCCAAATACGAGGTGGCGCTGGAGCTGAATAACTCGTCGTTCACCCATTCCCGCAAGGGCAGCGAGGCCAACTGCCGGGCGATCGCCGCCGCGGTGCGCGATGCCGGCGGCTGGCTGGCGCTGGGCTCGGATTCGCACGTCGCCTTTTCGCTGGGTAACTTTGAGCACTGCGAGCGCATTATCGAAGAGGTGGGCTTCCCGCAGGAGCGCATTCTCAACGTTAGCCCGCGCCGGTTGCTGGACTTTCTCGAGCGGCGCGGCAAGCCGGCGATTGCGGAATTGGCCGATTTGTGACATCGTCCCGGCAAAATTTTCCGTATTGTATAAGGCATTATCATGAATGAGTTTTCCATTGTCTGCCGCGTGCTGGGTACGCTGTTCTACCGTCAGCCGCAGGATCCGCTGCTGGTGCCGCTGTTCGCGCTGATCAAAGAGGGCAAGCTGCAGCAGCACTGGCCGCTGGAGCAGGATGACCTGTTGAAGCGCCTGCAGCAGGGCTGCGACGTCAACCAGCTGGCGACTGATTTCAACGCGATGTTCGTCGGCAGCGAATGCAGCGTGTCGCCGTTCCGCTCCGACTACGTCGAAGGCGCCAGCGAGGCGGAAGTGCGCACCTTCCTGCAGCAGCGCGGCATGCCGCTGGCGGAGGCGCCGGCCGACCATTTCGGCCAGCTGCTGCTGGCAGCGTCCTGGCTGGAAGATCAGTCGCAGGAAGATGAAGCGCAGGCGCAGATCGCCCTGTTCGACGAGTTCCTGCTGCCATGGTGCGGCCGCTTCCTCGGCAAAGTGGAAGCGCACGCCACCACCGCTTTCTACCGCACGCTGGCGCTGATGACCCGCGACGCCATCCAGGCGATGCGCGACGAGCTGGCGGAGTACGAGCAGGACGACGAAGCGGGCGACGAAGAAGCGTAACGCCGCAGCTTATCCCGGCGGGACTCCCGGCCCGCCGATCCGCTACACACAGGTTTGCATCCCCCAGACGTAAATTGACAAAAGATCCCCTAATCTGGCGGTTTACCGTCGGTTCGGCCGCGCCTGCGCGCCGCGCTTTTTCACGCAAGGGGTAGATGATGAAAAGTAACTGGATGCAGCAGATTCAAACGTTGATCGGGCAGAAGGCCGGCGCGATGGGCGGAGCAGAAGGCATCGGCAAGCTGCTGGCGCCCACGGCGCTGGGCGGCCTGGTCGGCGTGCTGTTGGCCAACAAATCCTCACGCAAGCTGGTGGGCAAGTTCGGCAAGAATGCGCTGATTGTCGGCGGCAGCGCGGCGGTGGGCGCGGTGTTGTGGAACAAGTACAAGCAGCGGGTGAAGGAGACCCATCAGGGCGAACCGCAGTTCGGTTTGCAAACCACCCCGGTGGATCTGCGCGCCAAACGCCTGGTGCAGGCGCTGGTGTTCGCCGCCAAGAGCGACGGCCATATCGATGCCGACGAGCAGCGCGCCATCGATCACAGCCTGGCGCAGCTGCAGGTGGGGGAGGAGGCGCAGAGCTGGGTGCAGGAAGCGCTCGATCAGCCGCTCAACCCGGAATTGATCGCCCGCAGCGTGCAAAACGAAGACGAGGCGCTGGAGGTTTACTATCTGAGCTGCCTGGTGATCGACGTCGACCACTTTATGGAGCGCGGCTACCTCGATGCGCTGGCGCAGGCGCTGAAGATCCCGGCGGACGTCAAGCAGGGCATCGAGAGCGACGTCAACGAGAAAAAACGCGGGCTGGCATAGCGCCGCTTGGCAAGCCGGGGGGAATCGTGTCACTCTTGCCGCAATCTATGTAAGCGGATGATTTAGCAATGATGACCCCACCGAAAGCGGAAAAACGCCCTTATCCCATCACCATCCACGGCGACACGCGCGTGGATGACTATTACTGGCTGCGCGACGACGAGCGCGCAGACCGCCAGGTGCTGGACTACCTGCAGGCGGAGAACGCCTACACCGATGCGATGCTGAAACCGCAGCAGGCGCTGCGCGAAACCCTGTACGAAGAGATGGTGGCGCGCATCCCGCAGCAGGAACATTCGGTGCCATACGTGCGCCACGGCTATCGCTATCAGACGCGCTATGAGCCGGGCAACGAATACGCGATTTCCGTGCGCCAGCCGCAGGCCGAGAGCGAGCACTGGGAGGTGCTTATCGACGGCAACCAGCGCGCCGAGAACCACGAGTTTTACACCCTGGGCGGGCTGGACGTCAGCCCCGACAACCAGCGGCTGGGGGTGGCGGAGGATTTCCTGTCGCGCCGCCAGTATGACATTCGCTTCAAGAACCTGGCCGACGGCAGCTGGGCGGACGAAGTGCTGGAGAACACCTCCGGCAGCTTCGAGTGGGCCAACGACTCCTCGACGGTGTACTACGTGCGCAAGCACGCCAAGACGCTGTTGCCGTATCAGGTCTATCGCCACGTGGTGGGCAGCGATCCGCAGCAGGACGAGCTGATTTACGAAGAGCGGGACGATACTTTCTACGTCGGGCTGGAGAAGACCACCTCCGAGCGCTTTATCCTGATCCACCTGAGCAGCACCACCACCTCGGAGATCCTGCTGCTGGATGCCGATCGTGCGGACGCCAAGCCGCAGCTGTTCGTGCCGCGCCGCAAGGATCATGAGTACGCCATCGATCACTATCACCAGCATTTCTACATCCGCTCCAACAAGGACGGCAAGAACTTCGGCCTGTACCAAAGCGAACAGGCGGACGAAGCGCAGTGGCAGACGCTGATCGCCCCGCGCGCCGACGTGATGCTGGAGGGCTTCAGCCTGTTCCGCGACTGGCTGGTGGTGGAGGAGCGCAGCGCCGGCCTGACGCTGCTGCGCCAGATCCACTGGCAGACTGGCGAAGAGAAGCGCATCGCCTTCGACGATCCGACTTACACCACCTGGCTGGCGTATAACCCGGATCCGGAGACCGCGCTGCTGCGCTACGGCTATTCGTCGATGACCACCCCGACCACGCTGTACGAGCTGAACATGGACAGCGGCGAGCGGACGATGCTCAAACAGCAGGAAGTGAAGAACTTCACGCCGGAAAATTACCGCAGCGAGCGGGTGTGGGTGAAGGCGCGCGACGGTGTCGAGGTGCCGGTCTCGCTGGTGTATCGCCAGGACCGCTTCCAGCGCGGCGCCAACCCGCTGATGGTGTACGGCTACGGCTCCTACGGCAGCAGCATGGATCCGGCGTTCAGCGCCAGCCGCCTGAGCCTGCTCGATCGCGGCTTCGTATTCGTGCTGGCGCACATTCGCGGCGGCGGCGAGCTGGGGCAGCTGTGGTATGAAGACGGCAAGCTGTTCAACAAGCAGAACACCTTCAACGATTTTATCGACGTGACCGAAACGCTGGTCGCCCAGGGATACGGCGACGGCAAGCGGGTGTTCGCCATGGGCGGCAGCGCCGGCGGCCTGCTGATGGGGGCGGTGATCAACCAGGCGCCGCAGCTGTTCCACGGCGTGGTGGCGCAGGTGCCGTTCGTCGACGTGGTGACCACCATGTTGGACGAGTCGATCCCGCTGACCACCGGCGAATACGACGAGTGGGGCAACCCGAACGAGCAGGCCTATTACGACTACATCAAGCAGTACAGCCCGTACGATCAGGTGAAGGCGCAGGCATACCCGCATCTGCTGGTGACCACCGGCCTGCACGATTCGCAGGTGCAGTATTGGGAGCCGGCCAAGTGGGTGGCCAAGCTGCGCGAGCTGAAAACCGACGATCGGCAGCTGCTGCTGTATACCGACATGGATGCCGGCCACGGCGGCAAGTCCGGGCGCTTCAAGGCCTATGAGGATATTGCGCTGGAGTACGCCTTCATTCTGGCGCTGGCGGAGTAACGGTATTCGGCGGGCAGCCTCTGTGCCGCCCGCCGTGTTAGCCAATCAGATAGTATTTCAGCGTGTGCTTCATGTCCGGGCTCAGATCGTCGATGGATTTCAGCATCCAGCGCAGATAGCCGGGATCTTCCTGGGCGATGCGATCGATCTCCTGCCCGCGATACTTGCCGAATTTGAACTTCTTCAGCAGCACCGGTTGTTCGGTGATCTGCACCATTTGCTCCGGCGTCCAGCCCGAATCCTTGATGATGCGTTGCAGCAGCGCGGCGGTGACATAGCAGTCATACAGCGCGCGGTGCGGATACAGCGTGGCGTCTGCCGGTAGCTGCACGTCCAGGTTCAGCGCGTAGCGCAGATATTGGTTGCCGTACTTGATGTCCGGATACAGCGTGCGCGCCAGCTTGAGGGTACAGATCCAGGCGCCGTTCATCTCCGGCAGTACGCCGCGATCGAAAGCGGCGTTGTGCGCCACGTAGTAAGGGCTGCCCTGATAGCGGCCGATTGCCACCGCGATGCGAGGTTTGCCTTCCACCATTTGCTCGGTGATGTGATGAATCGCCATCGCGTCGAGGCTGATGGGGCGATCCGGGCTGACCAGATCGCTCATCGGGTTGGTCAATTGACCGTCGAGCAGATCGAGGGAGGCCACTTCCACCACGCCGCCGTCCAGCCCGCAGGTCTCGGTATCTATTACGCGTAACGTCATGTTTTCCTCCGCGTTGCCGTCAGCCCTCAGCTTAACCGGCACAGGCGGCCGTGCCAACCGCCCCCTCGCTACAGGCAATAAAAAACCCGCCTTGGCGGGTTTAATGACGGATGGAAGGACGCTTACTCACCAGACGGATGCGCTTTTTTGGCGCGTTTCTCCGCACGTTTCTCAGCTGGGGTTTTCAACGGCTTCTTCTTCGCATTCTTTTTGCTATCCATTCCCTTACTCATGATGGCCTCTCGTTACCTATGATTGGGTGGCTTGCTCAGCCATTAACCGCCTAAAGCCAAGAGGATGCAAGCGGCAAAGTGCAGGTTTAGGTTAACCGGCTGTTTGTGCATGAAATTTTGTTTTTGGATGACCGGGTGCTAAAAATAAATATTATGTTATAATGTTACACTTTTGGTGTTGGGAGAGCGCAATGACAGTCATGACGTTACCGGATGCGCAGCAACTGCTGGCCATGCCGGATTCTGATTATATGAACTCGGTTCAACGGGCGTTTTTCCGCCAACTGTTGCAGGACGAGCGGCAAAAGTTGCTGCTGCACATCGATGAGCTGAAAAAAGAGATCGACGGCGGCGAAGCGACGGGCGATGAAGCCGACAAGGCGGCGCGCGAAGAGGATCTGCGCCTGCTGTTCCGCCAGTTGGATCGCGAAAGCCGCCTGCTGCCGAAAATCGATGCGGCGCTGGCGCGATTGCAGAACGGCGAGTACGGCTACTGTCGGGAAACCGGCGAACCTATCGGGCTGGCGCGCCTGCTGCTGCGCCCGACGGCGGAGCTGAGCATCGAGGCGAAAACTGCACAGGAGATGCGTGAGCCGCATATGCGCAAAGGTGGCTAATTGAGCCCCGCCGGGGAGCGAATGTGCCCCTCAACCGATCGGACCTGTGGGCATTTTGCAGGCAGGTCGTTGTGATTTTGAGCAAACGCGCGCTGAGTTCTCGGCGCGCGTTCGAGTTTTCGGGTTTTACCGTTGACCTGCCGGGCGGCTTCCGCTTTGATGAAAGCATGACTCACAGAGAGACGGAAAGCGCCATGGAACAATTACGAGGTTTGTACCCGCCGTTAGCAGCATACGACAGCGGTTGGCTGGACACTGGGGATGGCCACCGGATCTACTGGGAGCTGAGCGGCAACCCGAACGGTAAACCGGCGGTCTTCATTCACGGCGGGCCGGGCGGCGGCATCTCCCCGCATCATCGTCAGCTGTTCGATCCGGAACGCTACAAGGTGCTGCTGTTCGATCAGCGGGGCTGTGGCCGCTCCCGTCCGCACGCCAGCCTGGACAACAACACCACCTGGCATTTGGTGGCTGATATCGAGCGGCTGCGCGAAATGGCCGGCGTCGATCAATGGCTGGTGTTTGGCGGTTCCTGGGGATCGACGCTGGCGCTCGCCTATGCGCAGACCCACCCGGAACGCGTCAGTGAAATGGTGCTGCGCGGCATCTTCACCCTGCGTAAGCAGGAACTGCATTGGTATTACCAGGACGGCGCGTCACGCTTCTTCCCGGACAAATGGGCGCGCGTGCTGTCCATTCTGTCGGATGAAGAGCGTAAAGACGTGATCGCCGCCTACCGGCAGCGGCTGACCTCGACCGATCCGCAGGTGCAGCTCGAAGCGGCCAAGCTGTGGAGCGTGTGGGAAGGGGAGACGGTGACGCTGTTGCCGAGCCGCGAATCCGCTTCGTTCGGCGAGGATGATTTCGCCCTGGCATTCGCCCGCATTGAAAACCACTATTTCACCCACCTGGGCTTCCTGGAGAGCGATGACCAGCTGCTGCGCAACGTGCCGCTAATCCGCCATATTCCGGCGGTGATCGTCCACGGCCGCTATGACATGGCCTGCCAGGTGCAGAACGCCTGGGATCTGGCTAAGGCCTGGCCGGAAGCGGAGTTGCATATCGTGGAAGGGGCGGGGCATTCGTTTGATGAGCCGGGCATCTTGCACCAGCTGATGATCGCCACCGACCGGTTCGCCGGCAAGTGACGTAAAAAACCCGCCGTTACGGCGGGTTTTTTGTTATTTGACCTTCGGCTCGTACGGCAGGCGCGAAAACCTGTGGGATTCCGCGCGGTAGTGCGCCACGCGCTCGCGAAAATAGTCGCGCAGCGCTTCCGGCTGCTCACGCTCCACCACTTCCGGGATCACCGGCATGTTGTAGCGCTCTTTGTACGCCACGCCTGAGGCGGCGAGATCCACGTTCACCCGGTCCATCTCTTCTTTAGACAGCTCGGCCAGATTGTAACCCACGCTATGCTCCTTACTTACTTTGCCGCTTTGAACCTGCGCAGAAGGTAATCCACCCGGCGGCGCTTGGCAAGCCCGTTGCGCCGCTGCTGCGGGCGATATTTGTCCGGGAGTAATGCAATCTATTTATTCTTTTAAATAAGAATGATTCGCTTTTTGATTAAAATAAAAGATGAAAATAATTATCATGTTAATTCTCAATGTGGTGTTGATATTTTAATTCATTGATATATATGATTTTTATAATTAATGTGATTTGAGTGTAAATAAGGTGTTTTTATTTTTACGGCAGCAGGGCATAATGCGCGGAAATTAAATTCATGACCTGCAAAATAAAAGGAATCATTATGCTGACGCAAGAAATGACTCAAAAGCTGAATGAGCAACTGAATCTGGAGTTCTACTCCGCCAACCTGTACTTGCAGATGAGCGCATGGTGCAGCGATAAAGGCTTTGAAGGCGCCGCCGCATTTCTTAAAGAGCACTCTCAGGAAGAGATGCAGCATATGCAACGTCTGTTCGACTACCTGAGCGACACCGGCTCTCTGCCGCTGCTGGGCACCATCGCCGCGCCGCCGGTGTCGTTCGAATCGCTGGCGGACGTGTTCCAGCAGACCTACGAACACGAACAGCTGATCACCCGTCAGATCAACGAACTGGCGCACGCCGCTATGACCGCACACGATTACTCCACCTTCAATTTCCTGCAGTGGTACGTGGCGGAGCAGCACGAAGAAGAGAAACTGTTCAAATCCGTGCTGGATAAGCTGGCGCTGGTGGGCACCAGCGGCAAAGGCCTGTTCTTCATCGACAAAGATCTGAAGAAAATGGGCGCGATGGGCCAGGGCGGCAACGGCCAGGCTTAATCCGCATCAGAACACCGAAAAACCGCGCGCGGGCGAGCCTGACGCGCGGTTTTTTTTACCTTGCGTTTATCGCGGTTATGCGGCGATACGTGCTGCCGGATCGCAAAATGCCAGTGATGCGCTCGACTTGCCGCAGCGTGGTCGTTATGATTTACCGCGATACGCTACAGGGATGGTAGAGTCAAAACAGCGGGTTAGCCGATACAACCCGTTTTTCTGTTTACCCGTGGCGCAATCACTTGCGGTGGGTTGGGGCCGCTGATACATCGCCTTGGCTGTGGCCTTAACCCTTATGACCCTCTTTATACTGTTAAGGGATACCACTGTGATCGGTAAAATTCGTTCCTCCTGTCGCCTGCTTTCCACCGTTTTCGTCCTGTTCGTCGGCCTGTCTTCGCAGCAAGCGCTGGCACACGCCCATCTGAAAGTGGAAACGCCGAAGGCCGACGCCAGCGTCAGCCCGGCGCCGAAGGCGCTGACCCTCAGCTTCTCCGAAGGCATCGAGCCGAACTTCAGCGGCGTGAAAATCACCGGCCCGGACAACGCCGTGGTGAAAACCGGCAAGCTGCAGCTCGATCCGAACAACAACACCCAGGTCAATGTGCCGATCGAAGGCGAACTGAGTGCGGGCAAATACAACGTCAGCTGGCATGTGGTGTCGGTCGACGGGCATAAAACCAAAGGCCAGTACAGCTTCACCGTAAACTGATCGTGAGTCTGGCGACCCTGTTCGTTCTGTGTCGCTTGGTGCACTTTGCGGCGGTGATGCTGATGTTCGGCATCAGTCTGTTCACCGCCTTATTGTCACCGCAGCGCCTCTCCCCGATCCTCTCCCGCGATGTGCGCCCGCTGCTGCTTGCCGGCACCTGGATTGCCGGGCTTTCCGCCGTGGCGCTGCTGGCCATTCAGGCCGGGCAAATGGGCGACGGTTGGGAAGACGCCTGGCTGCTGGAGGTTTGGTGGGCGGTGCTCGGTACCACCTTCGGCGAAGTGTGGCGCTGGCATCTGGGCCTGTCGCTGCTGGCGATCCTGAGCCTGCTGCTGCCGGAAAGGCCGCGCGCGCAGGCGTTGGCGCTGTGTTCGGCGCTGCTGCTGGTCAGCCTGGCGTTCATCGGCCACGCGGCGATGCACGAAGGCACGCTGGGCGTGCTGCACCGGGCCAACCATGCGGTGCACCTGCTGGCCGCCGGCTACTGGTTCGGCTGCCTGGCGCCGCTGCTGGTTTGCCTGCGCTACCTGCAGCCGCCGCAGTGGCGCAGCGACGCCATCACCACGCTGATCCGTTTCTCGCGCTGGGGGCACCTGGCGGTGGCGGCGGTGATCGTCACCGGCATCGTCAACAGCCTGATTATTCTCGGCGGTTGGCCGCTCAACCTCGGCTCGCCTTATCAGCGCCTGCTGCTGATCAAAACCGCGCTGGTGGCGCTGATGGTGATGGTGGCGCTGGCCAATCGCTACGCCATCGTGCCGGCAATGAGCCGCGTGCCGGCGCTGGCGCAGCGCGGCGTGGTGCTTGCCTGCTGGCTCGAAGTCGGGCTGGGGGGGGCGGTGCTGCTGCTGGTCAGTTTATTTGCAACCTATGCGCCGGTTTGACATTTCGGCTTGCCGCAACCGGGCAAGCTGCGGGAAAATCGACGTGAATAGCAACCTTAAGGCCAACACATGAAATCGGTATTACTCGGCATTACGCTGCTGGCAACCGCGACCGGCGCGCTGGCGGCAGACAAACTGGTGAACATCACCAAACTGGAATACGGCAAACAGTGGGCGTTCACCAAGGAAGAAGTGACGCTGCAGTGCCGCAGCGGCGGCGCGCTGTTCGTGCTCAACAACAGCACTCTGATGCAATACCCGCTCAACGACGCAGCGGAGCAGCAGGTGAAGAAGGGCCATCAGCGCGCGCAACCGCTGGAGGTGCTCCTGCTGGACGACCCTGCCGAACCGGGGAAAAAAATGAGCCTGGCGCCGTTTATCGAACGCGCCGAGAAGCTGTGCGCTGACTAACCGCTTGTTTGCCAACGTCTTGCCCAAGGTGCGCGGATTGATGCGCATTTGCCGCATAGTTATTTCGTCACGAAACTATCACGCGGCCGCCGGGCGGCTGGCAAAACTGGCGCGGTAGGCTACTCTTAAAGTGCACGGCTGAACAAGCCCTGCATTAAATGCCAACTTTTAGCGCACGGCTCTCTCCCAAGAGCCATTTCCCTAGACCGAATATAGGAATCGTATTCGGTCTTTTTTTGTTTATCATTTAAAAAAAAACAGTGACTTACAAGAAAAACAACCACTTACCACGCCTCCTATTCTACCGTGCTGCACCCTTTTTCCACCTGTGTAGTCACTTTATGGTCACTCTTATGAGAGTATCTGGCAGTTAGTTTTTCAAATGACTCGTTGAGTATCTTTATACTGACATCTATATACCCTTTGTTCCTTTGGCGTTAATGGATGTAGAATTGAACAGGCAAGTAAACTTTTTTGGTAACGTGATATTAATCATAGACTTTAATTTTAAAACATCATTTAATCATCTAGTGTTACTATAAATCCTGAAAATAAAAAAAGGTGATATAAATTGTTAAAAAGATCCTCTGATTTATTAAAATGTTTTATTGAATATGAAACTAAAGTTTTATCTCAAATTCCAATGTTTCATATGCCGACATTAGGTGACGGTTATGAAGCCATAACAAGAGATGGGTTGGCTAAAGATTATGTATTACCGCCAGATTTGGAACTTAATGTTGTGAGTGGCTTCATCTCCGTTGGTGGGAGTATGCTACAAGTACAAATTGATTGCATGTTAGTGTGTGGTGATGGAGTAAGTTATGGTAGGACAGGAAAGTTTATCTATGAAATAGAACAGGTTCTTTGTATATTTGAAGTTAAAAAAACTTTGACTAAAGCTGATATGAGCGATGCGATAAAACACTTATCAGTTATACGTAAAGCTTTCTCAGAACATTTTGAAAATAAGATAGAGCACGAAAATTACATCCCGGAAATTGAAGATGCCAGAAAGCACTTTGAACAAATAACAGGTAGGGAAGCTCCCAATCATTACTATGAAATTAATGACATTCCCAAAGAGGATGGCTTGCTTTTTTATGTTTTAGTTCAAGAGATGATTGCACCAATAACAATTATCCATGGCTATGGTGGATATAAAACGGAGTTTGGAATACGTTCAGCATTTCTAGATTTGTTAGAAGATGAGTTTGTGAGTGGCAGTAAAGGCTATGGAGTTCCATCACTCCCATCTCTAATTACGTCTAATGAGTATTGCATTATTAAGGGTGGGGGGAATCCATTTGTTTTTATTGGTGAGAATTGTAGTTGGGTTACTTGTGGTTCAACTCGATTTAATTCAATAGAAGTGATTTTAGAATTGGTTTGGTCTAAAATATCCAATTACTTCAAAATAAAAATGCCATGGGATGATGGCATATATATGAATAATGTCGCACCCATGTTAATTGCGACCCCAAAAGCAACACCTGAAAGAGCTGGTTGGTTATATAAGACTGTTGAGTTAAGTGAGAAAGAGTTAGCAAGAGGTGATGATAATTTATGGGAGCCGATAAAATTAACTGATACCCAAATATCTATTATAAATTTATTGGCTGCATATGGTGGGGCGTTTGAAGCATCTCAAGATAATATTAATTATTATCTTGAGAAATATAATGTTGATTTAGATTCTGAGTTTTTAAAACTAGCGCAAACTCAATGTTTTACTGTTTGTGAAGGTGTCATAAAGCCCATTAATCAGGTAACATTGGTTCTTTCCTTAGATAATGGTTTCTCCTATTTGAGCACGGACGAGGACAGGCTAAATAGTTGGTGTGACATCAATGGATATGAAAAAAAATACATAAAAATAGTTATTTTTTAAATCTATTTGTTATTGTTTTAGAATGGATTTGAAACGTTTTTATATCAAGCTCCTTGATTTTAATAGTATCTGTTTTTAATTAATGCTCTGATATTTTACTTTATTAAATATCAGAGTAATTGCTCAGAATATATTGTTAAGGTGAGTTGAATGAGAATGTTGGGTGTATATTTAGTACATGTCCACTAATGCTAACCACGTATTATATATTTAACTGGTTTTAGCTCCGTCACTCTAATGACTAAGATTGGCTAGCGGATTTAACATTAAAACATCTTCCAAATAATCTGGGGCGAAGTGGGCGTATCGCATTGTTACCCTGATATCCGAGTGCCCCAGGATGCGCTGCAAAACAATGATGTTTCCGCCGCCCATCATGAAATGGCTAGCGAATGTGTGCCTTAGATATATTAGCTCAGACCTGATCTGACAGTTACCGGTTATTTATACAGGTATCTGTCAGATTACATCTGGCTTAAATTTTTCTCAGCCCAGATGCGCTTTCCATCAAGTAACGTTTTCATCGGCGTCCGCCCACAGCACATTTTTCCCTGATGAGTTCGCTCATTATTATAGTAAGCCAGCCATTCATCAAGATCCGTTTGTAACGTGCCCAGATCGCCATACAGCTTTTTACGGAACGTCACCTGATAAAATTCGTTCAGGATCGTTTTATGGAACCGCTCACAGATGCCGTTGGTCTGCGGTGACATTGCTTTGGTTTTCGTGTGGTCGATATCATTTATCGCCAGATAGAGCAGGTAATCGTGCTGCTCCACTTTGCCGCAGTATTCTGTTCCTCTGTCGGTCAGTATCCTCAGCATCGGTAGTTCCTGAGACTCATAAAACGGCAGCACACGATCATTCAGTAAATCAGCTGCTGTAATGGGTGTTTTGGTGACATACAGCTTGCAGTGAGCTACCTTTGAGAACGTATCGACGAACGTCTGCTGGTAAATACGTCCGACACCTTTCAGGTTGCCCACGTAGAACGTATCCTGTGAACCCAGATAGCCGGGATGTGCGGTTTCAATCTGGCCGCAAGCCTCATCATCACTAGCTTTACGCTCCAGTGCTGCTATCTGGTTGTCGGTCAGTTCGATACCCTCACGGGCCACTTTTTCTTCCAGCGCTTTCAGACGTTTTTTAAAGTTCTCAAGGTTGTGGCGCAGCCAGACAGACCGGACACCACTGCCTGAGATAAAAACACCCTGTTTACGCAACTTATTGCTGGTTCGGTGCTGTCCATGAGCAGGGAATGCAACAGCATAATCAACAACGGCCTGTTCAGTTGCATCGTCAGTACGATTTTTGAGATTGGGAGCGCGTCGGCTGCGGTTAATCAGCGCGTCCACACCGCCTTCATCGGCCAGTTCGCGATAACGGTAAAACGTGTCACGTGAAACGCCCATGATTTTGCAGGCTTTCGAGACATTGCTGAGTTCTTCAGCCAGATTGAGCAAACCGGCTTTGTGTTTGATGACGGGATTGGTAGTATGAAACATGAGAGTTACCTTGTGTTTTGTATAAGGATTCGACACCCATATCAAAACCGGTAACTCTCAACCTTTCAAGGTCATATGTCAGATCAAGTCGCGACTAATACACCTTAGAACATGCGTCATTTGCCCCTCAGGAAGCGTAATGTTCACCAGTCTCAACATTCGATAGAATTACTTATAACATGGATCAAATTCTTTTCCGTCCATCGCGATCAGGTCTTCATACAGTTCCTTTGAAATCGGCACGCTCCTGTTCTTCCTCCCCTTTGTGTTCGTGTAAGTGACTTTATATTTTGATAACTGTGAAGGCTTTAATTTAGCAGCCTCATTCCACCTTGCGCCCGTTGATAAGCATATTCTCACGATTAGTGTAAGTTCAGGATTGCCATGAATATGGCAGGCATTCATCAGGGCCTTTACCTTCTCATTGTTTAGCTACGCCATTTCCTTTTCTGGTTGTTCGAACTCCCTGATATTCTCCAACTGGTTCGGCAACGACCATTCCTCCTAGGTGTTTTAATTCGTTGAATACCTAGCGAGAAAAAGCTTGCTCGCAGTTACTACCGAAACTGATGTGTATTGTGTGGAGAACTGCGACGGGTTCGGTAATGTGAAAGGGGTGAGCGAGGTGTTTGTTCGTAACGAGCTGATTCCACAGTAACGGTAAATACAGAAAATAAATGAATGGTTAGGGGCTATTTAATTCATTCCCTATAGCTTGGGCGATAAAAGGAATTAAATATTATAATGTATTAATAAGCCTTATGTTCTACATGAGGCTTATTTTAAATAACTTTAACTGTTAATTCTCAGATATCTGTACTTGCAATGCGATTTTAGTTTTTGTTTTTGCATCTTTAAAGAAACGGTTGAATGAAAAACCAGGATCTTCCTCCTGTTCTTTAGTTATAACTTCTGATATGTATTTGATTGCTGACGGGATTAATTTGATTGCTTGAGCACTATCCTGCCTAGAAATTTTTTTAATCTCACATATTTGACCTATAGCAAAAAGAACATGGTATGCTCCATCAATCAAGAACATCTCACTAGCGTCAAAATCCTCCATTTTACGAATCGAGGATTGAATTTTTTTCTTTCTAGTTTCAATTGCATCTAGAACACGTACTGCGGCTAGTAAATCATCCGGCTGTAATTCGTCTGTAAACACTTGATCATAAAGATCAGAAAAAATCCTACCTCTATCTTTTTTAGCTACCTCTGGTAAGTCTAAGTTAAATGCTAAATGTGCTTGCCCAGCACTTAGAGCATCAATTCTTAAATGAACTAGTTGATTTGTGTGTTGGCCACTTTTTCTTTCATAGAACAATCCCATTCCTTCAAATGCTTCTTCCAATTTTTTCTGTATATCGTCATTTGAGCGAAGGTCGCGTGTTTTAATTGGTGTCTGACTATTAGTTGACTCAGCAACAGCCAAGCTAACTGGTTGCGATTTGGTTTCTATGATGCGAACAAGGATTAACACATCGTCAAGTTTTTCCGGTTCCGTCTGACTAGCTTCAAATAAAGCGTTGGATGTTTGCCCTCCATTGACTATTTGAATATTCTCAAGCTCAACTGTTGGTGCACGCTTCCCCTTCAAATAAGAGAATGAGTCACATGTTATTGTGATACCATTGTTTAAATACCAAAACAGTGAATTTTGCTCAGATAGAGCTGTTTCGATTATTTTTCTGTTTATTTTATTTGTTCTACTCAAATAAACACGAACATTGTCATTAAAAATATCTTCCCTGACTTTTTTATCATGCTCTTTGTCAGTGATTAACCTTACTATTTCATTTGCTTCTACAGTGCAAATAAGACCTCGTATACTACCATCTGTTCTATCAAAATAATCTTTGTCGATAATCTGAATGTTATCATTTATTGGTATGTGTTTTTTGTCAACGAAATAGTCAACAATCGAATCTAAACTATGATGATGTACATTGAAGTATTTATATTTTCCTAGGGACGCGTCTGCCCGCTCCTTCTCATCGATTTGCATTGGTAAAGTATTGCCACAAAAATGCACTTCAATAGAAGGGTTTGGCTTATTTAATGCATCCCAAACTTCTTTTATTTTATTCCAGAGGATAGGGTTGCAACTTTTTTCCAATGTTTTATCTAAATCTAATAAATTCTCAAAAAAAGAAACTAGCTTATCTATTTCTGCACTAGGAAAGTTTTTTTTTGTGTTTTCGAAGTTGTCTGCGTATTTGAACTGGAAAAAATGTATAGAATTCCTACCATCTCTGTCGTCAATAAAAACAGCATCTACGCCACGATCTTTTGCCCCATCTGTTATTGAGTCTTCAGCCTCTTCATCCGAAATGTTTAATAATGTTGCAACCATAAGTATAGGAAAAGCTTTCTGGCGTGTATCAATGCCATTTTCAATATCGAGGTAAGCTTTTACTTTATGATCTAAAGTGCTCCAATCTATTAAATTTGCCATAACCCCTCTTTTTTATCACTTTAATTTTTTAAAAACTCTATTAGCTATTAAGTGGCACGAATAATGATCTTGTTACTGTATCAACAATGATGTGGTCGGATCAATCTCTAACTGTGGCGCTCGCAATCATAGCCACGCCTGCCTGCTTTTTACAGAGGGGGAGGTCATGTTGGCGTTTTACAAGTACAAAGGTGTGCCATCACTGGCGCGCCAGGCGGGTTTAGAGCTTTTTTGGATCATGCAGTTCCATGCAGCATAGACATGCATACTCATGCATACTAAAGTGGCTAGTGAACTATTGTTTATCTGTATCTGTCAGTGTTATGAACATCCCGTCGTAGCCTTTGTCTGGTAATACCTCACTTAACCAGCCTCAAATCAGATACGCGTCACGGAACTATGAGAGCAAGCCCAGCTATGAGTCGAACGCGTATTAAGGTTTGTTTTTGTTCTTCAAGCGATTCCATCGCTGCCTCTAGACAATACTGAATGTATGTACAGTGTTGTATTGAGCGCTTTCAGAAACCTTGTCAAGACTCTATTTTAATGAATTTATTTCATTCGCATACATTCTCATTAATTGGCTGTTTTAGTCTGTTGTGCTGGGCACCAATAAAAATGGCTCAAAGTCGGTTCCTGTGTCCTGAAAGGATACGATTTTCTTTCTTAGATGTGATTAAATTATCTCTTCTAGAACAGGAGGAATTATGTCTTATTATATTTTGAGACCAGGCTTTAATTTATCTATAGTGTCAATGCTTTCCGGCTATGGCATTGTCTTTTTTGGAGAAAATTCGGCCCCAAACGTTGGTAGCATTCTAGGCGAAAATGCATCACTTTTGTTAGGCCAACTCGACAAAGTGGCTTTTTTGTCCAACGATGGGAAAATTCGATTCTTGGAATACCTAAATCCAAAGGGCCTTAACGAGACAACTTGTATCTAGGGGAGTGTTTGGGTGATTTTCATTCAAAGGTTGAAGATGTCTCCGCTGGACGATATCATTAAGATGAAGCTGGACCTGAATTTTATCATAAGGCAGCATTGCAAGAGAGCATTGAAAAAATAACCGGAATAATAATGGCGATGATTCCCGGGGTTGTAAATATGAGAAGTTATTCAAAGTGCTGGGTTAATCGCTGCCTTATTTTTTTTGAATTTGTGTTAGCCGTTGTGTTGTGAACATGGAGAACAGTTTTGACTAATTTTTCTGGTTATGTATATATACTTAAAAATGATTCATTTCAGAAGAATATTTTTAAAATTGGATTCACTAAGAATAATCCTTCAGAAAGAGCTCTCCAAATTTATAATGGTGCGACCGGTGTACCAGAGCCTTTCGATGTCGTCTTTGCATGCGAAGTGATTGACTATAAAAGGGCAGAGAAAATCATACACCACAATCTGAAAGCGTATAGGATCAGTAATAGAAGAGAGTTTTTCTGCATTCCATTAGATGTTGGTAAGGATATCATCCTGGAAATTTGTAATAATATTAACATTGAGCACGGCATGTCAATTGATAATCCTGTATACATTCCAGACATGCTTGATAGTTCAGAATTACAAAGTGAGAGGCCTTATTATTGGATCAATATTGAAGATGTTTATACACAGAGTATGTTCTTTTCAACTTTAACCGATGACCAAGAAAGAAGAGTTTCTATAGTGTATAGAATATTAGGGCATATATTTTCTGATTCACTATCTGAATGGATGGATGAATTTAGAAAAGATAGAACCCCAGAGCGAGAAATAAAAATTTGGGAGGGGATCGCCAAAGCATTCTCAAAAGTAGATAGCCGATTCTCACTTTCAACTGATTCAGCAATAGAGGTTTATTCCTTGCTGCTAACAAGATCTGGAGCCAAGAAGTCAGATGTAATGAAAAACTATAAAGCTAAATTTTTCTCACCAAAGCATGTATCAGAGATACTGGATTGTTATGAGTTAAGGCCAATGCCAATAGTAGTTGATCGGATAAGAAAGTTGAGTGATGAGCTGAATTTAAACTTTCCGCACGATTAATGAAAATATAAACCAATGTGTGTGAATTGATTAATCATTTCTAAATAATGATGACATACAAAACCATATGGTCACTTTGCAATCATCGAATCCTGTTTATCAATGCAATTGATTTAGTTAATTGTATTTTAACTTACCTCGATCGTATTCGGTCTTTTTTTTGTGATTGATTTATAAGGAAATTCTATTTAAGGCACCACCAACAATCCCCGCTCCTCTTTTCGAGTCATAGCCACCAACCCGATCTCCATCCTTATTCCCCACCCGCACATATCGCTAATTTAGCCGCACCAAAAGTCATTACATCATTTATGGCGCTGATAAGCTCCGGTCATTGCTCCCATCACCGGTTAAATGAGAGTGGCATTATGGGGAATATCAAAGTATTAGGCGTTGTAAAAGGAAGCCTGTGTTGAACGATCGGTTGAACCAGTTGAAGAGGGCGTTGCCCGGCTATCTCGAGGCGTGGCGTGAGGGGGTTTTACCCTCTGACTGGGGGCAGATGGCCAACCCTGAAATGGTTGCCGCCCTGCTGGCGGAGTGGGAGGCGCTCAGCGAATTGGCGTCGCTGTTCGAAACCGAGACTGAAATCCCAACCGACCCCGCCGCGTTTTGGCGGGCGCGTGCCGAGCTGATGGCGCAGCGCAATCGTGAACTCAGTGCCCAACTGGCGACGCCAATCCGTTTGCCTGGCACGCGGGTAGCCTTTTTTGGCTATGTGAAAACGGCGGTGATGGACGCCAGGCAGGTGAGGGCGGCGATTCGCACCGCCGGTTTTCTCATTGAAGCCGATGATAAAAATGACAGCGTACCGTCATGACCTCTGTCCTGTAATGCATGAGTTTGGAGAATAAACGCGCACGAATAATGTCGCTCCTGCGATACGAAGCGAGGTTCAATTCATCCAGTCAATTTGTTAGGATCGCCTGACCTACATGACTATTGGTGCAGTACATTGAAAATTAAAGCGTTGTTATTTGTTGCGTTGGCCGCGCTGGCCGGCTGCAGCCAGGAGGGAACCTCGATGAATCAGCCCGCGAACGAGAAAGGCGGCCAAACGGAGGTGTTGCTGGTGAACAGCGCGCTGGTGGACTGCGTGGGCGTCGGCCCGATGAAGTGCATGCAGGTGCGCCGTTCCGCGCAGCAGCCGTGGGAGTTGTTCTATACCGGTATCGAGGGTTTCACCTTCGAACCGGGCTATCAGTATCGGCTGAAAGTGCTTGTTACTCCGGTGGAGAACGTGCCGGCCGATGCTTCATCGCTGCGCTATACGCTGATTGAGCAGATGGAAAAGAACAAGGCGTAATGGATCTACCTTGTCACCACCAAATGGCGTTTCATTTGGTGGTGACGTCTTCAGGAAAGTTTGTCTTTTTTCTTTCTTCTGGAGGATTCGAAAGTGGCGAAGGCATGTGCAAGAGCAAACCCCAACGCACAGTAGCGTAGAGGCCAATTTTCTTTGGCCCATGTTTCAGAGTCAGCAATAAACATCGCGTTGCCGTTGGCAAAAAGGGTAAATTGCCAGCAAAGGATTAAAAAGCATATCGTAACCAGAACGACATAACCCTTGGAACCCAGAGGCGGTCTGAAGCCGTATTTCACGGCCAGACAGGCCGCGGCAGCGAGAGTTGAAAGAATATAATATAAAGTCGGTTCCATTACTGTTCCTGGTGATTTTATCTTCCCTGATATTCGACCGAAAAACAGCCACACCATAACGCAACGCCAGAAGCATGATCAACTTTTGCTGATTTGAAGAGGGAAGGCTTGAACGCGCTGAGGGTGCGAAGCGTGGCGCGTGGAGGCATCACGATGCGGAGTTGGGCAACCCTGATCCCTCGACTAAACTGGTCTGTTCACTGCGCTTGTTTTCGCACTTTCTTAAGTATATCGAGAAAATCAGGTATATTGTCCTTCGGTTTTTAGCTACCAAGAAAAAATTACTATGATTATCAAACCTAAAATTCGTGGTTTTATCTGCACCACCGCTCACCCGGCAGGCTGTGAAGCCAACGTCCGTGAGCAAATCGCCTACGTTAAGTCGCGCGGCGAACTGAAAAACGGGCCTAAAAAGGTGCTGGTCATTGGTGCATCCACCGGTTACGGTCTGGCCTCGCGCATCAATGCCGCTTTCGGCAGCGGTGCGGCCACCATCGGCGTATTTTTCGAGAAGCCTGGCAGCGAAGGCAAAACCGGTTCCGCCGGTTGGTACAACTCCGCCGGTTTCGACAAGGCAGCTAAAGAAGAAGGCCTGTACGCGAAAAGCATCAACGGCGACGCATTCTCCAACGAGTGCCGTCAGACCGTGATCGATCTGATCAAAAAAGACCTGGGTCAGGTTGACCTGGTGGTTTACTCGCTGGCTTCGCCGGTGCGTAAGATGCCGGAAACCGGCGAAGTGGTGCGTTCCGCACTGAAGCCGATCGGCGAGCCGTACAAATCCGTCGCGCTGGACACCAACAAAGACGTGCTGGTTGAAGCCGTGGTCGAGCCGGCCAACGAGCAAGAAATCGCCGACACCGTGAAGGTGATGGGCGGCCAGGACTGGCAGCTGTGGATGGACGCGCTGGACGAAGCGGGCGTGCTGGCGGATAACGCGCAGTCTGTCGCTTACTCCTACATCGGTACCGATCTGACCTGGCCAATCTACTGGCACGGTACGCTGGGCAAAGCGAAAGAAGATCTGGATCGCGCGGCACACGCCATCAACCAGAAGCTGCAGGCCAAAGGCGGCGCGGCTTACGTTGCGGTGCTCAAGTCGGTGGTGACTCAGGCTTCCTCCGCCATTCCGGTAATGCCGCTGTATATCTCCATCGTGTTCAAGATCATGAAGGAGCAGGGCATTCACGAAGGCTGCATCGAGCAGATCCAGCGTCTGTTCGCCACCAAGCTGTACAGCGGTGCGGCGCCGGATACCGACGAGAAACACCGTCTGCGTCTGGATGACTGGGAACTGCGCGACGCCGTGCAGGAGACCTGCCGTGAAATCTGGCAGCAGCTGAACGACAACAACATCAACGAACTGACCGATTATCAGGGCTACAAGGCGGAATTCCTGCGCCTGTTCGGCTTTGGTCTGCAGGGCGTTGACTACGACGCCGATCTGAGCGGCGAAGCCAACTTCGATGTGATCGAGCTGGTCTAAGCGCGTCGAACGGTCAAACAAGGTCGGGTTAGTCCGGCCTTTTTTATTGCCTGCGAATTATCGGGTGGCTAAGCGAAAATGTTTATTTCAGGTTAATAGGTTAACCAGGTGATTAACATCGGCGGGCGGCGTTGAAATAACGGCGGTTATTAAACTAAAGAAAGTCATTTTTTTATTTACCCTTGCCGCCGGCTGCGGGTATTTTATTTCCTTTAAGGAGAAAACTATGACATGGCGTTATTGGGCCCCGGCATCGTTATTGTTGTTGAGCGCTTGCAGCGCGATTCAGCCGACGTCGACGTCCCCAGACTGGTCTCAGCCGCAGCCCGCCACGCGGGAGCAGCGGCAGCGCATCATGGCGGGCGAGTCCGCCTCCTCGGTATTGCACGAAGGAAATGTCGGCATTGGCGGCACCTTCGATGGGTCGAAAATATTCGATCGTTAAGCCGCTAAATATATTCAGCCAAATTAATGCGCGCATTCTGCCGATATTGTCGAAGGGTTTACCTTTCCTACGTTATTCTGCCGTGGCCCGACCATTTATTGCGTTAGCAGACAATTCGTTTTCCTTATAGGGAACTGCCGGTTTATTTCGGTGTAATCAAAGGAGTTGCCCATGGCGAAGGACATGGCCGCGATCTTTCTCTTGCTGTTGCTGCCGCTAAGCCAAAGCGCCGGCGCGGCGCGCTACGACAGGCAATGTGAAGGCGTGTCGCCGGTGCTGTTTCAAAAGCGGCTGAAAGCGCTGGCGCAGGATCTGCGGCAGGAAATGAACGAGGAAGCGCCGCCGGCAGAGCGCGATGCGGAAGAGCTGGCGCGGCTGGCGGAGTGCGGTATCGAGCCCGGCAAAGCGCCCGTCACCGGCGGGCAGCGCGCGCCCCGTTCAGAGGAAAAGCCGCCGGCATCGCCGAACGGTTGTTGAGCCGGCGTGCGCGCAGAGTAAAACGATGTAAAAGGAATCATTAATGAAAAGGATAGTGTTGGCCGGCGCGGCCTTGTGTTGCGCCAGCTTCGCGCAGGCGCGGGTGGATTTGGAATACCATGCGGCGGCGCCGAAGGACAGCAAGGTCACCGAGGAGTATCAGAAAAAGCGCGACGCATTGCGCCACAAGGTGTGGAATGTCGATAATCTGACGCTGGCCAACGAGCAGGCGATTGCGCGCGAACAGCAGCGCGAGGCGGCAGAGAGCGCCAAACGGCAGCAGCATCACCTGGAACAGCAGGAGAAAAAGCAGCGCTGCCTGCGGAGACACTCGAAAGATCCTCACCGCGAGGCGAAGTGTTACATGCACAGCTTCTAACATTAACCGTCCGGGCGCCATCAGCGCCCGGCGTCGTTTAGGCCGGGCGGCAATGCTCTTTCAGCATGGCGATCGCGTCCGGTTTCAGCTGATACAGATAGACCGGGCGGCCGGTGGCGCCGTACAGAATACGGGTGCCGAGAATGCCGCTCTCCGCCAGATAGATGAGGTACTTGCGGCAGGACACCCGCGAAATGCCGATGGCGTTGGCCAGGTTGTCGGTGGAGAATTCGCTGTCATGCTGCTGTTCGATCCACTCGCACACCGTGCTCAGGGTAATGCTGGTCAGTCCCTTCGGCAGCTTCTTGCTCTCCTGGCCGCCGGGCTGGCGGCGCAGCAGGCTGTCGACGTCGGCCTGCGAAAACTCGCGCTGCGCCAGAATCTGCGACTGCTGCCGGTAGTGGCTCAGCGCCTCCTTGAAGCGGCTGAACTGGAACGGTTTGATCAGATAATCCACCACGCCGTAGTGCAGCGCCTTTTGCACCGTGTTCACGTCGCTGGCGGAGGAGATGATGATCACATCCGTCTTCTCGCCGAGTTCGCGCAGGCCGGGCAGCAGATCCAGCCCGTTCTCCTGCTGCATGTAGATATCCAGCAGCACCAGATCGATGCTGACGTCGGCATCGGCCAGCAGGGCGCGCGCCTGGTTCAGGGTGGCGACCGTCGCCTGGCAGTGAAAACCGCTGACCTGGCTCAGGTAGTATTTGTTCAGCTCCGCCACCATCGGGTCGTCGTCGACAATCAGTACGTTAATCATGGGCTCTGCTCTTGGCCTGATAGGGAAGGTGCACGAAAAATTGGGTCAGCTCGCCCGGTTCGGATTCGAAATCGATGCTGCCGCCCAGTTTCTCCAGATGGCTGCGGATCAGCGCCAGGCCAATGCCGCGTCCCGTTCCCTTGGTAGAAAATCCGTGTTCGAAGATGCGCGCGCCGATCGCCGGATCGATGCCGGGGCCGTCGTCGCTGACGATACAGTGTAATTGATCGTCGTGATGATGGAAGCTCAGGCCGATCTCGTGGCCCTCAACGCCGTCGATGGCGTCGATGGCGTTTTCGATCAGGTTGCCGAGCACGCTGATCAGCACATGGGTGGTTTCCGCGTCGTCGGTTTCCGGCAGCAGGCTGGTTTCCTCGATGGTCAGCTCAACGCCGGCTTCGTGGGCGCGGCTGATCTTGCCGATGAAAAAGCCCGCCACTTCCGGCGAGTGAATCTTGCGCAGCAGCGCGCCGATCTCTTCCTGATAGTTGCTGGCGGTATTGATGATGTAGTTTTCCAACTGCTGGTAGGCCTTCATGTGCAGCATGCCGAGTATCACGTGCAGCTTGTTCATAAATTCGTGCGACTGCACCCGCAGCGCATCGGCGTAGTGCGCCATGCCGCTCAGGCGCTGCAGCAGGCGGCTGACCTCGGTCTTGTCGCGGAAGGTGGCGATGGCGCCGGTCACCTGGCCGTTGACGATCACCGGGACGGTATTGGTCAGCAGTTCGCTGCCGTTGAAGCTGATCTGCCGATCGCGCAGCGGTTTGCCGCTGGCCAGCACCTCCGCCAGATGCAGCTGCGCCGGCCAATGCTTGCTGGCGGCTTCCAGCAGCAGATTTTCCACCGGGCCGCTTTGGCGCAGCAGGCGCTTGGCCTCGTCGTTGACGATGGTAATGCGGGATTCATTATCGACCGCGATCACGCCTTCTTTAATCGATTGCAGCATGGCGTTGCGCTGTTCGAACAGGTTGGAGATTTCGTAAGGCTCGAAACCCAGCATGATGCGCTTGAGCGCGGAGACCAGGAAGAAGGTGCCCAGACTGCCGACCAGCGCGGCGAAGGCGATGGTCCAATAGATGATCCAGCGGCTCTCCGCCACCACCCGCTGCACGGTATCCAGTGCGATGCCGAGCGCCACTACGCCGATTTGCTGTTTCTGCGCGTCATACACCGGCACGAACACCCGCAGCGCCGGGGCCAGCGTGCCGCGGTTGATGGCGCTGTTGACGTTGCCTTGCAGCGCGGGCGCCAGATCGTCGCCGATAAAATGCTGGCCGATCAGCCAGGGTTTGGGGTGCGAATAGCGGATACCCTGCATATCCACCACCACCACGAACAGCAGCTCGTTTTGATGGCGCACCTGCTCGGCGAAGCGCTGAATGGTGCCGCTTTGGTCGCGCCGCTGCAGGCCGTCAACCACCGTGCTGGAGAGCGCCAGCGTATTGGCGACGGCGATGGCTTTCTGCTGCAGCTGATCTTGCCCCTCGCGGCTCATCTGCACGAAAAACAGCGCGAACACCACCAGCAGCACCGAAGCGATGATGGCGGACACCATCAGCGTGATGGAGGTGCTCAGCTTGAGCGGCACCCGTTGTTTTGGCATGGCGGTTCTCCGAATGGCGATATCACGGCGTATTCTAGCGAGGAATGAGGCAAGCTGCAGTTACCGGCAGCAGGTTATAGCATGCTGCCGGGGAGCGGGGGGCTTATTTTAGTTACAAAAGCGGGTCACTGCTGGTGGTAGATCTCCAGCGCCTGTTGGCCGCTGGCGCCCTGATGGATGATTGCCATCAACGCGCGCACCACCTGCGACGGATTGCTGTGTTGATAGACGTTGCGGCCGTAAACCATGCCGGAGGCGCCCTGGGCCATCAGCGCGGCGGATTTCTCCAGCACCGGCCCCAGCTCCCCCTTGCCGCCGCCGCGCACCAGCGTCGGGCAGCGCGCCGCTTCCACCACGCGGTGGAAGTCTTCCACCCGTTCGGTCGGGTCGGCCTTGATGATGTCGGCGCCCAGCTCGCGCGCCAGCCGCACCAGCGGCACGATCTTCTCCACGTCGCCGAGCGAGCCGTAGGCGGCGCCCTGGCCGGCCGGGGCCATCACCAGCGGTTCGATCATCAGCGGCATGGCGTATTGATCGCAGGCGTGGCGCAGGCGGCCGATGTTTTCCACGCACTGGCGGAAAATGCCGGGCTCATCCGGGATCATATACAGATTGACCACCACCGCGGCGGCGTCCATTTGCAGCGCCGCGAGGATCGGCGCCTCCGGGTTGTGCAGCACCGCCCACATTTCGCGGTGGCGCGCGGCGTTATAGGCGTTACCGACGTCGGTGCGCATCACCAGCGCCGGTTTTTCGCGCTGCGGCGCGCGCTGCAGCAGATCCGCCTGGCCGTAGTTGACCTGAATGGCGTCGGGGCGCGCGGCGATCAGGTTGCCCATCACCCGTTCGATATCTTCCAGGCCGATCAAGAAATCCGGTTCGTTGGCGATGCCGTGATCGATCGCCACATCCAGGCACTTGCCGTTGTTGAACAGGCGGTTCATCCGCACCTTACTGCTGAGCTGCATGTCAGGTCCTCCTGAGATAGGGATATGTCCATTATTGCCGAGTAAGGATGGTCGGGAAACGCGGAAACCGCAAACTGCGTGGCCGCTCGCAGTTTTTGCCGGCGCACGAAAGAGGAACGCTCGCCGGCGGCTTTCATTTCATTTGTTAGATCCGTGTCATGTTTTTGTTAATAAGCCATTCCAAAATGCATGTTTCGCTTGTTTAGGTTAAAAAGTTTCAATAATCTAAATTATGAAATAAACATTTAAAAACGTGCTGAAGGTGCCGTTTGTTGTGCCAGGGGTTTATTTCAATTGGTTGTTTTTAATCTGTTTTGAGATATTGATCACCATTTTTCCAACGACCTTTATACGGCGATAACGCGGTAAATTCGCCGTATCAAAGGGATAACACCGACCGTATTGTTGTTTGAATGTAAAAAATATTTTTCATTAGCTGTCAACCAACAGACCTCTTCATTCTAACGATTAAAGGGTAACGAACATGAAGCTGAAGAAACTGATCGCCGCCTCGGTACTGATGTGCATGCTGCCGGCCAGCGTGTTGGCGAAAGACATCAAGATCGGCGTTTCCATGGCTTACTTCGATGACAACTTCCTCACCATTCTGCGCCAGTCGATGCAAAACAAAATGAAGGCCGACGGTAACGTCAGCGGCCAGTTCGAAGACGCCAAAGGCGACATCGCGCAGCAAATTCAACAAATCGAAAACTTCGTCAGCCAGGGCGTCGACGCCATCATCCTCAACCCGGTGGATACCCAGGGCGTCAAGCCGATGATCAAGCTGGCCGAGAAGGCCAAGATCCCGCTGGTGTTCGTCAACCGCAAGCCGGAAGTGGCGATGCCGGCCGGCATGGCCTACGTCGGCTCCGACTCCAAGCTAGCCGGCAAGCTGCAGATGGAGGCGCTGGCCAAGCTGATGAACGGCAAGGGCAACGTGATGATCCTGATGGGCGAGCTGTCGAGCGAAGCCACGCGCGACCGCACCCGCGGCGTGGAAGAGGTGGCGGCCAACTATCCCGGCATCAAAATAGTCGACAAGCAAACCGCCAAGTTCTTCCGCAAAGAGGCGGTGGACGTTACCACCGACTGGATTTTGTCCGGCCAGCAGATAGACGCCATCGCCTCCAACAACGACGAAATGGCCATCGGCGCTATTTTGGCGCTGAAGCAGGCCAAGAAATCCGGCGTGCTGGTGGCCGGCGTTGACGGCACGCCGGACGCGCTGGAGTTCATCAAGAAGGGCGATCTGGCGTTGAGCGTGTTCCAGGACGCCAAAGGCCAGGGCGAAGGCGCGGTGCAGACCGCCGTTCAACTGGTGAAAGGCGAGAAAGTGGAAAGCAACGTGCTGATCCCTTACCAGCTGATCACCCAGGCCAATTACCAGCAATTCGCCGATAAAAACAAGAAATAAGCCTTGAAGCCCGCCGCGGGCGCCGGTGTGGAGCGAGCGCGGCGGAAAACGTGGGTCAGTGCGGAGGTAAGCGGTATGTACCCTTATGTTCTTGAGGCCGAAGGCATCAGCAAGCAGTTCCCCGGCGTCAAAGCGCTGGATAAGGTCTCGATTAAAATCAAACCCGGCAGCGTGCACGCGCTGATGGGGGAAAACGGCGCGGGCAAATCGACGCTGATGAAATGCCTGATCGGCATCTACCACCCGGACGAAGGCTCGATCAAAATCAAAGGCCGGCCGGTCACCTTCAGCGATACGCTGCAGGCGCTGCATTCGGGTATTTCCATGATTCACCAGGAGCTGAACCTGGTGCCCTACATGACGGTGGCGGAAAACATCTGGCTGGGGCGCGAACCGGCGCGGCTGGGGTTCGTCAACCACGAACAGCTGAACGAACAGACCCGCGAACTGCTGGCGCGGCTGAACATCAAACTGCAGCCGGAGACGCTGGTGGGCGAGCTGAGCATCGCCAACCAACAGATGGTGGAGATTGCCAAGGCGGTATCCTACAACGCCGACGTGCTGATCATGGATGAACCGACCTCGGCGCTGACCGAAGGCGAAGTGGTGCACCTGTTCGCCATCATCCGCGAACTGCGCGAGCAAGGCAAAGGCATCATCTATATCAGCCACAAGATGGATGAGATCTTCGCCATCACCGACGAAGTGAGCATTTTCCGCGATGGCACCTTCATCGCCTGCGACAAAACCGAAAACCTGACCAAACAGTCGCTGATCACCATGATGGTGGGGCGCGAACTGACGCAGATGTTCCCCAAATTCAACAACAATATCGGCGAGGAAGTGCTGCGGGTGGCGGGGCTGCGCCGCAGCGGCTGGTTCCATGACGTATCGTTTAGCGTCAAGCGCGGCGAGATCCTCGGCGTTGCCGGGCTGGTGGGCGCCGGGCGCAGCGAAGTGATGGAGAGCCTGTTCGGCATGCACCCGGCGGACGGCGGCGAGATCTTTATCGAAGGCCAGGCGGTAAAAGTGGATTCCCCGGCGAAGGCGATCGAGAGCGGGCTGGCGTTCCTCACCGAAGACCGCAAGAAATCCGGCCTGTTTCTGGTGCTGTCGGTGGTCGAGAACATGAGCATCGTCAACCTGTCGGAATACATCGGCAAGAACGGTTTGGTCAGCCACGTGCAGATGGCCAAAGACTGCATGGATCAGATTAAAAAGCTCAACATCAAAACGCCGACCATGGATCAGATCATCAATAACCTCAGCGGCGGCAACCAGCAGAAGGTCTTAATCGCGCGCTGGCTGCTGGCGCAGCCGAAAATCCTGATCCTCGATGAACCGACGCGCGGTATCGACGTGGGGGCGAAAGCGGAAATTTACCGCCTGATCAGCGAGCTGGCCAACCGCGGCGTCGCCATCATTCTGGTTTCCTCCGAGCTGCCGGAGATCCTCGGCATGAGCGACCGGGTGATGGTGATGCACGGCGGCCGCATCACCGGCATTTTGGACAAAGACGACGCGGACCAGGAGAAGATCCTGGCGCTGGCCTCAGAATAACGAAGGGTGAACATCATGAGTAACGTAAAGATTGAGAAGCCGCTCTCCGCCGATTCAACGGGCAAGGGAACACTGTTCTCCGGGCTGAGCGGCAAAATGCCGAAGGATACCGGTATCTTCATCGTGATGATCGGCATCGCGCTGATCTTCGAAATCCTCGGCTGGTACATGCGCGATCAGTCATTCCTGCTGAACCCGAACCGCCTGCTGCTGATCGTGCTGCAGGTGGCGATCATCGGCATCATCGCGGTGGGCGTCACCCAGGTGATCATCACCACCGGCATCGATCTCTCCTCCGGCTCGCTGATTGCGCTGACTGCGGTAGTGGCGGCCAGCCTGGCGCAGACCTCGGACAGCATCTCGCCGATGTATCCGGGGCTGTTCGATCTGCCGGCGGCGATCCCGATCGGCGCGGGGATCGGGGTGGGCATCGTCTGCGGCTTTATCAACGGCTTCCTGATCACCCGCACCGGCATTCCGCCGTTTATCGCTACGCTGGGGATGATGGTGTCGGCGCGCGGCCTGGCGCAGTACTACACCAAGGGCAACCCGGTCAGCTTCCTGTCGGACGGCTTCACGTCAATCGGCCAGGGCGCGATGCCGGTGATCATCTTCCTGGTGATTGCGGTGATCTTCCATATCGCACTCAAGCACACCCGCTACGGCAAATACATCTACGCCATCGGCGGCAACATGACCTCGGCGCGGGTTTCCGGCATCAACGTCAATAAGTACCTGGTGACGGTTTACACCATCGC
The DNA here is from genome assembly GCF_052168715.1 of Serratia sp. CY44782. Classification (NCBI taxonomy): domain Bacteria; kingdom Pseudomonadati; phylum Pseudomonadota; class Gammaproteobacteria; order Enterobacterales; family Yersiniaceae; genus Serratia; species Serratia sp. CY44782. The sequence goes on from NZ_JBJNME010000005.1 coordinate 267,852, forward strand.
CGGCGGCCTGGCGGGGTTGGCGGGCGTGGTGCTGGCGGCGCGCGTCAGCAGCGGCCAGTCGAGCATGGGGATGTCCTACGAGCTGGACGCCATCGCCGCGGCGGTGATCGGCGGCAGCAGCCTGATGGGCGGCGTCGGGCGCATCACCGGCACGCTGATCGGCGCGGTGATCCTCGGCCTGATCAAAAGCGGCTTCACCTTTATCGGCGTCGATTCTTACATTCAGGACATCATCAAAGGCGTGATTATCGTCGCCGCCGTGTCGATCGACATGCGGCGCAACCGTAAAAAACACTGATTGCCGTGAATTGCCGCCGGCGCCAGGGTTGGCCGGCGGCGTTTTTTTACCGGGGGACACATCATGAATTACCTGAAAGTGTTGTGGCTGGCGGTGGCGCTGTGCGCGTCTACCCCGGCATGGGCGCAAACCATCGGCGTGTCGATGGCCTATTTCGACCAGAACTTCCTCACCATCATCCGCCAGGCGATCGACAAGGAGGCCAAGGCGCGCGGCATCACCGTGCAGTTTGAGGACGCGCGCGGCGACGTCGGCCGCCAGACCGATCAGGTGCAGAGCTTTATCAGCGCCGGGGTGGACGCGATTATCGTCGATCCGGTCAACTCGGCCAGCACGCCGGTGATGACCAAAATGGTGCAGGCCGCCGGCGTGCCGCTGGTGTACGTGAACCGCACGCCGGGCGACGCCAAACTGCCGCAGGGCGTGGTGTTCGTCGGCTCCGACGAGCGGGAATCCGGCACGCTGCAGATGGAAGAGCTGGCGCGGCTGGCCGGCTATCAGGGCAACGTGGCGGTGATGATCGGCAACCTGACCGACGCCGGCGCGCTGCAGCGCACCAAAGACGTGGAGCAGGTGGTGAGCAAGTACCCGAAAATGAAGGTGGTGCAGAAGCAGAGCGCCAACTATTCACGCAGTGAAGGTATGGACCTGATGATGAACTGGCTGACCAACGGCGAAGCGATCGACATCGTCGCCGCCAACAACGACGAGATGGCGATCGGCGCAATCATGGCGCTGCAGCAGGCGGGCAAGGCGGACAAGAAAGTGCTGATCGGCGGCATCGACGCCACGCCGGACGGCCTCAAGGCGCTGGCCTCCGGCAAGATGCAGGTCACGGTGTTCCAGGACGCGGTCGGGCAGGGCAAAGCCTCGGTCGATGTGGCGCAGCGCATGATCAACGGTGAAAAGCTCGAGCCGTATTACTGGATCCCGTTCGAGCTGGTGACGCCGGCCACGATGCAGAAGTATGCGGCCAGGCCGTGAGTTAACCGTCAGATCCGCGTTGCCGGGGCGCTGCTTGCAGCGCCTTTTTTATTGGCGTCAGTTACATGTCCGCTTGCGGCCAGCGCGGCGCGGGATCTTGCTTCACACTGAGGATCTTTAAACCGCGTGAGGATGAGCGATGAACGCATTGAACGGCAAGGTGGCGGTGATCGGCGGCGCCAGTTCGGGGATCGGCAGGGCGGCGGCGCTGCTGTTCGCCCGCCAGGGGGCTGCGCTGGTGTTGGGGGCGCGGCGCGAGCGGCTGTTGGCGGAGCTGGTGGAGGACATTCGGCGCGAGGGCGGCCGGGCGCTCGCGGTGGCGGGCGACGTGCGCGATGAAGCCTTCGCCGAACGGCTGACGGCGACGGCGGTCGACGAATTCGGCGGGCTGGATATCGCCTTCAACAACGCCGGCACGCTGGGGCCACTGGGGCCGTCGCTGGCGCTCACCGCGCCAGAATGGCGCGAGGTGCTGGAAACCAACTTGTCCAGCGCCTACTACGGCGCCAAATATCAAATCCCCGCCATGCTGGCGCGTGGCGCGGGCTCGGTGATTTTCACCTCCACCTTCGTCGGCCATACCGCGGCGTTTCCCGGCACGGCGGCCTATGCGGCCGGCAAGTCGGGGCTGATCGGCCTGACGCAGGCGCTGGCGGTGGAGTTCGGCGGGCGCGGCATTCGGGTGAACGCGCTGCTGCCGGGCGGCACCGATACGGCGATGGGCCGGCAGATGAGCAATACCCCGGAGGCGTTGGCGCAGGTGGCCGATCTGCACGCGCTGAAGCGGCTGGCGATGCCGGAGGAGATCGCGCAGGCGGCGCTGTATCTGGCGTCTGACGCTTCCTCATTCGTTACCGGCACCGCGATGCTGGTGGACGGCGGCGTGTCCATCCAGCGCGGCTGAGGTTGCCATCGCCCGTGGCCGGGCGCCACGGGCATGCGGGGGAGGGTTACCAGCCTTTGACGGCGTCGCCCTTGTAGATGTCGGCGGCGCTGGCCGCCACTTCGTCGGTCTGATAGGCCTTGACCAGATCCTTCACTTTCTCGCTGTCTTTGTTGTCGATGCGGCTGGCGAAGATGTTGACGTACGGGGAGTTTTTGTCTTCGACAAACAGCCCGTCCTTGGCCGGCGACAGGCCGATCTGGCTGGAATAGTTGGTGTTGATGATCGCCAGCGTCACTTTCTGATCGTCCAGCGCGCGCGGCAGCTGCGGCGCTTCAATCTCGACGATCTTCAGCTTTTTCGGGTTGCCGACGATGTCCAGCGCGGTCGGCAGCAGGCCGACGCCCTCTTTCAGGGTGATCAGCCCCTGTTTTTGCAACAGCAGCAGCGAGCGGCCCAGGTTGGTCGGATCGTTCGGCACCGCCACCTGCGCGCCGTCCGGCAGCTGGCTGAGTGCGGTTATCTTCTTCGAATAGCCGGCGATCGGGTAGACGAAGGTGTTGCCCACCGCCGCCAGCTTGTAGCCGCGCTCCTGCATCTGCTTGTCCAGATACGGCTTGTGCTGGAAGGCGTTGACGTCCAGATCGCCGTTGTTCAGCGCTTCGTTCGGCAGCACGTAGTCGTTGAAGGTCACCACCTCCACGTCCAGATCGTATTTCTGCTTGGCGACCTTTTGCACCACCGCCCACAGCGACTGATCGATACCGGCGCTGATGCCGACCTTGATGTGGTGATCGTCCTGTGCCGTCGGGCCACAGGCGGTCAGCAGCAGCGTGCCGGCGGCGGCCAGCGCCAGGGTGAGGTTTTTCAGCGTAAATGTCATTTTCCCAGGGTCCTTGTCAACATTGCCTGCTAATTTTGGCGGGCAGAATAGTGGCAGTGACTGTAGGTAATCGCTGGGCTAAAACAAAATACTGATTCACTATGACTCATAGCGATTAGCTATGAGCGGCCGCCGCCTGGCGCGGTGCGGATTGTTTTGACGGCGAATCGGCGGGCTTATTATGATAGCCGTTGGCCCGTGAGGGCAGACTGGGTACTGAAACGAAGGAAAAGACAATGCGATTGAACACTTGGAGCAAGGCGCTGCTGCCGCTGGTGGTGTTGGCCTGCGTCTCGGCGACTCAGGTTCGGGCGGCGGAGAGCGATACCGGGCCGATCCCCAAACAGCTGCTGGGCAACTGGCGCGTCAGTAAAATTGTGCCGACCCAGACCACCGGCTGCTGGGATCAACAGCAGGCGCAGAGCCTGATCGGCGGCAAAATCAGCTACAAAGCGGATGCGTTCAGCTGGAACGGCACTGCGCTGAAAAGCGAAGGGGCCACCGTCAGCACCGTAGAAGCGCAGGAGTTTGTCGAGGACAATTCCGGCAGCAGCTCCTACATCGATTTCCCGATGCTGGGCATCAGCACGCCGTCGGTCGAACGCGTGGCCATTCAGCACGCGGATACCGCCATCAAAGGCATCACCGATCAGGGCACCGATGGGGTGCCCGGCGATAACGTGCTGGTGAAAGACGCCAACACGCTGATCCTGTCGCTGTGCAACGTCTGGTTTGAGGCGCAGCGCGAGAAGTAATTTTTGCCTTCAGCCCCGGCAACGGGGCTTTCCGACCGCGTCGCCACCCGTCATACGCGCCATTTCTGAACTAAAATTAACCATAACGATATGACCCCGGCGTGATATCGGAGCCTCGGCTCTACCGAGTCCATGACAGGAGGCGCTATGTGTTACCACCATATTGTCATCGCCACCGATCTGAGCGATGACGGCAAACGGCTGGTCGAAAAGGGGGCGCTGCTGGCGGAGGCGCTGCAGGCCAAACTCTCACTGATCTATGTGGACGTTCACTACGACACCTACCACGCGGCGATCGGCTTTTCGGAGCGCAGCTATGACGGCGTGCCGTTCGAAGAGAAGATCCGCAAAGAGCTGGAGCCCACCACGCAAAACGTCAATTACCCGATCGCGGAGGTGATTATCGGGCGCGGCGGCTTAGTCGACGAACTGCGTACGGCAGTCGTGGATAAGAACATCGATCTGCTGGTGTTCGGCCATCACCACGATCTGTGGAGCAACCTGTTTTCTTCCACCCGCAATGCCATCAACCAGCTGAATATCGACGTGCTGGTGATCCCGATCCGCTCATAAACGCGGGCCACCGCCGGGCAACGATGGCGGTGGCCGCTGCGGCTTATTGCGTGAAGAAGTCGTTATACAGCATGTACAGGTGCGCCGCGCTCCAGGAGAAGTTCGGCGCGCCTTGCTGCTTGCCGGTGAGCGGGTTGTAGTTCTCGCGGATCGGCCCGTCGGCGACCAGGCCGTCGGCGTGGCGGAAGAAGGCCTGCGCCATCGCCACCGCATCGTCGCGATAGCCGTAGCGCTCCATGCTCTTGAGGCCGAAATACAGCTGATCGACCCACACGCGGCCGCGCCAGTAGATGTCCGCACCGAACGCCGGATTGGTCAGCGCCGCGGTGCCGAGCGGCACGTAGGTATTGAACTCGCGCGGATCCTTCATCACCCTGACCACCGCATCGGCGTGCGGTTGGCTGGCGGCGCCGTTGAACAGCGGCGACCAGCCTTCCGGCCCTTTGCCGCGTTCGACGATCGGTTTGCCGGCGCAGCCGTTGGCCAACGGCCGGCTTTCGATGCGGATGTCATAGAAGAAACCGCTCTGCTTGTCGAACATGCAGGTGTTGATGTAGGCCGCCAGCCGGTCGGCTTTGGCGCGGAAGGCAGCGGCCTCGGCACCGCGGCCCAGAATATCGGCCATCTCCGCCAGATAGCGGTTGTCGCTGTACATATAGCTGGCCTGATCCACCGACTCCTGCAGCAGCGAGTAGCCGAGCAGCGTACCGTCCGGCGCGCGGTTTTCGGCGAATTTTACCTGCCAGTCTTCGCGTTTGCCGCCCTGCGCCACGTAGCGCGCCAATTGATCCGGATCGATAAAGCCGAATACCGCCGCGTCGTCGCGGCCCGACTCCCAGGAGGCGGCGGTCTGCGCCGGGATCTCGATGCTGTCGTACTGCCCCTCGCGCACGATGCGATCGTAATTGTCGAGGCCGGCCAGCGTTTGCTCGCGCTGCCCGCGTTTGACGGTGAACAACATGCGCCCGTCGGGGGTATTGTGCGCTTTGTCGCGGGTGGCGCCGTACTCCGGCACGCCGTTGCCGTTGTGATCGCGGTTGCGCAGCCACCAGTCATGGTAGGCCACCAGCTTCGGGTACATCTCCGCCAGCCAGTCCTTATCGCCGGTGACGCGATACACCGCCATCACCGCCCAGGCCGCCAGGCTCGGCTTGGTGTTGCGCTCGTTCCAGTTGCTGCCGTTGCCGCCGCGCTCCGGGCTGGGGTTGTAGGCTATAAGGTCGGGCAGAAAACCGGCGTCCCACGGGCGCAGGGTGTCGCCCGGCCGGATCTGGAAGGCGAATACTGCGCGAATGTTGTCCTTGGCCACGTCCGGGTTGAAGTGCGCCATGGCGTAGGCCTGTTTCCAGGTGTCCCACGGCCAGGTTTGGTTGCCGGAGAACCAGCGCCCGGTCACCGACGGGGTGACCGAGTCGAACTTCATCGCCCCGGCTGCGCCGCGCCAGTTGCCGTTCAGCGTTTCCATCGCTTTGACCGCCACGCGGGTTTGTTCCGGCGTGGCGTGCGGGTTGCTGAGCCCAGTGGCGAGATAGCGTTCCCAGCGCTGGGCCGACGCGGCCATATAGCGCTGCGGGTGAGCGAGGATATCGGCGATAGCACGCTGTTCGCGCTGTGCCTCTTCGGCGGTGAGCAGGTGCGAGTAGGTGGTGTACAGGGTGGTGGAACCGGCGATGCGCGCCGTGGCGCGGAAGCGGTGGCCGTCGACGGTGGTGCGCTGCGGCAGCGATTTGTGGATCTGATACTCGGACTGGCCCGAGGTCATCAGCTGCGACGGCGCGCGCACCTTGCCGAAGGTGACGCGCAGGCCGTCAGCGGTCGGCACAATGCGGCGCGTGTAGTCCGGAAACGCCTGCTCGAGGGTCGCCGGCGGCTGCGGTTTTTGCTCTTTGGCCGCGTAGCGCTCCAGCAATTCACCGTCCCACACCAGCTCCAGCGGCGTGTCGGTCAGGATTTGGGTTTCCAGCAGCGAGGTGCGTGCGGCGGCGAAGCGCAGCGTCAGGTTGACGGTCACGCCCGGCGCGCTGAGCCGCTGCACCAGGGCGCCGGGCAGGCTGTAGGCCATCATGGTGAAATGCACCGGTTTACCGTCTCGATAGACGCTGAGCCGATCGAAATTGTTGGCCATAAAGTTGATGTACTCTTCGGTCAGCAGCGCCGGGCCGGGGAAACCGCCCATGCCTTCCGGTCCGCTCGGCAACAGGTGGCCGTGCCAGGCGCCGAGATCGAAGAACGGATTGAAGCGCTGGTGATCGTCGAAATCGTAATCGAGCATAAAGTGCGGCGCGCCGCGGCGGTCGATGACGTTTTTATAGCGCTCGGCCAACGGGGCGTCGGCGTCGGGCGTTTTCGGCGCACAGCCCGTCAGCGCCCATGCGAGGATGAGGGCGGTGGCCAGCGGGGTCAGGGGAGTCATGTTCATCGTAGGAGCCTCAACGGTTACCAATAGAAATATTGCATCAGAAACACCGAGTTGCTGGCACCGGTGCTGTCGTTGCGCATGAAGAATTTGCTGTCCAGCGCGGTGGCCAGTTTGCCGCCGGCGTATTCGTACCAGACGCCAAACTGGGCGTATGAGGTGGCGGTGTCCGCCGCGCTATCAAACCGGTGGCGGGCGTAGCTGTAGGCGCTGGAGAGATATAGCCCTTTGGCGGTTTCCGTCATCGCGCTGAGCATCAGGCCCGATTCGCTGCCGGGATGGCCGCCGCTGTCGCCTTTGCCGGTGTGGTGCCAGACGCGGCCGGCCAGGTGCTTGCCGCGCAGCCCCAGCAGAAACAGCTGCCCCAGCCCGTCGGTCACTTCCAGGCCGGTCAGCAGCGTCAGATTGTCCTGCAGGTCGTACTGGGTGTAGCCGTTGACCATCGCCCGGTAGGTATATTTGTCGGAATAGCGGTCGTATTTACCGAAGTGCAGCAGTGCCTTGCTCTCGTCGATGCGGCTTTCCGGGGCCGCCGTCACGCTGTAGCGAAAGCGCCCGGTCAGGTTTTGCAGTTTGGCGGCGTAGCTGAGATCGCGGGTGTTGGGGATCACGTAGCCATACTCCGGCGTGAAGTCGCCCCACCATTGCAAATCGTCGAGCGACGAATCGTTGCGCACGCTGAGCATCATCTCGGTGCCGTCGTCGGTGCGGTAACCGCCGTAAAAGCGGTTCAACCCCCCCTCGAAGCCGCCCCAGCTGTGGTCCGGCGTCCAGGCGTGGCCCTGGCTGTCCGCCTGCACGGTCCAGCCTTCGCCGTAAATCAGGCCGAACCAGTGGCCCCGTTTGATCTCCAGGCCACCTTCGATATAGGTGCCGTCGCTGTATTTATGCTGATGTTCGCCGTTCAAATAGACGCTGCCGCCGATGCCGAGCTCGCCGTAAAAACGCAGGGCGGTCGCGGTGCTATCGGGTAGCGGCGGCGGCGGGAGCTGATTGCGCTCCGCCGGGGTCACCGGTTCCTGCGCCGCCCAGGCGGGCGCATTAACGAGCAGCAACAAGGGCAACAGGGCGTGATGGCTTAGTGATTTCATGGGGCATAGCCTGGTGTTGGATGGATCGGAACGTCAGCCGAGCGGCGGCTCACGCGAGGTCGCTCCCGGCTCCCTGGGAGAAGAGAAAAAGTCCGCCCTCATGGGGCGGTAAACGGCAGGTATATTAGTAAAATATTTAGTAAAAAATACGCTTAAATCAGTAAAGCGTTAACTTGATCACAGCGGGCGAAATGGGTATCTTTCGCTGCAGGCGCCCGGCAACGGCTGGCATGAGCGTGCGCTGGCCCGGTCTGGGAAGGAGAGGAGGCGGGCGGCGCTGTACGTCGTGGCGCTATCCGATTAAGCTACCGTTTTTCGTCTGTGCATTGGGACTCTATGGCCACACTGAAGGAAATTGCTGAAGCCGCTAATGTGTCCGTCGCCACCGTTTCGCGCGTGTTGAATGACGACCCCACCCTGAGCGTGAAGGCGCAAACCCGCCAGAAGATCCTGGAAGCGGCGGAGCGCCTCGAATACAAGGTCGCGCCTTCCAAACGGCAAAGCGGGCAACGCCTGCATTTCGCCGCGCTGTTCACCTATACGCAGGGCGTGGAGATCAACGATCCCTATTACCTGGCGATGCGCTACGGCATCGAAACGCAGTGCGAAAAGCTGGGCGTGGCGCTGAGCGCCGGATATGACTTCAACGGCGACAAGGCACTGCCGGCGGCCGACGGCCTGCTGGTGATCGGCCGGCCACAGCCCGCGCTGTATGAGCAGCTCAGGCAGCAGGAAACGCCGGTCGTATTCATCGACGGCGTGGTGGAGGATGAGCGGTTCGACTGCGTCAATGTCGACCTGTACAAGATCAGCCGCAAGGTGATCGACTACTTCATCGGCCGCGGCTATCAGCGCATCGGCTTTATCGGCGGGCGCGACGATCCGGCCGGCATCGACCAGCGCGAGCAGGCTTTCGTCGAGTATGGCCGGCAGCAAAACGTGGTGCGAGCGCAGGACATTTACCACGGTGATTTCAGCAGCCAGTCGGGCTACCAGTGCGCCAAAGCGATGTTGCAGAGCAAGAATGGCTATCCGCCGGCGCTGCTGGTGGCGACCGATTCGATCGCGATCGGCGTGCTGCGCGCGCTGCACGAACACGGCATTCAGGTACCGGGGCAGATCGCGCTGATCAGCGTCAACGACATTCCCACCGCCCGCTTTATTTTCCCCGCCTTGTCCACGGTGCGCATCCCTTCGGAAACCATGGGCGCACAGGCCGTCAACCTGCTGGCGGAGCGGCTGCGCGATGAGCGCGCCGTCCCGCTATCGATCTTCGTTCCCAGCTCGCTGCAGCTGCGCGACACCACCGTCGCCTGACCGGCCCCCGCCTCGGCGGGGCGTTGCGTTGGCGCCCAAAATTAACGTCATGATAAAAAAAGGCATTTGAGATTTATTGTGATCCTGTCGTCATTTGGTAAATATCAACTGTAGTTTTTACTAAATATTTACTATCGTTTCCGCATTGCACAGGTGTCGGGAGACGTGACGTGAATAATTGGGAAAACATTGAAAAACAGTCGGAGCACCGGTTGGCGCCGCGCGCGAGCTTCTTCAGCTACGCGGACGCCGGGCAGGCGCTGAGCTTCGATCGCAACGCCAGCCGGCGCTTCCAGCTGCTGAGCGGCCGCTGGCGTTTTCGCTTCTTCGAGCACCCGGCGCAGGTGCCGGCGGCGTTTTACCGGGAGCCGATGAACGACTGGGGCGATATGGCGGTGCCGGGCATGTGGCAGCTGGAAGGGCACGGCCATCTGCAGTACACCGACGAGGGCTTCCCGTTCCCGATCGACGTGCCTTACGTGCCGACCAACAACCCCACCGGAGCCTATCAGCGCCCCTTTACGCTCGACGCCGGCTGGCAAGATCAGCAGGTGCTGATCAAATTCGACGGCGTGGAAACCTACTTCGAGGTGTACGTTAACGGCGACTATGTCGGCTTCAGCAAGGGCAGCCGGCTGTGCGCCGAGTTCGACATCAGCCCCTATGTGCGGCAGGGTGAGAACCTGCTGTCGGTGCGGGTGATGCAGTGGGCCGATTCCACCTACATCGAAGATCAGGACATGTGGTGGATGGCCGGCATCTTCCGCGATGTCTATCTGATCGGCCAGAGCGCCACTCACCTTCACGACCTGACACTGGTCACCACCTTTGATGAGCGCTATTGCGACGCGCAGTTGGCGATCGATGCCGAGCTGCGCCATCTCGGTGTGCAGGCCGCCGAGGGCTGCCGCCTGCAGGCGCAGCTGTTCGACGGCGATTGCTGCGTGGCGGAGCAGTGGCGCGACGATCTGCGCATCGAGCAGGCGCTGAGCTGCCGTTTCGAACTGCCGGTTAGCCGACCGCAGCAGTGGAATGCGGAAAATCCCTATCTGTATCAGCTGTTGCTCAGCCTGTATGACGGCGCCGGCAACCTGCTGGGCGTGGTGCCGCAGCGGGTGGGTTTCCGCGAAATCGCGGTGCGCGACGGGCTGATGTACGTCAACGGGCGCTACCTCAAGCTGCACGGCGTCAACCGCCACGATCACGATCACCGCAAAGGGCGCGCCGTCGATATGGCGCGGGTGGAGCGCGACATCGTGCTGATGAAGCAGCACAACATCAACTCGGTGCGCACCGCCCATTACCCCAACGATCCGCGCTTTTACGAGCTGTGCGATCTCTATGGCCTGTTCGTGATGGCGGAGACCGATTTGGAAAGCCACGGCTTCGCCAACGTCGGCGATCTGAGCCGCATCACCGACGATCCGCGCTGGGAGCAGGCCTACGTCGAGCGCATCGAGCGCCACGTGGCGGCGCAGAAAAACCACCCGTCGATCATCATCTGGTCGCTGGGCAACGAGTCCGGCTACGGCTGCAACATTCGCGCCATGGCCCGGCGCTGCAAAGCGCTCGATCCGACCCGTCTGATCCACTATGAAGAAGATCGCGACGCCGAAGTGACCGACGTGATCAGCACCATGTATTCCCGCGTGGCGATGATGAACGCCTTCGGCGAATACCCGCACCCCAAACCGCGCATCCTGTGCGAGTACGCCCACGCGATGGGCAATGGCCCCGGCGGGCTGTTCGAATACCAGTCGGTGTTCAACCGTCACGCCAGTTTGCAGGGGCACTACATCTGGGAGTGGTGCGATCACGGGCTGCTGAGCCACGACGAGCAGGGGCGCGAGCGCTACCAGTACGGCGGTGATTACGGCGACTACCCGAACAACTACAACTTCTGCATGGACGGCCTGATTTACCCAGACCAGCGCCCCGGCCCCGGCCTGCGGGAATACCAGCAGGTGCTGTGCCCGGTGGAGGTGACGGCGGAAGAGGGTGCGGGTGACGTGCTGCGGGTGAAAAACCGCTATTGGTTCAGTTCGCTGGCGGACATCACGCTGAAGGTCAGCGTCAAGACCGACGGCCGCCAGGTGGCAAGTTACGAATTCAAGCTGCCGCATCTGCAGCCGGGCGAGAGCGAAGACATGCATCTGCCGGTGTTGGCGCTGGGGCAGGGGGAAACGCTGATCGACGTAGCGGTGCATAAAGACAGCGCCACCCGCTACAGCGAGAGCGGCCAGCGGCTGGGGCATTACCAGCATCTGCGCCAGGCGGCGACGCGGCTACCGGCTCCACCGCTGGCCGATGCGCCGGCGCTGCAATGCCGCGAGGAACATCATCAGCTGCTCGTCAGCGGCGGCCGGTTCCAGCTGGTGTTCTCGCTGCTGAGCGGCGAACTGCTGTCGTGGCGGGTAGACGATGAAGAAATGGTGGGGCGCGCGCCGCGCATCACCTTCTTCAAACCGGTGATCGATAACCATAAACAGGAATATGAGGGGATTTGGCTGCCGCAACATTTCCCCATCATGCAGCAGCACTTCCGCCGCCTCAGCCGGCAATGGCAGGGCGAAGATCTGCTGCTCGAGGTGCACAGCCTGATTGCGCCGCCGGTGTTCGACTTCGGCATGCGCTGCACCTACCGCTGGCGCATCTCCCCGCAGGGCTACGTCAGCCTGGATCTGTCCGGTGAGCCTTATGGCGATTTCCGGCAGATTATCCCGAAAATCGGTCTCGATTTCGGCATCAGTCGCCGCTTCGAGCAGGTGGAATACTACGGCCGCGGGCCGGGCGAGAACTACCGCGACAGCTGCCGGGCCAACCTCATCGGCCGCTACCGGCAGCGCGCCGAGGCGCTGTTCGAACACTATCCGTTTCCGCAGGACAACGGCAACCGGCAGGACGTGCGCTGGCTGAGCCTGCAGGACGCGGCGGGCAAGGGGATCTTCATCCAACCGCGGCGGCCGATCAACTTCAGCCTGTGGCCTTACAGCGCCGAGATGCTGCACCAGGCCCAACACATCAACGAGTTGGAGCCGAGCGACTGCCTGACGCTGAACCTGGACGACCAGATCCTCGGCCTCGGCTCCAACTCCTGGGGCTCCGAAGTGCTGGATACCCACCGGGTCTATCTGGCGCCGTTCAGCTACGGCTTCACGCTGGTGCCGTTCGACGGGCGGCAAACGCAGGGCGCCGCGCTCGCCGATTATGACTTCGCGCCCGCTCACCACCACCCGCAGTCTGCGGAGGAAAACGCATGATCATTCTCGAATCCCTGGCGGAGTTCCAGCGCATTTATCACAGCGGCAAGAAGTGGCTGCGCTGCATGGAAGCGATCGCCAATGTCGATCGCATCAGCCCAAACGTGTGCCATTCGATCGGCGACTCGCTGACGTATCGGCTGAGCGTCGGCGCCGGCCGCCAGCACGGCTGGTTGGAGGGCAACCGCCGTTACTTCGACGTGCACTATTACCTCGACGGGGAAGAAACCGTCGAGGTTGCCGACAAACGGGCGCTGACGACGGTGGCGCCCTATCAGGATGAAACCGACCGCGAGTTTTTCAGCGGCGAAGGCGAGAGGCGCCGGGTCGGCAAAGGCAACGTGGTGATCTTCGAAAACCACCAGGCTCACCGCTTCGCAGAAAGCGGCAAGGTAAAAAAAGTCATTTTAAAAGTGACGGTGGAAGACAGCTATTTCGTCAATAAATAGCGCGCTCGCCGATCGATAACAACAAACCGAAGTCCCCTACACCATTCGGAGAATCTCTATGGCTGCGTCGAACAGAAACACCATCGGCAAGTTTGGCCTGCTGTCGATGACGTTTGCGGCAGTGTTCAGTTTCAACAACGTGATTAACAACAATATTCAGCTCGGCATCGCCTCGTCGCCGGTGTTCCTGGTGGCGACGATCATTTACTTCATTCCCTTTTGTCTGATCATCGCCGAGTTCGTCTCGCTCAACCGCAACTCCGAGGCCGGCGTTTATGCCTGGGTGAAAAGCGCGCTCGGCGGGCGCTGGGCGTTTATCACCGCCTACACCTATTGGTTCGTGAACCTGTTCTTTTTCACCGCGCTGCTGCCGCGCGTCATCGCCTACGCTTCTTACGCGTTTTTAGGCTATGACTACGTGTTTACCCCGCTGACCACGGCGATCATCAGCATCTTCCTGTTCGCCTTCTCGACCTACATCTCCAACAGCGGCGCAAAACTGCTGGGGCCGATGACCTCCGTCACTTCATCGCTGATGCTGCTGCTGACGTTTTCCTACATCGTTCTGGCGGGCGCGGCGGTGCTGGGCGGCATTGAGCCGGCCGATCCGATCAACGTGCAGGCGATGACGCCGAACTTCAACTGGGCGTTCCTCGGCATTACCGCCTGGATCTTCCAGGCGGCGGGCGGGGCGGAGTCCGTGGCGGTGTACGTGAACGATGTGAAAGGCGGCAGCCGCGCCTTCGTGAAGGTGATCATCGTTTCCGGGCTGTTCATCGGCGTGCTGTATTCGGTGTCTTCGCTGCTGATTAACGTATTCGTGCACCGCACCGATCTGCACTTTACCGGCGGTACGGTACAGGTGTTCGAAGGGCTGTCGGCGCACTTCGGCCTGCCGACGGTGCTGATGAACCGCTTTGTCGGCATTGTTTCCTTCACCGCCATGTTCGGTTCTCTGCTGATGTGGACGGCGGCGCCGGTGAAGATTTTCTTCACCGAGATCCCGAAGGGCATTTTCGGCGAGAAAACTATTCGCCTGAACCGGCACGGCGTGCCGACGCGCGCGGCCTGGATCCAGTTCTTCATCGTCATCCCGCTGATGCTGATACCGACGCTGGGTTCCAGCAGCGTGCAGGACTTGATGAACACGCTGATCAACATGACCGCCGCCGCCTCGATGCTGCCACCGCTGTTCATCATGTTGGCCTACCTGAATCTGCGGCTGAAGTACGACCGGGTGGCGCGCGATTTCAAAATGGGCTCGCGCCTGCAGGGCATCGCCATTGTCAGCGTGCTGATCGCCATCTTCACCGTTGGTTTCTTTGCCTCGACGTTCCCGACCGGCGCCAGCATCATGACCATCGTGTTCTATAACGTCGGTGGGTTGGTGGTGTTCCTGGGATACGCCTGGTGGAAGTACAACCGCTACTCGAAGACCCTGAACGCCGAGGCGCGCTACCACGAAGACATGCCGCTGGCGCGCCTCGCGCTGGAAGCGCAGGAGGGGACCGAGGCCACTGCGTTTGCGCCGCCGCAGCCGCTTGGCGGCAAAGGGGGATAAATGTCAAAGGCGCTCCCACGGGATAGTCGGGGAGCGCCAGTTTTAAAGCGTCACCTCGTCCAGATCGTTGGCAATAATTATCCGGCCCTTAAAGTCCTGGCTCACTTCCTGCCGCAGTTGTTCAATCATGCCGTTATCATCGCGCGGACGGTGATGCGTGAGCACCAAGGTGCCGACATTACAGGCGGCGGCTATCTTGCCGACGGTATCGCCGCACGCCAGAGTATGGCGGGCCAGTTTGCGGAAGTGTTCGTTGGTGATTTCTTCGTTGGCCAGGTAACAGCATTGCACCAGTACGTCGGCATCCTGGGCCAATCGGCGCAGGCCCGCACAGTCCACCGTATCGCCGCTGATAGCGATCGTCTTACCCTGTGTCTCTACGCGATAGCCATAACAGATCCAACGCTTGAGAAAGGCGCGCGAGACATCCAAGCCGTGTCCGTGTATGACCGATTCGGCATAGACCTGCCAGTTTTCCGTTTCGGCCACTAACCCGGTCGCGACGTCGTGGACCTTGATCTCTGACCAACCGCCGTGAGTGGGTTCGCCATCGGAGCGCCATTCGATATCTTTATCATATACCTGTGTCAGCAAGGCATTCATGATGCGCTTGGTATCCGGCGGGCCGTAGAAGGTGATGGCGTGACGGCGACCGTGGATCCAGGTGCTGAGCACTACGTCATACAGATCGCCGATATGATCGAAGTGATGGTGAGTGATAAATACGTCTTTCAACGACTCTAGCGCAACCCCGGCCCGGACCATTTGCACGGTAACGCCTCGGCCGACATCAAACAGCAGTGTTTCATCACCTATCTTGACGATGGCCGCTGGCCCCGCCCGCTGCGGATCCGGACGTGGGCCACCGGTGCCTAGCAGTTGTACGCTAACCGGTAATGTGCAGGCCTGTTTTTTTTCAGTCATTATCGCTCCTTGACAGTTTTCAGAAAGAGGGCACTCAGCAGTGGTTGTTTGAAAATGATACAGCTGTGCTGGGGTGTCAATACTTGTATATACAAATTCGCAACATTTTAGCAACGCCGAGGTACTGCTCACTTATTGACTTCACCAAGGGAGTGGACAGCCGGCCTGCAGTTTTTACCGCATGCGCAACGCCGAAAACTTGCGCAATAAATAAGTAGGTACTAATGTTTTTACATGAATGAAAATGACATCTTCAAAGCGTTGGCCGATCCGACCCGCCGCACCATCTTCGACAAACTCGCCGCCGGCAGCATGAACGCCAGCGCGCTGCGCGAAGGGCTGCCCATCAGCCAGTCGGCAATGTCGCAACACCTGGCGGTGCTGCGCAATGCCGGGCTGGTGCGCGAGGCGAAGCAGGGGCGCTGCGTCAATTATCAGGTTGACCCGGACGGGCTGGCGCAGATCGCCCAGTGGCTGGCGAAGTATCGCGCCTGGTGGCCGGCGCGCATCGACGCGCTGCAAACCTTACTGAAGGACATGGATCAATGAACAAACGGGCTGAGCAGCCGCCGCACGATCGGCTGGTGTTGGAATATTCGCTCGATGCGCCGCCGGAAAAAGTGTGGCGGGCGCTCAGCATTCCCGAGCTGCGCGAGCAGTGGCTGCCGACGGGCGACCTGGCGCAGGCCGAGCCGCTGGCCACCACGCCGGGCGAGGCGGTGAGCTACCGCCTGCGTGACGACCAACCGCCGTTCCGCGAAAGCGTGGTGACGCTGCAGATTGTGCCGGATGCCGGCGGCGGCAGCCTGCTGCGGATTATTCACCAGCTTGACGCCGCCAACGACGGCCCGACGACGATGATGCGCGCCGCCTGACGCGTTAAACACACTTCCCTTTGTTGCCAACCCAGGAGTTCACCGATGCGTGAGAAGATGATGCTCGTCCCGATGGTGGTGGAACAGACCAGCCGGGGAGAACGCTCCTTTGATATTTATTCGCGCCTGCTGCGCGATCGGATCGTGTTCCTCAACGGCGAAGTCAACGACGACGTGGCTGAAATGCTGTGCGCCCAGCTGCTGTTTCTGGAGGCAGAAAACCCGGAAAAACCGGTCCACCTGTACATCAACTCGCCGGGCGGGGCGATCACCAGCGGGCTGGCGATTTACGACACCATGCAGTATCTGCGTGCGCCGGTTCATACCCTGTGCATGGGTACCGCGCGTTCGATGGGTTCGTTCCTGCTGATGGCCGGCGAACCGGGGCACCGAATGGCTCTGCCGAACGCCAGCCTGCACGTGCACCAGCCGCTGGGCGGCTTTCAGGGGCAGGCCTCCGACATCTTGATCCACGCCGAAGAGATGAAGCGCACCAAAGAGCGAGTGATTCGGCTGTACGCCCAACATTGTGGCCTGAGTGATGAGGCGGTGGAGCAGGCGCTGGATCGCGATCGTTTCATGACCGCCGACGAAGCGGCGGCCTGGGGGCTGATCGATAAGGTGCTGCGGGAGCGGTAAAACGGCTCAGCGAGGCTCGGCGGCCTGCGGCGTGTGCCAAACCCGTTCAAGCCCGAATTCGACCATCGCGAAATAGAGGCTGAAATAGCGCTCTGCCATGATAAAGAACGAGCTGTTGAGTTCGATCACTACGTTATTGGTGGTGGTCAGCAGGCCCGATTTTTCCGCCGCCTGCAGGATGCGATTGACGTGCGCGCGTGAGACGGAGCACGACTTGGCGATTTTCGCCGAGGAGAGCAGCAGAAAGGGGGAGTCCTGCCGGATGCTTTCGATATGCAGCATCAGTAGCACCATGTGGCCGGCGTCCTTGCTGATAAACAGCCCGGATTGCGGCACCAGATCGATCAGGTAGATCTCCTTGAGCATCAGCTGCCCGTAGGCGGCGAAAAAGGTGGGCAGAAAGTCGGGCGCCGCCAGCAGCGCCGCGATGGGCATCTGTGGCGCCAGCGCCTGATAGGGCCGCGCCATGGAGGCGATCAGCGCCTGGGTTTCCGCCAGCGCGTGCGGCGTAGGCTTATAGCGCAGCTGGCGTTTGTCATGTTCGCAGGGTTTGACCTCCAGCCGGCGGCCGACCCGCAGAAAGAACAGAAAGGAGTCCAGGGAGTTCTCGCTGATCATGTTCTTTCCTTTAAAAAAGGCTTTGATGTCTTTCAGCCCGGCGGCGGGCTGGTGGTAGTAAATGGACAGGATGGTGGAACAAATGATGAACCGGCTGTTCCTGAAGATGATTTTGTAAAACAGCGGATGTTTCTTGTAGGTCTCTTTCAACAACTCCCCGTGTTTGACGATGGCGGCGTGAAATCCCGGTGACTGCCTGATGTTGTTGGCCTGTTTCTCCAGGTGAAACTGTAGCTGGAATCTGCTTAGACTCATTTTTCCCTATTTCCTGTACTTAAAAAATGTGCTGCTTTTTATCGTTATGGGTTTGCTGTGTATGACTTGACGATCTGTTGGCCCTGGTCGTTGATGAGGGTGGCCTGAACGGTGATCTGTGAAGGAAGTGTCGGCGCCGCAACGCCGTCGAGGTGATAATCTCGCATGCTGAACGGCGCGGTCATCATGTCGCTTTCTTGTCGCACCGGGTAATCACGCCTGTCGGTATGCACGGCGATGCGGGCGAAGGAGAGATAAAACGCCGACCGGTTGTGGCAGCGCAGCAGATAGCCGCCCGGCGATTTTTGCAGCGAGAACGAGACGGCCTCGGCCGCGTTTTCGGCGTTTCCCTTTAGCGCTTTGGGGCGGTAGAAGATTTTCATCTGCGTGTTCATCGCCAGCGTCACGCGCGACGCCAGCGGCGGCGTGGTCGGCCGGTTGGGCGGGATCTCATACAGGTTAAGCCAGAACACCGACTCCCTGTCGGTGGGCAGGGCCGCGCCGGCAAACAGGATCCGCAGCCCTTTCAGCGCCGAAGGCGGCAGGGCGAATACGCTGGGCAGGGTGACAAACGGCGCGCGCGACAGCTCGGGGGCGGCGTTGACGTCGCCGTTATCGACCCAGGTTTGCGCCACGATCGGATAGCCGTTGGTGTTGAGCAGCATCAGGGTTTTTTCCGTGTCGCCCTCGCGGAAAATCACCCGGGTGGCGGAGGCGATGATGCCCGCCTGCGCGCCCATGGTCGCCAGCGCCAGCAGCAGGGCGCACCACATCGTCAGATATTTCTTTCTCATCATTGCACCTTAACCCAGACGTAGGCCCTGGCGTCCACTTTGCCGGCGGTGACGGTTTGCCCGGGCAGCCGGGCGAGCGTGGCGGTGAGCTGGGTGGTGTAGTGGGTAAACCCTGCCGCGGTGCTGCCGCCGCCGCTGGCGCCGTTGAGCACCGGGTACCAGCCGGCGTCATTACCTTGCGGGCATTGCCCGGTGCTGCAGCGCGCCCAGCCGACGAAGTTCATCGGCGCGCCGTTGCCGGCGTTGGCGAGTGCGATGCCCACGCCGGTGGCGACGCTGCTGTCGGTGCCGTAGCCGCTGGAGAGCAGGTAGCTCACGCCGCCGTTGGCGCTGACCAGCCCGAGCTGCTGCGCCGCGACGTAGCTTTCATACGGCACCTGCAGGCCGAGGGCGGTATTGTTGCTGCTGACGCCGGACACGGCGGCGTTGTCGCATTCGATATTGATGGTGAACTGCGCCTGTGAGGTTTGCCCGGCGGTCAACTGGCTGACGGATATGGTCGGCAGGATCACCAGCGGCGTGACGTTGCGCGCCACGCATGTGGCGGTATAGGTCAATGAGGAGATCGGTGCGGTGCCCATGCCCATCGCGTTCCAGCGCCCGGTGCCCCAGGTGGCGTAGTTGGTGGCGGAGTCGCTGCCGATAGGATCCGAGGCGATGCCGGGCCCCTGAAAGGTGACATAGCCGTTCGGCTGCGTGCAGGTATAGTTCGAATTGCCGGTGGTCGAGGCCATGCCCACCAGCGGGTTGCCGGCGCTGTAGCCGCAGTAGTTGCTGGCGCCCGCGCCCGGCAGCGAGCTGATGCGGATCAAATCGGCACGGATGGCGCTGAAGTCTTTCACCCGGATCTGAATTTTGCTGCCGACGGTGGCGTAGCGGGTAATCGGCGCCGACTGCCAGTAGCGGGTAAAAACCTTACCGGAATCCAGATGGGTCAGGCGGATGCCGACGTAGGGGAAGTAGGTGGCGTAGTAGTTGGGGTTACCGTCCTGGGCACCCAGATCGTAATAGCCACCGACGCGATCGTCGCCGTTGGTGGCGAAGACTTCATAGATCTGCCCCGCGTCGCCGGCGTCGCATTCATACAACACCTTGTTGGGATCGGGATAGCGCGTGCCGGACGTAAGATCGAACACGCTGGTGCCCAGCGGCGTGCCGACGGGCTGCAGGTAAGTGCTGGTCAGGTTAACCCGGCCCAGCGCCGTGCCCACCCCGCAGGGATCGCAACCGGAATCGATCGCGGGAGAAACCCGGGTGCATTGCGCCAGCGCGGCGGGTGCACCGAACAGCGACAGGGCGAGCAGCGCCAGGGCGGCAATCGGGTAAAAAATGCGTTTCATCGTCTCTCCTGAAAATAAGTTTAACGGGCTAGCGGCACGGGGCGCTGAGCCGTTGAATCGGGCCGTCTTCCCCGGCGGGCAGGCGATAATGCAGCGTGCACTGCTGGCCGGGGGCGTCGCCCCAGTTCAGCATCAGTTCCCCGGCGCGCTTATCGCTGCGCAGATACACCTGATTGGCCTGGCCGACCATGCCTACGTTGTTGCCCGCGTTGTCCAACACGTTGGCGCCCATCGGGATCGGCGTGTTATCGGGCCGCTGCGCGGTGATCAGCAGCGCCTGGCCGCGCACGGTGTTGAAGTGCAGGCGCACCGTGGCTCCGGCATAAGGAGCCACGCGCCGCTGGCTGTCTTCCAGTTCCGCTTTGTCGTTCATGCCCTCGGGGTTCAGCGCGACGGTGTTGTAGTGATAGGGCACCAGCGACGGCGCCAGGGCGTAGCCGAAGCGATCGACGCGCGCGCCCTGGCCGTCCATCACCCGTGCGCCGCTGGCGCCGGGTGCCTCAATCAGGGCGAAGGTGTCGCCGACATACGGCCCTAATGTCACGCCGCCGCGGTGCGCCACCACCGCCCCCTGCAGCGACAGGGAGCCTTGTCGGTACTGGCGCGCGGTGGAGAACGAGCCGGTGACGTTGGCGTAAGGCAGACGGGTTTGCAGGTTGCCGCCCCAGATACTTTGTTGGCGATCGTCGTCGGTGGTGAAGTTCAGGCCGTAGCTGACCGGCTGTTTGTCGCCGACGCTGCCCGACAGCGCAGCCTGATAGTTGCCCCCCTGGCCCTGGCCCTGGCTGTGGTTGGCCAGCAGCGAGACGCTGGGGGCGGATGACGAACGGCCGAGCGGGAAGCTCAGCGACAGGGCGGTGACGGTCTGCGTGTTCTGCGCCAGCGGCGCGCTGTAGACGTTATCCAGCGGCCCGTAGCCGCGGTAGTCGCCGTTGCTGTAGCCCAGGCTGCGGGTGCGGGTGACGGAGAGGTTAAGTGCCACGCCGTTGCCGAAGGTTTTTCCCCAGCCCAGCTGGAGCTGATTGTCGCGGCCGCGCTGATCGCGGTAGTCCTGAGTCGAGCCGGACATCGTCAGGCTGCCGAACGCCCCCATCCCCTGATTGACGGCGACTTCGAAACGCGAACGCTGGCGGTAGGAGTCGGACTGCCAGTTTTGGCCGGTGACGGCGGCGCGCCGCACGCCGAGCACGTCGCTGAGATCGCGAAAGCCCTCGGTAGAGTAGCGGTAGCCGGCGATGGATAGCGTGGTATCCGTCGGGCTGAAGGTTCGGCTGTAAGAGAGGTGCAGCATCCAGCCGGAGGCGCCGCCGTCCGGCAGGCTGGCGTGGGAATAGGTGGTATCCATGCCGAAAGCGCCCAGCCAGCTGCTGTATACCCCGCCCAGCATCATCGCCTGGTAGCCGTCCGCCATTTGGTTGCCGAGGTTGAAGGTCAGGGCGTTGGTCAGGCCGTGCTGCCAGGTCACTTCGCTGAACAGATCGTTGTCGCCGACGTAGCGGGAACGGCCGACGATCGCGGAGTAGCGCGACTGGCCGGGGCGGATGGATTCCGGCACCGCGGCGAACGGCACGGTGAAGGTGCTGACGCTGCCGTCGGCTTCCGTCACCACCACGGTGAGATCGCCAGCGTAGTTGGTGGCGTACAGATCGTTGATGGCGAACGGCCCCGGCGCGACGGTGGTTTCATACAGCGTGCTTTTGCCCTGCAGCACCGTCACGCGCGCGTTGCTTTTTGCCACGCCGCGCACCACCGGCGCATAGCCGCGCTGGGAATCCGGCAGCATGCGGTCGTCCGAACTGAGCTGAATGCCGCGAAAGCCCAGGCCGGAGAAGAAGTGCCCGTCGGTAAAGCCTTCGCCCAACAGCATTTCGCTGCGCCAGGGCAAGATCGCGCGCTGCACGTAGCGGCGGCTGGTGTCCAGGTGGCCGCCGAACTCCCGATCGTAGCGGTAGCTGGACTGCTGGCGGTAGCGCCATAGCCCGAGGTTGAACCCGCCGTTCAGGTTGGCGTAGGTCGAGTCGAGATCGCGAGTTTGCCCCTGTCGGTAGCTGACGTGGTACTGGTTGAGGTTGTAATTGACGAAGGCCATCGATTCGCCGCTGTCCAGACTGGCGGGGTTGACGCTGCCGCGTGGCTGGCCGTTCAACAGCGCCTGCGGAATGCTGAGATCCAGCCGCAGCCGCGAAATATCGGCGTTCACCGCGATGTCCTTGAGATCCCGACCGGGCAGCAGGCATTCCGCTTCGGCGGCCGCCGGCGGATTTTTCAGCCCGAAGCGCGTCAGCTGCGGCCGATCGAAACAGGGCAGCACCTGCTTGCCTGCGCGCACGAAGCGAATTTGGTCGCGCTCGAGAAATTGGCCGTTGAGGTACAGATCGATCTGATAGCTGCCGGGAGCGACGGCGTCCTGCTGGTTGAACTGGCTCAGGGCGCTGTTGCTCAGCACGCTGCCGCGCAGCAGCGCGGGATCGAAGGTATAGCCGTCGGCAGCGGCGCAGCCCAGCGGCAGCGCCAGCAGCGCGCAACACCAGCATGCGGGCAGCGGCGTCGCCTTGCGGACATCGAACATGAAAACCTCCCTGTCTGGTGTCAGCGCGCGACGTTCAGGGTGCGTGTGATTTCCACCCCATAGTCATTGATGACGCGCAGTGCGATCTGCCGCACCTCCCCGTTCACCGGCCAACTGGCCTGTGAAAACGGCGGGATCAGGTCCGCCTGCGGGATGGCGATGCGCTTCGCGCCGCTCAGGATCGCGGCCTGGCTGACGTTGACGTAGTAGCCGGTCGGGTTGTCGACGCGCAGCGCGTTGCCGGCCTGGCGCAGGCTGAGCCGATCGATGACGTGGTTGGCGTCGCCGGCCAGCCCGGCGGGGCGATAGAACACCTTCAGCCGATTGGTGACCACCAGCAGCAGTTTGTTCTTGTCGCTGTCCGTCTGGCGCACGGCGGGCACCTGCAGGAAGTTGAGGTAGAACAGCGATTCGCGATCGCGCGGCAGCGGCTGGCCGACGAACGACAGTCGCACCATTTGCCCGCTGTGCGGATTCATGCGGAAGATTTGCGGCGAGGCGACAAAGGGCGCATCGGCGTTTTGCGGCGTGGATTTGGGGTTATTGATGTCGAGCCAGATCTGCATCAGCGCCGGGGTGCCGTCGTCGTTGGTGAACTGCAGCGTTTTTTCCCGCGCCTCGGCGGGGTAGATCACGCGGTTGCCGAGCAGCGTCACGCTGGCCGACGCGTGGGTAGCGGCAAAACTCATCAGGCAAAGCGACAGGGCGGCCCATCGACGGGCGGTGCGGGTTATCTGCGGCATAAACGTGAACCGATAAAGGGAGCGAGTCATTCAGCGCCACCCGGCGAAGGGCGGCGCTGGCATCAACAGGTACGGCGCCTGACGCCGGCTTATTTGTAGCTAATGGCGAATTGTGCGGTGGCGATCACTGAACCGGCCGCCACGCCGGTGTCTTCCGCGTAGTAGCGGGCCACCAGGTTCTGCGAGGTGGAGGTGGCGTCTTTCGCCAGCGTCATCGCCGACGTGGTGACGGTCGAACCGCTGGCGAATGACAACGGTGTGGTGGCGTCGCTGTCCAGCAGTTGAATGGACACCTTGGCCGCATCGCCCGCGTTGCCCAGGTTACCGTTGGTGGTCGGGTTGTTGCCCGCCAGCACGGTTTTGATCGCCGTATCGCTGGTTGCGGCCGCACAGCCGGTCACGTTGACGGTGAAGGTGGTGTCGCCGGCGGTGGCGCCTTTGGTGGCGAGTTTGCTGGCGGCGACGGTCGGCAGCAGAACGACCGGGTTGGATTGGTTGCCGTTAATATTCACCGAGCAGGTTTGCGTGCTGACTTCGCCTTTAAATTGCACCGTATTGGACGAAGCGGCCGCACAGGCGCCGGAGAGAGCCAGCATGGATAATGCGACTAATTTAACATTCATGTGAAATGCCCTTTAATTTACTTTAGAGAAAAGCTTTCCTGACAGTAATAAATTACTGACGTGCGGTTGTGGGTTAATCATGTTGCGCAATTGTTTTTTAAACGCATCGGCAAACATGGATTTTCATCCTAACAAACTAAGAATTTTCCCTATAGGTATTTTGAATAAGGCAATAAGACGAGAAGGTCTGCTGTTACATTTTTTTTCATTTGTGCTTATATCATACAAAATAGAAAATAGATCTATATCATTGCGTTGCGATTTTATTGGATCGCCAGTTTTTGTGGTTGAAATAATTTGAAACATTCATGCCTTTTTTGCGTATTAATCAACGTGCTGGCGGTTGAATGGTTATTTGAAAAACATGTTATCAAGATGTTTTATATCGGTGTGCTTTGCAGGCAAATTACCCCAAAAAAGAGCAGCGACAAGCCGCCTGAGGTGTGGAAGCATGCGTCCATGCTGATAAGGAGAATTAAAGTGAGAGTGATTTATATCGATGGTTCACCGCTGTGCCGGCTGGGCATGAAAACATTATTGGGCGGTGGAGTGATAACCTTATCCTCACCCAATATGAATATCATTAAAAATATAAGCCCGGCGCCTGATTTAATTATTATGGAGTTTCCCCAGGAGATTTACCGGTTCGAGGCGTATTTAAAATTCATTAAATATTCACGCAGTGAATATAAAGACGTCCGGATACTGTTCTTCGTCGATAAGACTTCACCGCTGATTCTGGCGTTTATCGCTGCGGCGCAGCCGGATGCGATTTTGCACAAACGGGAAGCGCTGCAGGTGGTGCGGGAAACCTGCGCGGCGCTGGTCTGCCGTGAGGAGGAAGGTGAACGGCACGTGGTGAACCGGCATCGGGCGGCGGCGATCACGCCTGGCGAGGCGGCGGTGCTGTGTGAAACCGCCCGCACCGAAGATATCCGCTTGACCGCGCGGCGGCTTAACCTGCACCCGAAAACCGTTTATTCGCACCTCAATAACGCTGGCAAAAAGTTCGGCATCCGCAATCGGGTCGAACTGCTGAAGATGATTGCGCTGTTGTAGCCACCGTTAGCGGGTTTTGCCGACGGCCAGCCGCCATCGCGTGATCTCATCGGCGCCGGGCCCGGCGGCCAGCGCCAGGTTTTTCGGCGGCAGCGATTCGCCGGTCGCGGCATCGACCACGCGCAGGGTGGCGGGGTGGCCAGTCGCACGGTCGACCACGCGCAGCGGCGGCCCGGCCAGCTCGGACAGGTTCCACTTGTCGCCAATCTGGATCATCGCCATCACCAGCAGCCCGAGATCTTTTCCCTTCTCCGTCGGCAGATACTCGTAGCGATCGGGGCGCGTCTGGTATTGCCGCTTTTCGATAAGGCCGCTGCCTTCCAGCGCCTTGAGCCGATCGGCCAACGTGTTGTTGGTGATGCCGGTCGATTGGCGCAGATCGTCATAGCGCGAGAGCCCCAGCAACAGATCGCGCATGAGGATCGCGCCCCAGCGATCGCCCAATGCCGACAGCACGTGGGCCACCGAACACGTCATGCCCTCAAACCCTTTTGCTTTCACGTTGCTTTACCTCTGCTTTCCGTCTGATTGCCGATAATTTTATCGCCTCGGCTTGATCACTTCAATGATTGGAGTTATTACTCTTATTATTAGAGTTTCGTTTGACACCGGCTGCCGGCCAGAACGATTGTCGATACCCCGCAGCTTTACCGAGGAGAGAACGCGATGCCACTGTGGCAGATTTACCACCCTGAACCGGCCTTCAGCGCCGCCGATAAACGCGCGCTTGCGCAGAAGGTCACCGCCCTGTACCAAGACTTTTTACCGCGCTTCTACGTCAACGTCTTCTTCCACGCGCTGCCGCCCGGCGCGGCCTATCTCGGCGGCGAACCGGCCGATGACTTCGTGCGGGTGACCATCGACCATATCGCCCGCGCCATGGACAACGACGCGGAGCAGCAGCAATTCCTGGCGGCCTGCACCCGCATCCTGCAACCCTACCTCGCCGCGCGCGGGCTGCGCTGGGAGCTGCACGTGGACGAAACGCCGTTCTCGCTGTGGACTATCGAAGGCTTGAAGCCCCCGGTGCCGGGGACGGCGGCGGGGGAGAAGTGGCGCAGCGAGAACCGGCCTTCGGTGTGGGAGGGGTAGCGGCGCTGACGGAATGCCCGATGCTTAAAAGCGACGATGAGCGCCGGTTTTTTATCTTCGCTTAAACAAAACCGGCATCACCGCATGGGGGCTGCGAAGGTAACCCGGCAGGCATCATAGGCTGTGTTGTACATCTGATATGAATGCATTAACGATGGCGGATTTTTCATCCTTACGATAGATGAAAAAAACCTCAGTTGCGTTATCGACGGCGGGGATCGGCCTGTAGGTGATGTTGGGCAGTTTGATTGAGGATAGCGAAGAGGGAACGATGGCGATGCCAAGGCCGGAGGCCACCATGCCGAGCACGCTTAATGTGCTGTCTAACCGATAGGCTACCTTGATGTCTTCTTCAATAATGGCGTTCAGGATACGAAGCTGGCCATCGTCTCCGCTGTTTTCCGAGTAAATGATAAAGTCTCGCCCAGAGAGGTCTTCCTTTTTCAAGGCCTCTTTTTTCGCCAGATCGGAGTCTTCCTGAATCACGACGACCCAGTCAAATTTTTTTATGGGTATAAAGCCGAGCTCCGGTGGGATATTGAGATCCAGATTGGGGCAGTAGCTGACGTCGATATTTCCGTTGACGATCTCATCGATTTGTTTCCAGTATGACAGCTCTTTGGCGCGGAAGTTAACGCCGGGGTGCTCTGCTTTAAATCGATGAATATCGGCGGTGACTAATCCTGCCGCCACGGCATTGCCGACAAATCCGATGCGCACATTGCCATTCTCACGTTTCGCCGCCGCTTTGGTTTCGTCAAGCGTACTTTTTATTTTCTCATAAATATCCGGTGCGTTTTTTAAAAATACCTCTCCCACCTCAGTGAGTTCGACATTACGGTTGTTGCGAATAAAGAGTGGTGCGCCAATCTCTTCTTCCAGCGCTTTTATCTGCATGCTGAAAGCCGACTGCGTAATATGAATGCGCTTGGCCGCTTTGCCAAAATGTTTTTCTTCAACGAGGGCCAGGAATGCCTGGACATGGCGAAAATTCATGGATTAGATTCCTGTATCAGTCGTTCAAAAAAATGAATTGGATATATGGTTTCCATGAAAATACCCTCTAATAGAGCTCGCGTTAAAGTGTAGGTTATTTCTGAAGTGCGGGCTAGTCAACAACACTCAACGTGTTGCTATATATTTCAACGATAAAATATATGCATAGTGGAGGCGCTAAATGAATTCATTAGCCAGAATCGACGTTCATACTCACTTGGTCCCGCCCTTTTGGGGCAGCGCGCTGCCGAGCCACGGCGGCGATCCGTCCGGCTGGACCTTGCCCAAATGGACGGCGGACGACCATCTTCGCTATATGGACAAACAGCAAATAGCGACCAGCGTCCTATCGTTAACCGCGCCAAGCGTGGTTGGCTGGGAAGGTCAGGCTCGCCGCGATATGGCCAGGAAAGTCAATGAATATACGGCGGATCTGGTGGCGAAATACCCCACGCGGTTTGGTCACTTCGCGACCGTGCCGTTGCCGGACGTTGAGGGGGCGGTGCGTGAAGTTGAGTATGCACTGGATGTGCTGAAAGCCGATGGCGTGGTGTTATTAACCAACTATGAAGGGGTCTATTTAGGTGATAAAAAGTGGGCTCCGCTTTGGGCGGCGCTTAACCAACGCTCTGCCGTTGTTTTCATTCACCCTGGTCATCCCATCATGGATTTGCTGGATGGCGTTCCTGGCCCCTTGGTTGATTATCCGTTTGATACCACACGCAATGCCGTCCATATGGTGTTGAACGGCGTTATGGATAATTATCCTAACGTGAAAATTATTCTTTCGCATGCCGGCGGTTTCTTGCCTTATGCCGTTTTGCGTTTTACATTGCTGGCAGAGTCACTTAATCCAAATGGGCCGTCAGCTCAGGAATTGGACGGTAAATTTAAGCGCTTTTATTTTGATACCGCATTGTCTTCCGGCCCTAATGCATTCTCCAGCCTACTGGCGTTTGCGAATCATAATAATATTCTGTTCGGCAGCGATTATCCTTATGCGCCTGAGCCCGTCGCCGCTAAGTTTAATCATATTCTCGACGCCGAGACAAACCTGACCGATGCGCAGAAAGTAAACTTCAATCGGAATAACGGTCTCGCGCTTTTCCCGCGGTTAAATAAATAAAGGTTTCTGCTGGGATGATGCCGCATTGCTTTAAGCGCTGGCACGTTCCCTCCCTAAAATAAAAAATCCACGCCGAAGCGTGGATTTTTCCGTTTCCGGCAGCGGAGAAATACGCTGCGGGGAAGGGGTTAGACGTTGAACAGGAAGTTCATTACGTCGCCGTCTTTGACGATGTAATCTTTACCTTCGGAACGCATTTTGCCGGCTTCTTTGGCGCCTTGTTCACCCTTGTAGGTGATGAAGTCGTCAAAGGCGATGGTTTGCGCGCGGATAAAGCCTTTCTCGAAGTCGGTGTGGATCTTGCCGGCCGCCTGCGGGGCGGTGGCGCCGACCGGGATGGTCCAGGCGCGCACTTCTTTCACGCCGGCGGTGAAGTAGGTCTGCAGGTTCAGCAGCTCATAACCGGCGCGGATCACGCGGTTCAGGCCCGGCTCTTCCAGGCCCAGCTCGGCCATGAACTCGTCGCGCTCTTCGTCTTCCAGCTCGGCGATATCGGATTCCACAGCGGCGCACACGGCAACTACCACGGAGCCTTCGGCATCGGCGATTTTACGCACGGTGTCCAGGTACGGGTTGTTCTCGAAGCCGTCTTCGTTAACGTTGGCGATGTACATGGTCGGCTTCAGGGTCAGGAAGCTCAGGTATTTGATCGCCGCTTTGTCTTCTGCAGTCAGATCCAGCGCGCGCAGCATGCCGGCGTTTTCCAGGTGCGGCAGGCATTTCTCCAGCGCCGCCAGCTCGGCCTTGGCGTCTTTGTCGCCGCCTTTGGCTTTCTTCTGCACGCGGTGGATGGCGCGCTCACAGGTGTCCAGGTCAGACAGCGCCAGCTCGGTGTTGATGACGTCGATGTCTTCGGCCGGATCGACCTTGTTGTTGACGTGAATGATGTTGTCGTTTTCGAAGCAGCGCACCACGTGGCCGATGGCTTCGGTTTCGCGGATGTTGGTCAGGAACTGGTTGCCCAGGCCTTCACCCTTGGACGCGCCTTTCACCAGGCCGGCGATGTCGACGAATTCCATGGTGGTTGGCAGAATGCGCTGCGGCTTGACGATCTCGGCCAGCTTATCCAGACGCGGATCGGGCATCGGCACCACACCGGTGTTCGGTTCAATGGTGCAGAACGGGAAGTTGGCTGCTTCAATGCCCGCTTTGGTCAACGCGTTGAACAGGGTGGATTTGCCTACGTTAGGCAGGCCGACGATACCGCATTTGAATCCCATGTTGTAATCACCTTAAATATCTTAACTATCAGCCGGTTAGGTTTAATCGACTGCATAAAGGGCAAAATAATGCCGCCATTATACACGTAATGGGCGTTTATCTCGATCAGACTTGTTTGGCCGGGGCGAGCCCAGCGCCCGCGGCCGGTTTTTATTTGAGATTTGGATCACATTTACCCATACTGGCCGTTCCGATTAACCGACAGGAAACGCGCCGGATGTATTTCTTGCCTACGCCACCCTGAGTTGTGCCCGCCTGCAGTCTGCCGCCCCTTGCGGCTCCCCATACCCGCTACGCGGGGAGATGATGTCATCTGTCATAAGTGAATAATGCATGTTTAATCTGAGTAACGTCAGGATCGCGGACGTTAAAAATGAAGTCCTGGCGGGCTTTGTGGTGGCGGTTTCGATGATCCCCGAGGCGGTCGGCTTTTCGCTGGTCGCCGGTCTTTCTCCGATCGTCGGTTTACATACCGCGTTTATCATCGGCCTGGTCACGGCGCTGTTTGGCGGCAAGCCGGGCATGGTTTCCGGCGCCGCCGGCTCCATTGTGGTGGTGCTGATGAGCCTGGCGGCGCAGTACGGCATGGGCTACGTGTTGTGGGCCACGCTGTTTGCCGGGGGGATCCAAATCCTGATTGGCGTCTTCCGGCTGGGCAAATTCATTCGTCTGGTGCCGCTGCCGGCGATCCACGGCTTCGTCAACGGTCTGGCGATCGTCATCATGCTGGCGCAGCTGAAGATGATCGCCGGGCAGGGGCCGCTGATGTACGGCCTGGTAGCGCTGGCGATTGCGGTGGTGGTGCTGTTCCCGCGCCTGACCAAAGCCATTCCGTCTTCGCTGGCGGCGCTGCTGGTGGTCTCGGCGTTGGCGATCGGCCTCAATCTGCACACGCTGCGGGTGGGCGATCTGGCGGACATTTCCGGCGCGCTGCCGCACTTTAGCCTGCCGACGGCGCCGTTCACCCTGGAGATGGTGCGGGTGGTGTTGCCCTATGCGGTGGTGATCGCCCTGGTCGGTTTGATTGAATCGCTGCTGACCATGACGGTGCTGGATGAAATGGGCGGCAAGAAGGGGAACGGCAACCGCGAGAGCATCGCGCAGGGCGCCGGTAATGCGGTATGCGGCCTGTTCGGCTGCTTCGCCGGCTGCGCAATGATCGGTCAGTCGATCATCAACTTTACCTCGGGCGGGCGCGGGCGCCTCTCCGGCACGGTGGGCGCCATCCTGCTGATTCTGTTCGTGGTCAGCCTGTCGCGCTATATCGGCCTGCTGCCGGTGGCGGCGCTGGCCGGGGTGATGCTGGTGGTGTGTTACAACACCTTCGAGTGGAGCTCGCTGCGCCGTTTGCGCCGCATGCCGAAGG
Source organism: Serratia sp. CY44782 (assembly GCF_052168715.1). Taxonomy (NCBI): domain Bacteria; kingdom Pseudomonadati; phylum Pseudomonadota; class Gammaproteobacteria; order Enterobacterales; family Yersiniaceae; genus Serratia; species Serratia sp. CY44782. The sequence continues at coordinate 298,562 of NZ_JBJNME010000005.1, forward strand.
CGGACGCACTGGTGATGGTCGCGGTCACGCTGATCACCATCTTTACCGATCTGGCGGTGGCGGTGATCAGCGGAGTTATTATCTCGGCGCTGGTGTTCGCCTGGCAGCAGGCGCGCATCCGCGTGCGCCAGCGCCAGGTGACGAGCGAGGTGGCGGTGTATCAGCTCGATGGCCCGCTGTTCTTCGGTTCAGCCGCCGCTTTCGCCGAGCTGTTCGACCCGCAGAGCGATCCGCAGAGCGTGGTGCTGGACTTTGCCGGCACCCGGGTGATGGATTCCAGCGGCGTAGAGGCTATAGATAAGCTGACGGCACGTTACCTGGCGGCGGGAAAAAGCATTCGGCTACGTCACCTGAGCGGCGACTGCGTGCGTTTGCTCAAGCGCGCAGGGCCGTTCTGCAGCCATGAGCTGGACGATCCGCAGTATTACGTGGCGGAAGAGGGGTTCACCGCCGATGACCGCCGCGTGGGCGAGGAAACCTTCAACCCGCGCGGCTAAAAGCAGGCAGCGGGCAGGGCGCCCGCTGCGGCAAGGTTCAGGCCTGTGCCTTGAAGCTGTGCAGGCGCTGAACGGTTTTTTCCAGCCCGTCCTTCATCAGCATCTCGGTGCAGCGCAGCGACTCGTCGATCGCTTCGTCAATCATCTTTTGCTCGCTGGCCGGCGGTTTGCCGAGCACGAAGCCCACCACCTTGTTCTTGTCGCCCGGATGGCCGATACCGATGCGCAGGCGGTAGAAGTTCGGGTTGTTGCCGAACTTGTTCTGGATGTCTTTCAGGCCGTTGTGGCCGCCGTTGCCGCCACCGAGCTTGATTTTGGCCACGCCGGGCGGCAGATCCAGCTCGTCGTGCGCTACCAGGATCTCGTTCGGTTCGATGCGGTAGAAGTTGGCCATCGCCAGCACCGCTTTGCCGCTCAGGTTCATGAAGGTGGTCGGCACCAGCAGGCGCACATCGTTACCCGCCAGGTTCAAACGGGCGGTGTAGCCGAAGAATTTGCTCTCTTCTTTCAACTGTTGATTGTGGCGCTGGGCCAGCAGGTCGACGTACCATGCGCCGGCGTTGTGGCGCGTCTGGGCGTATTCCGCACCCGGGTTGGCCAAGCCGACTATCAATTTAATACTGCTCACTGGGAGATTCGCTATGATCAGGGTAATGGAAAGAGTCTTAGTCTACCTGTCGGGGCGGCGAATGACAAAATCCGATCTCTGCCATCGCCTTCGGAAAGAAAGACGAATGATTCATTAGCTGAATAATTCAATTTGTCCGCTAATTTTCAGCGGCGTGTTAAGAAGTGTCAATAATTCTTTACCATTTGTGATCGCCTCCGCAATCCCCTTGCCGCGGCAAGGGCTATACTTAACTTATCAAAGTGGGTTAACAAGTTGCAGCGTTATCCCGGTTGGCACATGGCAATCATGGAGGTGGCATATGAAACGTAGAAGCGCGGACAGAGTGGGCAACTTTTTTATGGGGCTGGGCCTGGTCGTGATGATCGGTGGCGTCGGATACTCCATTATTGCTGAAGTATCACAGTTCAATTTACCGCAGTTTTTCGCCCACGGCGCCATCATGAGTATCTTCGTCGGCGCGCTGTTGTGGCTGGTGGGCGCGCGTATCGGCGGCCGCGAGCAGGTGGCGGATCGCTACTGGTGGGTAAAACACTTTGATAAACGGTGCCGCAACGACCAACATCGTTCGTCGCATTGATTAAAAAATCAGAAGGGAAGCAAGAGCAGGGCAAGGGAAAATCTGCCGTGCATTAAGGTTTGAGGTCATGTTGGACTACGAGTAGAAAACCCGTTGTTGCTTGCGCACCAACGGGTTTTTCTTTTTCTGCTTTCGGGCTCGTTATCTTTCCGGCACGGTGGGCGCTGCACCGGAAAGACGACGAATCAATGCTCGAACATTGCAGAGATCGACTCTTCGTTGCTGATGCGGCGGATGGCTTCAGCCAGCATGCCGGACAAGGTCAGAGTACGAACGTTTTTCAGTGCCTTGATTTCCGGCGACAGCGGAATGGTGTCGCAGACGATCACTTCATCAATCACCGAGTTCTTGATGTTGTCCACGGCGTTGCCGGAGAAGATCGGGTGCGTCGCGTAGGCAAATACGCGCTTGGCACCGCGTTCTTTCAACGCTTCAGCCGCTTTACACAAGGTACCGCCGGTGTCGATCATGTCGTCGACCAGCACGCAGTCACGGCCTGCCACGTCACCGATGATGTGCATCACCTGAGAAACGTTCGCGCGCGGGCGGCGTTTGTCAATGATGGCCATGTCGGTGTCGTTCAGCAGTTTAGCTATAGCACGGGCACGCACTACGCCGCCGATGTCCGGAGAAACCACGATCGGGTTTTCCAGGTTCTGCTGCAACATGTCTTCCAGCAGGATCGGGCTGCCGAACACGTTGTCTACCGGTACGTCGAAGAAGCCTTGAATCTGCTCAGCATGCAGATCCACCGTCAGAACGCGGTCAACCCCTACGCTGGAGAGGAAATCGGCAACTACCTTGGCGGTGATTGGCACACGCGCGGAACGCACGCGGCGATCCTGGCGGGCATAGCCGAAGTAAGGGATAACGGCGGTAATACGACCTGCGGAGGCGCGACGCAGGGCGTCGACCATCACAACCAGTTCCATCAGGTTGTCGTTGGTCGGGGCACAGGTGGACTGGATGATGAAAATATCACCGCCGCGTACATTTTCGTTGATTTGCACGCTCACTTCGCCGTCGCTAAAACGACCTACAGCGGCGTCACCAAGGCTGGTGTACAAACGGTTGGCAATACGTTGTGCTAGTTCCGGGGTGGCGTTACCAGCAAAAAGCTTCATATCAGGCACGAGAAGAACCTCAGGCTTGCGTCCAGAGAAGATATTGTCATACGACATCGCCAAGGGGCAGTCGGCGACGCCGGCGCAATATACATACGGGTATGTAAAACTAAAATTGAGACCGCAGGCAGCGCAGGGATAACAGGGCCAGGTGTGCATGACCCTGCGCAGCGAAACGTTGAGCTACGACTCAAACCGCCCGGAACGAATGCGATGTAGTGGGGAGACGTTAACGCCGCGCGCTACAAAACCACACAACCACTCCGGGGCTTGATTTAACACCTGACGGGCGGCGATTTCTGTGTCGAATTCAGCAAACACACAAGCACCTGTGCCAGTCAGGCGTGACGGGGCGTATTCTAACAGCCATGAAAGAAGCTGTTCAACCTCGCGAAAACGTTTTCTTGCGATCGGTTCGCAATCATTTGCGTACGGCGCCTGCAACAGCTCACTTAAGGAGCGAACCGGGGTGTCTCTTTTCAATTCGGGGTCGCCGAAGATAACCGGCGTCGGGATGCCGACGCCGGGATGCGCCACCAGATACCACTTTTCCTGCGGCTTGGCCGGCTGCAGGCGCTCGCCGATGCCTTCGGCGAAGGCGGCATGGCCACGCACGAACACCGGCACGTCGGCGCCGAGGCTGAGCCCCAGCGCTGCCAGTTGGTCGTCGCCAAGACCGCAGCGCCACAGTTCGTTGAGCGCCACCAGCACGGTGGCGGCGTTGGAGGAGCCGCCGCCCAAGCCGCCGCCCATCGGCAGGCGCTTGTCGATGCTGATGTCGGCGCCGCGCGGTGCGGTCTGCAGGCCGTGTTCATCGCAATAGCGCTGCAGCAAGCGGGCGGCGCGCACGATCAGGTTCTGTTCGTCCGGCACACCATCGACCGGCGTCAGCAGATGAATGCGGTCGTCCTGGCGTGGGTCAATGGTCAGGGTGTCGCCGTAGTCCAAGAACTGAAACAGCGTCTGCAGCAGGTGATAGCCGTCTTCACGACGGCCGGTGATGTACAAAAACAGGTTGAGTTTCGCGGGGGAGGGCCACTGGCGAATCATTTGAGCGTCCAGTTATCCATTTTCAGCTTGATGCGCTGCTCGCCCTGCTGCAGTTCCAGGCGGTTCGGCAGCGTCGGCTGCACCTCGTTGCTGTAGCCCTGGTAATCCACTTTCCAGGTCTGGCCGCCTTGCTGGTAAGTCAGCTTGCTCAGGCGATATTGGTCATCCAGCGCAAAATCGTTGGCTTCGCCCGGCAGGCCGAGCATCCACTGGCGCAGGTTGTTCAGCGGGATCGCCATGCCGGTCAGCTTGCGGATCATCTCTTCCGGGTTGTCGCTGACGTAGCGTTTGCCCTGGTTGTCGGTCAGCTGCACCACGTTTTTCTGCACGTTGAGATCCATTTCCGTGCTGCCCAGCGGGTTGGTCAACAGCAGACGGTAGCGCTCCGGCGAGAACTGCTGCCAGAAGAAGCGGGCGTAGACTTTTTTCTGATCAGACAAGTAGGCGAAGGAGCCGCGGGTCTGATAGGTGCTGAGCTGCTGCACCGCCTGCTCATGGGCGCGCCACTGCGGAGACGTCGGGCTGGTGGCCGGGCCGGTCGGCTTGGTGGTGGTACAGGCGGCCAGCACCAGGCTGGCCAGCGGGATCAGACGGAGCAAACTAACTTTGCGTATTGGCATAACTTTCTCTTGTCCTTTTGTCCTTGCGGGCATGCGCGACGAAACCCGGATTCAGCGCTCACGCTAACGGGGCGGCGGCGGCGCGTCAATAATAGCATGTCATGAATAATGGCACAGCAGTCGGGGTTCTCGCTAATTTTCACCTTCAATATTCAGAGTGTTGGGTCGTTTTTGGGGCTCTGTAACTTACCGATGCATAGCAGTGCAAACATTGGTTTTTGCTCATCCCTTAAGCTGAAACCTGAGTTAATTCTGAAATAGTGGGATTATTATTAGGAAATACCTTAGGTGCTCATGTGCTTCTTTTCCTTCGTTTTGACGAGTAATGAATCTTAACTGATTGTTTTATTTTTTTTATTTTCGCTCTGGTGAAATGTCAAGGTGGCATTTCAACTAAATGTTTTCAATATGTTATTCAACTTTGCGAGATGGTGATGCTTAGAGTTGCTACTAATATTCCTAATTTGTTTATTAGGAATTTACTGTGGAAGTATCGACTTCAAAACAAGGGTCCAAGCTCACGTGTCTTGATTCGGTAAGGGGGATTGCCAGTCTGGTGGTTGTGCTTTCTCACTTGTCATTGATTTATTTTTTATATCTGCATAACTTCTCTGGGGGAAGTATTCCGGAAGGTTTTCCTGTTCAAAAATTTCTTCACCATTCGGTTTTCGGTTTTCTCTACTCTGGAACATCTGCCGTTTTTGTGTTTTTTGTCATGAGCGGGATCGTTTTATCTCGGGGTATTGAAAAAAGAAGTAATGAATATTACTGCGTAACATCATTTACGCGGTATTTCAGGCTGGCAATTCCAGCCATTTTCTCATGTGTGTTGATGTTTATTGTATTGTTTTTTATTTCTGCTGGCGACCAACGGATTCCTGGTGCATCCGACTGGCTTGAGCCATTCTTCATCAAGCGTTCATCGTTGTTTGACGCCTTTTCATATGGTGCTATAGGCGCTTTTATCGGCCCCCCTGTTTGGAGTGGGCACATATATAATCCTGTGTTATGGACTATGAAAATTGAGTTGATTGATTCATTATTTGTCTATGTCGCCTGTGTGCTTTTCAAAAGAAGTAAAGTTTTGTCACTTGCTGTTTTTTTCGTTTTATCAATAGCAATCTTACCGTTTAGTACTCTCATTGCTTTAAGTATGGTTTGTTTCTTTTGCGGGTTTGTTTATTCAGCGTTTGATGTAAATTACAAAAATAATCTGCTGGGTGCTATTTTGGTTATTGTTGGGCTGTATTTGGCTGGGATTCATAGCGATAGTGAAAGTTATCGTTGGTTAACCAATGTGGTTAAAGGACGTTCATATCTACTCTTCAATTTTATTTCTGGCATAATGATTGTTTATGGTGTGCTCACTAGTAATTTAATTAGCCGGGCTTTGGAGAATAATCTGTTGGTTTATCTGGGGAAACTTTCTTTCCCTATTTATGTCATTCATATTCCGGTGATCATGCTTACAATCTATTTAACTCGTGATTTGGCCACGACGTCTGTTGTCAGCATGTTGACTGTATCGGCCATTTCTCTGATTAGTACTGTGTTGTTAGCGCGGTTTGTTGTGCCGGTAGATGATTTTTCCATCAGCTTCTCGAAGCGCGTGTACAATAAAATCACCGGGCTGCGGATGATCAGGAGAACGGAGTAATTCACGACGTGCGTCGGGCCGCTCTGCTGAGAGCTCGACAGCCGTCCGGTCGAACGCATTTTTAATCCCGCACAGCGGAGTTTTTAGTTCATAATTTTGCTATGACATGCCGTTCTGTCAACGATTCGCGCGACGTCCTCTTGCGAGCAGTGAACATAAAGTGTCCGCTATTTTTACAACGTTATGAATTTATTAATTTTCATTGATTGATTTCATTGATAGCAACGATTGAACGGAAGATGCGGTTGTTACTTTTATTGATCACGCGCATCAAGTAGAATGCCGTTCAACGAGAACCCGTACCAATAGAAGTATTACTCGAAGCAATGACTCTGCTGGCGTTAGGTATAAATCACAAAACCGCTCCGGTTTCTCTGCGTGAAAGGGTGACCTTCTCGCCAGAGTCCATCGATGAGGCGCTGACCAGCTTGCTCCAACAACCGTTGGTGCAGGGCGGCGTCGTGTTGTCCACCTGCAACCGCACCGAGCTGTACCTCAGCGTAGAGCAGCAGGAACACATGCACGAGCAGCTGGTCGCCTGGCTGTGCGCCTACCACAACCTGCGCCCGGAAGAGGTGAAGAAAAGCCTGTACTGGCATCAGGGCAACGACGCGGTCAGCCATTTGATGCGGGTGGCCAGCGGGTTGGACTCATTGGTGCTGGGCGAACCGCAGATCCTCGGGCAGGTCAAAAAGGCCTTCGCCGAGTCGCAACGCGGCCAGTCGCTGTCCGGCGAGCTGGAGCGTCTGTTCCAGAAATCCTTCTCCGTCGCCAAGCGCGTGCGTACCGAAACCGACATCGGTGCCAGCGCGGTCTCCGTGGCTTTTGCCGCCTGTACCCTGGCGCGCCAGATCTTCGAATCGCTGGCCGATCTCAACGTCTTGCTGGTGGGCGCCGGTGAAACCATCGAGCTGGTGGCGCGCCACCTGCGCGAACACAAAGTGCGGCACATGATCATCGCCAACCGCACCCGCGAACGCGCCCAGCTGCTGGCGGACGAGGTCGGCGCGGAGGTGATCACCCTGCCGGAGATCGACGAACGCCTGGCGGACGCCGACATCATCATCAGTTCCACCGCCAGCCCGCTGCCGATCATCGGTAAGGGGATGGTGGAGCGCGCGCTGAAGGCGCGCCGCAACCAGCCGATGCTGCTGGTGGATATCGCCGTACCGCGCGACATCGAACCGGAAGTCGGCAAACTGGCCAACGCCTATCTCTACAGCGTGGACGATCTGCACGCCATCATTCAAAGCAACCTGGCGCAGCGCAAAGCGGCGGCGGTGCAGGCGGAGTCGATCGTGCAGCAGGAAAGCACCAACTTCATGGCCTGGCTGCGCTCGCAGGGTGCGGTCGAAACCATCCGCGACTATCGTTCGCAGGCCGACCAAATTCGCGCAGAGATGGAGGCCAAAGCGCTGGCCGCCATCGCGCAGGGCGCCAACGTGGAGCAGGTTATTCACGAGCTGGCCCATAAACTGACCAACCGTCTTATTCATGCCCCCACCAAATCCCTCCAGCAGGCCGCCGGCGACGGCGACGTGGAGCGGTTGCAGTTATTACGCGACAGCCTCGGGCTGGATCAGCATTAGTTTTCTCTATTAACAGGGTTTATTACCACGCATGAAGCCTTCTATTGTTGCCAAACTGGAAGCGTTACAAGAGCGCCATGAAGAAGTGCAGGCGCTGCTCGGCGATGCCGGCGTTATCGCCGACCAAGACCGGTTCCGCGCGCTGTCGCGAGAATACGCGCAGCTGACCGACGTCAGCCGCTGCTTCCTGGAATGGCGTCAGGTGCAGGAGGATCTGGAGACGGCGGAAATGATGCTGGACGATCCGGAAATGCGCGAGATGGCGCAGGAAGAGCTGAAACAGGCGCGGGCGGCCAGCGAAGAGCTGGAACAGCAGCTGCAGGTGTTGCTGCTGCCGAAAGATCCGGACGATGAGCGCAGCTGCTTCCTCGAAGTGCGCGCCGGCACCGGCGGCGATGAGGCGGCGATCTTCGCCGGCGATCTGTTCCGCATGTACAGCCGCTATGCGGAAAGCCGCCGCTGGCGCGTCGAAGTGATGAGCGCCAACGAAGGCGAGCACGGTGGTTTCAAGGAAGTGATCGCCAAAGTCTCCGGCGACGGCGTGTACGGCCAGCTGAAGTTTGAATCCGGCGGCCACCGCGTGCAGCGCGTGCCGGAAACCGAATCCCAGGGGCGCATCCACACCTCCGCCTGCACCGTGGCGGTGATGCCGGAAGTGCCGGAAGCCGAGCTGCCGGACATCAACCCGGGCGATCTGAAAATCGACACCTTCCGTTCCTCCGGCGCCGGTGGTCAGCACGTTAACACCACCGACTCGGCAATCCGCATCACCCACCTGCCGACCGGGATCGTGGTGGAGTGCCAGGACGAACGTTCACAGCACAAAAACAAAGCCAAGGCGATGTCGGTGCTGGGCGCGCGCATTCGCGCCGCCGAGATGGCCAAGCGCCAGCAAGCCGAGGCGTCCACTCGCCGCAACCTGCTGGGCAGCGGCGACCGTTCTGACCGTAACCGTACCTACAACTTCCCGCAGGGGCGGGTGACCGACCACCGCATCAACCTGACGCTCTACCGCCTGGACGAGGTGATGGAAGGCAAACTGGACATGCTGATCCAACCGATCGTGCAAGAGTATCAGGCCGACCAGCTGGCTGCGTTGTCCGCCGAGCAAGAGTGATGGACTATCAACACTGGCTGAAAGCCGCCGCCGCGCGTTTGACCCACAGCGACAGCGCCCGGCGCGATGCGGAAATCCTGTTGGGTTTCGTGACCGGCAAGGCCAGAACCTTCCTGATGGCGTTTGGTGAAACCCTGCTGACGCCGTCGCAGCAACAGCAGCTGGAGACGCTGCTGGCGCGCCGTGAACGCGGTGAGCCGGTGGCCTATCTGGTGGGCGAGCGCGAGTTTTGGTCGCTGCCGCTGTCGGTTTCGCCCGCAACGCTAATCCCGCGCCCGGATACCGAATGCCTGGTGGAACTGGCGCTGGCGCGTCTGCCGCCGCAGCCTTGCCACTTCCTCGATCTCGGTACCGGCACCGGCGCTATCGCGCTGGCGCTGGCCAGCGAGCGCCCGGATTGCTCGGCAATCGGCGTCGATGTGCAGCCGGAGGCGGTCGCGCTGGCGCAGCACAATGCGCACAAGCTGAAGATCGACAATGTCCGATTTTTACAGGGCAGCTGGTTTGCGCCCGTAGCGGGGCAGCGCTTCGCGCTGATCGCCAGCAATCCGCCCTATATCGACGCCGCCGATCCGCATTTGTCGCAGGGCGACGTGCGCTTCGAACCCGGCAGCGCGCTGGTCGCCGCCGATCAGGGGTTGGCGGATCTGGCCGCCATCGTGCGCCAGGCGCCGCACCATTTGCAGCCCCAGGGCTGGCTGCTGTTGGAACATGGCTGGCAGCAGGGCGAGAGCGTGCGCGCGCTGCTGCAGGCCGCCGGATTTTCCGCTGTCGCCACCCACCGCGATTACGGCGACAACGACCGCGTGACGCTCGGCCAATGGCCGGGATAAGCGCCTCTGATAATAACGACGCCCGAGCCATTTAAGGGAGCATCATGACTGCATACACCGCGTTGAAACATTTCCATTTGCTGACGGTCGCCATCAGCATTACCTTGTTTGTGCTGCGTTTCTTTTGGCAGTGGCGCCGCTCGCCGATCATGGACCGCCGCTGGGTCAAGGTAGCGCCGCACCTGAACGACACGCTGCTGTTCGTCAGCGGCATCGCGCTGGTGGTGACGTTCGGGTTTTATCCGTTGCTGGGTATGGACTCATGGCTGACCGAGAAGCTGTTTGGCGTTATTATCTATATCCTGCTTGGCTACGTCGCATTGGGCAAGAAGACCAAAAGTCAACGGCTGCGAACCGTGGCGTTCGCGCTGGCGTTGGGCTGCCTGTACCTGATAATTAAACTTGCCACGACGAAAATACCGTTTCTGATGGGATACCTATGAGTAGCATTGCTGATTTTGAATTTAACACCTCGCCGCTGAGCGAAGGGGTGATCCTGGTGTCGCAGTCGGTGCGGCGCGATTTCCCGGCCGCCGACGTGGAGCGCAAGCTGCAACAGCTGGTGGACGAAGCGCGCGCTGTGGTGCCGACCGATATCACTCAGGAGCAGCAATTGGATGCGCTCATCGAACTGTTTTACAAGACCTGGGGATTTGGCGGCGCCAGCGGCGTGTACCGCCTGTCGGACGCCATCTGGCTGGATAAGGTGCTGGAAGGGCGGCAAGGCACGCCGGTCTCGCTGGGCACCATCTTCCTGCACATCGCCAACGCGCTGGATCTGCCGCTGCTGCCGGTGATTTTCCCTACTCAGCTGATCCTGCGCGCCGACTGGCTGGACGAAGAGCTGTGGCTGATCAACCCGCTGAACGGCGAAACCCTGAGCGAGCATCAGCTGGAAGTGTGGATCAAGGGTAACCTGGGGTTGGGCGCCGAGCTGGAAGACGACGACCTCGACGAGTCGGAGAACATCATGGTGGTGCGCAAGATGCTCGATACGCTGAAGGCCGCCCTGATGGAAGAAAAGCAGCTGGAAATGGCGCTGCGCACCAGCGAAACGGTGCTGTGTTTCGATCCGGAAGACCCGTACGAGATCCGCGACCGCGGGCTGATTTACGCCCAGCTGGAGTGCAACCATATCGCGATTTCCGACCTCAACTATTTTGTCGAGCAGTGTCCTGAAGACCCGGTCAGCGAAGTGATCAAAGTACAGATCCACTCGATTGAGCCGAAACAGGTGACGCTGCATTAATTCAATGACTCCGTGCAGTTTGCAAGGCGACGGTTACAACCTTAACAAAGGCGAAAGCATGAAACAGAAAGTGGTTAGCATTGGCGATATCGACGTAGCAAACGATCTGCCGTTTGTGCTGTTTGGCGGTATGAACGTGCTGGAATCGCGCGATCTGGCGATGAGCATCTGCGAACACTACGTCACCGTGACGCAAAAACTGGGCATCCCTTACGTATTCAAAGCCTCTTTCGACAAGGCCAACCGTTCTTCCATCCACTCGTACCGCGGTCCGGGCCTGGAAGAAGGGATGAAGATCTTCGAAGAGCTGAAAAAAACCTTCGGCGTGAAAATCATCACCGACGTGCATGAAGCGGCGCAGGCGCAGCCGGTTTCCGAAGTGGTTGATGTGATCCAGCTGCCGGCCTTCCTGGCGCGTCAGACCGATCTGGTGGAAGCGATGGCGAAAACCGGCGCGGTGATCAACGTCAAGAAGCCGCAGTTCGTCAGCCCGGGGCAGATGGGCAACATCGTCGACAAGTTCAAAGAGGGCGGCAACGACCAGGTGATCCTGTGCGATCGCGGCAGCAACTTTGGCTATGACAACCTGGTGGTCGACATGCTGGGCATCAACGTGATGAAGAACGTGACCGGCGGCCATCCGGTGATCTTCGACGTGACCCACGCGCTGCAGACCCGCGATCCGTTCGGCGCCGCGTCCGGCGGCCGCCGCGCTCAGGTGGCCGAGCTGGCGCGCGCCGGTATGGCGGTTGGCCTGGCCGGCTTGTTCCTCGAAGCGCACCCGGATCCGAAAAACGCCAAGTGCGACGGCCCGTCCGCGCTGCCGTTGGACAAGCTGGAGCCGTTCCTGGCGCAGATGAAAGCCATCGACGATCTGGTGAAGAGCTTCCCGGAGCTGGATACCAGCAACTAAGCGCTCGTCGCCATAAAAAAAAGCCCGACTCGTCGGGCTTTTTTACGTTTAGGCGCCGGTGGCCGCCAGCGCTTCCGGCAGCGTCGGGTAGAACTGCAGGCGGCCCTCGATCGGCTGCACCCGCGCACGCGCCAGGGTTTTCAGCGGCTGGAACGGCACGTCGGTGATCACCAGCTTTTTGTCTGCCGGCAGCACGTCGATAAAGCGCCGCAGGGCGCTCAGGCCGCCGGCATCGAGCACCGGCACCGCATCCCATTGCAGCACGATCGTGCGGTAGCCTTCGCTGCGCGCCAGCAGTTCGGTAAAGATGCGCTCGGCGGCGGCGAAGAACAGCGGGCCGTTCACCCGGAGCACCAGGCGGCCGTCGCCGGCGCTCAGCTCACTCAGCCGCGTCATGCGGGCGATGCGGCGCATAAACAGCAGCGACGCCAGCACGATGCCCACGGTAATGGCGATCACCATATCGAACAGCACCGTCAGCGACATGCACAGCAGCAGCACCAGAATGTCGTCCTTCGGCGCCCGGCGCAGCAGATAAATCACCTTGTGCGCCTCGCTCATGTTCCAGGCGACCATCAGCAGCAGCGCCGCCATCGCCGCCAGCGGCAGGTAAGAGAGCCACGGTGCCAATACCAGCAGCGCCAACAGTACCAGCAACGCGTGGATGATGGCGGAGACCGGCGAAGTGGCGCCGGCGCGCACGTTGGCCGCCGAACGGGCAATCGCGGCGGTGGCGGTAATGCCGCCGAAGAACGGCGCGATGATGTTACCCGCACCCTGGCCGATCAGCTCGCTGTTCGAGTTGTGCTTCTTGCCGGTCATGCCGTCGAGCACCACGGCGCACAGCAGCGATTCGATCGCGCCGAGCATCGCCATCGAAAACGCCGCCGGCAGCAGGGCGGAAACGGTTTGCCAGCTCAGGGTGAACGGCTGCCCGCCGCCGCCCGGCAGATCCCAGGGCAGCAGCAGCTGCGGCAGGATCGGCGGGATGCCCTGGCCGCTGCTGCCGTCGGCCAGCAGGTAGCTGAAGCGCGAGCCGATGGTCGCCACCGGGTGGTCAAACAGCGCCAGCAGCCCCATCAGCGCGGTGCCCGCCAGCAGCGCCGGCAGGTGGCCCGGCACCCGCAGGCCGAGCTTGGGCCAGAAGATCAGGATCAGGAGCGTCACCGCGCCGATCAGGGTATCGCCGAAATCCAGCGTTGGCAGCGCCTGCAGCAGGGCGTACAGCTTGCCGACGTAATTTTCTGGCGTGTGCGCCAGCTGCAGGCCGAAGAAGTCCTTGATCTGCATGGTGGCGATGGTGATGGCGATACCGGAGGTAAAGCCGAGCGTCACCGGCAGCGGAATGTACTCGATCAGCCGGCCAAAGCGCGCCAGCCCCATCAGCAGCAGAAACACCCCGGAGATCAGCGTGGCGACCAGCAGGCCGGCCAATCCGAACTGCTGCGAAACCGGATACAGGATCACCACGAAGGCGGCGGTGGGGCCGGAGACGCTGTAGCGCGAACCGCCGCTGACGGCGATGACGATCCCGGCGATGGCGGCGGTATACAGGCCGTACTGCGGCGGCACGCCGCTGGCGATCGCCAGCGCCATCGCCAGCGGGATGGCGATAATACCGACCGTCACCCCGGCGATAGCGTCTTTCAGCAACCGCGCCAGGCTATAAGGTTCCCGCCAGCAGGCGTCTATCAGCGCGCTGAAGGGGCGAATTTTGTTTATTTCATGCGTTTTCATCTACGGTGCGTACCAAATCTTCAAAAGTGAAAGGAATGGCGGGCCCGATGAGGTCCGTCTTGTCACGTGACAGATACCATACGCCTTTTGTTCAGCGGATTACCAGACCTGTGTCAATTTGGCGCAGGAAATCAGAGAGTCGCCCTTTTGTTTGGCGCTAAATGCGGATAACAGATAAGTCAGCCGCAGATTCTGCGGCTGAAAAGGAAAGGAATAATCAAGGTTTTAACGGCTAGTGGAGCGCGGGCAGGGATAAGCCGAGAAAGTGGGCTAAAGTGCTTACCAGCAGCTGGTGATCTTCCTTCTGCGGCGCGCCGGAAATGCTGATGCTGCCGACGCAGCCGAGGCCGGTCAGAGTGAGCGGGAAGGCGCCGCCGTGCACCGAATAGTCGCGCACGCTCAGCCCGTAGCGCTCTTCCAGCGACGTTTGCCGCTGCTGCAGGCGCAGGCCGATGGCGTAAGAGCTTTTGTGAAAATGATTCACCAGATTGCGCTTGCGCCGCACCCAGTCGGCGATGTCCGGCGTGGCGCCCGGCATGGCGTAATAAAACAGCGTCTGCCCGGCCAGTTGGATCTCGATGGCGATGCTCAGGCCGCGCCGCTCGGCGGCGGTTTTCAGCGCCGCGCCCAGCTCCCAGGCGGTGGCGGCGTCAAAATGGGTAAAGGCCAGCGTCGCTTCCTGTTCGCTGAGCGCCTGCAGTTCATCGTCGATATTCATGCGGTTCTCCCCCGATAACACAAAGCACAGAGTAGCCTGAAGCGCGCATCGTGAGATAGACGGCTTGGCGATAAGATAGAACTGCTACTCTATTAATAGACTGTGTAAAATAGCCGCCGCCGAAGCGGAGACGACAGGGATGCGTTATTCAACGTCTGCATATCAACCCCTGGCGATCCCGAGGAGCCGCTGACTATTTATGACCTACATTGCGTCCATTCCCGCCATTTACAGCGACGCCTGCATCACCTACGCCACGCTGTCGGTAAGCTATTTCGTTCTCAGTAAAAATGCGCCGTTCTCCTATCGCTCTGCGCTGTGGAAGCGCGTCGTATTCGGCCTGTTGGCCGGGGTGGCGGTGCTGTATTTAAGCCAGGACCGGCTGGAGCTGACCGATAAGGTGCACTACAGTTTTTCGATGATTCCGATGATCCTGGTGACTTTTTTCGGCGGCGGCATCAGTGGGCTGGTGAGCTTTTTGTTCGCCATGGCGCTGACCGGCGGTTTCACCGTCGATAACCTGTTTATCGCCTCAATCCTGGTGCCGTTGCTGCTGTCGCGCGTGTGGCTGAAGAAATCCCACTGGGTGTTTTACCTGACGATCGGCGCCATCGCGCTGTATCGCATCGCGGTGGTGTGGCTGCTGGTGGACATGAGCGGGCTGTGGCTGGATGTGTTGCTGTACCAGGCGGTTTCCGCGCTCTGCCTGGCGATTTGCTACCATGCGCTGAATTTCAAAGAGCGCCATATCTACGCCTACTTCACGATGCGCGCCCGCGCCACGACCGACAGCCTGACCCATATCAACAACCGCGCCAGCGTCGATTACCACCTGATGCTGCAGCGCGCCGAACGCCGCCCGTGCGGGCTGATGATCCTCGATCTGGATGACTTCAAAAAGATCAATGACACCTACGGCCACCCGGCCGGCGACGTGCTGCTGGCCAGCGTTGGCCGGCTGCTGCAAAACAGCGTGCGCAACGAGGACTTCGTCGGGCGTTACGGCGGCGAGGAGTTTATGGTGATCACCGCCAGTTACGATCCGCTGGTTATCGGTGGGGTGGCGGAGCGCATTCGCAGCGCGGTGGAGAGCTCGACGTTTTTGCTGAATGCCCACGATGAAGCGCACATCACGCTGTCGATCGGCGTGTCGCTGTATCTGCCCGGCATGACGCTGGACAAGGCGATCGCCATGACCGACGAAGCGTTATATGAGGCGAAGCGCAGCGGTAAAAATCGGGTGGTGGCCAGCCGCGTGATGCAGCTGGCGCCGCTGGGCGCCGGTTTCTCGCGCGAATAAGCCGCCTCCCGCCGCGCCGGCGGGAGGCCTTGGCTCAGGTCGCCAGCGTGTGTTCGCGGAAGGCGTCCAGCAGTTCTTCGGTGAACGTCAGGCGTTTCTGGCGGTCGGCCAAATCGAGCGTGAACTTCAGCTTGCTCGGGCCGTCCAGGCGGTAAACCTGCGGATTGCCTTGCAACAAGCCGATCAGATAACCGGGATCGACGCGGTTGTTGTCGCCGAACTCGATAAAGCCGCCGCGCTCGTTGCTCTCGATGCGTTTGATGCCCAGTTTTTGCGCATGCAGGCGCAGCGCCGCGCACTGCAACAGGTTGCGCGCCGCGTCTGGCAACTGGCCGAAGCGGTCGATCAGCTCGACTTTCAGCTCATCCAGCTCGCCGTCGCTCTTCGCGCTGGCGATACGCTTGTACAGCGACAGACGGGTATTGACGTCGGGAATGAAATCTTCCGGCAGCAGCGCCGGCATGCGCAGTTCCACCTCGGTCTGGCTGCTGGTGAGATCTTCCAGCGACGGTTCGCGGCCGTTTTTCAACGCATCGACGGCGCTTTCCAACAGCTCCATGTAGAGCGAGAAACCGACGGTGGTCATCTGGCCGCTCTGGTCTTCGCCCAGCAGTTCGCCGGCGCCGCGGATCTCGAGATCGTGGGTCGCCAGCGCGAAACCGGCGCCGAGATCTTCCAGCGATGCGATGGCTTCGAGCCGTTTATGGGCGTCGGTGCCCATGGCTTTCGGGTTCGGCGTCAGCAGATAGGCGTAAGCCTGGTGGTGCGAACGCCCGACGCGGCCGCGCAGCTGGTGCAGCTGCGCCAGGCCGAAGCGATCGGCGCGCTCGATGATGATGGTGTTGGCGCTGGGGATATCGATGCCGGTCTCGATGATGGTGGTACACACCAGCACGTTGAAGCGCTGGTGGTGGAAATCGTTCATCACCCGTTCCAGATCGCGTTCGCGCATCTGGCCGTGGCCGATGGCGATGCGCGCTTCCGGCACCAGTTCCGCCAGGCGCTGCGCCGCTTTCTCGATGTTTTCCACGTCGTTGTAGAGGTAGTAAACCTGGCCGCCGCGCAGCACTTCGCGCAGGATCGCCTCGCGCACCACCAGGCTGTCGTATTCGCGCACGAAGGTCTTCACCGCCAGCCGTCGCGCCGGCGGGGTGGCGATGATCGACAGATCGCGCATGCCGCTCATCGCCATGTTCAGGGTACGCGGGATCGGCGTGGCGGTCAGCGTCAGGATATCGACGTCGGCGCGCATCGCCTTGATGCGTTCTTTATGGCGCACGCCGAAGCGGTGTTCTTCATCGACGATCAGCAGCCCCAGGTCTTTCCAGCGTAGATCGCTCTGCAACAGCTTGTGGGTGCCGATGATGATGTCCACTTTGCCTTCGGCCGCGTCGTCCAGCACCTGCTGCTGCTCTTTGGCGCTGCGGAAGCGCGACATCATTTCGATGCGGATCGGCCAGGTGGCAAAGCGATCGCGGAAGTTGTCGAAGTGCTGCTGCGCCAGCAGGGTGGTCGGCACCAGCACCGCCACCTGCTTGCCGTTTTCCACCGCCAGGAAGGCGGCGCGCATCGCCACTTCGGTTTTGCCGAAGCCGACGTCGCCGCACACCAGGCGGTCCATCGCCAGCGGCTGGCACATGTCGCTCAGCACCGCGTTGATCGCCTGTTCCTGATCCGGCGTGGTTTCGAACGGGAAGCTCTGGCAGAACAGCTGATACTGTTCGCGATTGTGTTTGAAGGCGAAACCGGCCTTGGCGGCGCGCTGGGCGTAGATATCCAGCAGCTCCGCCGCCACGTCGCGCACGCGCTCGGCCGCTTTCTGCCGCGCGCGCGTCCAGGCGTCGCCGCCCAGCTTGTGCAGCGGGGCGTTTTCGTCCGCGCCGCCGGCGTAGCGGCTGATCAGATGCAGCGAAGAAACCGGCACGTACAGCTTGTCCTCACCGGCGTAGGAGAGGATCAGGTACTCGGCCTTGATGCCGCCGGCCTCCAGCGTGGTCAGGCCGACGTAGCGGCCGACGCCGTGCTCCAGATGCACCACCGGCTGGCCGGGATGCAGCTCCGCCAGGTTGCGGATCAGGGTATCGGTATTGATGGTGCGCCGGTTGTCCTGCCGGCGGCGGCTGACGCGCTCGCCGAGCAGATCGCTTTCGCAGATCAGCGCCCGCTGGCGCAGGCCGTCGAGGAAGCCGTGTTCGGCGGCACCGACCATCATGTAACGGCCCGCCGTTTCCGCCTGATCGAGGCGCTGAATCAGCGCCGGCGCCAGCTTGATGCGGCCGAGCAGATCCTGCAGCGTTTCACGCCGCCCCTCGCTCTCGACGGAGAAAATCACGCTGCCGTCGAAGCCTTCGATAAAGCGCCGTAGGTTATCCAGCGGGGATTTATGCTGCGCTTGCACCGCCAGATCGGGCAGGGCATGGTAGTCCAGATTGGTATTGCCGGCCTTGGCCGGCAGCTCATCGGTTTTCAGCGCGATGCGCGGCCAGGCCTTCAGCTCGCCGAACAGCGCGTCGACGCGCAGCCACAGCGTATCCGGCGCCAGCAGCGGGCGCATCGGATCGACGCGGCGGCTTTCGTAACGCTGGTTGACGTCCTGCCAGAAGCGCTCGGCGGCGCCCTCCAGATCGCCGGTGTTGACGATCAGCGTATTGGCCGGCAGGTAGCTGAACAGCGACGGCAGCGGCTGGCTGAAGAACAGCGGCTGCCAGTATTCGATGCCGGCCGGCCAGGCGCTTTTGCTGACCTGCTGATAGATGTGCTCGGCGTCGCGGCGCACCTCAAACTGCTCGCGCCACTGGCTGCGAAACAGCTCGATGGCGTTTTTGTCGGTGGGGAACTCGTGGGCCGGCAACAGATTGATGGCCTCGACTTCGCTCAACGTGCGCTGGGTATCGACGTCGAAGATGCGCAGGCTGTCGATTTCGTCATCGAAGAAGTCGATGCGGTAAGGCTCATCGCTGCCCATCGGGTAAAGATCGAGCAACGCGCCGCGGGTGGCGAATTCGCCGTGCTCCATCACCTGATCGACGCTGCGGTAACCGGCCTGTTCCAGCTGCGCGCGCAGCTTGTCGCGCGACAGGCGCTGGCCTTTCTTCATCACCAGCGCGTGGCCGTGCAGGAACTCGTGCGGGCAGACGCGCTGCATCAGGGTGTTGACCGGCAGAATAATCACGCCGCGCGCCATGGTCGGCAGGTGATACAGGCTCGACAAACGATCCGAGATGATTTCCTGATGCGGCGAGAAGCTGTCGTACGGCAGGGTTTCCCAGTCGGACAGCGTGGTCACCATCTGGTCGGTGAACTGCTGGATCTCGTCGCGCAGCCGCAGGGCGTTTTGCATGTCCGGCGCGATCAGCATCACCGGGCCAGGGTGGCGTTCGACGATCTCGGCGCACTCCACGGCGCAGGCCGCGCCGGTCAGTTGCCCCAGCTGGCGCAGATCGCCCGCGCGATCGGGCAGAGAATAACGGGGGGATGAGGAACGGTTACGGCTATCGGAAGTGCTCATTCAGGTATCTTTAATCAATGTGTTAGAGGGCGTTCCGGCACGGATAACCCAGCGCCTTTATGCTGTTTATAGTAGCCCAGCGGCCGCCAAACTGACACAGCAAAAAGCGCTATACCCTGATGTTCCGCCTGTTATTTAACCGATGCGCCGCGTTAATTTTCGCCGGCCAGGGCGAGATAGTGCGCAATCTTGTCGACGTCAAGGTTGCCGCCGCTGACGATAACGCCGACCTTTTTACCGTGCAGATCGAGCAGGCCGTTCATCGCCGCCGCGGCCGCCAGGCAGCCGGTCGGCTCAACCACCATTTTCATCCGCTCCATAAAGAAGCGCATTTGCCGACACAGCTGGGCGTCGCTGACCGTCAGAATGCCTTCGACATAGGCCTGAATGATCGGGAAGGTCAGCTGCCCGACCTGTTGGGTCTGCGCGCCGTCGGCAATGGTTTTCGGCACCGGGATGTGCACCGGTTCACCGCGCTGAAAGGCTTGCTGAACGTCGTTGCCGGCTTCGGGCTCGACGCCGAACACGCGGCAGCCCGGCGACCAGTGATGCGCCGCTACCGCGCTGCCGGCCAGCAGGCCGCCGCCGCCGGTGCACACCAACAGCAGATCCAATGGCCCGGTCTCTTCAAACAGCTCCTTGGCGGCGGTGCCCTGGCCGGCGATCACCTGCGGATAATCGTACGGTGGCACCAGCGTCAGGCCCCGCTCTGCGGCCAGGCGTCGGGTGATTTCTTCACGATCTTCGCTGTGGCGCTGATAGATGACCACGTTGGCGCCGTAGCCGCGCGTCGCCGCCAGCTTGGCCGCAGGGGCGTCATGGGGCATTACGATGGTGGCGCTAACGCCCAATTCGCGCGCCGCCAGCGCCATCGCCTGTGCGTGGTTGCCGGATGAAAAGGCGATTACCCCGGCCCGACGCTGCTCTGCGCTGAGTTGCGCGATGGCGTTATAGGCGCCGCGAAATTTGAAGGCGCCGATGCGCTGAAAATTCTCGCACTTGAAGAACAGCTGCGCGCCGGCGATCTGGTCGGCCTGGCGCGAAGTCATGACCGGCGTGCGCAGGGCATGCCCGGCGATAACGTCGGCGGCGGTGGCAATATCGGTGGCGGTGATGCAGCGTGGGACTGAACTCATGGCGACCTCGCACAGGTAAGTGATGGACGATACATTGCTTGGTGTGGATTTTTAATTTACTCTTTGTAAAGTTATTGTCAAATGGTTAACTTAATGAGCGATCTCAGGCAGGAAAATGCGCTGTTGCTGCGCGAAGCGGAAAAAATTGTTCAGGCGTTGGGCGTGATGTTCGCGCCCGGTTGCGAAGTGGTGCTGCACGATCTGACCCAGCCCGATCGCGCCATTGTCGCCATCGCCAACAATCTATCCAACCGCCGCATCGGCGACGCCGCGACGGAAATGGGGCTGGAGCGCATCGCGTCGCCGGAGTTTCCAGACGTGGTGCAGAACTACGCCAGCGTGTTTCCGGACGGGCGCCCGGCCAAGAGCACCTCGATCGGCCTGCGCAATAGCCAGGGCCGCTTTGTGGCGGCAATTTGCCTCAATCTGGATGTGTCTATCTTCAACAGCGTCACCGCTATCCTGCAGCAGCTGACGGCGGTGGTGCAAAGCGCCGCGCCGCAGGCGGCGGAGAGTGCACGCTCGCTGTCGGACATCGCCGCGGCGATCAACGCGTTCGCCGCGTCGCATGCCACCCAGCCGCGCGCTTTGTCTTCCGAACAGCGGTTTCAGGTGGTGCAACAGCTGAAGCAGCAAGGGTATTTGCAACTGCGCGGCGCGGCCACCATGGTGGCCGAAGCGCTCGGCATCTCGCGGGTGTCGGTCTATAACCTGCTCAAGCGAGACGCCGGATGAGGGGCCGCCCGGCGCAATAAAAGGCCGCCGGGTGTTCCCTAAACGAGGGAGAGCCTTTATTATCCATGATCACTTTGCTTAAGCCACGGCTATCAAACGGATTTCATGTATCAACCTGTCGCGTTATTCATTGGCCTGCGCTACATGCGCGGGCGAGCCTCAGACCGCTTCGGGCGGTTTGTTTCCTGGCTTTCCACCATCGGCATTACGCTGGGGGTGATGGCGTTGGTCACCGTGCTGTCGGTGATGAACGGTTTCGAAAAGGATCTGGAGAACAACATCCTCGGCCTGATGCCGCAGGCGTTGGTTACCAGTCCGCAAGGATCGGTCAACCCGCAGCAGCTGCCGGCCTCCGAGGTGCAGAAGCTGCAGGGCGTCACGCGCGTCGCACCGCTGACCACCGGTGACGTGGTGCTGCAAAGCGCCCGCAGCGTGGCGGTCGGGGTGATGCTCGGCGTCAATCCCGACGAAGCCGATCCGCTGACCCCGTATCTGGTCAACGTCAAGCAGCAACAGTTGCAGCCGGGCCAATACAACATCATCATCGGCGAACAGCTGGCGGGGCAACTCGGCGTCAAGCGCGGCGATTCGCTGCGCGTGATGGTGCCGAGCGCCAGCCAGTTCACACCGATGGGCCGCATACCCAGCCAGCGCCTGTTCACCCTTATCGGCACCTTCCACGCCAACAGCGAGGTGGACGGCTATCAGCTGCTGGTCAACCAACAGGACGCTTCGCGCCTGATGCGCTACCCGGCCGGCAACATCACCGGCTGGCGCCTGTTCCTGCAGCAGCCGCTGGCGGTCGATACTCTCAGCCAACAGGCGCTGCCGGCGGGCACGGTCTGGAAAGACTGGCGCGATCGCAAGGGCGAACTGTTCCAGGCGGTGCGCATGGAGAAAAACATGATGGGGCTGCTGCTCAGCCTGATCGTGGCGGTGGCGGCGTTTAACATCATTACGTCGCTCGGCCTGCTGGTGATGGAAAAGCAGGGCGAGGTCGCCATTCTGCAGACCCAGGGGCTGACTCGCCGCCAGATCATGTCGGTGTTTATGGTGCAGGGCGCCAGCGCTGGCATCATCGGTTCGCTGCTCGGCACGCTGCTCGGCGTGCTGCTGGCCACCAACCTGAATAACCTGATGCCGATCCTCGGCGCCTTGATCGACGGCGCTTCGCTGCCGGTGGCGGTTGATCCGTTGCAGGTGACGATCATCGCCGTGGTGGCGATGGCGGTTTCCTTGTTGTCCACGCTTTATCCTTCATGGCGCGCTGCCGCCGTACAACCCGCTGAGGCTTTACGTTATGAGTAACCATCTTTTGCTGCAGTGTGACAACCTGTGCAAGACCTATCAGGAAGGCAATCTGCACACCGACGTGCTGCGCAATGTCAGTTTTGCCATGCAGCAGGGCGAGATGATGGCGATCGTCGGCAGCTCGGGTTCCGGCAAGAGTACCCTGTTGCACCTGCTGGGCGGGTTGGACTCACCGACCTCCGGCGAGGTGATCTTCAAGGGCGAATCGCTGAACGCCATGTCTTCGGCGGCCAAGGCCGAGCTGCGCAACCGCCAGCTGGGCTTCATCTATCAGTTCCACCATCTGCTGCCGGACTTCACCGCGCTGGAAAACGCCGCTATGCCGCTGCTGATCGGCGGTGCCAAGCCGGCGCAGGCGCAGGAGAAGGCGCGGGAGATGCTGGCGGCGGTCGGGCTGGAAAAACGCAGCAAGCACCGCCCGTCCGAGCTCTCCGGCGGCGAGCGTCAGCGCGTGGCGATCGCGCGCGCGCTGGTCAACAATCCGGCGCTGGTACTGGCGGACGAACCGACCGGTAACCTGGACAAACGCACCGCGGACAGCATCTTCGATCTGCTGGGCGAGCTGAACGTGCGTCAGGGCACCGCTTTTCTGGTGGTGACACACGATCTGCAGCTGGCCAAGCGCCTGAGCCGCCAGCTGGAAATGGCCGACGGTCACCTGCAGGCGCAGCTGACCCTGATGGGGGCCGAGTAATGGCGGGAGCCTCACTGTCCTTCCTGACGGCCCTGCGTTTCAGCCGCGGCCGTAAACGCGGCGGCATGGTGTCGCTGATCTCGGTCATCTCCACCATCGGCATCGCGCTGGGGGTAGCGGTGCTGATCGTCGGCCTGAGCGCGATGAACGGCTTTGAGCGCGAGCTGAAGAACCGCATTCTGGCGGTGGTGCCGCACGGCGAACTCGAGCCGGTCAATCAGCCGTTCAGCGGCTGGCCGTCGATTCTGCAGCGAGTGGAAAAGGTGCCGGGCATTGTGGCTGCCGCGCCGTACATCAACTTTACCGGCCTGATGGAGAACGGCGCGCAGCTGCGCGCGGTGGAAGTCAAAGGCGTTGATCCGCAGCAGGAGAGCCGACTGAGCGCGCTGCCGCAGTATGTGCAGGGCGACGCCTGGGCCAACTTCAAGCCCGGCGAGCAGCAGGTGATCCTCGGCAAGGGCGTGGCCGACGCGCTGGGCGTCAAGCAGGGCGCCTATGTGACTGTGATGATCCCCAACAGCGACCCGGAAATGAAGCTGCTGCAGCCGAAGCGCATTCGCCTGCACGTGACCGGCATTTTGCAGCTCAGCGGCCAGCTCGATCACAGCCTGGCACTGGTGCCGCTGGCCGACGCGCAGCAGTATCTCGACATGGGTGACAGCGTCACGGGCATCGCCCTCAAGATGAACGACGTGTTCGCCGCCAATAAACTGGTGCGCGACGCCGGCGAAGTGACTAATTCTTATATCTACATCAAAAGCTGGATCGGCAAGTACGGCTACATGTATCGCGATATCCAGATGATCCGCGCCATTATGTACCTGGCGATGGTGCTGGTGATCGGCGTGGCCTGCTTCAACATTGTCTCCACGCTGGTGATGGCGGTGAAAGACAAAAGCGCCGACATCGCGGTGTTGCGCACCCTGGGGGCCAAAGACGGCTTTATCCGCGCCATCTTCATCTGGTATGGGCTGCTGGCCGGGCTGCTGGGCAGCCTGAGCGGCGTGGTGATCGGGGTGATCGCCTCGTTGCAGCTGACCAACATCATCCGGGGCATCGAAAAACTGGTCGGCCACTCCTTCCTGTCGGGCGATATCTACTTCATCGACTTCCTGCCTTCCGAGCTGCACTGGCTGGATGTACTGATCGTGCTGGCGACCGCCATCGTGCTGAGCCTGTTGGCCAGTTGGTATCCAGCCAGGCGCGCCAGCCGCATCGATCCGGCGCGGGTGCTGAGCGGACAATAAAACCCACGGGGAGGCAGCGATGCCGCCCCGTTTTTTTAGCCTGGGGATGGGTTATGTACTACGGTTTCGATATGGGCGGCACCAAGATTGAGCTGGGGGTATTCGACGACAACCTGCAGCGTATTTGGCAAAAGCGGGTGCCGACGCCGCGTGAAGATTACCGGCAGCTGCTGGCCACGCTGTGCGATCTGACCCTTGAGGCGGATGCAGTTTGCGGCCGGCGCGGCAGCGTCGGCATCGGCATCCCGGGCCTGCCCAACGACGACGACGGCACGCTGTTTACCGCCAATGTGCCGGCGGCGATGGGGCGACCGCTGCCGCGCGATCTGGCGGCGCTGATCGGGCGCGAGGTGCGGGTCGATAACGACGCTAACTGCTTTGCGCTGTCGGAGGCCTGGGACGACGAGTTTCGCCGCTACCCGACGGTGCTGGGCATCATTCTAGGTACCGGCGTAGGCGGCGGCCTGATCGTCGACGGCAAGACGGTGCCTGGGCGTAACTATATTGCCGGCGAGTTCGGTCATTTGCGCCTGCCGGTTGACGCGCTAGAGGTACTGGGACGTGATGTGCCTCGCGTTGCCTGCGGGTGCGGCCACCAGGGTTGCATTGAAAACTACATATCGGGCCGCGGTTTCGAATGGATGTACGCCCATTTCTATGGCCGGCACTTGCCCGCTACCGAAATCATTGCGCATTATCAGGCGGGTGAACCGCAGGCGGTGGCTCACGTTGACCGCTTTATGGACGTGCTGGCAATCTGCCTGGGCAACCTGCTGACGGTGCTGGATCCGCACCTGGTGGTGATCGGCGGTGGGCTGTCGAACTTCGACGCCATTTACCAGGCGTTGCCGCAGCGGCTGCCGGCGCACCTGCTGCGGGTGGCCAGGCTGCCGCGCATCGAGAAGGCGCGCTATGGCGACGCCGGCGGCGTGCGCGGCGCGGCGTTCCTCAATTTGGCGCGCCCAACGTAATGGGCGTTGAGGCCGGGCGTGAATGTATGCAGCCAACAACGCCGTAACGTCCAGTAAGAAGGGTAAACAGGGAAAAGTAAGGAGAGAGTTAATGTACACTCGCCATCGGCTGTGTCAGTTTCGCAAGAGTAAGCATGTGCTGCATCAGCGCTTTCGTTCACGCATTTTTCACCGTGACACCATGGCGGCGGCCGAGCTGAAAAAGCCGTTTGTGGTGGTGTTGACCGGGGCCGGCATTTCGGCCGAATCTGGCATTCGCACCTTCCGTGCCGCGGATGGGTTGTGGGAAGAGCACCGGGTGGAGGACGTCGCCACACCGGAAGGTTTTCAGCGCGATCCGGCGCTGGTGCAGGCGTTTTACAACGAACGCCGCCGTCAGCTGCAGACGGAGGAGATCGCCCCGAACGCCGCGCACCGCGCGCTGGCGGATCTGGAAGAGTGGCTGGGGGACAACTTCCTGCTGGTCACGCAAAACATCGATAACCTGCATGAGCGCGCCGGCAGCAAGCGGGTGCTGCACATGCACGGCGAATTGCTGAAGGTGCGTTGCACCCAGTCGGGCCAGGTGTTCGAATGGCCCGGCGATCTCAGCGTTGATGACCGTTGCCACTGCTGCCAGTTCCCGGCGCCGCTACGGCCGCACGTGGTGTGGTTCGGCGAGATGCCGCTGGGCATGGACGATATTTATCAGGCGCTGAGCAAGGCCGATTTCTTCGTCGCCATCGGCACCTCCGGCCACGTCTATCCGGCGGCCGGCTTCGTGCATGAGGCGCGGCTGGGCGGCGCCTACGCCATGGAACTGAACCTGGAGCCGAGCCAGGTGGAGAGCCAGTTCGACGAGAAACACTATGGCCTGGCCAGCGAAGTGGTGCCGCGTTTTGTGCACAAGTTCCTGGTGGGCAAGGTGGCGCGGGCCGACAGACCCTGAGAAAGGCATCAGGGCGCACTGCGCGCCCTGATGGGATGGCGGGGCGTGTTAGCGCCCGGCTTTCAGCTTTTGGAAGTAGCTTTCGTACAGCGTGCTGGCGTCGCCGACGTCGTTTTGCCACTCGCCGTGCTCAATCACCGCCTTATCCGGGTAGAGTGACTTGTCGTTGGCGATCTCCGGCGACAGCAGCTTCTTCGCCGCCAGGTTCGGCGTCGGGTAACCGATGGTTTCCGCCACCTGCACCGCGATTTCCGGCCGCAGCAGGAAGTCGATCAGCTTCAGCGCTCCCTCGACGTTGCGCGCGTTGGCCGGAATGGCCAGGCTGTCCATCCAGAAGATCCCGCCTTCCTTCGGCCAGACGATCTCCAGCGGCGTGCCGGCCTGGCGCGCCACGAAGGCCGAACCGTTCCACACCATGCCGACGTTGACTTCCCCCTCCATAAACGGGTTGCCCGGGTTGTCGGAGTTGAAGGCCAGCACGTTTGGCATCAATTTCTGCAGTTCGTGATAGGCGGCTTCGATCTCTTTCGGGTTGGTGGTGTTGCCGGAATAGCCCAGCTTGAGCAGCGCCATCTGGAACACTTCGCGCGCGTCGTCGGTCAGCAGCAGGCGGCCTTTGTACTGCGGCTGCCACAGATCGGCCCAGGCGGTAACGGTAGAGGGATCCTGCGCGTCGCTGTTGACGCCGATAGCGGTAGCGCCCCAGATGTAAGGAATGGAATAGTCGTTGTTAGGATCGAACGGCTTGTTCAGCAGGGCAGGATCGAGATCCTTGAAGTGGCTGAGCTTGCTCTTGTCGATCTTTTGCAGCATACCTTCCTTGCTCATCTTGGCGATGAAGTAGGTGGAAGGCACCACCAGATCGTACGCGCCGTCTTTATAGGTCTTCAGCTTGGCGTACATGCTTTCGTTGGATTCATAGGTGGAATAGATCACCTTGATGCCGGTTTCCTTGGTGAACTGCTCCAGCAGCCCCGGCGGAACGTATTCAGTCCAGTTATAGAAATACAGCGTTTTGCCGTCAGAGGCGTTTGCAGAGCAGATACTCAGCGCCATCATCCCGGCTGCGAGCAGATGTGACCACTTTTTCATGCAGCGTATCCTTCAGCAGTAGTGAGCTGAACCCGTATGGGCAAACCGTTTGGCGGCCGCGCCATACCCCAGAAAGGGGCCATTATAGGGGCCGGGGCGGGGTGGGTAAAGGCGGTTATCCCGCTGGCAAATCAAGGGGTTTGGCGACCTAAAGCGCATCACAATTTAATTGTCTCACACTGGACAGGCGGTGAAGCGCGTGCGAAACAATAATTTTGGCGAATAAACGAGGGCGGCAATGAACTTCAAACAGATCTTCAGCCAGGCAGAGCTCAGCAAGACGGATATGACGATTTTGCACTGCATTCTCGACAACCCGGACGCCTGCATCGACGACGGTATCCGCGTGGTGTCCGCACGCTGCTACAGTTCCCCCTCAACGCTGGTGCGACTGGCTAAAAAGCTGGGCTTTCGCGGCTATCTCGAACTGGTCTATTTCATCAAATTCAACCTGGCGATGGCACCAGCCTACCAGGCGGAATGCGCTACGTCGGCGGCGCCGCCGGCCCAGCAGACGCAGTTTCTTGATCTGCTCGATAGCGGAAAAATCCTGATCCACGGCAGCGGTTTCTCGCAGCTGGTCGCGCAGTACATGTACAACAAGTTTATGACGTTGGGCGTCGACAGTTACCTGTCGCTGTGGCCGGATTTCGATATTCTTGATC
Organism: Serratia sp. CY44782; assembly: GCF_052168715.1. NCBI lineage: Bacteria > Pseudomonadati > Pseudomonadota > Gammaproteobacteria > Enterobacterales > Yersiniaceae > Serratia > Serratia sp. CY44782. The sequence continues at coordinate 326,461 of NZ_JBJNME010000005.1, forward strand.
GGGAGACACGCTTTCGTTTCGATATGGTGATCGTGATTTCAAAGTCGGGCAACAGCGGTTCGGCGCTGAACTGGGGGGAGGCGGTGAAGCGCAACCGCATCCTGTTGGCGGCATTTTGCGGCGACGGGAATAGTCCGCTGGCGCAGCAGGCCGATATGACCTTTCTGTTTGAAGATCGGCAAAAATACGATCACGATATCTACTATCCCAACCCGTTTTTCGGCCACTGCCTGTTGGGATTCGAGAATGTGATCACCGCCTGGTTTGAGCGACGCAGCCGCTGACGGCTGCGTCGCGCCGTTTTAGTGCCAATGCTCGGCATACTGGCGGTGGGCCTGCAGATACTCCTCCACCAGCGTTTTAGCCAGCGAATAGGAGTTGACCAGCGGGTGCACCATCAACGCTTTGATGGCCAGTTGGCGATTGCCGATCAAAATCGCCGCCACCGCCAGGCGCTCGTACTCTTTCACCTGCGAAATCAGGTTCTTTTGGGTGTCGGGAATATCGCGCATTTTGACCGGCTGAATGCCGGCGCTGCTCAATTCGCAGCTGATTTCGATCACGTCTTCCGGGTGCAGAAAATCGAGCGTGTCGCGGTTTTGCATCGATACCACCACGCGTTTTTGTCGGCCGCTGTTGACTGCCTCCAGAATATCGATCGCCACCCCGGCATAACCGCCGCTGTCAGGCTGTTCGATAAATTGCTGCAGCGTTAGCATCGCGCGCGTTTTCACCTTGTCCTGGTTGGACTCACGCTGCATGTACGAGTTTTCGCGCTGCAGGTAATGGCTGAAGTAGACAGAGAAGGCGTGTTCCAACTGGCGGGGGATGTCCAGCTCACCCAACTCTGACAGCATTTGGCGGTTGATCGCCGCGATTTGTTCGCCTCGGGTCTCGCCGCCCGCGACGATGGCGGCGATCGCCTGCTCACGGTAGTAGTAATAATAGAGATACTCGTTGAGCATCAGGTTGTCCGACAGCGCCACCAGCTCCGGCGAGAAGTACTTCATGCAGGTCTCGCGATACAGGCGCGGATCCGCCAGCAACCGGTCTGTGACCGGTTCGCCGTTGACGCGCGCATTGCGGAACCAGGAAAGGTGGTTGAGGCCGAAGCAGTCGACGCTCAGTTCGTCTTCGCGGCAGCCCAGCAGTTTGGCCAGTTCGCGGATAAACTCGCTGGGGGCGTCGCAGATGCCGTAGACCCGGCGTTGGAAGCCGGATTTGATGATCGCCTCGGTCACCATGCCGGAAGGGTTGGTGAAGTTGAACAAGACCGCGTTCGGTGAGGAAACCTGCTCGATCAGGCGGCAATAGTCAAGGATCGCCGGAATCGAGCGCATCGCCATGGCGAAGCCGCCGGCGCCGGTGGTTTCTTGCCCGAGCAGCTGGTGATTGAGCGCGATGCGCTCGTCATGAATGCGGCCTTCCTCGCCGCCGATGCGCAGGGTGGTGATGATGTAGTCGGCGCCGGTCAGCGCCTGGCGCGGATCGCTGCTGAGGTTGAAAGCAATGTCGCCGCGAATGCGCTGGAACACGCCCTGCGCGAGGGCGCCGTAGATCGCCAGATGGCGCTCATCGGTATCCATAAACACCACTTCGGTAATGCCGATGCGGTGGGCGTTATAGGCGATGGATTTGGCGAGGAACGGGGAACGCACGCCGCCGCCGCCAAGAACGGTTAATTTCATTCGATATCTCCCATTAATAATGCGTTAGAGTGCCGCTAAATATTTCTCTACCTGATTTTTGACCTTGCCGACCGTGACGCCGTAAATAACCTGCACTTCACGGCGATTCTTCACCACGCCTTTGGCTCCGGTGCTTTTCAACGCGGCTTCATCCACTCGCGCCATATCCTTTAATTCCACCCGTAGCCGGGTAAAGCAGTGGTCGACGGAAATAATGTTCTCCTTGCCACCCAGCGCGCGAATAATGATGCCACTTAGTTCGTCCGGGGTATTCTTGCGGTTCTGGTAATCCTGTTTGGAATAGAGTTTGACGTCTTGGTCATCTTCACGGCCCGGCGTTTTCAGATTGAGTTTCAGCACCAGCGTTTTAAACACCAGGTAATACACTGCGAACTGAACCAGACCAATGACCACATATAGCGGCCAACGGGTGAGTGAGACCGGTAGCGGCAGGTTGTAGGCCAGGAACTCGACCAGCCCGCTGGCGCCCCAAGGGCGCACCTGGAACAGGTTGCAGGCCACCTGCGACAACGCGGTCAGCACGGCGTGGATCACCCACAGCAGCGGAGAAATAAACAGGAAAGTGAACTCTATCGGCTCGGTGATACCGACCAGAATTGAGGTGGTGATGGCCGGGATGAGAATCGCCTTGGCCAGCATCTTCTTTTCCGGCTTGGCGGTGTGATAGAAAGCCAATGCCGCCCCCGACAGGCCGAAGATGGTCACCATACCCTGCTGCGAAAAACGCAGCGCTTCGTTCATCAGCGGCGAGATGTTCGGGTCGCGCATATAGGCCAGGAAAATCGCCTGTGAGCCGGAGACGGTCTGCCCGTCTTGCACGATCGAGCCGCCGATGCTGGTGAGCTGGAACGGTGACCAGATAAAGTGGTGCAGCCCGGTGGGGATCAGGAATTTCTCGAAGAAGCCGTAGACGAAGACTCCGAGTGAGCCTGAGCTTTTCATAAAGCCGGTTAGCGCGATCAATCCCTGCGAGATGGCCGGCCACAGGTAGCTGAAGGCGACGGCGTACAGCATGATGATCGGCGTCATGGCGATCAGCACCAGCTTGGCGCCGCCATAGACCGAGAACACGCCGTTGAGTTCGACGTTGCACAGGCGGTTGTGCACCCAGGCGAGGGTGACGCCGAGGATAAGACCGAGAAAAATGCCCATATCCACCACGGTAAAGCCCAGCAGTTCCGTCTGCCCGGTGCCGTAATATTCGCCGTTGATCTTGGCCGCGACGTGGCCGCTGAGCTGCAGGTAGGACGAATTGGCACCGAGGAACATGATAAAGCACATCACCGCGACCAGTGCCGCTTCGCTTTTCTTGTCTTTGGCCAGGCCGTAGGTAATGCCGATGCAGAAAATCAGCCCGAGGTTGCCGAATAACGGCCAGAAGGTATCGCCGATCATTTTACCGATAGAGAAGACGGTGGAATGTTCATTGATTAATGTCGCGTTGGTGAGAATAGAACTGAGCGCCAGAATCAGACCGATCACCGGCAGGAAAAATATCGGCCCCATCATGGCTTTGGAGAAAAGCTGCAGCTTGCTTAAGATATTATCGATAATACCTTTCATGGCAGTTCCTTTTTTATATTTTAATGGATGACGACGTTGCTGAATAAACTCCCTGGAAGCGAGAAAAAATAAGGCACCTTGCCTGGGTTCAGTTATAGGGGGAAGTTTTCGCCGCCGCAATCGGCGAGGCGGAAATAGGCACCGATGGTCAGCGGATGACAACCGGTGCCGATTGTGAAGGGGGTCACAACCGGGCGCCGCAGCGCCCGGCGGGAAGGGTTATTCGGCCTTGGGCGAGCGATCGCGCATCACCCACTGGCTGGCGATCACCAGCACCAGCGACAGCAGCAGCAAAATGGTGGCCAGCGCGTTGACCTCCGGTGAGACGCCGACTTTCACCATCGAATAGATCTTCAGCGGCAAGATTTCGTAGCTTGGCCCGGTGACGAAGGAGGAGACGACCACGTCGTCCATCGACAGGGTGAAGCTCAGCAGCCAGCCGGCCGCCACCGCCGGCATCGCCAGCGGCAGGATGATCTTGCGCAGAATGGTGAGCTCGCTTGCGCCGAGATCGCGCGCGGCTTCCAGCATCTTCACATCGAACCCCTTCAGGCGCGCGTAGACGGTCACCACCACGAACGGCAGGCAGAAGGTGATGTGCGAGAACAGCAGCGACCAGAAGCCGAGCGAAATGCCGAGCAGCATGAACAGCACCAGCAACGAGATGGCCATCACGATGTCCGGCGACATCATCACCACGAACAGCATGCCGCCGACGAACGGCTTGCCGCGGAAGCGGTAGCGGTACAGCGCCACCGCGGTCAGCGAGCCGATCAGCGTGGCGAAGGTGGCGGAGAGCACCGCCATGGTCAGCGAATGGCCTGCGGCCTGCAGCAGGCTGTCGTTGTTGAGCAGCGTGCTGTACCACTTGGTGGTGGCTCCTTGCCAGCTGATGCCGAAGCGCGAGGCGTTGAAGGAGTTGACGATCAGGATGACGATCGGGATATACAGGTAAGCGTATACCAGCGTCATAAAGCCGCCGCGCAGCAGACGTCCGATCATGCCAGATCCTCCTTCTTGTTCAGCAGGCGGGCGACCCGGTAATAGATCAACAGCAACAGCCCCATCACCAGCGTCAGGCAGATGCTGGTGGCCGCGCCGAACGGCCAGTCGCGGATATTGAGGAACTGGCTTTTAATCACGTTGCCGATCAGCAGATTCTTGGCGCCGCCCATCAGATCGGCGACGAAGAACAGTCCCATCGCCGGCAGCACCACCAGCAGGCAGCCGGCGATAATGCCCGGCATGGTCAGCGGCACGATGATGCGAATAAAGGTCTGCAGCTTGCTGGCGCCGAGATCGCGCGCCGCCTCCAGGCAGGACTTATCGAGTTTTTCGATGCTGGAATAGAGCGGCATCACCATAAACGGCAGCAGGATATACACCAGGCCGAGGATCACCGCTTCTGAGGTGTACATGATGCGCAGCGGCTTATCGATGACGCCGATCCACAGCAGCGCGTCGTTGAGATAGCCACGTGTGCTAAGAAACAGCTTCAGGCCGTAGATGCGGATCAGCGAGTTGGTCCAGAAGGGCACGATCAGCAGAAACAGCAGCAGCGGCCGCATCTTCTGCGGCAGGCGAGCCAGGATAAAGGCGAACGGGTAGCCGATCGCCAGGCAGCACAGGGTGGCGATCAGCGCCATGTTCAGCGAGTGCAGAAGCACCTGGGCGTAGAGCGGATCGAACAAGCGCCGATAGTTATCCAGCGTGAACACCATCTGCACCAGGTTGGCGTCGTCGCGGGTCAGGAAGCTGGTGGCGATGATCATCAGGTTCGGCATGAACACGAACAGCAGCAGCCAGGCGACGACGCCGACGATCACCACATTCTGGAAGACTTTACGCGATTTCTTCATCGGCCAGCACCACCTCCCAGCTTTCAACCCAGGTCACCGCCATCTTCTGGTTGAGCGAGTGGTCGACGTCCGGATCGTCTTCATTGAAGAACTCGCTGACCATCACCGTTTTACCGCTCTCCAGCTCAACCACCGACTCCAGCGTCATGCCTTTGTAGTTGCGCTCGCGCACGTAGCCGATCAGCCCGTCGTGCTGCGCGCTGTCGTTCACTTCTTCTACCCGCAGATCCTCCGGGCGCAGCAGCACCTTCAGCTTTTGGCCCGGCTCCACCGGCAGATCGGCGTAGATGTCGCACTCGCGGCCTTCGACGTTGGCGCGCACCCGCTGCGCATCGAGGCGCTGCAAGACCACCGCGTCGAAGATGTTGATCTCGCCGATAAAGCTGGCGACGAACAGGTTCTTCGGCTCTTCGTAGATCTCACGCGGCGTGCCGTCCTGCTCGATGCGGCCTTCGCGCATCACCACGATGCGATCCGACATGGTCAGCGCTTCTTCCTGATCGTGGGTGACGAACACGAAGGTGATGCCCAGCTTGCGCTGCAGCGCCTTCAGCTCGTTCTGCATCTGTTTGCGCAGCTTGTAGTCCAGCGCCGACAACGATTCGTCCAGCAGCAGCACCTTCGGCTTGTTGACCACTGCGCGGGCGATGGCCACGCGCTGCTGTTGGCCGCCGGAGAGCTGGCCCGGCCGCCGCTGGGCGAACGCGTCCAGCTGCACCATGCGCAGCGCCTCTTCGACGCGCGGCGTCAGTTCCGCCGCCGGCACCTTTTGCATGCGCAGGCCGAAGGCGACGTTGTCGAACACCGACATGTGCGGAAACAGGGCATAGCTCTGAAACACGGTGTTGACGTGGCGGTGTTCGGCCGGAATGGCGGTGATGTCCTGGCCGTCGAGCACGATGCGGCCCCGGTCGGCGTCTTCCAGACCGGCGATCAGGCGCAGCACCGTGGTTTTGCCACAGCCGGAGGGGCCGAGAATGGTAAGGAATTCGCCGTGGTTAATCGCCAGTTCGAGATCGGCAATGATGGTTTTGCCATCGAACGCTTTGCTCAGGGCATGCAGTTCAACAAGGGGAGTCAGAGAGGATGTCTCAGTCATTTATCGTATTACTCTATCCCGTGGGCTAATGCAGATAGAACCGCAACTGGAAAAGACTGCCGGAGCTTGCGGAATGCCCGCTGTTCAAATGAAGCTCAAACCAGTTGCGCCAATGGAAATTTTTCGAGCGCGCATGATAGACGCTGAATGCCGGAATTGAAAGCCGATCCGGCCCAGATGCCGTGTTTTTCATCATGATAGCGACAAATGACCCTGTGATGACAGTGTTATTACCCTCAGAAATCATCACAAAGATTAATGATATTGGCGAATTCTGGTTAAAAATGACCTGACGCAATATTTGATCCTGATCGGTTCCGCATAATGAAACGCGATATTCTGAGGGGCCGCTACCATGGACAAATTACTTGACCGCTTTTTCAACTACGTCTCTTTCGACACCCAGTCCAAAGCGAACGTAAAGCATGTGCCGAGCACCGACGGGCAGTTGAAGCTGGCGCGCGCGTTGCAGCAGGAAATGATCGCGCTCGGCTTCGAGCGGGTGTCGCTCAGCGAACACGGCTGCGTGATGGGCACCTGGCCGGGCAACGTCGCCTGGCCGGTGCCGGCGGTCGGTTTTATCGCCCATCTGGATACCTCGCCGGATTTCAGCGGCAAACACGTCAATCCGCAGATCGTCGAGAACTATCGCGGCGGCGACATTGCGCTCGGCATCGGCGATGAAGTGCTGTCGCCGGTGATGTTCCCGATCCTGCACCAGATGCTGGGGCAGACCCTGATCACCACCGACGGCAAAACGCTGCTGGGCGCCGACGACAAGGCCGGCATCGCCGAGATCCTCACCGCCATGGTGCGCCTGCGCGCGCGCAAAATCCCGCACGGCGACATCCGCGTGGCCTTCACCCCGGACGAGGAGGTGGGCAAGGGGGCGCAGCTGTTCGACGTGGCGGCCTTCAATGCCGAATGGGCTTACACCGTGGACGGCGGCGGCGTCGGCGAGCTCGAGTGCGAGAACTTCAACGCCGCCTCGGTGACGATCAAAATCCTCGGCAACAGCGTGCACCCCGGCAGCGCCAAGGGCGTGATGGTCAACGCGCTGTCGCTGGCCACCCGCATTCATCAGGCGCTGCCGGCGGACGAAGCGCCGGAGACCACCGAAGGCTACCAGGGCTTTTATCACCTCAGCAGCATCAAGGGCAGCGTAGAGCGCGCCGAAATGCACTATATCCTGCGTGACTTCGAGCGCGAGGGGTTTGAAGCGCGCAAGCGCAAGATGGTGGACATCGCCCGCGAGGTCGGCAAAGGCTTGCCGCGCGATTGCTATATCGAAGTGAGCATCGAAGACAGCTATTACAACATGCGCGAACAGGTGGCGGAGCACCCGCATGTGATTGCGCTGGCGCAGCAGGCGATGCGCGACTGCGACATCGAACCGGTGATGAAGCCGATCCGCGGCGGCACCGACGGCGCGCAGCTGTCGTTCCGCGGCCTGCCGTGCCCGAACCTGTTCACCGGCGGCTACAACTACCATGGCAAGCACGAATTCGTGACCCTGGAAGGCATGGAACAAGCGGTGGCGGTGATCATGCGCATCGCGGCGCTGGCCGCCGAGCGTGCGCGGTAAACAAGACGCTTGCGATCGGCATAATCGCTTGCCGTAACAAGGCGTTGCTCATAGTGTGGAAGCCCATTTCCCACGCATAAGGACCGCATGATGAGCACCGAATACCGTATCGCCAGCCCGCATTTGGCGCAGTTCGTTCAGGCGATTTGGCGCCAGGCCGGCAGCACGGCGCGTGAAGCCGAACTGGTGGCCGATCATCTGGTGCAGGCCAATCTGGCCGGGCACGACTCGCACGGCGTCGGCATGATCCCCAGCTACATGGCGTCGTTGGCGCAGGGGCAATTACAGCTCAATCAGCATGCCGAAGTGGTGCGCGACGCCGGCGCGGTGCTGACGCTCGACGGTGCGCGCGGTTTCGGTCAGGTGGTGGCCAGCGAAGCAATGGCGCTGGGCATTGAACGCGCCGGCAAGCTGGGCCTGGCGGCGGTAGCGCTGCACAATGCGCACCATATCGGCCGTATCGGCCATTGGGCGGAGCAGTGTGCCCGCGCCGGTTTCATTTCGATTCACTTCGTCAACGTGGTGGGCGATCCGATGGTGGCGCCGTTCGGCGGCAGCGATCGTCGCTTCGGCACCAACCCGTTCTGCGCCATTTTCCCGCGGCCGGGCCGCACGCCGCTGCTGTTGGATTTTGCCACCAGCGGCATCGCCTTCGGCAAGACCCGGGTGGCCTATAACAAAGGGCTGTCGGTGGCGCCGGGCTATCTGATCGACGAACACGGGCAGCCGACCACCGAACCGAAAGTGATGCACGAAGCGCCGTTCGGTTCGCTGCTGCCGTTCGGCTTGCACAAAGGCTATGCGCTGGCGGCGATGTGCGAAATCCTCGGCGGCGCGCTCTCCGGCGGCCGCACCACCCACGACGCCACGCTGAAAGCCGACAGCGACGCCATTTTCAACTGCATGACGACCCTGATCCTCGATCCTCAGGCCTTCGACGCCCCGCAAATGCAGGCCGAAGCCGAAGCCTTTATCGGCTGGGTGAAAGCTTCGCCGCCGAGCGGCGAACAGCCGATCGCCGTCCCGGGAGAGTGGGAAGAGGCCAACCGCGTGGCTCGGCTGGAGCAGGGGATCCCGATCGATGCCAATACCTGGCGGCAGATTGGCGCGGCGGCGGAGCAGGCGGGCATGGCGGCGGAGGAACTGGCGGATTACCGCGCGCAGGCGCGGCAGGCATAAAAAAAAGCCACCCGGCAGGGTGGCTTGTTCGCGTGACGGCAATCAGTCGTTAAAGTACCAATACCCGCTGTTGACCAGCGCGGTCAGCAGCGCCAGGAACGACGGATCGTCCACCGCGTCGCCGAGCAGGGCGGCGTCGACGCTGAAGTTTTGGCACAGGGCGTCTGCGGCCGGCAGCTGGTCGGTGTCGATCAGCTCGCCGTTGACGAAGCAGCGATCGCCGACGCGCAGCACGCGCAACCCACCCAGGCGCTGCAGCGCTTCACCCTGTTGCAGCAGCTCGTAGATTTCCCCGGCCTGATATGGTGGCTCCGGCGGCGCCAGATCCAGCTCGTGGCGCGACTGGGAGATGAACTCGCCGAACCAGTGCTGGAAGTGTTCCGGCTGTTGCACCAGATCCAGCATCATCTGCCGTAAGGCGTCCACTTCCTGCGGCAGGATCTCCGCCGGGTGTTCGCGCAGTTTAACGTCCGGATCGCCGTAGCGCTTGCTGCCCAGCTCGCGCGCCAGCACGTAGTCGGCGAAGCCGCTCACCAGCTCACGGCCGTTCGGCGCGCGGAAGCCCACCGAGTAGTTGAGCGCGTTTTCCAGCGCGTAGCCTTCGTGCGGGAAGCCCGGCGGAATGTAGAGAATGTCGCCCGGCTCCATCTCTTCGTCGATGATGGCGTCGAACGGCTCTACCTGCAGCAGATCCGGATGCGGGCAGTGCTGTTTCAGCGGCGTTTTTTCCCCGACGCACCAGCGGCGGCGGCCGGTGCCCTGAATGATGAACACGTCGTACTGATCGAGGTGCGGGCCGACGCCGCCGCCCGGTACCGAGAAGGAGATCATCAGGTCATCCATCCGCCAGTCCGGCAGCTGGCGGAACGGGCGCATCAGCGCTGCGGAAGGCTCATGCCAGTGGTCCACCGCCTGCACCAGCAGCGACCAGTTGTTTTCGCTCAGGTGGTCGAAGCTCTCGAAGGGGCCGTGCGCAACCTGCCAACGGCCGTCCTGGTGGCTGACCAGGCGGCTGTCCACTTCGTTTTCCATCGCCAGCCCGGCCAGCTCATCCGGGGAGATCGGATCGATAAAGTTTTTGAAGCCGCGCTTCAGAATCACCGGACGCTTTTGCCAATAACGTTGCAAAAAATCGTTCCAGTCCAGGTCTAATTGATAATCCATGTTCTATTCCAGGAGAGAGGAGTGAGCCTGAGTGCGATTATAACGGAAGTTTGGCCCCGTGGATCGGGGCCGCAGAGGCATAATTTACTCGTTGTGGTGGGTGTCGTGCTGGCGGGCGAAGGTGACCTGCATGCGCGCGCCGCCGAGCGGGCTGTCGCTGATGACGATTTCGCCGTCGTACTGCTCGATGATCTCCGCCGCCACCGACAAACCCAGGCCCTGGCCGGGGCGCAGGGTATCCACCCGCTGGCCGCGCTGGAAGATCAGCTGGCGCTTGCTTTCCGGGATCCCCGGGCCGTCGTCGTCGATGACGATGGTGAGGTTTTTCTCGGAGTGCAGCGAGGTGATCTCAACGAACTCCAGGCAGTATTTGCAGGCGTTTTCCAACACGTTACCCATCACTTCCATAAAGTCGTTCTTCTCGCCCATAAAGGTCACCTCCGGCGAGATGTCCAGCGTGATCACCACCCCTTTGCGCTGATAAACCTTGTTCAGCGCCACCACCAGGCTGTCGAGCAGCGCCGGCACCGAGTGGATCTCGCGCGTCAGCACCGTCTGGCCGGAGTTGATGCTGGCCCGGTGCAGGTAGTAACCGATCTGCTGTGAGATGCGCCCGATCTGATCCAGCATGATCGGCTCGGCTTCTTCGATCGTGGTCTGTTTACCGCTGCGCAGTGAACGCAGGGTACTTTGCAGCACCGCCAGGGGTGTTTTCAGGCTGTGGGTCAGATCTGACAGGGTGGTGCGATACTTGGTGTAACGCTGGCGCTCGTTGCGCACCAGAATGTTCAGATTGCGCACCAGCCCGCGCAGCTCGCTGGGCGGATTTTCGTCGAGCTGATCGCGCTCGCCGTTCTCCAGCTCGCCCACCTGAGTGACCAGCGCCTTGATCGGCCGCAGGCTCCAGTAGGCCGCTAGCCACAGCAGCGGCACCACCAGCAGCAGGTTGGCCAACAGCACGTAGCTGAACCACTCCCACACTACGTCGGATCGCTGCAGCTCCTGCGGAATGCTGTCGACCACCACGATGGTCAGCGCCGGCAGCCGAGGCGTGGCGGCATAGGTGTTGACCGCCACCGAGTGGGTCAACGCGTTCTGATCGGTATCGTCGTAATCTTTCAGCTGGTTTTGCGCTTTGGGGTTGTCCCCCAGCACTTCGCTACTGACGCGGGTGTCGGTGTCGATTTCGTAGAAGCCGGACTCCTCCAGCCACTCCTTGTTGATCAGCTTCTCCAGTTCAGGCACTTTGCGCTGGCTCCACAGCAGGTTGCCTTTATCGTCGTAGATAAACACCAGCGTCGGGAAGTTGAGATCGATATCGGGGGGAATGGCGATGGTGAGCTTGTTGTCTTTCCACTGCGCCAGGCTGAAGAACAGGTTGCTCTCGCCGCGCAGCAGGCGGAAGGCGGTCTTGTCGAAGCTGACGATGTAGCCGACGACCGCCACCAAACCGTAAGAGAGCGACAGCGCCAGGATCACCCCGGCGGTCGCCATCAGGAAGCGAGCGCGCAGCGAAAACGGTTTTTTATTCTTGTTGAACATCATGTTCACTTCGCGTCAAAACGATAGCCCTGGCCACGTACCGTGGTGATCACTTCATGCGGGTATTCCGCCTGCACCTTTTTACGCAAGCGGCCCATCAGCACGTCGATGGTGTGGCTTTCGCGCAGTTCGGCGTCCGGGTAGAGTTGCAGCATCAACGAATCCTTGCTCACCACCTTGCCGGCGTTGCGGATCAGGGTTTCGATGATGGTGTATTCAAAAGCGGTCAGCTTGATTTGCCGATCGTTAACGCTCAGTTCGCGGCGCGACAGATCGATCTGGAACGGCGGCAGCACGATCACCTGCGAAGCCAGGCCGCTGTTGCGGCGCATCAGCGCCTGCATGCGGGCGATCACTTCTTCCAGGTGGAACGGCTTGGTGACATAGTCGTCGGCGCCGGCTTCCAGCACCGCCACTTTGTCCTGCCAGCTTTCACGGGCGGTCAGCACCAGGATCGGCAGCTTGGTCTGGTGTGCGCGCCAGCGGCGGATCAGGCTCAGGCCGTCTTCACCCGGCAGGCCGAGATCGACGATGGCGATATCCGGCGCGTGTTCCTGCAGGAAGTAATCGGCTTCCTTGGCGTCTTCGGCCGCGTCGACCTGATGGCCCATCTCGCGCATCTGAACGGAAAGGTGGTGGCGCAGCAAACCATTATCTTCAACAACCAGTACTCGCATGGCGAACTCCTGTGACTATGCGGGTGAACGTCCTGTCACCCACGCGATAAAAGGGAACACGCTCTGCGGCGTGTCAGGGGATAACGCGGCCACCTGAACCATTTTGGCAAAAAATGCTGAGGTTATGGTAGGTATAACCCGCTCGGCCTGCAAGAGAGCCGAAGCAATGTATTAAAATAAGCGTTATCAATTTGTTCGCCGACATTATCGGCAAGCTCTGATAAACGTCGGATAAACAGCGGCGGGGCAACGTTAAACGCACCTTAAACGCGGTGGGCATTGCCGGCAGGCGGAAGGGTGAATCGGATCGCTTGAAAAGCTTTAAAGGTACTAATAAGGTATTATTGATGTATCGGCACACTTTTCAGGAGCGACGGATGAAGCAGTTAACCCAGGCAGAACGCATAGCGGGCGCACTTTACGGACAGATGCTGGGCGACGCGCTCGGCATGCCTGCCGAGCTGTGGCCGCGCGAGCGGGTTAAGCGCCACTTCGGCTGGATAGACGGTTTTCTCGATGGGCCGAAGGAGAACACCGCCGCCTGCTACTTCAAGGCCGGGCAATATACCGACGATACCGCGATGGCATTGGCGTTGGCCGATGCGTTGCTGGAAGCAGAAGGCGAGGTGGTGCCGGAACTGATTGCCCGCAACGTGATCCGCTGGGTGGACGGTTTTGACGCTTTCAACAAGAACATTCTCGGCCCCAGTTCCAAACTGGCGCTGAGCGAGCAGAAAGCGGGCACGCCGATCGCCGAGTTGGAAAACAACGGCATCACCAACGGTGCGGCGATGCGCATTTCGCCTTTGGGCTGCGTGCTGCCTTCCGCGCCGCTGGAGGATTTCTGCCAGCAGGTGTGGCTGGCTTCCAGCCCGACGCACAAATCCGACATCGCCGTCGCCGGTGCCGTGGCGATCGCCTGGGCCGTCGCGCGGGCGGTGGAGGGGGCGGACTGGGCCTCGATTCGCCTGGCGTTGCCGGAGGTGGCGGAGTATGCCCAGCGCCGGCAAGAGACGACGTTCAGCCCTTCGCTGGCGGCGCGCATCGAACTGGCGTTTCAGGTGGTGGATGAAGCCGCTGACACCGAGCAGGCCTCCGAACGGGTGTATCAGCTGATCGGCGCCGGGGTGAGCACCATCGAGTCGGTGCCCGCGGCGCTGGCGATGGTGCAGCTGTCGCAAACCGATCCTACCCGGTGCGCCGTGCTGTGCGCTAACCTGGGCGGCGACACCGACACCATCGGCGCGATGGCCACCGCGATTTGCGGCGCGCTGCACGGCGCAGAAGCGATCGAACCTGGGTTGCTGGCGGAGTTAAAACGGGTGAATCCGCTGGATATCGAGGCTTACGTTCGGGCGTTCGCGCGTTTTCGCCGCCGCCAACAGGGCGAGGCGTAAGCGACCGCGTGACGCAACGGATCAGCTTTCGCTGGTAAATTCGTACATGTCGCTGCGGCAGAAGCTTTCGCTGTATTCGATCGGCTTTTTATGGTGGTCGAACAGCGTCTGGCGCACGATCAGCAGCGGCATCGGTTCCGAGAGCCGCAGCGCCTGACGGATATCGTCGTCGGCCATCGCCGCGCTGACCTGGCTGCGCAGCGATCCCATCTCAACCTTATTGCGCCGGAAGTAGTCGTACAGCGAAATGCCGATCTCGTCGACGTTGGCAATTGCCGTCACCACCACGTAGGACACCGCCACTGACATTGGCCGCCGATCGATCAAGTGAATGCGTTTGAGTTTGTAGATCGGCGTACCGGCCGCCAGCTGGAGCTTTTCAGCCAGCTCAGCGCCGGCGGCCATCCGTTCGCGGCTGATCCATTGAGTGTCCGGCCGGCGCCCTTGCTGTATCACCTCGCGCGAGAATCCTTTGACGTCTGCCAATGAATAGAACAGCTTCGGCTCGGGCCGTTGCGGTTGGATAAAGGTGCCGTAACCGCGCGAACGGCCGATGATACCGTCCTGCTCGAGGCAGGCCAGCGCTTTGCGCACCGTAATGCGTGAGATGCCGAGCCGTTCGGTGAACAGGCGCTCGCTGGGCAAAAAATCCCCCGAATTCAGCAACCCCTGTTCGATGGCCTGGCGCACCGAGGCGTTGAAGCGCAAATACAGCGGCATCGCGCCCGCACTGGCCAGATCCTGCTGCAGTTTGTCCAGCAGACGCTGGTTGGTCTCCTTGCTCATAGCCGACGGAAGTCCTGTAGCCGCAATGCGATGGCTTATTTAAGGGGATTTCGCCGGGCAGTGCAACTGCCGCCGCCGCCGGGGTGAAATGAGGTAGAGTAGTGCATCGGCCCCAGAGCCAGGAGAAATCCCCCCATGAGCGACATCCCAAGACACGCGGACGACGCGGCGATCCTGTCCGCCTTCGCGCAGCAGCGCCGGCAAGGCCTGACCCGGCGTTCTGCGCTGCATCAGGCCCTGTTGCAACTGATTGCCGCCGGAGAACTGCCCTGGCGGACGAAGCTGCCGCCAAGCCGTGCATTGGCGGCCCGGCTGGCGGTGGCGCGCGACACGGTGGAACAGACCTACGCTCGGCTGGAGGCGGAAGGGTTCATCAGCCGAACGGTGGGGCGCGGCAGCTTTGTGCGCTATCGCTGCGACACGCTGCTCGGCCGCGAACTGCTGGCGACGGCGACGGAGCAAGAAGCGCGGCTGGCGGAGCGCGAGCTGAGCGACCGCGGCCGGGCGTTGCTGGCGGTCAGCCATACGCCGCACACCAGCCGCCAGGCTTCGCTGACGCCTTCGCTGGCGGATCTGCGGGCGTTTCCCATCGACCAGTGGCTGCAGCGGGAGAAGCAGGCGCTGCGGCAGCACGGCGAGCGGCTGTTGGGGTATGCCGATCCGCAAGGGTTGCCGGAGCTGCGCGCGGAGATCGCGCACTACCTGCAGCGGGAGCGGGGCGTCAAGGCGACGGCGGAGCAGGTGATCGTAGTGACCAGC
The DNA here is from genome assembly GCF_052168715.1 of Serratia sp. CY44782. Taxonomy (NCBI): domain Bacteria; kingdom Pseudomonadati; phylum Pseudomonadota; class Gammaproteobacteria; order Enterobacterales; family Yersiniaceae; genus Serratia; species Serratia sp. CY44782. The sequence goes on from NZ_JBJNME010000005.1 coordinate 341,780, forward strand.
TCTCAGCAGGCGCTGGCGCTGTGTACCCAGGTGCTGTTCGATCCCGGCGATGCGGTGTTCGTCGAAGAGCCGGGTTACCAGGGGGCGAAAAAGCTGGTGCAGTCGGCGGGGCTGCAGGCGCGGCCGATCGGCATCGACGGGCAGGGGCTGGATGTCGGGCAGCTGATGCAGGCCTCGGGCGGCGGACGGGGCGTTTATATCACGCCGTCCCATCACTATCCGCTGGGGTATTCGCTGAGCCTCGATCGGCGGCTGGCGCTGTTGCAGTGGGCGCAGCGGCAGCGAGCCTGGATCATCGAAGATGATTACGACGCCGAGTTCAACTACGACCGGCAAACCAAGGCGGCGCTGCAGGGGTTGGACGGCGGCGGGCGCACGCTGTACCTCGGCACCTTCAGCAAGACGCTGTTTCCGGGGCTGCGCATCGGTTTCATGATCGCGCCGCCGCAGCTGGTGCGGCCATTGGTCGCCGCCAGGCAGTTTCAGGACGGCTACACGTCGGCGCTGGCGCAGATGACGCTGTTCCACTTCCTGCACGAGGGCGGCTACGCCGAGCATCTGCGTAATATGCGCACGCTGTACAAGGCGCGGCTGGACGCGCTGTACGACGCGGTGCATCGTCACCTGGCGGCCTGGACGCGCCCGGCGCTGCCGCAGGGCGGGCTGCAGCTGGTTTGCCCGTTGGCGGATGCGGCGACGGAGCGGCGGCTGGTGGCGGCCGCCGCCGAACGGGGGATTCGGCTGTACGGCCTGGCGGACTTCTACACCGGCACGCCGCAGCGCGGGGCGTTGGTGCTCGGCTTCTCGGCCTATACGCCGGATGAGATCGTGCGCTTTATCACGACGCTGGCGCAGGTGTTCAGCGTGCTGCCGGTGGCAGGCGACGGTTAAAATTGGTCTGCTCTGCGTTTTTGATTGGTCCGTATTGCACCGCCGCCGCGCGGTGTATTCTGCCGCTATCCGATTATTTCCCTAATGGAAATAATATCTTACTCCGTGAGGCGCTATGAACCTATCCAACCCTGAAGTGACTATCCGCAGAATCAATGGCGACGACAAAGCGCAATGGCTGGCGCTGTGGCAGGGCTATCTCGATTTTTACCGCGCCGACGTGGCGCCGCAGGTGACCGATCGCACCTTCGAACGCCTGGGGCAGGATGAACAGGTGTACGGGCTGGTGGCAGAGGATGCCGAGGGCCGGCTGCTGGGGCTGATGAACCTGGTGTTCCACCCGTCCACCTGGAGCGCGGTCGGCTATTGTTATATCGAAGATCTCTATGTGTCGCCGCAGGCGCGCGGCCACAAGGTGTCGGAAAAGCTGTTCGAACAGGCATACCGTTTGGCAGAGACGCGCGGCAGCGATCGGGTCTACTGGATGACCCAGGAGTACAACGCGCCGGCGCGCTCGCTGTACGACAAAATCGGCAGAAGAAGCTCGTTTATCGTTTATTCCCGTTAATCGCAGGAGGGCGTTTATGGCAATGAATCGTTATGGTCAGCCGGTCGGGGAACCGATGCCGGATTGGCAGCCGGCTCGCCGCCCGGGCGGCGCGACGCTCGGCGGGCGTTTCTGCTCGCTGGCGCCGCTCGAGCCGCAGCGGGATTACGCTGCGCTGTTCGAGGCGTTTCAACTGGCGCCGGACGGCCGCGACTGGACCTATCTGTCTATCGAACGGCCCGATACGCCGGCGGCGATGCTGCAACATCTGGAGACGCTGCAGGCCAACCCGGCGCTGGTCAATCTGACGGTGTTCGACGCCGCCAGCGACGCGCCGGTGGGCACGGTGGCGCTGATGCGCATCGACGAGGCCAACGGCGTGCTGGAGATCGGCCACGTCAGCTGGTCGCCGTTGATGAAACAGCGCTCCAGCGCCACCGAAGCCATCGCGCTGCTGCTGCGTTACGCCTTCGACACGCTGGGTTACCGCCGCTGCGAGTGGAAGTGCGACAGCCATAATGCGCCGTCGCGCCAGGCCGCGCTGCGCTTCGGTTTTCGCTACGAGGGTAACTTCCGCTTCGCGGTGATCGTCAAGGGGCGCAGCCGGGATACCGACTGGTTCGCCATCACCGCCGATCGCTGGCCTGCGGTGCGGCAGGCGCTGGCGCGCTGGCTGAGCGCGGACAACTTCGATGCGCAGGGGCGGCAGATAGCCAGGCTGCAGGTGTTGCGCGGCGAATAGCAAAGAAAAAGGCGGCCCGAGGGCCGCCTTGTCGTTGTCAGGCTAAAGCGCTTACTTCAGCTCGTCGACCATGGTGGTGGCGCGGCCGATGTAGTTGGCCGGGGTCATCGCCTTCAGACGGGTTTTCTCTTCTTCCGGCAGCGCCAGGCCATCGATGAACGCCTGCATGCCGGCAGCGTCCACGCGCTTGCCGCGGGTCAGCTCTTTCAGCTTCTCGTAAGGCTTCTCGATGCCGTAGCGGCGCATCACGGTCTGGATCGGTTCGGCCAGCACTTCCCAGTTGTGATCCAGTTCGTCCAGCAGGTGCGCCTGGTTCACTTCCAGCTTGCTGATGCCTTTCAGGGTGGCCTGATAGGCGATCAGCGCGTAGCCCAGGCCCACGCCCAGGTTACGCAGCACGGTGGAGTCGGTCAGGTCGCGCTGCCAGCGGGACACCGGCAGTTTGCCCGCCAGGTGGCCCAGCACGGCGTTGGCCAGGCCCAGGTTGCCTTCGGAGTTTTCGAAGTCGATCGGGTTGACCTTGTGCGGCATGGTGGAAGAGCCGATTTCGCCGGCGATGGTCTTCTGCTTGAAGTGGTTCAGGGCGATGTAGCCCCAGATGTCGCGGTCGAAGTCGATCAGGATGGTGTTGAAACGCGCTACGCAGTCGAACAGCTCGGCGATGTAGTCATGCGGCTCGATCTGGGTGGTGTACGGGTTCCAGGTGATGCCGAGCGAGGTCACGAACGCCTCGCTGAACTGGTGCCAGTCCACTTCCGGGTAAGCGACGATGTGGGCGTTATAGTTGCCGACCGCGCCGTTGATTTTACCCATGATCTCCACGCGCTCCAGCTGACGGTACTGGCGCTCCATGCGGTAAGCCACGTTGGCGAACTCTTTACCGACGGTCGACGGGGTCGCCGGCTGGCCGTGGGTGCGCGACAGCAGCGGGATATCGCGGTATTCCAGCGCCAGCCCTTTCAGCGCGTCGATGATCTTGCGCCAGTAAGGCAGCACCACGTCCTGACGGGCGCTTTGCAGCATCAGCGCGTGCGACAGGTTGTTGATGTCTTCGGAGGTGCAGGCGAAGTGGATGAATTCGGACACCGCGTGCAGCGCAGGCACCGCCGCCACTTTTTCCTTCAGGAAATACTCGACCGCTTTCACGTCGTGGTTGGTGGTGCGCTCGATGGTTTTGATGCGCTGAGCGTCTTCTTCATTGAATTCCGCGACGATTTTGTCGAGGAAAGCGTTTGCGTCGGCGTCAAAAGCGGGAACTTCCTTGATTTCTGCGCAGGCCGCCAGTTTTTGCAGCCAACGTACTTCAACCTGTACGCGGAATTTCAGCAGACCGTATTCGCTGAAAATGGGGCGCAGTGCGCTGACTTTATCACCGTAGCGTCCATCAACGGGGGAAACGGCGGTCAGTGAGGATAATTCCATCGGTAGCAACTCCTGGGATCGATTAACAATGAGCAACGATATTTTGCGCCTGTTTGAACAGACGATTACGGGAAAACATTAACTGCAGGCGGCTGCCGCCGACCTGCTGCCACAGCACGGCGGCGCGAATGCCGGCCAGCAGCGTGGCGCGAACCTTGGCCTGCACCTGCGGGTTCTGCAAGATTGCCGGCGAACCGGTCACCTGGATGCGCGGCCCTAGCGGGCTGACCACGTCGACGTAAATGCCGGCCAGCGCGCTGATAATGGTGTCCGACTCAAGATCGAAGTGCGCCAGCTGGCGCTCGAGCTGGCCGAGGCGTTCGCCGAGCGTGTTCATCGCCGGTTTGTTGGCGTTGAGCTTGCGCTCCAGCACCATCAGGCTGATGGTGTAGCGGGTCAGTTCCGCACCCGGCCCTTTGTTGTTGGCGTTAAGTACGCCCATCAGGGTTTCGAGGCCGACCAGCAAATTGCGTTCTTCACCGCCGAACACCGCCAGCGTGGAGGGCGGGTCCATCTGCAGCAGGCTTTTCAGCGAGGTTTGAAAGGCTTCGCGGTTACATTGCCCTTCATGGGCCAACTGCTGAACCAAACGCGCCGCCTGGCTGATACCCGCCATGGCCAGCGTGATGTCATAATAATTCTTCGCCACGATGACTCCTGTAAACGCGGTGAACGGTACATGGCTTACTGCATAAGGTTGTGTGTATCGCCAGGGTAACGGCGGCGGCCGCGAACGGGAACGATCGGGCGTGGCTGTAACAACGATGACAACGAATGCCGCGGATCATGCCACAAAATCGAGGGTAAACCCAGCGTCTAATACGCCCGTAACGAGGCGGAGGCGCCGTGCGGCGCAGAACTGTGCAAATAGGCGGCGAAAATCGCCGGCGTGGCGACGCGAACATATTGTTGCGGCGGCAAATAAAGTGCGGCGGCTGCATCTATACTGCCAACGTGAGCCCTCAAATAAAGACCTTTATATGCACGTAAAAAACAAGCAGCCGCTGCCGGCGGTGACGCTGGCGGCCATCGGCGTGGTGTACGGCGATATCGGCACCAGCCCGCTGTACACCCTGCGCGAATGCCTGACGGCAGAGGAGGGCATCACCATGACGCCGGCCTCGATCTACGGCTTTCTGTCGCTGATCTTCTGGCTGCTGACGCTGGTGGTGTCAATTAAATACATTTGTTTCGTGATGCGCGCCGACAACGACGGCGAGGGGGGGATCCTGACGCTGATGTCGCTGGCGATCCGCAACCTGGATGCGCGCTGGGTGCCGGCGGCGGTGCTGATCGGGCTGGTGGGCGGCAGCTTCTTTTATGGCGACGGGGTGATCACCCCGGCCATTTCGGTGCTCTCGGCCATCGAGGGGCTGCAGATTATCGCCCCCGAGCTAGACCGCTTTATCGTGCCGCTCTCGCTGCTGGTGCTGACCGCGCTGTTTGCGATCCAAAAACACGGCACCGGCAGCGTCGGCAAGCTGTTCGCGCCGGCGATGGTGATCTGGTTCCTGACATTGGCGCTGCTGGGCATCGGCGGCATTTTGCATCACCCCGGCGTGCTGCGGGCGTTGAACCCTTACTGGGCGGTGAATTTTTTCCTCGAGTACAAGGCGGTATCGTTCTTTGCGCTGGGCATGGTGGTGCTGTCGGTGACCGGCGCCGAAGCGCTGTACGCCGATATGGGCCACTTCGGTAAAAAACCGATCCGCCTTGCGTGGTTTACCCTGGTGGCGCCGTCGCTGGTGCTGAACTACTTCGGCCAGGGGGCGCTGCTGCTGGCCAACCCGGCGGCGATCAACAACCCGTTCTTCCTGCTGGCGCCGACCTGGGCGCTGATCCCGCTGCTGGTGATCGCCACGCTGGCGACGGTCATCGCCTCGCAGGCGGTGATCTCCGGCGTGTTCTCGCTGACGCGCCAGGCGGTGCGGCTGGGCTACCTGCCGCCGATGCGCATCATTTATACCTCCGATCAGGAGTCCGGGCAGATTTACATTCCGGTGGTGAACTGGCTGCTGTTCGCGGCGGTGCTGATCGTGATCATCAGCTTCAAACACTCCAGCAACCTGGCCTCGGCTTACGGCATCGTGGTGACCGGCACCATGCTGCTGTCGTCGATTTTGCTGAGCATCGTGGCGGTGAAAAACTGGGGCTGGCCGCGCTATCTGGGCGGGCTGATGCTGGTTATCATGCTGTGCATCGACGTGCCGCTGTTTGGCGCCAACCTGATCAAACTGGCGACCGGCGGCTGGCTGCCGGTGGCGCTCGGGCTGACCATTCTGCTGATCATGCTGACCTGGAAGACCGAGCGTTCGCGCCTGATCCGCCGGCTGCGCGATAATCAGGAGGGGCTGACCGCGCTGATCGAATCGCTGGAGAAGGCGCCGCCGAAGCGGGTGCCGGGCACCGCCGTGTTTATGGAGCGCACGCCGCACGCGGTGCCGCTGGTGCTGTTGCACAACCTGAAGCACAACAAGGTGCTGCATGAGCGCGTGGTGCTGCTGACCATCGTCACCACCGACATGCCGTACGTGCACAACGTGCAGCGGGTGGCGATCGAACAGCTGTCGGCGAGCTTTTGGCGGGTGGTGGCGAGCTACGGCTGGCGCGAAACGCCCAACGTGACGGACATCCTTTATCGTTGTGGGCTGGAAGGGATGAGCTTCACCATGAACGAGACCTCGTTCTTCATGTCGCGCGATACGCTGGTGCTGGGCAAGCGGCCCTGGTATTTGCGCATTCGCGGCAAGGTGTTCCAGCTGTTGCAGCGCAACGCGCTACGGGCGCCGGACCTGTTCGAAATCCCGCCGAACAGGGTGATCGAACTGGGGGCGCAGGTGGAATTTTGAATAAAAAAAAAGCTGCGGTAAACGCAGCGTTTTTCTTGGGCGGCCAGGCGAATTACGCCAGGCGCTGTTCGATGATGCCGCCGCCGAGGCAGACTTCGCCCTGGTAGAACACCGCCGACTGGCCGGGGGTGACGGCGGAGACCGGTTCGTCGAAACGCACTTCGATGCGTTCATCGTCGAGCGGGGTCACGGTGCAAGGGATATCCTGCTGGCGATAGCGGGTCTTCACCGTGCAGCGGAACGGGCCGCTCAGCGGCAGGCGATCCACCCAGTGCAGCTGCTGCGCGATAAGGCCGACGGACATCAGGCGCGGGTGATCGTGCCCCTGCGCGACGACCAGCACGTTGTTGGCCACGTCTTTATCGACCACGTACCACGGATCTTCGCTGCTGTCTTTCAGGCCGCCGATGCCCAGCCCTTTGCGCTGGCCCAGGGTGTGATACATCAGGCCCTGGTGTTCGCCGACGGTCTGGCCGTCAACGCTGACGATCGGGCCCGGCTGGGCCGGCAGGTAGCGGCCGAGGAAGTCGCGGAACTTGCGCTCGCCGATAAAGCAGATGCCGGTAGAATCTTTCTTCTTGGCGGTGACCAGCTCCAGTTGCTCGGCGATGCGGCGCACCTCCGGCTTCTCCAGCTCCCCGACCGGGAACAGGCTTTGCGCCACCTGCTCGTGGCTCAGGGTGTAGAGGAAGTAGCTCTGATCTTTGTTGCCGTCGACGCCGCGCAGCAGGCGGCTCTTGCCGTCCACGTCCTGGCGGCGCACGTAGTGGCCGGTGGCGATAAAATCGGCCCCCAGATCTTCGGCGGCGAACTCCAGGAAGGCTTTGAATTTGATCTCTTTATTGCACAGGATATCCGGGTTCGGCGTGCGGCCGGCCTTGTACTCTTCCAGGAACAGCTCAAACACGTTGTCCCAGTATTCCGCCGCAAAGTTCACCGTGTGCAGTTCGATGCCCAGCTTGTCGCAGACCGCTTGCGCGTCGGCCAGATCGGTCGCGGCGGAGCAGTACTCTTCGTCGTCGTCTTCTTCCCAGTTCTTCATGAACAGCCCAGCGACCTGATAGCCCTGTTGCTGTAACAGATAGGCGGTAACGGAAGAGTCGACGCCGCCGGACATACCGACGATTACTTTTTTCTGGCTGTTGTCTGACATGGGGATCTCACGAACTTGAACACGAACCGTGCTGATAAAAACAAGCGCAGGATTTTACCACGTTGGCCGCGCCGGCGCACTGTTCATCTTGTGCTGCCCGGCGCCCTTAAAACGGCCAGGCGAAGCTGCCGACCAGCGACAGCGGGTAGCGCTCCGGCTGCTGGTAGCTGCGAATGCTCTCCGCTACCAGCGCGGAACGCAGGTTGGGCGCCTGCAGAATCTCGTCGGCGCTCAGCCACAGGCAGCGATCGATGTCGCTGTCGTGCGGCTCGGTCGGCAGCGGCTGCTCCAGCTCGATAACGAAGCAAAAACGCAGGAACGGCGTGCGATCCGGCGCGATCCACTGGTGCAGGCGCAGGAACGCCTGCGGCGTGGCGCGGATGCCGGTCTCTTCCCACAGCTCGCGCTCGGCAGCCTGCACCAGCGTCTCGTCGGCCTCCAGGTGGCCGGCCGGCTGATTCCACAGCGCTTTGCCGTTGATGGTCTCTTCGACCACCAAAAATTTGCCGGCGGCGTGCACTACGCAGGCCACGGTGACGTGCGGTTTGAACATGCGCTCTCCTTTCCTTACAGCGGTTTGTCGATACGCCGGTAGATGTCGTCCAGCTCGGCGATGCGGGTGCGGTAGCTTTGCAGCAGGCAGGCGGTATCGCCGCCGCACCGCTGGCGTTTTGCCAGCCAGGCCTGCTGGCTGTCCTGCATCGCGCCGCGCGCGCCCATGGCGAACAGGCCGCGCAGGAATTGGTATTTGGTGGCCATTTGCACGTCCAGATCGTTTAGCGTGCGGTTGGCGCAGATGGCTTGCTCATCGCGGTTTGCCGCCTTGGCGCAGTCGAAGCTGGCGGCCTGGGCGGCGAACGGGGCCGCCAGAGCGGCGAGCAGCAGCGCGATCGGCGTGTATTTCATGGCGCCTCCATCAGTTATCGGTCTACAGGGAATCGATGCTTTTCCATTCACCAGGCTGCAGTGAACCCAGCGAAAGATTACCCATACTGTAGCGAATCAGGCGCAGGGTAGGGAACCCGATATGCGCCGTCATGCGACGCACCTGGCGGTTTCGCCCTTCATACAGGGTGATTTTCAGCCAGCTGGTGGGGATGGATTTACGTTCGCGGATCGGTGGGTTGCGCGGCCACAGCCACTGCGGCTCGGCCACCAGCTCCACCCCGGCGGGCAGCGTGGGGCCGTCTTTCAGCGTGACGCCGCTGCGCAATGGCGCCAGATCGCTCTCCTGCGGCGCGCCCTCGACCTGCACATAATAGATTTTGCCGGTGCGCTTCCCCGGCTGGGTGAGCTGCGCCTGCAGCTGGCCGTCGTTGGTCAGCACCAGCAGCCCTTCGCTGTCGCGATCCAGGCGCCCGGCGGCGTAAACGTCGGGGAAGGGGATGTACGCTTTCAGCGTGGCGCGGCCGGCTTCGTCGGTGAACTGCGGCAACACGTCGAAGGGCTTGTTGAATAACACAATTCGGCGCGGCTCTTTCGGCGCGGCGGGTTTGGCGGCATTCGGCTTGCTGAATCGTTTAACGTTGTGATTTCTAACAGAGAATTTTTTCATAACAGTTGAGATTACGGATGATAAGCGCATTATAACCGAATCCGTTTCGGATTGGCGCGGACCGAATATTCAAGTAGTATCTACACGCATCTTACAAAGCATTAACAAAATTGCGCTTGAAGGAGAGGTTGATGGAAAGCAAAGTAGTTGTTCCGGCAGAAGGTAAAAAAATCACGGTTGACGCCCAGGGTAAACTGGTTGTTCCTCATAACCCGATCATCCCGTTCATCGAAGGCGACGGCATCGGCGTTGACGTGACTCCTGCCATGATCCACGTGGTTGATGCGGCCGTTAAAAAGGCTTACCACGGCGAACGTAAAATCTCCTGGATGGAAATCTACACCGGCGAAAAATCTACCCACGTTTACGGTAAAGACGTGTGGCTGCCGGACGAAACTCTGGACCTGATCCGCGACTACCGCGTCGCCATCAAAGGCCCCCTGACCACCCCGGTCGGCGGCGGCATTCGTTCTCTGAACGTGGCCCTGCGCCAGCAGCTGGACCTGTACGTGTGCCTGCGCCCGGTGCGTTACTACCAGGGCACCCCAAGCCCGGTGAAACAGCCTGAGCTGACCGACATGGTGATCTTCCGCGAAAACGCCGAAGACATCTACGCCGGCATCGAGTGGAAAGCCGGCTCCGCCGAAGCGGACAAAGTGATCAAATTCCTGCGCGACGAAATGGGCGTGAAGAAAATCCGCTTCCCAGAGCAGTGCGGTATCGGCGTGAAGCCATGCTCCGAAGAAGGGACCAAGCGTCTGGTGCGTGCGGCGATCGAATACGCCATCACCAACGACCGTGACTCTGTGACCCTGGTTCACAAAGGCAACATCATGAAGTTCACCGAAGGTGCCTTCAAGGATTGGGGCTATGAGCTGGCGCGCGAAGAGTTCGGCGGCGAGCTGATCGACGGCGGCCCATGGCTGAAGATCAAGAACCCGAACACCGGCAAAGAGATCGTGGTTAAAGACGTGATCGCCGACGCCTTCCTGCAGCAGATCCTGCTGCGCCCGGCGGAATACGACGTAATCGCCTGTATGAACCTGAACGGCGACTACATCTCCGACGCCCTGGCGGCTCAGGTCGGCGGCATCGGCATCGCGCCGGGCGCCAACATCGGCTCCGACTGCGCGCTGTTCGAAGCGACTCACGGCACCGCGCCGAAGTACGCCGGCCAGGACAAAGTGAACCCAGGCTCCATCATTCTGTCCGCAGAGATGATGCTGCGTCACATGGGCTGGTTCGAAGCGGCTGACCTGATTGTTAAGGGCATGGAAGGCGCAATCGCTGCCAAGACCGTGACCTATGACTTCGAACGCCTGATGGAAGGCGCTAAACTGCTGAAATGTTCAGAGTTTGGCGACGCTATCGTTAAACACATGTAAGTGTGTTCAGCGCTTGAATGAGAGCGGGAGCCTTAGGGCTCCCGTTTTTTTATTGTTCAAATGCGAGTGAGATATCGGACAGGCTCAGCGAGCGGCGTTAGCCGATTCACGTACGACCAGCACCGGGCAATTGGCGTGGCGGACGACGGCGGTGGCATTGGAGCCGAGGAGGTAAGTGATCGCAGAAGGGCGGTTGGAACCCATCACGATAATCTCCGCGTTAAGCGCATCAGCGAGTTCCAGGATCTGATCTTTAGGATCGCCGACGGCAACGTGCGTGGTCACTCTATCTTCAGGCACGCTGAATTGTTTTGCTGCTTTTGCCAGCCCCTCGGTCGCTAGCGCAATGGTTTCGTCTTTGGTTTCTATCGCCGCCGTGGCGGCAAAGCCGAAAGCGGCGTAGGTGGCGCGCGAAGGGATCACCGCCAGGAAATGGACGTGGGAGTCTTCGAGCCTGGCGAGCGCGTTGACATGCGGGATGACCTGCTGTGTTAATTCCGGCTCGGTAATATCCACGGGAACCAAGATAGTTTTATACATACTCCCTCCTTATCGTTATCAAAAAACTCCACTTTTTGGATTATAGCTGCTTGATGCAGGGAAAGGAGAGATCCCTATGGCAAACCTGAGAACGTTGCCGCTAAATGTCAGGTGTTTATCGGCGTTATCGTTAAATGCAGGCAAGTACGCCGGTTTTTTGAGTAGAAAGGGAGCCATTGGCTCCCTTGGTTTTAGCTGGCTAAGGTTATCGAAATCTTAATGCGGGATCTCTGAAACCTCTTTGACTTCCGTCTTGTTGATTTGCTGTTTAACGCCATTGGCGTCGGTATAACCGATCAACCCGGCAGCGGTTTCTTTCGGCTTACCATCACTGATGAGCGTTCGACCGTCGTGGGTATGGATGGCGTAGCTGGTGCGTGTGCAGCCTGACAGTGCGGCGATGGCAACCAGGGCGATCGCGGGAAGAACAAGCGTTTTTTTCATTTGTAGCTCCTTTTAGTTATCCAACTCACTCATGTTTGCAATCTGGTCTCGATTGATCTGTTCCGTTTTGCCCGTTTCTGCATTTCGATAGGAGACTAACCCGGTATCTTTATCGACCTGAGGCTTGCCGTCGGTGACAATGGTCTTGCCATCCGTTGTTTTGATCGCCTGATTGGAAGCGCAGCCCGCTATGAACATCACCGTAGTCGCAGTAAGAAGCGCGGCAAAGAGTCGTTTACTTTTCATACTTACCATCCTGGTTACTTAAATGAATTTAATAGCAGGAAAGTAAGTATAGGCAGAATCTCTAGATTGTTAGCGTTGAAACGCTTTTAATGCGATAAAAAATTAAGAATTTCTTAATTTATTGATGGGGTGATTGATCGTTCGGATAACAAAGTTATCAATAGGTCAGGGTTCGCAGACGTACTGCCCGGCGAGTGCGCTATGGCTTCATGTCACCATCGGCCCAAGATACTCCGCATACCGATGCTTGATACTAACAATGTCTCTGGTGGTTTGGCGTTAATTCTGTATAAGTATTCACCGGGGATTTTTTCGAATACAACGTTGATGCGGCTGATAATCATCCAAAAGGACAGGGATATGAAAATAACGCATTCAGGCTACAAAACCGGCATCGCGATACTATTGGCGGCGATGACCGCGCTGACGTTAACGGGGTGTGCCAAGAGTACTGCCCCCAGCCAAAACGATCCGGTGAATAAAGAGGTCGATGATCTTTTCGCCAACCTTGGCGCCCCAAAGACGCCGGCGCCGGGAAAAGAGAAAGAACGCTATATCGCCCAGTTGCAGGCCGCGATTCAAAGCCATTTGAAAGATGCTGAAGCCTACTCAGGCAGAAGTTGTACATTGAGCATCAAGCTGGCGCCGGATGGTCTGCTGATCAGCGTTCGGGTTGATCAAGGGGAACCTGAACTTTGCCAGGCCGCGATCAAGGCAATCGTCAATGCGCGTCTGCCTAAACCGCCAACAGCTGCGGTTTACGAAGCGGTCAAAAGCAGCACGTTGGAATTTCGCCCTCAGTGAATAAGCAACGCTGTTTCTGTGCAACGCTATCCCGGTCAAGGCCGGGATTTTTTATTGCCGTCACTCTGCGTTAATGGGTGAAAATCACTAAAGCCATTGATGAATGGTGACGATAAACGTTAAAACCCCTGATTATAAAAGAGTGGCAATGCGTTTTTTCTGGGTCAACATCGGTGGCAGCGTCGCGGAAGTTTTGAAGGGCGAATTTCTGTGGGCGCCGCAATATGGAATAAATAAGACTGGGCACATGTTTAAGCCTGCCGGGTGGGAAACGGTCAAAAAAGTCAAAGAGGGTGACCTGATTTTTTGCCACAAGGGTAGGAAGATTATCGGCGTGGCGACAGCGGTACGCGATGCTTACTCTGCACCGCGGCCTGAGCATCGGGTCGCGGGACCGCGGCATATTGCGGGTACCCAAGTCGATTTGGAACTGACGCGTCTTGAACTACCTATTGATGTTTCCCTTTTTAATCAGGCGTTCATGCGCATGCACAACCCGACTTGCCTTCCGCGCGTTTTTAATAAGACAGGCGGATGCACCGAAAACTATATGTGCGAGATCCCCGCACCGGCAGCCGCGTTGATCGCCAGTTTTATCTCGGAAAATCTCTCTATCAACTTCCATGCGGATACCGTCGAAATCACCAAAGAGATCGGTGGTGAGCAAGCAACGGTGATTCAGGCGCGGATTGGGCATGGCCCCTATCGCGATAAAATGTTTAAGCGGTGGGGAAACCGGTGCGCCGTCACGGGGATTGCGGAGCCGTCTATTCTCATTGCCTCTCACATCGTTGCCTGGTCGATTGCGACCTCAGAAGAAAAAGTGGATCCGCACAATGGTCTGCCGTTAATCCCCAATCTGGACAAGCTGTTCGATCGCGGCATGATCAGTTTTGCCGATGATGGACGTTTGCTGTATTCACGGACGATGAGCGGTTTGTTATGCGAGCTAAGGATCCCGTTGGACGCCAACATTAGCGGGTTGTCTGAAAAGAACAGAGCTTACCTGCGGCGGCATCGAGCGAGATGGGGGTTTGAAGTAGAGCCCTGATGCAGGTTTGCAAATCAGGGCCGGCGCTCCTACCGATACATCATCGCGCTCACGCGCTCGGCTCGATCTTTAAAACCGTTGCTGCGTATCGTTACCACGTAATAGCGGTAGTGATGTTTCTGTGCGTATTCGCGCACCAGATCTTCGGCGAACAGGCCGCTGAAGGTGACGGTGGTGACGAACGTCAGCCCTTTCACTTCGTAGGTGCTGATCTCTTGCGGGGTGCCGATATACGGCGGCGGGAACACGGTTTTGTGGAACTGGCAGCCCGTCAGCAGCAGGGTAAACAGCAGGGCGGCGGAGATTTGCGGTATTCTCATTGGGAAATGCTTTCCTTCCTTGGCGTGGGTTCTAGTAACTCTATAATAGGATTACAAAATTCGGCGGGGATGTAAAAATTATCCCGCTTCGGTTGCCGTTTCGTTGAAGCGGTGTCGCCGCTACCCATAAACATGAGGGGGTAAACATGCCTGTTCGTCTTGCCACTGAAACCGATGCCGCAGCCCTGATCGCCCTCGACAGCGCTGCCGAAGACGAGCCACAACGCGCGGCGCAGATCCGCGCCTGGTGCGGGCAGGGCATCTGTTATCTTGCCGAGGAACACGGCATGGCGATGGGCTACGGCGTGCTGCACTATCACTTCTTCGGCTGCGGCTTTATCGAGATGCTGATGGTTGGCGAGCGCTATCGCCGCCGGGGCGTCGGGCTGGTGCTGATTGCCGCGTTGAAGTCTCACTGTCGGCACCCGAAGCTGTTCACCTCCACCAATCGCTCCAACCTGCCGATGCAGCGGCTGCTGCTGAACGCCGGGTTTGTCGCCAGCGGCCAGATTGACAATCTCGATGACGGCGATCCGGAGCAGGTCTTTTTTATCCAGGCGCGCTAATACAGCCGGACATCGACCGCCTGCTGTTGCAGCCAGGTGCTGACGTAGCCATAAGCGGCATAGAAGGCCAGCAGCGCGAAGAGCAGCACGGAAAGCGAGGCCAAAAACTTGACGTCGCCGTGCTTCGACAGCTGATAAGCGCAATAGAGAAAGGCCATCAGGCACAGCAGAGTGAAGGCGATAGCCAGCGTGGCGTAAAAAATAAGCATAACGAAACCCGTTCTTCCTTGTAAGCACGGCAAGGATACCACAGACAAAAAAGGGGCCCAATTGGGCCCCGGCGTGATTCGCTGCGAGAGGGTTACTCCGCCGCGTCGGGATGGTTTTTGCCTTCCTCGATGAATTCTTCGTCGATCTCTTCGATGTTCTCCTCGCTGTCGCGGCCGGACAGAATGTTCCAGCAGGCGATGAACAGCGCGGCGATCAAGGGGCCGATGACGAAGCCGTTGATGCCGTAGATCTCCATGCCGCCCAGGGTGGAGATCAGGATCAGGTAGTCCGGCATTTTGGTGTCTTTGCCCACCAGCAGTGGGCGCAGGATATTGTCCACCAGGCCGATCACCACCACGAAGAACACCACCAGGAAAATGGCTTTCCACAGCATGCCGGTGGCGAAGAAGTAGATCACCGCCGGCACCCAGATGATGGCGGAGCCCACGGCCGGAATGATCGACAGGAACGCCATCAGCGCGCCCCACAGCAGGCTGCCGTCGATGCCGGTAAAGTAAAACGCCAGCCCGCCGAGCGCGCCTTGCACCACGGCGACCACCACCGTGCCCTTGACGGTGGCGCGGGAGACGGCGGCGAACTTCACGAACAGGTGGTGCTTCACGTGCTGGGAGAGCGGCAGCGCTTCGAGCGCCAGGTTCACCAGGTAGGGGCCGTCTTTCAGCAGGAAGAACAGCAGGTAGAGCATCACGCCGAAGCCGACGACGAAGTTGAAGGTGCCCTTGCCGATCAGGAACACGCTGCCCGCCAGGTATTGCCCGCCCTTGAGCGCCACCTCGGAAAGCTGCTTTTGGATCTCGGCGGCGCTGTTGAGGTTATGCTCCGCCAGGAAGCGCTGCGCCCAGCCGGGCAGGTGGCGCATAAAGTCCGCCAGCATGGTCGGCAATTGGCTGTTGTTGGTCTGCAGCTTGGTGTAGATCACGTTGAATTCCATCGCCAGCGACGAGGCGATGATCGCCAACGGCGTGAACACGATCAGGCAGATCAGCGCCACCGTCAGCAGCGATACCACGCCGTTGCGTTCGCCAACGTACTGCTTCAGCTTCTTTTTCACCGGATGGAAAATCACCGCCAGAATAATTGCCCACAGCACCGAGGAGTAGTAAGGCCCCAGCACATCAAGAAAGGCGGCGGTGACGATAAACAGGATCAGAATAAAGAATCCCTTGGAAATGCCTTTAGACATCATAGTCGTCCCTCAAAAGATGAATTTTCAGCATAGATGAACTGAATGAAAACAACACTATCATCACCTTTGCTTAACCGGTAGGGGATTTTTAGTGGCGTATTCCATAGGGTTATTAAGGGCAAGGTGGGCGCCGTACGGTGGACAGGCGGCGGCGCGAGAAAAGAAAGAGGGCTAAATAATTAACAAAATTTATCGATTGTGTTTCATTTTGTGAGCCGCGCTTGTCGCCTGAGCCAGGCTTTCCTAGTGTTGATGAGGGCGGCCGTTCGCCCGATATCACGTAGGAGTATGCAAATGACTGAACACAAACGACTTGCCGTTATAGAAAAAGCACTGCTGATCGTTTTCGCCGGCGTACTGGTTTATCTTGCCGCGACCGGCGCCTTGTCATTATCGGGCCTTGATCATCACTGGCCTTATCCTTCGCGATAGCGCGGTTGCTCTAGCTATGCAGACCCGATAACGATAATTAGCCGCTGTACCCTACGACAATACATTCACATAATGAATCATCCGTTATCCGCGCCGTTCTTTGGCGCGCAGGGTGGTTACGCTCTCTCCGCCGACGCCCCAGTTGTCGGTAGGCACCTCGTCAATCACCACGAAGGTGGTGTGGCGCGGTTTATTCAGCACCTGTTCCAGCAGCGCGGTGGCCCCCTCGATCAGCCATCGTTTTTGCTCGGCGCTGATCTCTTCATCGGTCACTTTAATGTTGATGTATGGCATATCATTGCTCCATGGGGTCACCAGACCCCGGCGGTTGCGCCGCCGTCCACCGCGATCGCGGTGCCGGTGACAAAATGGGAATCGGCCAGGTACAGCACCGCGTTGACGATATCCTGAGGTTGACCTATGCGGCCGGTTGGCGCCAGTTGCCGCATCTGAGCCAGGTTCTGCTCATCGTACTGGTGCATCGGCGTGGCGATGATGCCTGGCGCCACGGCGTTGACCATCACGTTATGCGGCGCCAACTCCAACGCCAGTTCGCGTACGGCCTGATTCAGGCCGCCTTTGATCAGCACCGGCAGCAAGGCGGGCACTTTACTGTTGGGCTGCATGGCGATCGACGCGGTGATGGCGACGATATGGCCACCGCCGAATTGTTGCATATGCCGCGCGGCGGCCTGCGCTGGGTAGAAGAAGCCTTTCAGGTTGGTTGCCACCATGGCCTCGACATCCTCCGGCGAATAGTCGGCGATCGGCTTGGCGATAAATATGCCGGCGTTATTGATGAGAATATCCACCCGGCCAAACCTTTGTGTCGCCATGCTGAACAACCGTTCGGCGGTTTCCGGCAGCGCAATGTCTCCCGGCACCAGCAGCAGATTGGCCTGATGGCCGAGTTGGTCCGCCGCCGTTTGCAGCCGTTCAAGCGAACGGGCGTTTGCGACAACCTGATAACCGCGTGCCAGATAGGCTTGCGCAATGGCAAAGCCCAATCCGCTCGATGCCCCCGTTACAATGACCGTTTTTACCTTGTTCATGTCCCCTCCTCGACAGGGCTGTGATTTAGTCTAGGTGAACGGTAATCCATACCTTTGAATTGAAAAATGAGGGGAAAAGAACTTTAATTTATACTTTATGTAATGAATTGGCAGGGATAGATATGCAACGTCATTTTGACGATGTCCAAGTGGGCAGCATCGAGCTGTTTTGCCTGACCGTCGAGACCGGCAGTTTCACCGCCGCGGCCAATGCCGCCGGGATAACGCCTGCGGCGGTCAGCCGTTCCGTTGCGCGCCTGGAGGCGCGGTTGCAGGCGAAGCTGTTTATCCGCACGACGCGCCAGATGCGCGTCACGGATGCCGGCCAAAGTTATTACCTGGAGTGTCGCAGGGCGCTGAGCCAACTGATCGAGGCCGAAGCGAAAATTTCAGGCGAGCGGCAGAAACCGGTCGGCACGCTCAGCATCAGCGTACCGACGCTATACGCACATTTTAGGTTGTTGCCGCGCCTGCCCGAGTTTGCGCAGCGCTATCCCGAACTCACGCTGAATCTGCACGTCAGTAATCAAAATATCGACTTTTCCGAAGATAAATTCGACGTTGCCATTCGTGGCAGCGAACTGAACGATTCAGGCCTGGTATCGCGGCGATTGGAGGAGGCCGAACTCATCGTAGTGGCGTCACCGGGCTATTTGCAGCGCCATCCTGCGCCGCTTACGCCGGCGGATTTGGCCCAGCACGACTGCATTCAGTATGCGTTGCCCAGCACCGGCAGGAAAACCTCCTGGGCCTTTAACGTGCAGGGCGAAAATAGCAAAGTGGAAACCCGCGGGCGTTGGCTCTGCCAGGAAGATTATCTCGCCACGCTGACGCTGGTGAAAAATGGTGCCGGGTTGATGCAGGTTTATCGCTTTAGCGTCGAACAAGAGCTGAGAAGCGGGGCGTTGGTGGAGGTGCTGAAAGATTACGCCGGCGCCTCACGCCCCTTCATTCTGCTTTATCCCTATGCGCGTTATGTTCCGCTTAAAGTGCGGAAATTCATCGATTTTCTGACGGAAGATTAGCCGCCAGCGCCAACAGCGCCCCTGACACCGCCGCCGCCAGCACCAGCCACGCCGGGGCCGCCCAACCGGCCGCGGCCACGATGGCGCTTAGCGCGACCGGGCCGATCACCTGGCCGAGATAGTTCCCCTGCATCACCAGCCCCAGGCTCAGCGGCAGCAGCGTCGGTTCCGGCGTCGCCGCCGGCGTGGCGGCCAGAATGGTGGCGGGCAGCATGCCGGCGATGGCGCAGAACAGGAAACACAGCGGGATCAGCAGGCCGTTGGGCGTCATCGGCAGGAAAATGCCGATGCCGAAGATGCCTATGATCAGGCTGGTGGCCGCGAGCAGCGTTCTGGCGGACAGACCGCGTGACAGTAGTACGCCGGCGGCGAGGTTGCCGATGATGTTCGCAGCCACCGCCGCCGCGCTGATGCCGCCGGCGGCCGCCAGCGACAGGCCGATGCGTTGCATCAGGAAGATCGGCAGGAAGGTCATCACCGAGAAAAACTGCAGGTTGTAAGTGGTGAACATCAGCGCCAGCAACAGCGGCCGGCGTGCCCGCAGCATCGCGCCCAGCGCTTGCCGCAGCTGTAACGGCGGAACGTGCGCCTCGGTGGCGCGCCGGGAGGTGGTCAACGGCAGCAGCAGGGCGGCCAGCAGCGTCAGCGCCGCACCGGCCTGCCAACTCTGTTGCCAGTCGGCGA
Organism: Serratia sp. CY44782; assembly: GCF_052168715.1. Taxonomy (NCBI): domain Bacteria; kingdom Pseudomonadati; phylum Pseudomonadota; class Gammaproteobacteria; order Enterobacterales; family Yersiniaceae; genus Serratia; species Serratia sp. CY44782. The sequence continues at coordinate 360,905 of NZ_JBJNME010000005.1, forward strand.
GATGGGGGCCGAAAAACAGTGAAATGGCGATGCCCGCCGGCATGAAGGTGCTCCAGATGCCGAACACCAGGCTGCGCTGCGCTGGGGCGACGAGGCGGTTCAGCACCGCCGGCGAGGCGACCACCACGATCACGAAGCCGAGGCCTTCGACAAAGCGGCTGACGATCAACCCGCCGAAGTCGTGCAGCGTGGCGCCGGTAAAGCTGGCGGCGCTGATGATCAGCAGCCCAAGCGCCAGCAGGCGCCGGTCACCCCAGCGGCGCACCAACAGCCCGGCGGCGATGCCGCCGAACACGCCGACGAAGGGAAAGGCCGAAATCACCCAGCTCAGCGCCTCGAGCGAACGGCCGAACTCGGCCTGCAGCGCCGGCAGCGCGATGGTGGCCTTGCCCACGTGCAGCGCCGCGGCGATGCCGGCGAACAGCACGTTGACGACGGCTAACCAGGGTGTGGTGGCGGGAAGAACGCGGTCGATGGCGTCCGGTTTAATCGCGGTCATAACACTCTCCAGTGGCGGTAACGCCATCACTATGTGCTCTTGCAACGGCTGAGGTCGTTCAAATGCTGCGCTATCACGCGGAGAAATTATTCATTTCGAGCTTTATGGATTGCGCGCCTTCGTTGTTTGGTTTGCCAGCGTGCCGCCCTGCGTGGACGCTCGCCTCCCTTCAGCGGTTTACTGTTCCGACACGCAGCAGGCGTGTGGTATTCATTTTATAAGGAGCAGTGTATGTCAGAGATGATGAACGAGAGTGGGGCGCCGGCCATTGAATGGAGCTATGGCGGCCGGGGTGATGATATCAGCAGCAGCCTGAGCCTCGACACGGTCGAGGAGCAGCCGCAGGGTTTCTTGATGACGGTCGATCGGCCGGTGCAGATCTTTAAAGACGCGCTGTCGCCGATGATGGCCTTTGTCACGCTGCTGCGCCCGCTGTACGCCAAGACGGGCGAGGGCTTCCAGTACGTGCCGGTTTCCAATCCCTGGACCGACGTGCAGCGCCTGCCGGCCAGCGCAGGCTATCTGGGCGTGCAGGTCAACGCCGGGCTGTTCTTCCACGGCGCCAAGCCGACGCACTATAAAGATCGCGACGGCCAGATGAAGCCGATCGACGGCGGCACGCTTTTGCAGAACATCACCGTGCTGCATCAGGTGGCGCAGCCGCTCGGCCCGGGTGAAGGCGCCGTCTGAGTCGGTTGCGTTGTCACGGGGGCCGGACGCGGCCCCTTATCACGCCTTGAAACCATGCGCAGGTTGGGTAAAACTGGCTGCCTATTCAAGGAGAAGAGCATGTACAGCGACAACGAGAAAAAATTTTATATCATCCTCAACCGCAATCACGAACCGGCCACGCTGTTTAACGCTTCCTGCCACCTGACGGCGGGCATCACCGATCTGATCGAGCAGCGCGAGTTTCACCACTACCCGAGCAGCCTCGACGGCGTCAGCGCCAACATGAGCCACTATCCGATCGTGATCCTGCAGGCCAAGAACAGCAGCCAGCTCAGCAACCTGATTCTGAAGTGCAAGGAAGAGGGCGTGTTGTCCAACTTCTTCACCACCACCATGCTGTCGCACTCCGCCGAACAGCAGATCGCTGACACCGCCAACACCCCTTACGAGCAGCTGGATTTCGTGGCGGTGGCGCTCTACGGCGACGCCGAACAGCTTAAGCCGCTGACCAAGAAATTTTCCGTCTACCGCTGAAAACGCGGGATCTCAGACGCTGGCGCCGTCGTAACTGTGGATCTGCAATGCATCGAGCGCAACGTCAGGCACGCAGCGCAGGTTGACGGCGCACATCGCGGCGCCGTCCGGCGCAGTGCCGTAGGCGAAGGGTTGGGCACCGCAGACTCGGCAGAACTGATGGCGGATCTTGTGGTGATTGAAGGTGTAGGTGCTGAGCTGGTCCTGGCCGCTGTTGAGCGTGAAGGCGCTGATGGGGAAGAAAGACAGCAGCAGCCCTTTGCGGCGGCAAATGGAACAGTTGCAGCTGAGGGCTTCGGTGGGCAGTTCGGCGTCCACGGAGAAGGTGACGGCGCCGCAGTGGCAGCTTCCCTGGAATGACATGGCGATGATCCTGTAGCAGGAGGGGTGTTTGCCCAGTATAGTGCAATTTATCGCCACTCGGCCGCGCAGGGCCCGGTTTCCTTAGTAAATGCGCGGTTTTCTGGTAGGTTAGAGCTTAACGTCATCAAAAGGAGATCGCGATGTTAGAACACTATTATCCGGCCAATATGGGCGCCGAACCGGTCACGGACGAACAGCACAAACGGCTGGTGGCGGTGCAGGCGGCGCTGGAATTGATCAAGGCCACGCTGTCGGATACCAACGACGGCAACGGCGTAGACTTCCAGCTGAAGGCGGCGGAGAAGCACATCGGCCCGATGGCCGACGCCATTCAGGAAGCCCTGAAGTAACGATTCGCCGTCACCTCAACCGCCCACACCGGGCGGTTTTTTTTGCGCTGATTGCTGCGATTTTTTTAGTGGCGCATTGCCTTTTTCCCGGCTGGTGCCGTGAGCGACGCGATCCTACTCTAGCGATCCGAATCCTTATCAGGGTCATGTTCATGTTCCGCTTCAGCCTCTTTTCTTTCTTATTACAGCGCCACCGGCGCGTCACCCGGTTGGCCGGCGTCGCGCTGCTTCTCAGCGGCGTCATGCAGGCGCAGGCCGTGCAGCGTATCGAATTCTCGCCGGATGCCGCCGGCGCTTATCCAGAGGGTATCGCCTGGAACCCGCGCGCCGGTGCGTTCCTGGTCTCCTCCCTGCGCGGTGGGCAGCTTGGCCTGGTCTACCCGGATGGCCGCTATCGGCGGTTTTCCACCGGTAAGGGGCTCATCACTACCTCCGGCATGCTGGTGGACGCCGAGCGTAATCGGGTGCTGGTGTGCAACGAAGACGTGGGGGTCTCCCTCAACTCTGCGCCCGGTACGCGCAATCGCGTGGCGCAGGTGCTGGAGTTCAACCTCGATACCGGCGCGCTGCAGCAGACGTACGATCTCTCATCGTTAAGCCGTGGGCCGACGCTGGCCAACGATCTGGCGCTCGACGCGCAGGGCAATATCTACGTGACCGACAGCTTCCAGCCGCAGATTTACAAGGTCGACCGGGCAACGCGCCAGGTATCGATTCTGGTGCGCTCAGCGCGTTTGATGCCGGCCGAGGTTCCCGCCGCTGCGCAGGGCACGCAGCCTTATCTCAACGGCATCGTGTATCACCCGGATGGCTATCTGATTGCGGCGGACTACACCCGAGGGCTGCTGTGGAAGGTGACGTTGGGTAACGCGCCTGCGATAAGTGAAATCAGGCTGCCGCAGCGGCTGAAAGGGCCGGACGGGCTGCGGCTCAAAAACGCCCATGAATTGGTGATCGTACAGTCTTTTCCGGGGGCAAAGGGGAGCATGTCCGGCGACGTAACGCTGCTCTCCTCGAACGACGGCTGGGCCAGCGCGCATATCACGGCGGTCGCCACGCCTTCGGAATTGGATGGGCCGACCGGCGCCGCGCTGCGCGATGGCGAGGTGTGGGTCGTCAACTCGCGTTACCCCCGTTTGTTTGCCGACGTCGCTCAGGCGGAGAGAACCAGGACGTTCAGCATCGTCAGGGTGGCGTTAGAGCGGAGGCCCGCCGATCGGCGACGGTTGCCAACCCAGCCGGAATAGGATTAAATGCCGCACTGACTGTATAAATAAACAGGTGCGCTGCGATGAGTCTGATGTTGAAGGGTGAAAAGATCGACCGTAACCGCTTTACCGGCGAGAAGATTGAAAACGGCAGCTTTATGCTGTGCGATTTTTCGGGCGCCGATCTGACCGGCACCGAGTTTATCGGCTGCCAGTTTTACGATCGCGACAGCCGACAGGGCGGCAATTTCAGCCGCGCGATACTGAAAGACGCCAGCTTCAGAAGCTGCGATTTGTCGATGGCCGACTTCCGCCACGCCAGCGCCCTGGGGCTGGAGATCCGCGAGTGCCGCGCGCAGGGCGCCGATTTTCGCGGCGCCAGCTTTATGAACATGATCACCAGCCGCACCTGGTTTTGCAGCGCCTATATCACCAAAAGCAACCTGAGCTACGCCAACTTCGCCAAGGTGGTGCTGGAGAAATGCGAGCTGTGGGAAAACCGCTGGCATGGCGCACAGGTGCTCGGCGCCAGCTTCAGCGGCTCCGATCTGTCCGGCGGCGAGTTCTCCGGATTCGACTGGCGCGCCGCCGACGTCACCCAGTGCGATTTGAGCAACGCGGAACTGGGTGAGTTGGATTTGCGCACCACCGATCTGCAGGGCGTCAAAATGGACAGCCACCAGGCCGCTCAACTGCTGGAGCGGCTGGGGATCGCGATTATCGGCTGAGCAACTGCCGCAGTCCCAGCGCGATGATCAACGTGCCGCAGGCGCGATCGATCCAAGCCTTGCTGCGGCGGTAGGCGCCGGCGACAGGGGCGTGTGACAGCACCAGGGCCACCAGCCCGTACCACAAGCTGGCTATCACCGCGACTTCCAGCAGCATGGCGAGAAAGGTCGGCGTAGAAACATGGGCGGGCGCCGCTGACGAGAAGACGGCGGCGTAAAACGCAATGGATTTGGGATTGGCGATGTTGGTGGCGATGCCCTGCAAAAAGGCGGCACGAAAACCGCTTTTCCCGGTGGCCGTTGGGGGGCCTGAAGAAGGCGCCGCCTGGGCGATAAGCCGATAGCCGAACCACATTAAATAGCCGGCGCCGGCCACTTTTACCGCCAGTGCCAACCAGGGGAACAGGGCGAAAACCACGCCGATGCCCAGCAGGGCGCTGCTCGCCCAGAACAGATTGACCAGCACGATGCCGGCCACCAAGGCAAAAGCCTCGGCCCGGCGTGCGGAAACGGCTTTGTGGGCGACGGCGACAAAATTGGGGCCGGGGATCACCACGCCGACAATATACACGGTGAAAACGGCAAGCACGGCGGACATATCGACCATGGAAGATTGCCTGTCACAAGAAAGAGTGTCGTTAGTTTTATAACGAATCCTGCACAGAATCTACTCGATTGATCGCCCCGACGCTGGCCGGGGCGAATCGTCCTCTCCCGCTTTAGCGCTGCGAGTCCAGCAGTTCGTTGTTTTTCACTACGTCCTGCGCCTTGAGGTAGCTCTCGATCAGCAGCTGATAGGCCGGGAAGATGTTGGTGTAGACCTCGGCCCACTGCTGAGCGTCGGCGCGGTTCCAGCTGCCCTGCAGCTCGGAGGCCACGCCGGCGGTGTCGATCGGCACCACGCCGGCCTGTACCACGCGCGCCAGGGTGATTTCCTGCGCCATTTTCGAGTAGGTGCCGGAGGCGTCGATCACCGCGAATACTTTATAGCCTTCGGCCACCGCGCTGATGGACGGGAAAGCCATGCAGACGCTGGTGATGGTGCCGGCGATGATCAAGGTTTTGCGGCCGGTGGCTTTGACCGCCGCCACGAAGTCCGGGTTGTCCCAGGCGTTGATTTCCCCTTTGCGGGCGACGTATTGCGCGTGCGGCGCATTTTTGTGAATTTCCGGGATCAGCGGGCCGTTCGGGCCCTGCGGCACCGAGGCGGTGGTGATCACCGGCAGTTTGCTGAGGGTGGCGATGCTGGCCAGGGCGGCGGCGCGGGCGCGCAGTTCGGTCATCGGCATGTCGGCGACGGTTTGGAACAGGCCGCTCTGGTGGTCGATCAGGAGCATGACCGCGTCATTGGCATCAATAACAGGACGCTGGCCGTTGAAGTTGGCTGGAGTGCTCATGGTGTTTTCCTTTTCTCGTCGTAAGGTCAGTGGGTATCTTCTTTGATTGATAAGGCTGAAACTCAGCACTTGCCTACAGTGTAGGGAGGGGAGAAAAATCCGGTAGACCGTGCAGGCGGGATGCATCGTTTCACAGATGGAACGACGGTGCGGCAGGCGAGTGAACCCGCGCTGGGCTAAACTTAAGATGCATGAGAAACATGCGGCAAGGAGCGCCATCCTGTTTACGGATTACGGAGTTGACGAGGAGGGCCGCCATCATGGCTTACCGGCATATCGTTGTCGCCACGGATCTCAGCGAAGACGCCGAGTTCCTGCTGGGCAAAGGCGCCAGACTGGCCGCCGCGCTCAAGGCCAAACTTTCCCTGATCTATATCGACATCCACCGCGCCGGTTATTACGTCGATCTGGGCGTGGGCGATTACAACTACACCGATCGCACCTTTTCGGAGCGGGTGAAGAATATGCTCAATGCGATCAAAGGGCAGTCGTCCTACCCGGTCGAAGAGGTGATCGTCAGCCGCGGCGCGTTGACGGAAGAGCTGAACCGGGTGGCGAAAGAGAAAGGGTTCGACCTGGTGATCTTCGGCCACCATCACGACGTCTGGAGCCGGCTGGTCTCTTCGGCGCGCCAGGCGATCAACGAACTGAACGTCGATCTGCTGGTTGTCCCCATCGAGAAAAAATAGTCGCGGCCGCCTGCGGGCGGCTGCCGTTTTTCATTCACATCGTTTATCTCTGTGCGGCCATAACCGCACACCTGCAATAGTCTCGCCCGCTGACAATCCGCCAGACAAATAGTGACTCACCGTAATTTTATTTTATCCATCAATATGTTGGCCAAAATCCGATAAGGGTTAATCCAGCGCATTGAAATCACTGACATACCTCCTTTTGGTTAATAAACCGCACGTTTTGACTGGCTCTCAGGGGAGGGGCGCCTTATCCTCGGGGTAATGAGATTTGTATGACTTATATAAATACGTTCACATGGAGGAGGTCTCATGCGTTTTGACAATAAAGTCGTGGTTATCACCGGTGCGGGCAATGGTATGGGGGAAGCGGCGGCGCGGCGTTTCTCCGCCGAAGGCGCCATCGTGGTGCTGGCCGACTGGGCCAAAGAGGCGGTAGATAAGGTCGCCGCTTCGCTGCCGAAGGGCCGGGCGATGGCGGTACATATCGACGTGTCCGATCACGTCGCGGTTGAGAAAATGATGAATGAGGTGGCGGAAAAACTGGGCCGCATCGACGTCCTGTTGAACAATGCCGGCGTACACGTGGCGGGCAGCGTGCTGGAAACCAGCGTCGACGACTGGCGCCGCATCGCCGGGGTCGATATCGACGGCGTGGTGTTCTGCTCCAAATTCGCCTTGCCGCACCTGCTGAAAACCAAGGGCTGCATCGTCAATACCGCGTCGGTGTCCGGCCTGGGCGGCGACTGGGGCGCGGCCTACTACTGCGCGGCGAAAGGCGCGGTGGTCAACCTGACGCGCGCCATGGCGCTGGACCACGGCGGTGACGGCGTGCGCATCAACTCGGTCTGCCCTAGCCTGGTGAAAACCAACATGACCAACGGTTGGCCACAGGAGATCCGTGACAAGTTCAATGAGCGCATCGCGCTGGGGCGCGCGGCGGAGCCGGAAGAAGTGGCGGCGGTGATGGCGTTCCTGGCCAGCGACGACGCCAGCTTTATCAATGGCGCCAACATCCCGGTCGATGGCGGGGCGACCGCCTCGGACGGCCAGCCGAAGATCGTTTAAGCGGTAACGCACAGGCCCGGTCAGGATGACCGGGCCTGCTGTTTTAGACGCCGATGCGGTCGCGCAGCGTGTAGTAGGCCGCGCCGATGGCGGTGAACGGGATCTGCAGATTGCGCCCGCCGAAGAACGGCAGGTGCGGCAGCTTGGCGAAGGCGTCGAAGCGTTCGGCGTCGCCGCGCATCAACTCGGCGATCAGCTTGCCCGCCAGATGGGTGCAGGTCACGCCGTGGCCGCTGTAGCCCTGCATGTAGTACACGTTATTCTCCAGCCGGCCGAACTGCGGCATGCGCGACAGCGTCAGCAGGAAGTTGCCGGTCCAGCGATAATCGATACGCACCCCTTTCAGCTGCGGGAAGGTCTTCAGCAATTTTGGCCGTATCAGGTTGTCGATGTCGTCCGGATCGCGCGCGCCGTACACCACGCCGCCGCCGTACAGCAGGCGATGATCGGCGGTGATGCGGTAGTAATCCAGCAGGTAGTTACAGTCTTCCACGCAGTAGTTCTGCGGGATCAGCGCCTGCGCGATCTCCGGCGCCAGCGGCTCGGTGGTCACCACCTGAGTGCCGCACGGCATGCTGCGCTTGGCCAGCCGCGGCTCCAGCTTGTCGCCCAGATAGGCGTTGCCGGCGACGATGACGAAACGCGCCTTCACCTGGCCGTTGGCGGTGCTGATGAGCGCCGGTTCGCCGTGGCGGATGTTCGTCACCGCCGATTGTTCGAAGATGCGCCCGCCCTGTAGGCGAATCGCCTCGGCCTCGCCCAGTGCCAGGTTGAGCGGATGGATGTGGCCGCCGCTGTGATCGAGCAGCGCGCCGACGTAGCGATCGCTGGCAACTTCCTGGCGTACCCGATCCGCATCGAGCAGCTCGAGCTGGGTATTGCCGTAGCGTTCCCAGTTGCGTTTCTGCTCGATCAGTGCATGGAACTGCTTGTTGTTCAGCGCGGCGAAGATGCCGCCGGGGCGGTAGTCGCAGTCGATGGCGTAGCGGCTGATGCGGCTGCGGATGATCTCCGCGCCTTCAAACATCATGCTGCCGAGCAGGCGGGCGCTTTCTGCGCCGTAGCGCTCTTCAATCACATCGATGTCGCGGCTGTAAGAGTTGACCAACTGGCCGCCGTTGCGGCCGCTGGCGCCGAAACCGATGCGCGCCGCTTCCAGCACCACCACGTTATAGCCGGCCTCCACCAGAAACAGCGCGGAGGAGAGGCCGGTATAGCCGCCGCCGATCACGCAGACGTCGCATTCGATAGATTCATTCAGTTGCGGATAGGGCTGATGTGCGTTGGCCGTGGCCGCATAGTAGCTTTTTACGTGTTCAGTCATGAGATAAGCCCTTATTCCAGCGAGATCCAGGTGGTTTTCAATTCGGTGAATTTGTCCAGCGCGTGCAGCGATTTGTCGCGGCCGTTGCCGCTCTGCTTGTAGCCGCCGAACGGTACGGTCATGTCGCCGTCGTTGTAGTTGTTGACGAACACCGTGCCGGCCTTCAGCTGGCGCGCCATGCGGTGCGCACGGGCCAGATCGCGGGTCCAGACCGCGGCGCCGAGGCCGTAGTCGCTGTCGTTGGCCAGCTGCAGCGCCTGTTGCTCGTCGTCGAAGGTGGTCACCGCCAGCACCGGGCCGAAGATTTCATCGCGCGCCACGCTCATGGCGTTGTTCACCTGGGTGAGGATGGTCGGCCCCAGGTAGCCTGCGTGGTCGCCCTGCGGATGGTCGCGCCCGTCGAGGAATAGCGCGGCGCCCTGGCTCAGCCCCCGATCGATATAGCCGGCCACTTTTTCGCAGTGGCCGCTGTCGATCAGCGTGCCCATCACCGTGGCGGGATCGAGCGGATCGCCGGGAACGAAGGCCGCCGCGTGTTTGCGCAGCGCCTGCAGGAATTCTTGCTCAATGCTCGCTTCGACCAGCAGGCGAGTGCCGGCGATGCACACCTGCCCCTGATTATAGAAGATGCCGGCGGCGGCGCTGCGGGCGGCCTGATCCAGATCCGGGCAATCGGCGAAGACGATATTGGCGCTCTTGCCGCCGGCCTCCAGCCAGACGCGTTTCATGTTCGATTCGCCGGCGTAAATCATCAGCTGCTTCGCCACCAGCGTGGAGCCGGTGAAGGTGAGGGCGTCGACGTCGCGGTGCAGCGCCAGCGCCTTGCCGGCGTCGTGGCCATAGCCGGGCACCACGTTCAGCACGCCGTCCGGCAGCCCAGCCTGCTGCGCCAGTTTGCCGAGCAGGATGGCGCTCAGCGGCGATTTTTCGGAGGGTTTGAGCACCACGCTGTTGCCGGCGGCCAGCGCCGGACCGAGTTTCCAGCAGGCCAGCAGCAGCGGAAAGTTCCAGGGCACGATGGCGCCGACCACGCCGATCGGCTCGCGTTCGATCAGCGCCAGCGCATCGCGGCCGGTGGGGGCGATTTCGCCGTACACCTTATCGATCGCTTCGGCGTACCAGCGGATGCAGCGAATGGCGCCCGGCACGTCGTCGCGCAGGCTGTGGCGAATCGGCTTGCCGGTGTCCAGCGTTTCCAGCAGCGCCAGCTCTTCGTGATGCTGCTCCATCAGCTCGGCGAAGCGCAACAGCGTGGCCTTGCGCTGCGTCGGGGCGGCTTGCGCCCAGTCGCCACGCTCAAAGGCGGCGCGCGCCGCGCTGACCGCCCGATCGATGTCGACGGCTTCGCCGCGCGCGACCTGCGCCAGCTCACGGCGCCCGGCGGGATCTTCCACGGCGAAACTTTTCCCCGCGGCAGCCGGCTGGTAGCGGCCGTCGATAAACAGCTGGTGCTCAATCTTCAGGGCCTGCGCCCGTTGTTGCCAATACTGCAAATGGTGAAAGTTCATGCCTGGCTCCGTTGATCAGAATGTCGTCGGCGTATGGGCGCTGATAATCCGGCAAATGCGCGCCGACGTGTTGCTGAAACTGTGGGGGATGCCGGTATTGATGGCGTAGCTTTGCCCAGCCAACAGGTGATAGCTCTGGCCGTTGACCTGCAGCACCACTTCACCCTCCAGCAGCGTGCCGATCTCTTCCCCCTGATGCTTGATGCGCTCGCCGGTGGTGGTGCCCGGTTCGTAGGTCTCGATCATCATCGCCAGCGTGCGGTGCGGGTCGCCGTTATGGATAAGCTTCATCGAAACGCCCTGGCTGCCGATTTCGATCAGATCGTCACTGCCGATCACGATCTGCGGCTCCGTCGGTTTTTCCGGCTCGGCGAAAAACGCCGACAGCGACAGACCGTACACCGTCAGCAGCTTTTGCAGCGTGCTGATGGCCGGGCTGACCTTGTCCTGCTCGATAGTGCTGATGGCGCTGTGGGTTAACCCAGACAGTTCGGCGACCCGGCGCTGCGACAACCCTAATTGTTGACGGATCTGCGACAGACGTTTTCCCGGTGCCAAGCTGACGTCGCTCATGGGCGTTTTTCCTTTTGATAGTTCCGACAGGCGGTGATGAAACCATCAAACAACAGGCGCGACAGGGCGTACTCGTCGCTGTGCCACTCCGGGTGCCACTGCACGCCGAGCGCGAAAGGCTGATCGCGCACGCTGATCGCCTCCACCAGCCCGTCGGCGGCGTGCGCCTCGATGCGAACGCTTTCGCCCAGGGTTTTGGCGCCCTGGCCGTGCAGCGAGTTCACCCAGAATCTGTTGCAATCCGGTATCAGTTGCGAAAGCAGCCCCCCTTCCTGAACGATGACTTCGTGGGCGGGGGCGTATTGCTGTTCCAGCGGCAGGTCGTGATCTTCACGGTGTTCCTGCAGCTCGGGCAGTTCGTACAGGCGGCGATGTAGGGTACCTTGGGTGGCGACCACCATCTCCTGCATGCCGCGGCAAATGGCGAAAAGGGGAATGCGCCTGTCGAACGCCTGGCGGATCAGCGCCAGGCTCAACGCGTCTCGGCCAGGATCGGCGTCAGGCTCATCGCCGTTTTCACCATAAAGGTGCGGCTGCACATTACTGGGGCTGCCCGGCAGCAAAATGCCGTCGAGGCGCGGCAGCAGTTCCGCCAGCATGTCCGGCTCCGCCAGCGCGTGCGGCAGGGCGATCGGCAAGCCGCCGGCGGTGATAACGGCATTCAGGTACTTTTCTTGCAAGGTCTGTGTGAGGTGCCCGTTTAACCTATACCTGCACATGACGACGCCGATGACTGGTCTGTTAAATATATTGTCCATGCTATCCCCTTGGTACGTTCGAAATTATGAACGATAAGCTTCTCCACCGCCGATTTCGTTCAATATTCTATAAATCTAGCAGTCGATTGGGCAATATTCAAACCAAAAGTAACACTTGCAAAACAAATTTGTTTCATCTACGTTTCATTTGTGGGCATTATATTGAACAAGACGGTCAATAAACATCGACGACAGCAAAACACAAACGGCGGGTGAACCATGCAGACCAACATCGTAGAAGTGGAAAACTTTGTTCAGCACAGTGAAGAGAGACGAAGTAGCGCGTTCCAGCGCGAAGTGAAGAAGTACCTGGAACGTTATCCATTAACCCAACATGTCGACGTACTGTTGACCGATCTGAACGGCAGCTTCCGCGGCAAGCGTATCCCGGTCGGCGGCCTGAGCAAGCTGGAGAAGGGCTGTTACTTCCCGGCGTCGGTATTTGCGATGGATATTCTCGGCAACGTCGTCGAAGAGGCCGGGCTGGGGCAGGAACTGGGCGAGCCGGATCACGTGTGCGTGCCGGTGCCGGGCACGCTGACGCCGTCGGCGGCGGATCCGCAATATATTGCGCAGGTGCTGCTCACCATGCTGGATGAAGATGGCACTCCCTTTGACGTTGAACCGCGCAATGTGCTGAACCGAGTGTGGCAGCGTTTGCGTCAGCGCGGGCTTTCCCCCGTGGTAGCGGTAGAGTTGGAGTTCTATCTCATCGATCGTCAACGCGACGCGGAGGGCTATCTGCAGCCGCCGTGCGCGCCGGGCACGCAAGAGCGCAACACCCAAAGCCAGGTGTATTCCGTCGATAACCTGAACCATTTCGCCGACGTGCTGAGCGAGATCGACGAACTGGCGCGTTTGCAGGGCATTCCGGCGGACGGCGCGGTGGCGGAGGCGTCGCCGGGGCAGTTCGAAGTCAACCTGCACCATACCGACGACGTGCTGCAGGCCTGCGATCACGCGCTGGCGCTGAAGCGGCTGGTGCGCATGGTGGCCGAGAACCACAACATGCAGGCGACCTTTATGGCCAAGCCGTATGAGGAGCACGCCGGCAGCGGCATGCACGTGCACATCAGCATGCTGAATGCGCAGGGCAACAACGTGTTCGCCGACGACGACGGCGAAGACTCGGCGCTGTTGAAACAGGCGCTGGCGGGCATGATCGCCCTGATGCCGTCTTCGATGGCGCTGCTGGCGCCGAACGTCAACGCCTACCGGCGCTTCCAGCCCGGCATGTACGTGCCGACCCAGGCCTCCTGGGGACATAACAACCGCACCGTGGCGCTGCGCATTCCCTGCGGCGATCGCGACAACCACCGCGTGGAGTATCGCGTGGCGGGCGCCGACGCCAACCCTTATCTGGTGATGGCGACCATTCTGGCCGGCATCGTCTACGGCCTGGAAAGCGCGCTGCCGCTGCCTGAGCCGGTGACCGGCAACGGGCTGGAGCAGGACGGGCTGCCGTTCCCGATTCGCAAGAGCGACGCGCTGTACGAGTTCGAACATCAGCCGGTGCTCAATGCACTGCTGGGCGAACGCTTCAGCCATGTCTACCTGGCCTGCAAAACCGATGAGCTGGTGCAGTTCGAGCGCCTGATCACCGAAACCGAAATCGAGTGGATGCTGAAAAACGCCTGATCCCGCTCACCCTGCGACGACCGCGCGCGTCCGGCGCATTTCATCGGCTCTCCTGTGGCCGGTGAGGCTGCGCGCTGCGGTACAGAATTTCTTCTATCACGGCGTACAGGACGCCGACGAGGAAATAATCATGACTCAGTCATTCCCCTGCGCAGACGTTTGCCTGTGCCGCAGTGCCTACGGGCCGGTCGCCGGCCGCCCGACAGTGATCCCAACCCGTTTTTCCCGCCGCCTGAGCAGCAGTTTCCCCGCGGCCTCTCTGAATGACGTTGCACGGTTGACAGCAGAGGACCAAGAGGGGAAATGCCATGACGATTAAAGCCATCGACAGCGGCCCGGCGGGCAAACCGCAGCTGCGCAAATCCCTCAAGCTGTGGCAGGTGGTGATGATGGGCCTGGCCTATCTGACGCCGATGACGGTGTTCGATACCTTCGGCATCGTCTCGGGTCTCACCGACGGCCACGTGCCGACCTCCTATCTGCTGGCGCTGGCCGGCGTGCTGTTCACAGCCATCAGCTACGGCAAACTGGTGCGCCAGTTTCCTACCGCCGGCTCCGCCTACACCTATGCGCAGAAGGCGATCAACCCGCACGTCGGTTTTCTGGTGGGGTGGTCATCGTTGCTCGATTATCTGTTCCTGCCGATGATCAACACGCTGCTGGCGAAGATTTACCTCACCGCGCTGTTCCCGGAAGTGCCGCCCTGGGTGTGGGTGGTGGGCTTCGTTATCCTGATCACCGCCATCAACCTGAAAAGCGTCAATCTGGTGGCCAACTTCAATACCCTGTTCGTATTGGCGCAGGTGGCGATCATTCTGGTGTTTATCTACCTGGTGGTGCGCGGCCTGCACAACGGCGAGGGGATGGGCACGGTGTGGAGCCTGCGGCCGTTCCTCAGCGAGAATGCGCATCTGCTGCCGATCATTACCGGCGCGACTATCCTGTGCTTCTCGTTCCTCGGCTTCGATGCGGTCACCACGCTGTGCGAAGAGACGCCCGACGCCGCCAAGGTGATCCCGCGCGCCATCTTCCTGACCGCGCTGTACGGCGGGGTGATCTTTATCAGCGTGTCGTTCTTTATTCAGCTGTTTTTCCCGTCCATTCAACGCTTCCACCAGCCCGATGCCGCGCTGCCGGAGATCGCGCTGTACGTCGGCGGCAAGCTGTTCCAGTCGATCTTCCTGTGCGTGACCTTCATCAACACGCTGGCCTCCGGCCTGGCGTCGCACGCCAGCGTGTCGCGCCTGCTGTACGTGATGGGGCGCGATAACGTGTTCCCGGAGAAGTTCTTCGGCTACATCCATCCTAAATGGCGCACGCCGGCGCTCAACGTGCTGATGGTCGGGCTGGTGGCGCTGTCTGCGCTGTCGTTCGATCTGGTGACCGCCACGGCGTTGATTAACTTTGGCGCGCTGGTGGCCTTTACCTTCGTCAACCTGTCGGTCATCAGCCACTTCTTTATTCGCGAAGGGCGCAACAAAAGCTGGAAGGATCGCTTCAACTTCCTGTTCCTGCCGCTGGTGGGGGCGCTGACGGTGGGGGTGCTGTGGCTGAACCTGGAGAAGAGCTCGCTGACCATGGGACTTATCTGGGCGACGCTGGGCTTCGGCTATTTGGCCTGGTTGACCCGGCGTTTTCGCCAGCCGCCGCCGCAGCTCGAGCGGCAGCCGCAGCAATAAAATCACAGGCGGGAATTTCCCGCCTTTCTTTTTGGCGCGTGCGGCAGTAGAGTGAAAAACCTGATAAAAAATAACCCATTGGATCCGCCTTATGCCCGCTTTGCCCTCGCGTACCCGCGCCACGCTGTTCGGTTTATTGGCCATTGTGCTGTGGAGCAGCGTCGTCGGCCTGATCCGCAGCGTCAGTGAAGGGCTGGGGCCGATCGGCGGCGCGGCGATGATCTACAGCGTCAGCGCGGTGTTTTTGCTGGTGGCGCTCGGCGTGCCGAAATGGCGCAGTTTTCCGCGGCCTTATCTCATCGTCGGCAGCCTGCTGTTCGTCAGCTATGAGATCTGCCTGTCGCTGTCGCTCGGCTACGCCAATACCCGCCTGCAGGCGATAGAAGTGGGCATGATCAACTACCTGTGGCCCTGTTTCACCGTGCTGATGGCGTTGGCGCTCAACGGGCAAAAGGCCAAATGGTGGCTGCTGCCGGGGCTGCTGCTGTCGCTGTTCGGCATCGGCTGGATCATGAGCGGCGAGGGCGGCTGGTCGCCGGCGCAAATGCTGGCCAACGTGCGCAGCAATCCGCTCAGCTACGGGCTGGCGTTCAGCGGTGCGGTGATCTGGGCGCTGTACTGCAACCTGACCAAGAAGATCGCCCAGGGCAGCAACGGCGTGGTGCTGTTCATCGTGCTGACCGCGCTGGCGCTGTGGCTGAAGTATGCCTTCAGCGCGGAAAGCGGCATGCAGTTCAGCCTCGGCGTGACCCTGACGCTGCTGTGCGCCGGGGTGGCGATGGGGGCGGGGTATGCCGCCTGGAACGTCGGCATTCTGCACGGCAACATGACGCTGCTGGCCACCGTCTCTTATTTTACCCCGGTGCTGTCGGCGGTGTTCGCCGCGCTGGTGTTGCACACCTCGCTGACCGCCAATTTCTGGCAGGGCGTGGCGATGGTGACGCTCGGCTCGCTGATCTGTTGGCGGGCAACCCGTGGAAATTAACGGAAATTATCCGCCGTCGGCGCAATGTTGAACTAGAATTTAACTAGCCATGTTGCCTGAAGGAACGACGACGATGAGAAGCGACATTCAATTTATTCAACAACCCGAAATCGACGCGCATCACTATGAACGCGGCGATACCGTGCGCCTGACCACGGCGAATCTGCGGCATGAATATCAGCTCGACGTTTATATTTTGCGCCGCGACGACAAGCTGATTTACGGTTCGGTCGTTGCGGCGGCGCCCAAGACCGACATTCCGGTCGCCAGCTGGGAGGTGAAAAACGGCGAGGAGGTGGCGTTCCGCCAGGAAAACATCGCCAAGGCGGTGCCGGCGGTGAACTGATTTCGCTTTGCGTATTTTCTGTTGATTTTGATGAAGGCCGGCGTTCATGCGTCGGCTTTTTCTTTTCCACGTCGCGATAATGGGCAGGTGACGCCCTGATGACGGTTGGCTTAAAAATTGCGCTAAAAATCGATGTGCATGACTAAAATCACAGCGAATGTGAATTTGCATGAAACATAATTTGACAAATGTGAACGCAATCGATTACCTATTCGCGAAATGCGTAACTGGATCACAGATTCTTACAGTCAGTGGTTTCTATAATGCGCGCGTCATCCGAGTTTCTGTGTGAAGACAACGCCAGGTGTCGGCAGACTCATTGTCATCTTTTCTAAACGGGCAGGAAATGGCCCTTTAAGTATGTGGTAATAAAATGAAAAAAATAGCTCTCGCAGCAGGTGTACTGCTCGCAGCGTCTTACAGTGCATCATCAATGGCTGATAGCAAAGACAGTCAATATGTCTCCGACTGGTGGCACCAGAGCGTCAACGTGGTGGGCAGCTACCACACTCGCTTCGGGCCGCAGCTGAATAACGACGTGTATCTCGAATACGAAGCCTTCGCCAAGAAAGACTGGTTCGATTTCTACGGTTACGTTGACGTGCCGAAGTTCTTCGGCGTGGGCAACACCCCGGATCGCGGCATCTGGAACAAAGGCTCCCCGCTGTTTATGGAGATTGAACCGCGCTTCTCCATCGACAAGCTGACCGGCACCGATCTGAGCTTCGGGCCGTTCAAAGAGTGGTACTTCGCCAACAACTACATCTATGATCTGGGCCACAACGCCGACGGCCGTCAAAACACCTGGTACATGGGTCTGGGCACCGATATCGACACCGGCCTGCCGATGAGCCTGTCGATGAACATCTATGCCAAATACCAGTGGGAAAACTACCAGGCTGCCAACGAGAACAGCTGGGACGGTTACCGCTTCAAGGTGAAATACTTCGTGCCATTGACCCAGGTGTGGGGTGGCAACCTGAGCTACATCGGCTTCACCAACTTCGACTTCGGTTCCGATCTGGGCAAGGACAGCCATTGGGTTGACGGCACCGGCAAACAGGTGCGCACCGGCAACTCGATCGCCTCCAGCCATATTTTGGCGCTGAACTACGATCACTGGCACTATTCTTTCGTGGCGCGTTATTTCCATAACGGCGGCCAGTGGCAGGATGGCGCGGATATCGGCACGCCGCAGGGCCCGATCAAGTCTACCGGTTGGGGTTATTACCTCGTGGTCGGCTATAACTTCTGATTTTCCGTGTTATCAGAAACAGAAAACCCCGCTTGGCGGGGTTTTTTTTCGTCATCACTGGGCTTGTTCGACCGGGAGATGCTTCACCGGCATAAACAGCCTGCCTTTGATCACGTGACATTCATTATTTATCCAACTAATGATTTGTTCACGGCTGACGCCTTCCGACTGCGCGTAACGATGAAGATCGCCGTTAAAGTGTCGAGTGATGTATTCCATGAGGGTCATTTGCACGTCTTTTGCTCCTGAACGCCCACCCGTTGCCAGCCTGGCCACCGCGGGAGGTTGAGGTTTCTCAGACAGCGAATGTAAATTATTGGCAACTAAATCTCAACATAAAGCACCTTATCAGGGCGACTGCGGCGGGAAAAAGAATCCCGCACGGAGAGGCGGGAAGTGTTCGCTATTATCATTATGGATGATAAGAATAAGATTTGAGGTGCGACGAAAAAGAGCACGCTAACTCTTTTTTGTTACCTTCCCACGCTAGCGTAAGGCTTATTTTTCTTCAAGAAAAATCTGAGGTAAGTATCGGCATTTTCGAGGCGTTTTGCGTTAAAACAAGATTCTGGCGCGTCTGCCGTCTCGCGCGCCATCATCTCGGAGTTTTCCTTATACTTCGTCCGGGAAAGGCCCGCTATAGTCAATAGAGTCACCCACGCAGGAATACACAACATGAACAAACGTCGTACGACCCTCACGGTGTTGGCGCTGATCGCGTCGCTGGGGTTGTCATCCGCTCCGGCTCTGGCCGATAAGGGCGGCAATGGTAACGGCAACGGTAATGGCCATGGCAACAGCGGCAATAACGGTAACCATGGCAATAACGGCAATCACGGTAACAAAGGCAATAAAGACCATTATGATAACGGCGTTTATCGCAACGACGACAATCTGATCACCGTCAATCTCTCGCGCGATCGCGCCCGTTCGCTGGCGCACAACTATGGCCTGACCGGCTACCGTTCTTTGCCGCCGGGCATCGCCAAGAATCTGGCGCGCGGTAAACCGCTGCCGCCGGGCATCGCCAAAAAAGTGGTGCCGCGCTCTATGCTGCGTGAGCTGCCGCAGTACCCGGGGTATGAGTGGCGTATCGCCGGCGACGATCTGGTGCTGGTCGCACTCAGCACCGCGATTGTGGCTTCCGTTATCAATGGCGTGTTCGACTAACGCCTGTCGAGCGTTATCGGGCCCCGCTGCGGCGGGGCCTTTTTATTTGCCAGCGCGGGGCTGACGTGGTGAACTTTAGCCCTGACGTTTTCACTGCATCATAAGGGAGGTGCCATGTTCAGGGCGTTATTGATTGCCTGTTGTTTGACCAGTTTTCCGGCGTTGGCGGACGGCGCTGCCGCTATCGGCGAACTGGTGAACCAACGGCTGTCGTTGATGAAGGACGTTGCCGGTTACAAGGCGCAGCAACATTTGCCGATCGAAGACCTGGCGCAGGAGGCGAAGGTATTGGCCAGCGCGCAGGCGGAAGCGGGGCGTTTGGGGCTTGAGCCCGCGTCGGTGCGGCCTTTCATCGCCGCGCAGATGGACGCCGCCAAGGCGATTCAGTATCGCTATCGTGCCGACTGGCTGGCGAGCCCGGAAACCGGTTGGCAGCCGCGCCCGTTGGCTCAGGTGCGCCCGCAGATTGCGCGGTTGAGCAGCCAGATATTGCAACGGCTGGCGGAGCGGCTGCGCGCCGGCCCGCTTGGCGAGGCGGATCGGGCGGCGTTTATGGCATCCGTGGATCAGGTGAATCTCAGCGCCGCCGACAAACGGCGGCTGGCGAATGCGCTGCTGGCGGTCAAAACCGGCAGCGCAGGCTGAGCGTCAGTCGCGGCCGACGGTGCTGCGGCGGAAGGTCAGCATCCGGCTGCGGTTGGCGATGAGATCCACGTTGTAACCGCGGAAATAGAGGCAAAAGCGTTTTAACCACGGGCCGTCCTGGCACTCCACCAGCATGCGCCCCTGGCCGAGCGGGCTGAGCGTACCGGTCTGCGCCGCCGGACCGACGCCGATATGCACCCGATCGCCACGAATTTCAAAGGCGGTGCGATAGTGCGGGTGATACCACAGCCCCTGCACATGCTTCAGGCAGTCGCCGTTGGCCGTGACCGGCAGAAAACGGCGCGCCACATGCCCGACTTCGCCCTCGACCGCTTCGCCCGTCCACTTCAATTTGATTGGCATATGGGCGGACAGCGACACCGCGTACCCGTCCTCGCCCTGATACAGCGGTTCGCCGCTGCCCAGATAGGCCAGGTTGCCGTCTTTGACCTCCAGCCAGTGCGGCTCGGCCAGCGTGGCGTAAAGGCCGTCGGGGATCGCCGCGCTGCGCTGCGGCAAAGGTTCGCCCAGCAGCGCCGCCATCACCTGCAAAGCCATACCGAAACTGTCGCAGTCTTCGCGGTTGGCGACCAACGCGACGCCGACCTGGCGATCGGGCGCCAACAGGAAGTAGGTTTTGTAACCGGCGTGGGAACCGCCGTGGCCGAGCAAGCGGCGGAGGCCCAGCGGGGTTTGCGCCAGCCCCAGGCCATAGGCGCTGAGCTGCCCCTGATTGAGGCGGCGCGGGGCGCCAAGTTGCGCCAGCACGCCCTGGCCGGGGCCCTCGTCGGCCAGCAGCGTCTGCAGCCAGCGGGTAAGGGCGTTGAGGCTGCCGGTCAGGCTGCCGGAGGCGGAAAGGTGCAGGCCGGCGCTGGCGTGTTGCCAGCCCTGCGGCGCACGCCAGTAACCCGGCACCAATCCCGGTACCACGTCGAACCAGCTTTCCGGTGCCCGCATTTGCACCTGCAGCGGCCGAGCGATGTGCTGTTGCACCAGTTGGTCGAAGTCATACCCTTTGCTGCGCAGCGCCGCCTCCAGCAGCCGATAGCCGGTATTGCTGTAGGCGATCTCGCTGCCGGCTTCGTAGTTCAGCTTCTCCAGCCCCTCGACAAACTGCAGGACCGGCTGCGCCTCGCTGACGGCGTGCAGCGAGATGCCGAGCAAGCCGAGCGTTTCGCGCACGTCGGGCAAGCCGCCGGTCATGTCCAGCGCCTGCCCGACGGTGACGTCCGCCAGCGCGGGCTGCAGGGCGGGCAGCAGTTCGCCCAAGCGTTGATCGAGCCGAATGGCGCGTTCGGTAGCGTTCAGCGCCAGCGCGGCGAAGATATGTTTGGTCACTGAGGCGTAGCGCACCACGCTGTCGGCGGTGAAGGGGGTATTCTGCGCCAGATCGGCCAGGCCGGCGCAGGCGGTGGCGCGGAGTTGTTCGGCGTCAAACAGGGTGATGGCGCCGCCGGGTTCGCCACGCCGTTGCCAGCCGGCCAGCAATTGTTCGGCGAGGGCGCCGGCAGCGCGCCAGTTTAACGGTGTTACAGACATAGGGCCTCCAGAGTGATGGTTCGAAACGGGCCAGCTCGGCCACACGCCACCCGGCGCTGACGATGAGCGCGGGCTTTTCGGCTGATTGTGGCGCAGTGCGTTTTTCGTCGGCCGCTGTTTTGTGCGCTGTTTAGACCAGTCAGTGGGGAATCACGCGAAACTTTGATATAGCGCGCAGATTGCGGCTGACGTTGCGATTAAAGGCAGGGGGAGAAACAGGCGCCCGGCGGCGCCTGCAAAGGGATCAGTTCAGTCTGGCGGCGCTGTCCAACAGGCCTTCAATCATCTGCTTGAGCAGGCGCTGCAGCGAGGCGGCGCGCTGCGGTTCGAACGCGTAAGGATACTGTTCGGACATGTAGTTCACCTGCGCCAGTTCGAGCTGGATCGCATGCTGTTGCTGCTGCGGCTGCCCGTAGGCGCGGGTGATGTAACCGCCCTTGAAGCGGCCGTTCAGTACGTGGGTGTACTGCTGTTGCTGCTCGCAGCAGGCGACCAGCCGATCGCTCAGCGCCTGGGCGCAACTTTCACCGCCGTTGGTGCCGAGATTGAGATCCGGCAGCTGGCCGTCGAACAGCCGTGGGATCACCGAGGCGATGGAGTGTGCGTCGAACAGCAGCGCATAGCCGTGCCGCGCTTTGAGGCGTGCCAGTTCGTCTTGCAGCTGCTGATGGTAAGGTTGCCAAATCTGCTGCAGATAGCCGGCGCGTTCTGCGTCCGTTGGCGCTTTACCCGGCAGGAAGCTTGGGCGGCCGTCGAACAGCACGTCGGGATACAGGCCGGTGGTGGCGGTGGTGTACAGCGGTTTGTCGTCCGCCGGGCGGTTCAGATCGATGACGAAGCGCGAATAGTTGCCGACCAGCACGCTGGCGCCCATCGCCCGGGCAAAGTCGTACAGCTGCGGAATGTGCCAGTCGGTATCGGGCAGCGGGCGGGCGTCGTCGGTCAGTCCGGCCTCGACCGCCGGCGTCAGTTGCGTGCCGGCGTGTGGGATGCTGATCAGCAGCGGCAGGCTGCCGCTCTGGAAGCTAAAAGGATCGCGAATGGTCATTGACGTACTTCTCCTCGGAAAATCACCGTACAGGGCAGCTGGCCGCCCAACCAATAAGCCAGTTCCGCCGGCCGCGACAGCGGCCAGTGAACGAAGTCCGCCACCTTGCCGGTTTCCAGCGTGCCGTGGCTGTGTTGCAGCCCCAGCGCTTTGGCGGCGTGGGTGGTAACGCCCGCCAGCGCTTCTTCCGGCGTCAGGCGAAACAGCGTGCAGGCCATGTTGATCATCAGGCGCAGCGACAGCGCCGGCGAGGTACCGGGGTTGGCGTCGCTGGCGATCGCCATCGCCACGTGGTGCTTGCGGAACAGCTCTACCGGCGGGCACTGGGTTTCGCGCAGCAGGTAATAGGCGCCGGGTAGCAGCACCGCCACGGTGCCGGCATCGCCCATGGCGCGGGCATCTTGTTCGGTAGCGTATTCGAGATGGTCGGCGGAGAGCGCGTGATGGCGTGCCGCCAGCGTGCTGCCTCCGAGGGCGGAGAGCTGCTCGGCGTGCAGCTTGACCGGCAGCCCGGCGGCCTCGGCGGCGGCGAAGACTCGCTCCACCTGCGCCGGTGAGAACGCCAGATGTTCGCAGAAGGCGTCAACCGCATCCGCCAGCCCGGCGGCGGCCGCCTGCGGAATGATGGTATCGCAGACCAGATTGATGTAGTCGTCGGCGCGGTTGGCGTATTCCGGCGGCAGCGCATGGGCCGCCAGACAGGTGGTTTTCACCTCGACCGGCAGCAGCTCGTCCAACTTGCGCGCCACCCGCAGCATCTTCAGTTCGCTCTCCGGGCTGAGGCCGTAACCGGATTTGATCTCCACGCAGGTGACGCCTTCCGCCAGCAGCGGCCGCAGGCGGAACAGCGCCTGCTCCAGCAGCAGCGCCTCGTCGGCCTCGCGGGTGGCTTTCACGGTGGAAATGATGCCGCCGCCCTGCGCGGCAATGTCGGCGTAGCTCACGCCGTTCAACCGCTGTTCGAACTCGCCGCTGCGGTTGCCGCCGAACACCAGGTGCGTGTGGCAGTCAACAAAGCCGGGGGTAATGATGCCGCCGTCGAATTTCACCGTTTCGTCCGCGATCAGGCCGGGCGGCAGCGCCGCATGTTCGCCAATCCAGACGATCTTGCCGTCGCGTACGGCGATCGCGCCGTCGGTCAGGGTGTGATAGTTGCCGTCGCGCATGGTGACGATATCGGCGCCGTGCCACAGGCTGTCACAGTGAATCTCAGACGTCATTGCTTTCCTCCGCCGGAGCCGCAGCTCCCACATGGTTGTATATACAATTAAAAACAACCTAACGCATTCACCGGGATGTCACAAGAGGCGGAAGAGATTTTGTTATCAGGATGTGATCGACAGCGGAGATGCGGGCGCAGGGGGCGCCCGCCGGGAATCAGACTTCGCTGGTGAAGCGGCCGAACAGTTGATAACGGCTGCCGGGGTACAGCAGCCGGGCCGAGGTCACCACGGTTTTGCCGGACCAGGTGCGGCGATGAATCAGCAGGCCGGGTTCGTGGTCTTCCAGCTGCAGCAGCTCGCGCTCGCGCCGGGTGGGGATCACCGCTTCGACGATGTGTTCGCCGGCGGTCAGCGGCGCGGCCTGCGTCAGATAGGTGTAAGGCGTGACGCGGTCGAAATCCTGCTTCAGGTAATCCGGCGCCACCAGCGGGTTGACGCAGCGGTCTTCCACCTGCACCGGCACATCGTTTTCGTAATGCACGATCTGCGAGTAGAACAGCCGTTGGCCGGGTTGAATGCCCAGCGCCGTCGCTTCTTCTTCGCTGGCCGCTCGGGCCTTCAGCTCGAGGATCTTGCTGCTGTGGCGATGGCCGCGCGCGGCGATCTCATCGGCGATGTTGTGCACTTCCAGCAGCGCGGTATGCGCTTTGGCTTCGGCGACGAAGGTGCCGACGCCCTGCATGCGAATCAAAAAACCTTCGCTGGTCAGCTCGCGCAGCGCGCGGTTGATGGTCATGCGGCTGACGCCCAGTTCCGCCACCAGTTCACTTTCGGAGGGCACGCGCTGGTGCGGTTGCCAATGCCCCGCACGGATTTGATTCACGATCGCCTGTTTGACCCGTTGGTAGATCGGGGCGGGGGCATCGCTCATTGCAGCCGCCAGTTGTAACACGGTCTGTTGTTCAGCCACGACGTTAACCTCGTCAAATAAAAAAATAATAACACCAGTTTACTGTTGATGTCGGCGTATGTATATGTATATACAACTAGTGGCCGTCGCGCCAGAAACTTGCCGGTGACCGCCAAAAATTCCTGAATGCGCGCCATCGCCGCGCCTCATTCGCCGTTACACCAACAGTGGAATACTGCCATGCCTGCTTATTTTGCCCCACGCGCTTTGCTCCCTGAGGGCTGGGCGCATAACGTCCGGCTGGACGTCGATGCGCAAGGTTATCTGACTCAAGTTACCGCCGACGCTGAACCGCAAGGCTGCATCCGGCTGCACGGCGACGCGGTGCCGGGCATGCCGAACCTGCACTCCCACGCTTTCCAGCGCGCGATGGCCGGGCTGGCGGAAGTGGCGGGTAACCCGCAGGACAGCTTCTGGACCTGGCGCGATCTGATGTACCGCCTGGTGCAGCGCCTGACGCCGGAGCAGGTGGAGGTGATCGCCCGTCAACTGTATATCGAAATGCTCAAGGGCGGATACACCCAGGTGGCCGAATTCCACTACCTGCATCACGACGCCGACGGTAAGCCTTACGCCGATCGCGGTGAAATGACCGGCCGCCTCAGCGAGGCCGCGCATCAGGCCGGCATCGGCATGACGATGCTGCCGGTGCTGTACAGCTATGCCGGTTTCGGCGCGCAACCGGCGCAGCCGGGGCAGAAACGTTTTATCCAGGATACCGAAAGCTATCTGCACCAGCAGCAGGTGATTGCCCGCCAGCTGGCGGATCGTCCGTTGCAGAATCAGGGGCTGTGCTTCCATTCGCTGCGTGCGGTGGAGCTGGGCCAGATGCAGCAGATTTTGGCCGCGTCGGATCGCACTTTGCCGGTGCATATTCATATCGCCGAGCAGCAAAAAGAGGTGAACGACTGCCTGGCGTGGAGCGGGCAGCGCCCGGTGGCCTGGCTGTATGACCATCTGCCGGTCGATCAGCGCTGGTGTCTGGTGCATGCCACCCATCTGGATCGCGATGAGCTGGAAGCGCTGGTGCGTAGCCGCGCGGTGGCCGGCCTGTGCCTGACCACCGAAGCCAACCTCGGCGACGGCATTTTCCCCGGCGACGCTTACCTGCAGCAGCAGGGGCGCTGGGGCATCGGTTCCGACAGCCACGTTTCGCTCAACGTGGTGGAAGAGCTGCGCTGGTTCGAATACGGCCAGCGGCTGCGCGATCAGCGCCGCAACCGTCTGACGACGCCGGAACAGTCGGCGGTGGGCGATGTGCTGTACCTGCAGGCGCTGCAGGGCGGCGCGCAGGCGTGCGGCGCGCCGATCGGCCGGTTGCAGAGCGGCTATCGCGCCGACTGGCTGGTGCTGGACGGCGACGACCCGTATCTGGCGGCGGCGCTGGACGCCTCGATCCTCAACCGCTGGCTGTTCGCCGGCGGCAAAGAGCAAATTCGCGACGTGTTCGTCGGCGGCCGGCAGGTGATCGAGCAGGGGCGGCACGCGCTGCAGCAGCAGAGCAGCGCCGAGTTCCTGCAGGTGTTGAAAACCTTTCAGCAGGAGGCGTAATGAGCCTGACCCGTTTTAGCTTCGCCGCGCTGCCGGTCAGCCCGTGGCGCAACGGCGGTGGGGAAACCCGTGAAATCGTCAGCTGGCCCCCGGGCGCGCAGGATTTTGACTGGCGCGCCAGCATCGCTACCATCGCGCAGGACGGGCCGTTTTCCGCCTTTACGGGCATCGACCGCTCGATCACTTTGCTGGAAGGCGACGGCGTGCGGCTGTTCAGCGCCGGGCATATCGACCATCAATTGGCTCACGTCGGGGAACCGTTCGCGTTCTCCGGCGACGTGGCGCTGGAAGCGACGCTGCTGGGCGGCGCCAGTCAGGATTTCAACATCATGACGCGCCGTGGCCGACAGGCGGCCGAGGTGCGGCGCAGCACGGCGCCCGTCACCCTGCCATCCCACCAGGCGGGCGTGCTGTATGTGCTGAGCGGGGTCTGGTCGCTGCCGGGGGGCGGCGAACTGCGGGCGCGCGAGGGCGTCTGGTGGGCGGCGCAGGCGGCGGGCGGTGAAGTGGCGCCGCTGACGGCCAACGGCGCTCTCCTGTGGGCGAACATCACAGCCTGCTAACGCAGAGTAGAGTCCTGCGCCCGGTTATGGGATTATTCACTTTTTCCCATTAATCATCATAAAGAAGGGCGCATGGCTTCGCTGAAAGACGTCGCAAAACTTGCCGGAGTCTCGTTGATGACGGTGTCCCGCGCCATCAATGAACCCGGCAAGCTGCGGCCGGAAACCTACCGCCGCGTCAAACAGGCTATCGACCAGTTGGACTACGTGCCGGATCTGTCGGCGCGGCGTATTCGCGGTGACGGAAATCGCGTGCAGACGCTCGGCGTGCTGGCGCTGGACACCGCCACGACGCCGTTCTCGGTGGAAATGATCCTGTCGATTGAGAAAACCGCGCGCGAGCGAGGCTGGAACAGCTTCGTCGTCAACCTGTTTGCCGACGACAACGCCGAACAGACCGTCGATCTGCTGCTGGCGCATCGTCCGGATGGGGTGATCTTCACCACGATGGGGCTGCGCGAGGTGACATTGCCGGCCAAATTGCTGGACAAAAAGCTGGTGCTGGCTAACTGCGTCAGCCCGGCGCATTCGATCGCCAGCTACATTCCTGATGACGAGCAAGGGCAGTATGACGCCACGCGCGCGCTGATCGCCAAAGGCTATCGCGCGCCACTGTGCATTCATTTACCGGCGGATACGCTGGCGGCGGGCCTGCGCCGTCGCGGTCTGGAACGCGCCTGGCGCGAAGCGGGGCGCGATGTTGAACAGCTGCGGCAGTATCATCTCGATCTGAGCGGCGGCGACCAAAGCTATCGCGACTGCGTCGCGCTGCTGGAGCGGCATTTCTCTGCAGGAAGGCGCGATTGCGATGTCGTGGTGTGCGGGAACGATCGGATAGCCTTTCTGGTGTATCAGGTATTGCTGGCGCAAGGATGGCGGATACCGCAACAGGTAGCGGTGCTGGGTTACGACAATATGGTCGGCACCGGCGAGCTGTTCCTGCCGGCATTGACGACGGTGCAGCTGCCGCATTACGAGCTGGGCCGCCTTGCGGCGCTGCATGTGATTGAGCAGCGGGAGCAGTGTGAGACGGTGAAAGTGCCTTGCCCGCTGTTGGAGCGTGGTTCGCTGTAAGCGCACCGGGTGCGTCGCTGCGCGCCCGGTGCTCATTCCCATTATCCCCAGAGGCTTGCCAACTGCCATCCCGTGATGGGCTCAAACTGTGCCCGGCCGCCTTCGGCGAACAGGCTGAGGCGGCGATCGCCCGCCGTCGGATAAATTCGGCTGGTCAGGCAGGCCTGCCCCTGATTGACGAAGATCTCCAGCGATGAGCGGTCAATGAAGATCCGTAGCGACAGGCTGTCACCTTCTGGCAGCGGCACGCTGCGGCAGGTGCACAGGGCGGGGTTTTCATGAAAACGTTCCAGCACCAGCCGGTGCGCCTGATTGTCGACGAACAGCCGCGCCGCACTCCCGATGACCAGCCCGTAACGCTCGGCGTCGTTGTCGGCCGGTCTCAACGTCAGGGTGAGTTCCTGCACGTCGTCCGCCAGCGGCAGATGCTGATTGGTCAGCGTCTGTGCCAAAAAGGTGTGCGATTCTCGGCGCAGCGCCGTCAGTTCACGCGCCGGGTTCATGAGGACGCTGCCGTCGGCGGCCAGCGTCAGCTCACGCGGTAGGGTGAGGGCACCGGCCCAACGGTGCGCTTTGCTGGGCATTGGGGATTCCCACATATCCATCCAGGCAAACAGCAGCCGACGGCCGTCGGCGGCGGTGAAGGTCTGCGGTGCATAGAAATCGTGGCCGGCATCCAGCTCGCAGAAGGGTTGGGTCACCCTAAAGTCGCTGTCTGGCCGCCAGTGGCCGAGCAGATAGCCGCTCTGGAAGCGATTGCGGTAGCGGTAGCCCTGTGCCGCCAGTCCCTGCGGTGAGAACAACAACAGGTGTTGTTCCCCCAGCGGGAAGAAATCCGGGCATTCCCACATATACCCTTGATGCGCCGCCTGCGCGCCGGCCAGCACCCGATCGAAGCGCCAGGCGCGCAGATCTGCAGAACGGTACAGGCGCACCTGGCCCAGGCCGTTTTCTTTGGCACCGACCACCAGCCACCATTCGCCGCTCTCGCGCCAGACTTTCGGATCGCGGAAATGCTGAATGCCGTCCGGCGCGGCCAGCACCGGCCCATGCTTGACGAAGCGTATGCCATCTTCGCTGGTGGCGAGACATTGCACTTCCCGCACCTGGCTGTCGTCGCCGGGCTCGCCCAGCCACACGTGGCCGGTGTAAATCAGCGTCAGCACGCCGTTGTCATCCACGGCACAGCCGGAAAAGCAACCGTCTTTGTCATAGGGCGCATCGGGTGCCAGGGCGATAGGCTGGTGCTGCCAGCGGATCAGATCGCGGCTGGTCGCGTGCCCCCAGTGCATGGGGCCCCAGTGCTCGCTATAGGGGTGATGCTGGAAGAAGGCATGATAGACGCCGTCAATACAGATCAGGCCGTTGGGATCGTTGATCCAGCCGGCGGGCGGCGCGAGATGGAACTGCGGGTAGTATTCGTCTCGGCGTTCTGCGCGCAGGGCTTCGACCGCATGGTCGGCTTGAGCTAAGGCAGTGTTCATTGGACAGACTCACTTGATTTAATGGCGGATTGAAAGGGGGCTGCGCTGGCGGAACGTTCGCCGCGCAGCAGGAAACAGGAGACAAGCGTCGTGGCGGCGACCGCGCACCCCATCAGCAGATAGGTGTCGGCAAAGCCGATGCGGTCATAACCGTAGCCCGCCAGCGGCGACAGGAAGCTGGCCATCACCTGGGTGATGAACTGAAAGCCCACCAGGTAAAGCGTTGAGGAGAGGCGACTGTCGAAGCGGCTGGCGATGTATTTGAAGATAGCGATCAGCAGGATCGGCAACTCTACGGCGTGCAGCAGTTTCATGGCGGAGATCATCAATGCGCCGCTGACCAAGCCTGAGCCGAACATGCGCAGCGCCATCACGCCACCGGCCAGCAGCAGCCCCTGTTTGGCGCCGATGCGGTTCACCAGCAGCGGCGCCAGGAACATGCCGCCGGCTTCGAGGAAGACCTGCAGCGAGTTGAGGAAGCCGTACATCTCGTTGCCCTGTTCGCGAGAAGCGAACTGCGAGGCGAAGTAGACCGAAAATTGCTGATCGAAAACGTTGTACACGCTGATACCGAGCACAAACACCACCAGCGCCCAGAAGCCCGGCATACGCAGCAGCGCCAGCGCATCCTGCAGCCGCAGATTTTCCGGTTTGCCGAACGCCAGGCCGGCCATGGCGTTCGGCTTCAGCTCGCGAACCTGGCTGAGTAGCAACAGGAATACCACGGCGGCGGCGGAGGCCAGCCAGAAATTGATGTTCGGATCGATATTGAAGATAAAACCGGCCAAAAAGGTGGCGCAGGCCCAGCCGAGCGATCCCCACATGCGGGCGCGGCCGAATTCGAAACCGCTGATGCGGCTGACTCGCTCGGTATAAGATTCCAGCGCGCCGATGCCGGCGAAGAAGGTGGCGCCGATAAATACCCCGCCGACCAGCGCGCCGAGCGGCAGGCTGCTGGCCAGCAGCGGGGCGTAAACGTAGATAAAGAACGGGCCGGTCAGCAGCAGCATCACGCCGAGAAACTGCAGCAGGTGCTTGCGCAGCCCAAGTTTGTCCTGAATAAACCCGTACAGTGGCTGTGCGCACAGCGCCACCAACGAGATAGCGGAGAAGATCAGGCCGGTCTCGGCGCCTTTCAGGCCGATCTTCTGATTCAGCCACAGTGAGATCAGCGAAAAGCTGGAAGACCAGGTGAAGAAAAAGAAGAACAGCAGGCCGCTGAGCAGCACGTAATATTTTTTAGTTTCGCGGTTCATGGGTAGGGCCCCGGTGAGTGAAGTTAGCTCTATTGTTAACGTTAACTCGCAAAGGGATGAAGCCAGCAGATATCACGCGTGCGATGTTAATCACAAAAGTTAACGTTAACACTTTGGCGTTGTGATCGAGGTCACGAGTTGGCAAGGGGGCGATGTGCCCCCGGAGGATTAACGTTCGTTCAGCGAGCGCAGATGGTCGTCGCGGCGCAGCGTCATCAGCGCAAACAGGCTGACCACCGAGGTGGCGACCACGTAGTAGGCGGGAATGTCGATATTACCGGTCTGTTTGATGAGGCCGGTGATAATCAGCCCGGCCGAGCCGGAAAACACCGCATTGGACAGCGAGTAAGCCAGCCCCAAGCCGGTATAGCGCACCCGGGTCGGGAACATCTCCGCCAGCATCGCCGGGCCGGGGCCGGCCAGCAGGCCGACCACGGCGCCGGCGATCATGACCGCCAGCCCTTTGGCCCACAGTGAACTCTGCGCATCCTGCAACAGGTGCAGCAGCGGGAAGGTGAACAGGATCACCGCCGCCACCGCCGTCAGCATCACCGTTTTACGCCCCAGTTTGTCGCTGATGATGCCCGCCGGCAGAATGGTCAGGGCGAAGCCGACGTTGGCCAGCACCGTCGCCACCAGCGCCTGCTGGAAGGTGGCGTGCAATGAAGTTTGCAAATAGGAAGGCATCACCACTAGGAAGGTATAGCCGGCGGCCGACCAGCCCATCATGCGGCCGATGCCGATCAGAATGGTTTTCACCACGCCGCCCAGCTTCGCTTCCGTCGGCGCGGCGGCGTGTTCCGCATGTTGCTGCGCCTGGGTGAACGTGGGCGTTTCCTCGAGCTTGAGCCGCAGCCACAGCGCCACGGCGCCCATCGGCAGCGCCAGCAGGAAGGGAATGCGCCAGCCCCAGTCATGCAGCTGCTGCACGCTGAGCAGCGCGGCCAGCAGCGCCACCAGCCCAGCGCCGGCCAGCAGGCCGAGCGCGACGGTCAGCGACTGCCAGGCGCCGAACAGCCCACGCTTGCCCTTCGGGGCGAACTCGGTCATCAGCGACACGGCACCGCCGAATTCGCCGCCGGCGAATAGCCCCTGAAACATGCGCAGCAGCGTCAGCAGCAGCGGGGCGGCGACGCCGATCGAGGTATAGGTTGGCATGACGCCGATCAGCGCGGTGGCCAGCGTCATCAACAGCAGAACCGCAATCAGCGTCGGGCGACGGCCGATGCGATCGCCGATGCGGCCGAAGATCACCGCGCCGATCGGCCGACAGAAAAACGCCAGCGCGAAGGCGGCGTAGGTGAGGATCAGGCTGGTGATTTCGTTTTCACCCTGCAGCGTGAAAAAATTGGCGGCGATAACGGTGGCCAGGAACCCGTACACCCCGAACTCATACCATTCGATAAAGTTGCCGACCGAGCCGGCCAGCAACGCCTGACGCGAGCGGCGCGCGTCGAGAGTCTGTTGATTCATCCCCGTTCCCATACTTTTGAATTATTGTTCGTCAGTTCTAAATTTATACGACAAAACAATCAATTGATTTTAGCGGGAACTGTGAGGCGTTCAGCGCATGCCGTCGATACGCCACCATTCGGGGCAAACATCGGCGAACGCATGTGAGGTCGGGCGCAGCTCCGGCAGATCGGCCCGATCGAAGCTGCCGGTGGCCAGTGCCACCGTCGGCTCGTCGTCGATCGCCCCCAGCGTGCTGCCGCAGCGTGGGCAAAAGGCGCGGCTGGAATAGGGTGAAGAACGGTATAGGGCCGGCATGCCACCCGGGCCGTTCCACTCGATGGCCTGACGCGGAAATTCGACCCAACAGAGCGTCGGCGCGCCGGAGTGGCGGCGGCAAAAATCGCAGGAACAGCTGTGCGGATTGCCAGGCAGGCCGCGTGCCTGAAAGCGAATATGCCCGCACAGGCAGCCGCCGCTATAGCTGGGGTTTTCCATGAGTTCTCCGTCATAAACGCGGGAATGGCGATGAAAATCACTATAGCGGCATCGCGAAAAATTAACAGGTCCCCGCTGACGCATTACCAGAGCAACGGCGCCGGTTCGCGGCCGTTTTCGGCGTAGTACAGCGACGGCAGGAACTGCGCCAGATAGCTGAACTCGTTGTAGCAGTGGCGCATCAGGTTAAAGCCGATATCGTCCGGCAGCTCGTCGTGGGCGTTGGCGCAGGCTTTGCCCAGCAGGAAGCGGCTGCGCAGCACGCAGCCATAGGGCGTGTCGCGCACCAGGTGCAGCATCTCGCCGTCGCAGGGATCGCCGTTGTCATCCAGCGCCACCTGGTCACCGAAGCCGATGCGCGCGCAAACGGCGGCGGAGAGCGCCTGCGCGTCGCGCGCCTGGCGCAGCGGCTGCGGCGAGAAGAAGTCCTCGGCGGCGTGAAACTTGAGGCGCGCCGCGACCGGCGGCAGCTCCGCCAGCCACTCGACCGCTTCGATACTGGCGCCGACGTAGCTTTCCCCCTTTTTCCAGTGGCGATCCCAGCCGCGGTGTTCGACGTGATCGTGCGGGTGCCACCAGTTGATATGCTGAGTCGTTTCGAAGAAGGTGAACCACCAGTCCAGCATGCGCCCTTTGCAGCCGTGCAGGTCGGTGCGAACCGCGACGGTCAGCAGGCCGTCGGCGCTGCGGCTCAGTCCCATCTCCAGCCGCAGCGGTTCGGGCCTGAGCAACTCGTTGATATCGTTAACGCCCCACGGCGCCAGCAGGGAAGGATGTGTCATAATGGGTTCCTTTTTTATTTTGGAAACGAATTGTGTTTCCAAAATAAGGCTATGCCGCTATGCTGAGTCTGTCAACGCTTATGAGGAATAAATATGGCAAACCCGAATGAAGAACCGCTGCGTGCTCGCGGCCGGCCGGCCACGCCGGAAACGGCGCTGCGCGCGGCGCTGGTTCAGGCGACGTTGGCACTGCTGATCGACGGCGGCTATGCCGCGGCGACGGTGGATGCGGTGGCGAAACGCGCCGGGGTGGCTAAAAAAACCCTGTATCGCTTTGCCGCCAACCGCGACGAACTGGTGGCGCAGGCGGTAAGCGGTTGGACTGAGGCGTTTCAGCCGGCCTTCGCCCAGGATGCCGGGCAGCGGGCGGCGGTTGCGCCGCTGTTGGAAAAAGGGCTGCAGGCCATCGCGCAGCAGGTGCTGAGTGCGGAAGCGGTGGGCATGTTCCGGCTGCTGCAAAGCGAATTTCCGGGGCGCGAGGGGCTGCTGGACAGCTACCAGCGCAACGGTATTCAGCGCGGCCGGGCGACGGTGGCGGACTGGCTGCAGCGCCAGCAGCAGTGCGGGTGGCTGCGTGAGCGCGACTGGGCGCAAACCAGCGACCTGCTGTTGGCGATGACCATCGCCGAACCGCTGCGGCAGATGACGCTGGGGCTGTTGCCGCCGGGCAGCGCGATCGACGAGCGCATCGCGGCGGCGGTGGCGCTGGTGATGCCGGGTTTGCTGGAAGAGGTGTGAAAACAAAAAAGGGCCGACGAATCGGCCCTTGAGCGGGGGAATGCCGTTACCGTTTAGGCCCGGCGTTCACCAGTTTTTCGCCCGCCGGGGTGACGGTATATTTGGCGAAGTTATCGATAAAGCGCTGCGCCAGATCCTGCGCCTTCTCCTGCCACAGCGATTCGTCGGCATAGGTTTTGCGTGGATCGAGAATCGACGGATCGACGCCCGGCAGCGCGGTCGGCACGTCCAGCCCGAAGATCGGCAGCGTGAAGGTCTCGGCCTGCTCAATGTCGCCATTTAGAATGGCGTCGATGATGCCGCGCGTGTCTTTGATCGAGATACGTTTGCCGCTGCCGTTCCAGCCGGTGTTGACCAGGTAAGCCTGGGCGCCGGCGGCCTCCATGCGTTTCACCAGCACTTCGGCATACTGCGTTGGGTGCAGCGTCAGGAACGCGGCGCCGAAGCAGGCGGAGAAGGTCGGCGTCGGCGCGGTGATGCCGCGCTCGGTGCCGGCCAGCTTGGCGGTGAAGCCGGACAGGAAGTGGTACTGGGTCTGCTCAGGCGTCAGGCGCGATACCGGCGGCAGTACGCCGAAGGCGTCGGCGGTCAGGAAGATGATCTTGCGCGCATGGCCGGCTTTGGACACCGGTTTGACGATGTTCTCGATGTGATAAATCGGATAGGAGACGCGGGTGTTCTCGGTTTTGCTGGCGTCGTCGAAGTCGATGCTGCCGTCGGCCAGCACGGTGACGTTTTCCAGCAGCGCATCGCGGCGGATCGCCTGATAGATTTCCGGCTCCGCCTGCGGCGACAGCTTGATGGTCTTGGCGTAGCAGCCGCCTTCGAAGTTGAACACGCCGTCGTCGTCCCAGCCGTGCTCGTCATCGCCGATCAGCTGGCGCTTCGGATCGGTGGAGAGGGTGGTTTTGCCGGTGCCGGACAGGCCGAAGAACACCGCCACATCGCCTTGCTCGCCGACGTTGGCCGAGCAGTGCATCGAGGCGATGCCCTTCAGCGGCAGCAGGTAGTTCATGATCGAGAACAGGCCTTTCTTCATCTCGCCGCCGTACCAGGTGCCGCCGATCAGCTGCATGCGTTCCGTCAGGTTGAATGCGACGAAGTTCTCCGAATGCAGCCCTTGCTGCTGCCAGTCCGGGTTGGTGCATTTGGCGCCGTTCATCACCACGAAGTCCGGCTCGAAGTCTGCCAGTTCGGCGTCGCTCGGGCGAATAAACATGTTTTTCACGAAGTGCGCCTGCCAGGCCACCTCGGTGATGAAGCGCACTTTCAGGCGCGTGTCGGCGTTGGCGCCGCAGAACGCGTCCACCACGAACAAACGCTTGCCGGAGAGCTGGTTGCCCACCAGCGTTTTCAGATGCTGCCAGACTTCCGGGGAGAGCGGCTGGTTGTCGTTCTTGCCGGTGCCGTTGTCCGACCACCAGACGGTATCGCGCGTGGTGTCGTCGCGCACGATGTATTTGTCCTTCGGCGAACGGCCGGTGAATTCACCGGTCGCGACGTTGACCGCGCCCAGCTGGGTGAGGGTGCCGCGTTCCAGCGGCGGCAGGTCGGCGCGGGTCTCTTCGGCGAACAGTAATTCATAGCTGGGGTTATAGACGACGTCGGCGGCCTGATGAATGCCGTAGCGAGCGAGGGTTTGTGGGGTAACAGCGCGTGAAGACATATTCTACTTCCTTATGAGTCATATTATGCCTCTTTCCCGTGCGGTGCCGCGCGCAGGATTAAGGTTCGGATCAAGCTGACCGGATTCAGCTAATGCGTTTCCGGTTCTTTATTAATAAAGCAGGGGGCTTTTTCGCCCTCCTATAGCATAGCAGCGAATTTAAACCCGATTACTTTAATTACAAAATGCTGACGATAATTAATTAAAACTAACCTTGGCGGAGGGTCACAATATTGAATTCCGCCGGCGTAATTTAGTTTTGCATTTTTATTTTTTATCATATCGTCAGAGCTGTCTACTGTTTTATTTCTTATTAGAAAAAGCGAAATCCACAATAGGATTTTTCGTAATCAATTGTTTTTGCTTGGCTATGGCAGGATCGTTGCGCCAGGTGAATCTAACCGTACTGTACGCTTGTCAGCAGGGTGAATAATGAAACAGATAAATGCAGAACTGGCCTGTGATAAAAATACGGCATCGTCCGAATCCTCAGGATTAATTAATCAACTTCGTCAAATAGATATCGGTGCGGTACCGATCGCGTTGTTTATCACGATTTGCGCGATCGTGGCGATTTCCGCCTATGCCAACTTCCTGCCGAAGAATATGATCGGCGGCCTGGCGGTGATAATGACGCTGGGCTTTGCGCTGGCGCAGTTGGGAAAAAGCATTCCCGTGCTGCGCGATATCGGCGGGCCGGCCATTCTGTGTTTGATGGTGCCGTCGGTGCTGGTCTATTTCAATGTCTTCCAGCCTAACGTCATGGGCACCGTCCATTTGCTGATGAAAGACGCCAACCTGCTGTATTTCGTCATCGCCAGCCTGGTAGTCGGCAGCATTCTCGGCATGAATCGGGTGATCCTGATCCAGGGGATGATTCGCATGTTCGTGCCGTTGGTAGTGGGCACGATCACAGCGGTGATCACCGGGCTGCTGGTGGGCAAGCTGTTCGGTTTTACCTTCTATCACACCTTCTTCTTTATCATCGTGCCGATCATCGGCGGTGGCATCGGCGAGGGGATTTTACCGCTGTCGTTGGCCTATTCGGCGATCCTGGGCTCGACGCCGGACGTCTACGTCGCGCAGCTGGCGCCGGCGGCGGTGCTGGGCAATATCTTCGCCATCGTGACCGCCGGGGTGCTGGCTCGCATCGGCATGCAGCGCAAGGCCCTGAGCGGCGACGGCATGCTGATCCGCTCGGCGCAGGAGAACGCGATGTTCGCCATCAAAGAGCAAAGCGGCAACGTCGATTTCCAACTGATGGGCGGCGGTCTGCTGGTGATCTGCGCCTTCTTCATCGTCGGTGGCCTGTTCGAACACATCGTGCATATTCCCGGCCCGGTGCTGATGATCCTGTTCGCGGTGTTGTGCAAGTACTGCCGGGTGATCCCAGCCTCGATGGAAACCGGCGCGCACAGTTTCTATAAGTTCGTCTCCACGGCGCTGGTGTGGCCGCTGATGATCGGTCTGGGCATGCTGTACGTACCGCTGGAAAGCGTGGTGGCGGTGTTCTCGGTCGGTTATGTGGTGGTCTGCGGCTCGGTGGTGCTGTCGATGGGACTGGTCAGTTTCCTGATTGCGCCTTATCTGAAGATGTTCCCGGTGGAAGCGGCGATCGTCACCTGTTGTCACAGCGGCCTGGGCGGCACCGGTGACGTGGCGATCCTGTCGGCGTCGAACCGCATGGGGCTGATGCCATTCGCCCAAATCGCCACGCGCATCGGCGGCGCTTCCACGGTCATTGGCGCGACGCTGCTGCTCGGTTGGTTAGTCTGAGTCCAGAATTTCTTATGGATAGCCGGGGTTGGATTGCCCCGGTTTTTTTATGCGTTTTTTCCGCTCATCGTGATAATGCTGATGATTATCTTGAAAATCATTCGTATGGCGCAAATGCATAGTCGTACTTTATCTAAGAAAATTCTGTACTCGGCGAAAATGTGTCTATTCTTTTCTCTTAAGGGATTATCGTTCTCATTCAGAGTGCCGAGGGAAGGCGCCACCGCATTACCGATATCCCCGTATTGATTCAACACCGGGCCGCTGCCG
Organism: Serratia sp. CY44782; assembly: GCF_052168715.1. Classification (NCBI taxonomy): domain Bacteria; kingdom Pseudomonadati; phylum Pseudomonadota; class Gammaproteobacteria; order Enterobacterales; family Yersiniaceae; genus Serratia; species Serratia sp. CY44782. Next base: position 398,127 of record NZ_JBJNME010000005.1, read on the forward strand.
TTCAGGCAATTGACCTTGGCCCAAAATCAGTGCAGTGCTAAATCAGAGATCTTCGTCTTTCCGGAGACTTCGGATGAATTCAGCCGGAGTCATGTCATTTAATGATGAATGCGTCCTTTCGTGGTTGT